>NZ_RBLM01000001.1:0-458664 GCF_003989425.1 Kocuria sp. HSID16901 | reverse complement strand
AACGGCCGCCAAAATCACGAAGGTCAGTCCCACCAGGATAAAGTTCATGCCCCCATTCTGGACCATGACCCAAGATCTGGCGTATTCAGAAACATGTCAGCACCCGGTGATTACCTGGGAAGTCACTGATGCGCTTAACTACTCGTCAACCAAGTCCGGAGTGATTCGTAGCAGTCGTGAATCTCCGACGCGAAGACGTGCTCG
The DNA here is from genome assembly GCF_003989425.1 of Kocuria sp. HSID16901. NCBI lineage: Bacteria > Bacillati > Actinomycetota > Actinomycetes > Micrococcales > Micrococcaceae > Kocuria > Kocuria sp. HSID16901. The sequence goes on along the minus strand of NZ_RBLM01000001.1, from coordinate 458,460 downwards.
TCGTCGGAATGGGCCAACAAGGCATCGCCGGGGCCAAAGTTCACGGCAGGAATTCCGAGCGCAGAGAATCGGGCGACGTCGGTCCACCCGTATTTGGGCTTGGGCTCCGAGCCCACCGATCGGACCAGCTCTTGCGCCAGCGGGGCGTCGAGACCCGGCCGGGCCGCGGCGGAGGTATCGACGAAATCCAACTCATATCCCCCGAACACGTCACGAACGTGATCCATGGCCTGTTCGAGGCTCTGATCCGGCGCAAAGCGATAGTTGATGTGCACCTTGCAGGAATCCGGTATGACATTTCCCGCCACACCGCCGTGAATCTGCACCGCGTTCAGGCCCTCTCGATATTCCAGCCCATCCACGAGGACGCTTCTTGGTTCGTACTGATCGAGGATCCGCAGGATATCGCTCATCCCGTGAATCGCATTGCGTCCCATCCAGGCCCGGCCAGAGTGAGCGGCGACGCCGTCGGTCGTAATCCAAAACCGCAGGGTTCCGTTGCAGCCGCCTTCAATGTGCCCGTCGGTGGGTTCCAGTAAGACCGCGAAGTCCGCGTCCGTGACCAACTCCGGCGCGGCGTCGATCAAGGCACCCAGCCCCGAAGCGTCGCTGGAGACTTCCTCGTGGTCATAGAACACGTAGGTGACGTCGCGCAGTGGCTCGACGAGGGTAGCGGCTAGCTTGAGTTGAACCGCCACGCCACCCTTCATATCGGTCGCGCCCCGTCCGTACAGCACGTCGCGTCCGTCGAGCTTGTCCCATGCCGAGGGGACGGTTCCCTTGGCCCCTTGGGTCGTGGGCAACGGCACCGTGTCCAAGTGACCGGCCAAAACGATGCGTTCGGAACGACCCAAGCTCGTCCGCGCCACGACGGTATCTCCGTGCCGGTGCACGGTCAGATGGTCTACCCCCTCCAAGGCCGACTCCACGGCGTCGGCCAGAGGTGTTTCGGCGTCGGAGACCGAATAGATGTCGAGAAGATCCGCCGTTAGGTCGGCGACGCTCTTCTCTACGTCGAGTTTCGGGGTGGGCTGCGCGGCCGTTGGGGAATCGTGAGTCATGTGAATACCTTAGGCCCCCGGCAGCCTGTGTCCCACGATGTGTCATGCCGAGGACTTTCCGTGCGGATTGACCGGTGGGCTTCGTAGAATGGCAGACATGACTAACAGCACGACCCCTGAACACGCATCCGGTCTCGGCCTGGCAACCGTGGTTGCCTCCGGCCCGAACGAAGGCACGATCCTGGAGGTCTGGTACCCAACGCCGACGTTGACCAGCGACCCCGACGATTCGGTGCGCTCGGCACTCGAAGAGGCTCAGGCCGACGACCCGGCACGCAACGTGACTCAAACCGTCGTTGAGACCTCAACGATCCTGGCGGAAGCTCCCGTGGACACGGCGGATGCCTACCTCCGGCTCCATCTCCTCTCACACCGCCTCGTCACGCCCAACTGCATTAACCTCGACGGCATTTTCGGGGCGTTGACCAACGTCGCATGGACCAACTTCGGGCCCGTGCTTGCCAGCGAATTCGAACAGGCCCGCCTCGCGCTCAGGGCCCGAGGGCACGTGACGGTCTACCAGGTCGACAAATTCCCGCGCATGGTCGACTACGTGGTCCCGAGCGGCGTCCGGATCGGCGACGCCGACAGGGTACGCCTCGGCGCGTACCTCGCCGAAGGAACCACCGTGATGCATGAAGGGTTTGTCAATTACAACGCCGGCACCCTTGGACACGCGATGGTGGAAGGCCGCATTAGCCAGGGCGTCGTCGTCGGCGATCACACCGATATTGGCGGCGGTGCTTCGATCATGGGCACCCTCTCCGGCGGCGGCAAGGAGCGCGTCAGCCTCGGTGAACGCGTGTTGCTCGGTGCGGAAGCCGGCGTGGGGATTTCCCTCGGTGACGACTGCGTGGTCGAGGCCGGCCTGTACATCACGTCCGGCACGCGTGTCACCGTCGCTACCGGCAACGACACCACCGTGGTCAAGGCATCCGAACTTTCCGGAGTGAACAACCTTCTCTTCCGCCGCAATTCGCAATCCGGCACCGTCGAAGCCATCGAGCGGGCCAGCGGTTCCGTCGAATTGAACTCCATTCTTCACGCCAACTAGGCACAAAACTTCAAGGACACACATATGAAAATCATGGTGACTGGCGGAGCCGGTTACATCGGAAGCCACACTGTCCTGGCCCTCCTCGAGGCGGGTCACGACGTCGTGGTGATGGATAACCTCTCCAATTCTTCCCGCACTTCTTTGGACAGAGTGAGTGAGCTCGCTGGCGGCAAGACCATCGAGTTCCACCAAGTGGATCTCCTCGATGCCACGGCGATGAATGACGTGTTCGCCCAGACCCGGCCAGATGCCGTCATTCACTTCGCGGGCCTCAAAGCAGTCGGTGAATCCGCGGAAAAGCCCCTGTGGTACTACAACACCAACGTCGCGGGGACCATCAACCTGTTGTACGCGATGGAACAGGTGGAATGCCGCACCATGGTGTTCTCCTCCTCGGCCACGGTTTACGGTGCCCCCGAAGAGATGCCGCTGACCGAGAAGCTGCCAATGGACGCCCAGTCGTGCTACGGCCGGACGAAGGAACATATCGAGGATATGTTGATCGACCTCGCCGCCTCTGACGCGTCGTGGAATGTGGCGCTCTTGCGGTACTTCAACCCTGTTGGCGCGCACGAGTCCGGTCGGATCGGTGAGGACCCCACGGGAGTTCCCAATAACCTTCTGCCGTTCATTGCCCAGGTGGCCGTGGGACGTCGAGAGAAATTGAAGATCTTCGGCGCCGACTACCCCACCCCTGATGGAACCGGGGTTCGTGACTACATCCACGTGGTTGACCTGGCCGAGGGACACCTTAAGGCCCTGGACTTCATTTCCAACCATGGTGGGTTGCGCACCTGGAACCTCGGAACCGGTAATGGGTATTCGGTCCTCGAGGTACGAGATGCCTTTGAGAAGGCCTCCGGTCAAGCAATCCCCTACGAGCTCGTCGACCGGCGACCGGGCGACGTCGCCGTCTCCTACGCCGACCCCTCTTCTGCCCTCGCCGACCTAGGGTGGTCAGCAACTCGCGACATCGACACGATGTGCCGTGACCACTGGCGTTGGCAACACGAGAATCCCAACGGTTACGAGGCATAACCGACGACGCCGGCCCCGGGGTTCAACGCCGGGGCCCGGTGCCGGCATTTAATGACCAAACGCCGCCGCTTTCGTGTCGACCTCCCCTGGAGGTTCACACGAATGCGGCGGCGTTTGGTCTAAGGCCACAGGCCCCGGTGGGTGCTAGGAATCGAGCCCGGGGTAGCGACGTTCCGGATGACCGGTGTAGACCTGACGCGGGCGGCCGATCTTGGTCGACGGGTCCTGCATCATCTCGCGCCACTGGGCGATCCAGCCGGGGAGGCGACCGATCGCGAAGAGGACCGTGAACATCTGCTCCGGGAACCCCATGGCCTTGTAAATGAGGCCCGTGTAGAAATCGACGTTCGGGTATAGCTTGCGTTCCACGAAGTAGTCGTCGGCGAGGGCCTTGTCTTCCAGACGCTTAGCGATGTCGAGCAATTCGTCGTCGCCGCCAAGCTTCTCCAGGATCGAGTCCGCGGTGGACTTCACGATACGGGCCCGCGGGTCGTAGTTCTTGTAGACGCGGTGTCCGAAGCCCATCAGGCGGACGCCATCCTCTTTATTTTTGACCTTCTCCATGTAGTCCTCAGGCGAGATGCCTTCCGACTGAATACGACGCAACATATTCAAGACCGCCTCGTTCGCGCCGCCGTGCTTGGGGCCGTACAAAGCATTAATCCCGGCGGAGACCGAAGCGAACATGTTGGCGTCGGACGAGCCGACCAGACGAACCGTCGACGTTGAGCAGTTCTGCTCGTGATCTGCGTGCAAGATCAGCAGGAGGTCGAGGGCCTTCGCGATCTCGGGATCGATCTCGTAATGATCCGCGGGCACCCCAAAGCACAAACGCAAGAAATTCTCGGTGTAGTTCAGGTCGTTCTGCGGGTAGAGCATCGGCTCACCCTTGGACTTCTTGAAGGCATAAGCCGCCAAGGTGGGGACCTTCGACAACAGGCGAATCGTCGAGATTTCGACTTCGCGCTCGTCGTGCGGGTCCAAAGAGTCATTATAGAACGTCGAGAGCGCCGAAACCGCGGAGGCCAAGACGGGCATTGGGTGCGCGGTCCGGGGGAAACCCGAGTAGAAGATTTTCAGGTCTTCGTGGACCATCGTGTGAGTCCGGATCAAATGATCGAACTCGGCCATCTGATCCTCGGTCGGCAGCTCCCCGTAAATCAACAGGTACGCGACCTCGACGAAGCTCGATTTTTGGGCAAGGTCCTCAATCGGATAGCCCCGGTAGCGCAGAATGCCTGCGTCGCCGTCGATGTAGGTGATGTCCGACTTGGTGTTTGCCGTATTCATAAACCCGGGGTCGTACGTCACGTAACCGCCGGTTTCAGAACGTAACTTCGCAATGTCGAAGGCACCGGTTCCGTCGGTGGGTTCGACGGCCGGGCAGTCGACACTGGTTCCAGCGAATGTAAACGTCGCTTTTTCGGTCATTTTTCCTCCCGTGTGAACGCATCCCTCGACCAGCCGAGGCTCCGGGGTTGCCCGGGCCCTGGCATAAAATCGCCGCCCGACAAACGCGGCCAGGGGCCGTGGCGTGGGCGGGGACACAGAATCTCTCCACACACCCTACCCTTTGACGACACACCGTCACGAATTAGGGTTCGGAAACGAGACGGATTTCATCCAGACGTGACCTGAAGCTACATCCGATGTCATCTTGAGCGGCCCCAGAGCCACCCCGAGAGTCAAAGGGCAGGTCACAGAGAGGACAAGCGTTCCACGGCCGCCGCGATGCGCTCATCCGTTGCGGTCAACGAAATGCGGACCATTCCCTCACCAAGCTCTCCATAGAAAACACCAGGGCCCACCACGATTCCGAGGTCGGCAAACCTGCCGACCGTCGTCCAGGTGTCCTCCCCCATGGATCCCCACAGGTACAGCCCCGCTTCGGAACCCGAGATCTTTAGGCCGTACTGCTCGACGACGGGCTTGAGAGCCTCCCGCCGGCGACGGTACGCATCCTTCTGAGCCACGACGTGAGCGTCATCCCGAAGAGCCACGGCCATGGCGTCTTGTATCGGGCGAGGCACGATCATGCCCGCGTGTTTGCGGGAATTGACGAGGTTGGCCATGATCTCGGGGTCGCCTGCCACGAAAGCGGCCCGGTATCCGGCAAGGTTGGACTGCTTAGACAGCGAGTACACGGAGAGGAGATGCTCCAAGGATCCCTCTGAGACCGCCGGATCCAAGATCGATGGAACGCGCCGGCCACCCCGGGCTTCGTCCCAATCGCCCCAACCGAGTTCGGCGTAGCATTCGTCGGAAGCCACAACGGCGCCCACCTCGCGGGCCTCGCGCACGAGTCGTCTGAGCGATTCCTCGTCGCGTACCTGACCTGTGGGGTTGCCCGGGGAATTCACCCACACGAGTCGGACCCTTGAGCGAGTCCGCTCATCCAATTCGCTGAGTTCGTCCGCTGCCACGGCCTCTGCTCCCGCGAGGGTCGCCCCGATGTCGTAGGTCGGATACGCAACGCGAGGACGAACGACGACGTCGCCCTCCCCCAACCCCAGAAGGAAGGGCAACCAGGCCACGAGCTCTTTGGAACCTACAGTCGGCATGACGCAGTTTTCGTCCAGGCCGGTTACGCCGCGTCGTCGGGCATACCATTCCGCCACGGCAAGCCGGACGTCCGTGGTTCCCTGAGTCGTAGGGTATCCGTGCGCGTCTGCTGCTTGAGCCAAGGCCTCGCGGACGAGCTGCGGCGTCGGATCCACGGGCGTTCCGATCGACACATCGACGGTTCCGCCAGGATGCTTCGCGGCACGTTCGCGGTACGGCGCGAGAGAGTTCCAAGGGTAGTCAGGAAGCGACAAGCCGAACGACGTCATGCTCTTAGACCCCTTCAGTCTTGGTTCTGCGGGGGTAACGCGGCGATAAAGGGGTGATCGTGATCGATCGCGCCCGTGCGCGCGGCACCGCCTGGCGAGCCCAAATCATCGAAAAAGTCGGCGTTGGCCGTGGTGTATTCGTCCCACTCTTCGGGGACGTCGTCCTCGTAGTAGATGGCTTCCACGGGGCACACCGGCTCACAAGCGCCACAATCCACGCACTCGTCGGGGTGGATGTACAGCGTGCGTTCCCCCTCGTAGATGCAGTCGACCGGGCATTCCTCGACGCACGCGCGGTCCTTCACATCGACGCAGGGTTGGGCAATTACATATGTCATGAAAACCTCTCATCGGCACCGGGCCGATCTCGTTGCGGTGTCTGTCGAAGGGCCCTGAGAATCCGTTGATTCACCAGTCTAGTGGTCCGTGAGGCTCCGTTCTCACGGCCGGTCCCACCACTCTAGGCCCAGGGGCTCGACGTTTGCTCGGCAATTAAGCCAGGTGACTTCGGACGACGTCGTTACCGACGGCTGCGCAAAATATGTCGGTTCGCAATCCACTCGCCGAGCAGCGTCATGGCGACGATGCCCAAAACCCACGCAATGCCCACCTGACCGATGGCGACTGATGGGTTGGGAATGACCAACAGCGAATCCGAGCGGGCGTATACGAAGAAGCCCACCAAGATGAAGGCCGATACGCCCGGGAGCACCGTCGCCCAAGCGCGGCGGGTCACGTGTGCGGTCCACACCGTGGCCGAGAGCACCAAGATCAAGGCCAAAACAAGGCCCCACGGGAGATACCAACCAGAGAAATATCCAATGGAGGCATGAAACAGGGTGCCGATAAATCCCACGATGAGGCCCAAGCTCAGACCGGTCACCGAGGAACTCACAGGACCCGCCGGTTCGCATTCACTGGGGTCTTCGTCATCGTGCGGAACACGCGCGAGCAGTCGGTAGGTCTCGCGCCCCGAAATCTTTTGTTCCACGCCATTGGAATAGTGGAACGTCATGTCTTCGCCCACCGTGACCTGCGTCTGATGCGCGGCCATGGCCAGCTTCTTGGTCGCGGCGTCTCCGTCCACCACGGCCTGCTGCCGTTCGTCGTCGGGGTCCGCTTCACCTTCCACACCCCACACCAATACGGGTAGAGCGTGCGCCGGAAGCATGTGAAGAGCCTTGATCGTGGCTTCGTGAGTGCGCCGATGATCCGGGTGTCCGTAACCGCCGTCGACGTCGTAGCTCACCACCACATCGGGGCGTAATTCCTCGATGACCTCGGCAATCGCGGCCGCGGATTCTTTCAAGCGTGCACGGGAAAGGCAGTCGTCGGCCGCGTTCGACGCGGACTCCGCGCGACCGTGTTTGCCCCACGACATTCCAGAGTCGCGGAAGAAGCCCGCGGCCCCATTCCGTCGGGCAAAACGATGCCCGCGGACGCCCAAGGCTCGACACGCATCGTTCAGCTCGCCCTCGCGGACGTGCCCGAGCTCATCGCCAGTATCGTGACTCGGTCGCGTCCTCACATCTAACCGAGCATGCTCGTCGCCGATGACCTCCCCCATTTCACCTCTGGACATGGTGAGCAATTCGACGCGGGCACCGGCCCGCGCGTAATGGCTCATCGTCGCCCCGGTCGAGGTGGATTCGTCGTCCGGGTGAGCGTGGATGAACAACATCGTCGTCCCGGCCGCCTCCGCCCCTACCGGGAGTAGGGTGCGGACGGCGTCGGGCGCAATGTATTCGCCCTGCTCAGGGTAGAACGGCTCCGGGTGGGAGCCGTGCGTCGTGGGGGTGGTCATCGGCGGGAAAGCGTGCTCGTTCTTTGGTGGTTAGTTTGCGCGGTTGCGGGCTCGGAAGGCCTTAACGCGCTCGTTGGCGTCGAGGACGACCTTGCGGATGCGGAACGCCTCGGGGGTGATCTCCACGCACTCGTCCTCGCGGGCGAATTCGAGGCATTCCTCGAGGGTCATCTTGCGCGGCGGCGTCAAGTTCTCGAAGGAATCCGCGGAAGCCGAACGCATGTTGGTCAGCTTCTTTTCCTTCGTGATGTTGACCTCCATGTCGTCCGCACGAGAGTTCTCGCCCACGATCATGCCTTCGTACACCTCGGAGGTGGGCTCCACGAAGAACGTGCCACGCTCCTGGAGGTTAATCATGGCGTACGGAGTCACCACACCGGCACGGTCGGCGATCATAGAGCCGTTGGTGCGGTACTCGATGTCGCCGGCCCAGGGCTCAAAGCCGTCGGCATACGAGTTGGAGATACCAGCGCCACGGGTTTCCGTCAGGAACTGCGTGCGGAAGCCAATGAGGCCACGGGCAGGAATTCGGAATTCCATGCGCACCCAGCCGGTGCCGTTATTGGTCATGGTTTCCATGCGGCCCTTACGTGCCGCCATGAGCTGGGTCACCGCGCCCATGAACTCGTCCGGGACGTCAATGGTCATGTACTCGATCGGCTCGTGTACCTTGCCGTCGATGATCTTGGTGACAACCTGCGGCTTACCGGCGGTCAGCTCGAAACCTTCGCGACGCATCTGCTCGACCAGAATCGCCAGGGCGAGTTCACCACGGCCCTGAACCTCCCACGCATCGGGGCGCTGGGTCGGCAAGACGCGGATCGAGACGTTACCGATCAGCTCCTTGTCGAGGCGGTCCTTCACCTGGCGCGCCGTGACCTTGGCTCCCTTAACACGGCCAGCCATGGGCGAGGTGTTGATACCGATGGTCATCGAGATCGCCGGCTCATCGACCGTAATCAACGGGAGGGGCTGCGGGTTCTCGACGTCGGTCAGGGTTTCACCAATGGTGATGTCCTCGATGCCGGCCACGGCGACGATGTCTCCGGGGTTGGCTTCCTCGGCCGGAACGCGGTCCAAAGCTTTCGTCTTGAGCAACTCGGAAATACGGACATTCTTGATCTGTCCATCCTGGCGGGCCCAGGCCACCGTCTGGCCCTTCTTCAGGGTTCCGTTGAAGACGCGCAACAAGGCGAGGCGGCCCAGGAACGGCGAGGAGTCCAAGTTGGTCACGTGGGCCTGAAGCACGCCGTTGGGATCGTACGTCGGCGCCGGAACGTGATCGACGATGGTCTTGAAGAGCGGCTCCAGATCCTCGTTTTCGGGAAGTTCGCCGTCGGCCGGCTGTTCGGTCGACGCACGGCCGGCCTTACCCGAGGCGTAGACCACGGGAACGTCCAGCACGGAGTCCAGATCGAGATCCGGCACTTCCTCGGCCAAGTCGGAAGCTAGCCCCAAGAGCAGGTCCATGGACTCGGACACGACCTCGTCGATGCGGGCATCCGGGCGGTCGACCTTATTCACCACGAGGATGACGGGCAATTTGGCAGCGAGGGCCTTGCGCAACACGAATCGGGTCTGCGGGAGCGGGCCCTCGGACGCGTCCACCAAGAGGACGACGCCGTCGACCATCGACAAACCGCGTTCGACCTCGCCGCCAAAGTCGGCGTGGCCGGGCGTATCGATGACGTTAATGGTGATCGATTCACCGTTGGCGGCCGGGCCGGAGTACTCAACGGTGGTGTTCTTCGCGAGAATGGTGATTCCCTTTTCGCGCTCCAAGTCACCGGAGTCCATCACACGATCTTCGACGTCCCCGTGCTCGGCGAACGAGTGGGTTTGTTTCAACATGGCGTCCACGATGGTGGTCTTGCCATGGTCAACGTGCGCGACGATGGCGACGTTGCGGATGTCGGAACGAGTGGCGGTGTTGGACGTTTCAGTCATACGATAAGGCTCACTTTGCTGGTGGATGGCTGGTGTGACGTGATGATGGGCCACACCACTACGCCTTTCAGGCGCGTTCAGGCGCGACCGCATAGGGCCGTTGTTAATCATAGCCACCTCGTCAAACGGAACGTGCCCGCACCGCCCATCGCTGTGGATGGAGGGAGCGGGCACGTCGAGTCGCGAAGGGTGTTATGCGGCTTCCGGCGGGATCATCAGACCCGCGCCGGGAATAGCTGCCAATAGCTTCCGCGTGTACTCGGTCTTCGGATCTTCGAAGACGGAATCCGTGGATCCGGTCTCCACCATCTTCCCCTTCTCCATGACACACACGTTGTCCGCGATTTGTCGGACCACGGCGAGGTCGTGGGTGATGAAGAGGTAGGTCAAGCCCAGTTCGGTCTGAAGTTCGGCCAGCAGGTTCAATATTTGCGCCTGCACCAGAACGTCGAGAGCGGAAACCGCCTCGTCACACACCACGAGGTCCGGATTCAAGGCGAGGGCGCGCGCGATGGCGACTCGCTGGCGTTGACCACCCGAGAGTTCATTCGGATACCTCGCCATCATGGATTGCGGCAACGAGACCTGATCCAGGAGTTCTTTGACTTTCTTTTCCCGGGAGGCCTTATTACCCACCTTGTGGACGCGAAGAGGCTCTTCGATCGTCCGAAAGATGTTGTACATGGGATCGAGCGAACCATAGGGATCCTGGAAGATCGGCTGGACGCGACGCCGGAAATCGAACATTTGCCGTCCCCGCAGGCTTGCCACATCTTTCCCATCAAAGGAAATGGTTCCACTCGTGATTTTCTCCAGACCCAAGAGCATCCGTGCCACCGTCGACTTACCGGAGCCAGACTCCCCTACCACCGCCGTCGTCGTGCCCCGTGGAATCGAGAAAGACACACCGTCCACTGCCGTGAAATCTTCGGATTTGCCCCAGGCACCCCGCAGTTTGAAGACCTTGGTGAGGTCTTTCACCTCGACGAAATCCTGCTGCAATTTCTGCTGGATTTCCGTCTTGGGATGCTCGGCCAACAGATCCTCGGCCTCGACGCCCGTTTCCTTGGCCACCTGGATACGACGCGACGCTAGGGACGGCGCCGACGCCACGAGCTTTTGGGTGTACGGGTGCTGCGGATCCCGCAGTAGTTCCAAGGCGGGACCGGCTTCGACCACACGCCCCTTGTACATCACGACGACTTTGCGAGCGCGCTCGGCGGCGAGGCCCAGGTCGTGAGTGATGAGAAGCACTGCGGTTCCGAGATCTGCCGTCATCGATTCGAGGTGATCCAAGATGGTCCGTTGGACCGTCACATCGAGGGCCGAGGTCGGTTCGTCGGCGATCAACAAACGCGGCTGGCAGGAAAGGCCAATTGCGATCAACGCACGTTGCCGCATGCCGCCAGAAAACTCGTGCGGGTACTGGCGCGCACGCTTTTCGGCGTCGGGCAAACCCGCCTGTTCGAGCACCTTCGCGACGTCTTTCGCCTCGGAGGGCAAGCCGTTGGCTTTGAGCGTCTCTTTCACCTGGAAGCCAATGCGCCATACAGGGTTGAGGTTCGACATCGGATCCTGCGGGACCATACCGATCTGATTGCCGCGGAGCTTGACCTTTTCTGGTTCGCTGAGGTGGGTGATGTCCTTGCCATCAAAAAGGATCTGCCCACTGGAGACTCGTCCATTGCTCGGAAGCAGACCGATCGCGGCAAGGGCCGACGTCGATTTGCCCGACCCGGACTCCCCCACGATGGCCACGGTTTCGCCCGGCATCACGGTGAAGTTGGAATCTTTAACCGCCTCGACGTCGCCCGTGCTGGTCGTAAAGGTAATTCCCAGATCTTTGACCTCGAGCAAAGGTTGCTGTGGTTGTTCTGTCATCGTTTACTTCTTCCGAGATTTGGGATCGAGCGCATCTCGCAGGGCATCGCCCAACATGATGAAGCTCAGGACCGTCAGGGACAAGGCCAAACCGGGCCAGAAGACCGGCAACGGATTGGAGCGGAAAGCGTCCTTTCCGTCGGAGATGTCATTTCCCCAGCTCGTGATCTCGGGTGGAAGGCCAATGCCCAGGTAGGACAGGGTCGACTCCGCGACGATGAACGTACCGAGCGAGATCGTCGCGATCACGATCACCGGAGCCATCGCGTTCGGGATGATGTGCCGAAGCAAGATCCCAAATGACGAGACGCCCAATGATCGCGCGCTCGTCACGTAGTCCGCATTCCGCACCTCGACCACGGCTCCGCGCATGATGCGCGCAACCTGAGGCCATCCCAGCAGCACCAGGATCACCACCAGAGTCCATACCCCGCGGTGCTCACGGAACACCGGAAGCTGCATGATCACCAAGGCGCCCAGAATGAGCGGCAGAGCAAAGAAGATATCTCCGAGGCGGGCGAGGATCGCATCCAACCAACCGCCAAAATATCCGGCGATGGCACCGATGATTCCGCCGATGACCACGACGCCGAGGGTCGAGAATAGGCCAACCGTCAGCGATGCTCTGGTACCGGCGATCACGCGCGAATACACGTCACAGCCTTGCGCGGTGAATCCCATAAGGTGCCCTGCGGAGCCCCGACCGTTCGAGTGTTCCAAGAGGCACTGAGCGTTGGCAGGATTTTCAGTCCAGAAAATCTGCGGGAAGAACGCAACTAGCACCGCGAGGATGATGAGGAGCATCGACACGATGAAGGTCGGTTTCTTCCGCAGTTGCCTCCAGGCATCGCGCCATAGGCTCAGTGGGGCTTGCTCTTGGGTGGTCGAGTCGGTCGCCGCGACCGGGGTTTCCTCAAGGTCGGCGACGTATCTCTCGGTCGCGATCGCCGAGGCCCCGAGATCCTTTTGATTTCCGGCCACCGCGTGCTCGGCCATCTCCGGAGTTGCACGATGACGCGCGGTCGCTTTCGGAGCCTGCTGCTCGGCCGCGTCTACTTCTGTGGGGTCAAATTTATGCATAGCGAATCCTCGGGTCGAGCCAGGCGTACAGCAAATCCACCAGGAGGTTTGCCACGCAGAAGACCAAAACCATGATCGACACGATGGAAACCACACTGGGTGCGTCGCCCAATGTGAGGGCCTTGTACAACTGAGAGCCGATGCCAGGAACGTTGAAGATGCCTTCCGTGACCACGGCGCCGCCCATGAGCGCACCAAGGTCGGCGCCCAGGAACGTCACCACGGGGATCATCGAGTTACGCAGGATATGCACGCCGACCACCCGACGACGGCTCAGTCCTTTGGCGGTCGCTGTGCGGACATAGTCGGCGTTCGCGTTCTCGGCCACGGCGGTTCGGGTCAGTCGAAGGACATAGGCGAAGGAGACGAGGCCCAACACGATGGCCGGCAGAATCAATTCACCCCAGCCAGCCGTCCCGGAAACCGTCGGCTTGACGATTCCCCACTTCACGCCCACGACGAACTGGAGCACGAAGGCCAAAACGAAGATCGGAACCGAAATGACGATCAGGGAAACGACCAGCACGGTCGAGTCAAAGAGTTTGCCCTTCTTCAATCCCGCGTAAAGCCCAAAAATCACGCCAAAAAATGCTTCGAAAATCAATGCTTCGATGGCCAATCGCGCGGTCACGGGGAATGCGCTAGCTACGATCGAGCTGACTTCGCGACCAGAGAAGTTGACTCCCAGATCACCGGTGAATAGGCCACCGAGGTAATGGAAATACTGCACAAAGAAGGGGTCATTGAGGTGGTACTTTTCGGTCAGCGCCGCGGCGACACCGGGGCTACAGCCTTTGTCGCCGCACAAAGCAGCCAGAGGGTCTCCCGGCAACATAAAGACCAAGAAATATACGAGAAGAGTTGCACCGATAAATACCGGAATTAATTGGAGGAGTCTTTTGACGAGATACCACAGCACGGCCTATCCCCTCCCCGACGTCGAAACGCCCACCTGTGGGCGCGATGGATGACTGCAGAAAATCATGGTGTACAACCTTTGAAGAATGCCGCGATGGAGGGCCGGCATGACGACCCTCCATCGCGTGCTAGATGTGCCAATGAAGGAATTCCCTTAGGAGGTCTTCTCCACGTTGTAGTACATGGGAGTTCCGTTCCATGACGACTTGACGTTCTGAACGTTCTCCGACCAACCAACGTTGGCCTGCTGGTACCAGAGCGGGATCGCCGGGAGGTCTTCGAGCAACATCGAGTCGGCCTCCTGGAATTTCTTGTGAGCCTCGGACTGGTCCTTCGCCTTGAGGCCTTCACTCAACGTGGCCTCAAACTCGGGGTTGTCGTACCGCGAGTCGTTGGAGTCAGCGCCCTTGGTAAAGATCGGCCCCATGAAGTTGTACATAGAGGGGTAATCGGCCAGCCATCCCGAACGCACGGCCCCGGTCAACTTTCCGGCAGTGGTCTCGGTGCGTAGCTCCTTGAAGGTCGCATACGACTTTCCTTCGGCCTCGATACCGAGGTTGTTCTTCAATTGGTTGGTCACGGCGTCGACCCACTTCTTGTGTCCGCCGGCGTCAGCGTTGTAGCCGATCGTGAATTTCTCAGACTTGTCGTACGGCTGAATCTTTTCGGCCTCGTCCCAGAGCTTCTTGGCCTCGTCCTTATTGAACTTGGTGTTGTCTGAATTCTGGAGGTCGTCCTTATAGCCCTCGAGCACCGGTGCCGTCAGATCGGTCGCCGGCTTCCGGGTGTTATTGAGAATCACCTTGGTGATCTCGTCACGGTCGATGGCCTTGGACAGTGCCTGACGCCGCAGTTTTCCAGCCTCTCCGCTCCAATTCTTGAGGTATTCCGGGATCGCGATGGTTTGGATGCCTGCATAGGGCTTATCCAAATTGCGGTCAGGGAGGTCATCTTTATAGGTACCCAAGTCGGTCGCGGGGATCTGCTGGAGCACGTCGAGGTTATTGGCTAGAAGGTCCTGATACGCGGTATCGGGATTCTGGTACAGCTTGAAGGTAATTCCGCCGTTTTTGGCCTTCTCGGGACCGTCGTAGTCGTCGTTCTTGACCAGATCGATTTGGGTGTTGTGTTGCCACGCACCTTGCTTGGCCATCTTGTACGGGCCGTAGCCCACGGGGTTTTCACCAAAGGCCTTGATGTCCTTAAAAGCAGACTCTGGCAACGGGGCATATGCGGTGTACCCGAGACGCTGGCCGAAGTCCGACTCGGGTGAGGAAAGCTTCACGGTGAACGTCGTATCGTCCACGACCTTCAGGCCGGACATTTTGTCCTCGGTGGCGCCTTCGGCGGAAACGGCGTCATAACCTTCGATGGGGCTAAAGAAGGACGAGGAAGCCTGTGCATTCTTGGCGGCCGCTCCAAAGTTCCAGGAATCCACAAAGCTCTTGGCCGTGACGGGCTCGCCGTTGGTGAACTTCTTGTCCTTCTTGATCTTGATGGTCCAGTTTTGCTGATCCGTGGAGTCAATGGACTCGGCGAGATCATTTTCGACCTTGCCGTTCTCGTCGTAGGAGATCAGTCCGTTGAAGATGTTTTCGACGACGACGCCGCCGCCGTTTTCGTTGGTATCGGTGGGAACCAATGGGTGCTGCGGTTCCACGCTATCCGCGGTGATGATGGCGGATGCGTCGGCCTGTCCACCGGACGAGCCGGTGCCGCCGCCACATGCGGAAAGAGCCAAGGCGGAGATAACGCCAAGGCTCGCGATCGATGAAATGCGGGAGAAGCGCATTTCGCCTCCTAGGTGATTTTTGATGGGATTCGACGAGTCGCGGCCCGACTCTCCGCAAACCTCGATACCGAGGGGTACGGATTGTGAAGCACAACACGCTTGTTGTGTAGTGTAGACCACATTTTGAAATCTCAGTTCTTTGCCTAGTCACCCAGGTATCGCCAACCATCGTGACGAGCGCCACCCCTCCGCGGGATTCCGCTCGAGTGCGCCACTCCGACACCCGGAAAAAATCTTGCGAGATCCCGACACGCCTCACCTTCACCAACAGAAGTGGCCCACCTTCCACTCGGAAGATGGGCCACTTCTCTCACGTCATTCACACGACGGCGTCACCGAATTTACTGCGAACGGTGACGTCCTCGCCGGAACCGCCGCGACGCTTGCTTACGGCTTCCAGTCGGGGCTTCCGTGGGCAACGACCCTCCCTCGGGAGTGGACGCCGCCAATTCCGCTTCTAGGCGTTCATTCCGCCGCGCCTCCCATTCGCTGAAGCTGGCTTCAACCTGGCTATTGACGTCTTCGGCGATTTCCTCCACCAACTCGTTTCGAGCCTGACGTCGCTGCGCCCGGACCAACAGCTCGTGCTCCGCTTGGAGGGATTTGAACAGCGAAACGCACATCAAAACAATCACCACGGAGAACGGCAAAGCGGTCAGGATGGAAATCGTCTGGATCGCATTCAGTGAATTCTCTCCGCCGGCCCAAAGGAGCGACAGCGCGGCACCTCCAGCAACCAACACCCAGAACACTCGAACCCAGGTTTTTGGGTCTGGAGATCCCGAGGATGAAATCATGCCGAGCACGAGCGCTCCCGAATCAGCCGAGGTCACGAAGAACACGATGATCAGAATCACCGATCCCACGATCAGCGCGCCCGAGGCAGGCAGATCCTGAAGCATCGTGAAGAGGACACCATCCGAGGACAACTTCCCCAGTCCCCCCTCACCGAAGAGCTCCCGGTTGAGGGCGGTGCCTCCCATTACGGCAAACCAGAAGAAGGACATCACGGCGGGCACCAACAGGACCGCAACCACAAATTCACGAACCGTACGGCCGCGGGAAACACGGGCAATGAACATACCGACGAAGGCCGACCAGGAAATCCACCATCCCCAGTAGAAGGTCGTCCATGTTCCGGCAAACTCTTGGCCTTCAGAACCGTTGAAGGCGAACGTCGAAAAGGTCATCTGGATGACGTTCTGTAGGTAGCTGCCGATGGACTGCACAAACTCCCGCAGCAGGAAAATAGTCGGCCCCATGATCAGCACGAACAGCACGATCACCGCCGCCAAAATCAGGTTGCCGTTGGACAACCACTTCATCCCCTTTTCGAGGCCCGTCACCACGGAGAAGAGCGTGACGGCGGACAACAAGACGATGATCAGCGTGTAGCCGAGGTTATTTGACGCATCAATATCCAGGAACCCGAGGCCCGAGGCGATCTGCATGACGCCTAGCCCCATCGAGGTCGCGACGCCAAAGAGGACCCCCACCAGAGCGACGATGTCGATGAGGTCGCCCCACACGCCGCTGATTCTCTTTCCCAGGAGCGGCTTCAGCGAGAAGCGGATGGACAATGGGAGCTTTTTACGATGCGTCGCGTAGGCGATGGCCATTCCCACGATCACGTAAATCGCCCATGGGTGAAGACCCCAGTGCAGGAAGGAACGTGACATCGCCTGTTGGGCTACCTGCTCCGGCGCACCAGAGACCTCCGGCGGAGGGGACGCGAAGTGGGAGATCGGTTCGGACGCGCCGTAAAAAACCAGCCCAATTCCCATGCCTGCCGCAAACAGAAAGGCCAGCCAGGTCCGGAACGAGTAGTCGGGCGTGGAGTCATCGGGCCCCAACTTGATGTCCCCCAGTCGACTGAAACCGAGGTACAAGGCAAAGATGACGAAAATGGCAACAATCGCCGTGTAGTACCACCCAAAGTATCCAATGACGTCTTCCTGAAGGGCAGTAAACACGTTATTGGCCTGCTCCGGAAACATCATAGTGATGCTAATGAATATCGCCATGATGATGGCAGCAGGAACAAAGACACGAGGGTCGATGGCACCTCGCTTCATTTTTCGTTGAAGCCTGTCAGAGACGTCTCCAACCCCCAAATCCGGCTTATCCGTCAGAAAATTCGCCATACACCACTCACTTCTTCACTCACATCCACGGGTCTCGACTAAAAGATTGGTTTACTATCTAATTTCTGGTCGACAGATTTTCGGATGACCGCCGTACAAATTAACAGCTAAATGCCACCTGATTAAACACTAAACAAAATATCGACGCCGAAGCTAACTCACGCCGAACATTGCCGGTCGGTGCGAGAGCAGACGAGGCGAACCATCCCTTATGCACGTGTGGAATCTCTCGCACGCACGGAGCACAATGGAGACATGAGTGTTACAGAGCTGTCCGACGTCACGTCCTTCGAGTCTTGGAAGGCCCTCGCGAATCATCATTCCGGGCTGACCCCCGATCTACGGTCCTGGTTCGAACAGGACCCCCAACGAGCCGAAAACTTCACCGTGACGGCCGGAGACCTGGTTGCCGATCTATCGAAGAACCTGGTCACTGAGGAAACCCGAAGCCTCCTTCTCAAGCTTGCGGAAGATGCGGGCGTCGAAAAGCGCCGCGATGCCATGTTCGCTGGCGAACACATCAACGTCACCGAAGACCGTGCCGTGCTCCACACTGCATTGCGCCGCCCCCGCGGGGCGTCCCCGGAACTTGTGGTGGATGGTCAAAACATCGACGAAGACGTCCACGAAGTTCTCGCCAAGATTTATGACTTCGCCGACCGGGTGCGTTCTGGCGAGTGGACGGGAGTCACTCAACGCCCGATTGAAACCGTGGTCAACATCGGCATCGGCGGTTCCGATCTGGGTCCCGTCATGGCCTATGAGGCCCTAAAACCTTACGCCCAGGACGGCCTGTCGGCGCGCTTCATCTCGAACATCGATCCGACCGACTCCGCCGAAACCATCGCAGACCTCGACCCGGAAACCACGCTCTTCATCGTGGCGTCCAAGACCTTCGGAACCTTGGAGACCCTGACCAACGCGCGGGTGTGCCGCACGTGGCTCCTGGATTCACTGCGCGCATCGGGTGCGTTAGAGAATTCGTCGGAGGCCGAAGCGGTCAAGCGCCACTTCGTCGCCGTCTCCACCGCATTGGACAAGGTCGAAGACTTCGGAATCGACCCCGAGAATGCGTTTGGATTCTGGAACTGGGTCGGCGGACGCTATTCCGTCGACTCAGCTATTGGCACGTCCTTGGCAGTCGTCTTAGGCCCGGACGTCTTCGAAGAATTCCTGGCCGGCTTCCACACCATGGACGAGCACTTCCGCACGGCCCCAGCCGAGCAGAATCTCCCCTTGCTCATGGGGTTGCTCAATATCTGGTACGTGAACTTCTTCGAGGCATCCTCGCACGCCGTTCTGCCGTACGACCAGTTTCTGCACCGGTTCCCCGCGTATCTCCAGCAGCTCACCATGGAATCCAACGGCAAGTCGGTCCGATGGGACGGATCCCCCGTCACCACGCAAACCGGGGAAATCTTCTGGGGCGAACCCGGAACCAACGGTCAGCACGCCTTCTACCAGTTGATTCACCAGGGCACGCGGACCATCCCAGCGGACTTCATCGCCTTCGCCAATCCGGTTCATCCCACCCGCGATGGCGAGAACGATGTTCACGAGCTCTTCTTGGCCAACTTCTTCGCCCAGACCAAAGCCTTGGCTTTCGGAAAGACGGCCGACGAGGTCCGTGCGGAAGGCACGGATGAGTCCGTGGTGCCCGCACGCGTATTCTCCGGAAACCGCCCGACGACGTCCATCATGGCCCCGGCTCTGACTCCGTCGGTGTTGGGCCAGCTCATCGCGCTTTACGAACACATCACCTTCGTCGAAGGAACCATTTGGGGCATCGACTCCTTCGACCAGTGGGGCGTGGAATTGGGTAAGCAGCTCGCTCAGGCACTCGCCCCGGCGGTCGGCGGCGACCAGGACGCCGTCGCCCGTGAGGATTCCTCGACGCGCTCGCTGATCTCCTACTACTTGAAGCAGCGCAGCAAGTAGTCGCCTCGTCGTGCGTTCCCTCAGTCGGTTGTCCCGGCGAGGGAACGCACGACTTCTCGGAGTGCCACGTCCACGCCACGGTTAATCAGCTGCTGATCCATCACGGGCTGACTCTCTGTAGTAGCCGTTTCAGGCGTGAGCGGCACATGGATGAACCCTCCTCGTAAGATGCCGCGCCCTTCAGCGGTATGCAGGGTCTCGTACAAGATGCGATTGCACACGTACGTTCCGGCCGAATTCGAAATCCTCCCCGATAATCCTTCCGATTCCCACGCCGCGACAATGCGATGAATCGGGAGGGTGCTGAAATACGCATTCGGGCCGCCCGCGACCACGGGCTCATCGACGGGTTGCCTACCCCTGTTATCGGGGATCCTGGCGTCGATGCAGTTAATCGCTACTCTTTCCACACACAGGTGAGACCTCCCGATGGCCACACCGATATTGATCACGACCTCCGGCCGATGTTTCGCACAAGACGTCGCCAAATATCGGGGAGCCTCATCGAAGTCCACAGGTAAACGTTCGGCGACGACGTCGTGGTTCGAGTCGTCCCAAAGTTCAGCGGCCCGAAGCGCGGCCTCCCACGATGGATTGGACTCGAGCCCGTCGAAGGGCTCGAAGCCGGTCAGGAGAATACGCGTCACGGTCAAGGCCTCCAGAAGGGTTGAGGGAACGAAGAATACTTCGCCCGCGAATCTACGCTTCAGCCGTGACGCACGGTATCCCGGGCCACATACCACACCCGGTCCGCATTCTGTCCGCAAACGCCCAATAACAGGGAGTTATCCACAGGTCCGAACGGTTCTTTTACATCTAGCCACGCAACGTAAAATAGGCCCCCGCCCACCGGTGAAGGTGAGCGGGGGCCTTGAATATGGAACTTGCGTCAGAAGCTACCGGACTCTGTGCCGTCTAGCTCGATCCGGTATTGTCCACGCTCTAACACCCCAAGTGTCGGGATTCCGACGCCGAGCTGCTGGGCCATGGAAGAAAAACCTTCACGCAAGTATGGGTAAACCTGCATGAACACCACATCTGACAGAAATATTTCCTTGTCTTCCTTGGACAAGTTCAATTCTTCCGGGTTCGAATAAATGACGTGCACCTTCACAGAGATTTCCAGCGAGCCACCCTCTTCGGCAGTAGAGAGCCCGAATCCAAGCTCGATGTACTGACCCCACTCAAACAACTTGAAGTCGACATCTAGGTTGGAAGGACGCTCATCGTCTTCCCTTATCCTGTGGAGCTTACCTACCCGCTCTATGTTGCGAATAACCTTCAGGTCAACCTTTTCAATGAAGGTCTGAACCGGCACGACGTTGGATTCAGGCCGCAAGAGAGAAGTCCGTCCTCTTCTCGGATGTTGCAGTAGAGGCTAACTTCAGTTGAACCCGACGCTCACCAGTTTTTTCCATGTCAGGGATGGCAAAAGACCCTTGTCTTTTCCACCCCCTGGAATACTGACCATCCGCATCATCGTGGACAGCGTGTTCAATCAAGGCTTCTACAGCGTTGGCATAGCGTTGAATTGTAGAAAGTTTCGGATCATGATCGTAACCTTCGAAGGCAGCGACAGTCGGCTGAGTAACCCCCATAGCGTCGGCCACCTGTTGTTGCGTCAGACCTTTATCCTTGCGAATTTGGACCAGTTGTTCCAGCATGTCCGCATCTTCGTTATACAGAACCTCTGCGCGCCTGACAGCGGGATCGCTGGGATCGATACCCAGGGCCTGATCTAACTTGTTCATAGAGTGCACTCTATATCCTTCTCAGTTGCTCGTCCATCCGCGACGGGCGAACAGCTCCTCGCAGCGTTCGCCAGCACAATCCATGCGGTCATCCTGCACCTCAGCTATGGTCTTAGAGTCACAACTGATGTCCTTGATATGCGCCAAGAACGCCACAACTACTTCTAGGCGCTCATTCGGCTCTCCGTAGTAGATCCGAAGGGGTGTATTGGATTCCCAGGTCTGCCATAACTCCCACAACGCCGGTTGCCGCCGAACTGGCTTCGCACCTTGCTTGTTTGCCTTACGAATCGGTTTGCCGTCTTCGATGTCTTGAATCAGCCGCTTGTACTTCGCACGCCTCTGGTTTAGGACTAGGGGCTCCACCGGCCGTTTCACCCAGGTTCCATCGCGATTCACAAACATACTGTGCTTCATGCATTCAGCTAGTTCTTCATTGAAGATTTCGGCACCTTCAGCATCTTGATATGCCACGAAAGTTCGTCTCGAGGACTCATTGGTCAAACGGCTGTGGCGGGTCGATGGCATAGGACGATCATAATTGAGTGAATGCAAAAAGAGGCCCCACCCACCAATAAAGGTGGGTGGGGCCTTCTTCTGTTTAGACGGGGGTGGTCCGTGTCCCAACGACTACGGTCGGGACGTTGGTATCTTCCGAGGACGTCACGGGGCTTCCGAGACCGTCCGAACCGTAGACGAGTTCCGGCTCGCCGTTAGCTACGTGGGAGCCGGTATAGGTTTCCGCCTCCTCCGTTCCTGGTTCAGCGCTCGGGGCGGTGTCGGCCAACGGCGTGGACGTTCCGGTAGGCACTTGGGCGCTGGCTTTCGGTGTGTTGGTGAACGCCGTGAAGCCGAACGCCGTACCCAGGAAGGCGTAGACCGCCAAGGTCACGATCAGCCATACGGGCGGCTCATAGCCGGCGGAGGAATAGCCGACCTGGATAGCGCCGATTGCTACACCCAGGAAACCGTAGACGAGGTAGATGGTCTTGCGGACGTTGGCGGGGATCGCCTCCACAAAATTGTTCTCCATAGTGCTCTCCTTAGAAGTCGTAGGTGTTCTTGGTGATCTTGTCCCACCAGTCCTTGCGGGCCTTACCTACCTCAGCTTCGGGGTAGCCGGTGACCCATTCGTCCTTGCCCTTGGCGTTGCGGACCCATCGTCCATATACCTTGCGAAGTAGCGGCCCGAAGTCGCCATCACCCAGCACGCCGGGAATGCCGACCTTGAACTGGTCGAACAGCACGCGAACCATCTTCTTCGTGTTCCACGTGTTCCGGTCGATCGCTTTGAGCAACTGGACTACGCCGCGCTCTTGAGTACCGGGCTCACCGGTATAGGAGAACGTACCGAAGATGCCTCCACGGGTGATCTCGGTGTCCTTCCTGATGATGCGAAGCTCTCGAATGATGTCGTCGTATTCCTTGGACGTGAGACTCAGCTCCTCTCTGAGTGCCGCCCTGGCGGCGTTGTTGTTTTCTTTGTGGGCGTTGACCTGTTCGATGACCCAGTCGATCTTGTGCATGTAGTCACCGGGGCAGGCCGTGGGGCTCCAGTGCTGGTGGGGGTATACCTTCAAGGAGCCATAAGCGGATTCGAGCCACCCGATTACCTCGACAAGGGTTTCGAGGTCCTTGTCGGTCATCCTCGGGTTGCATTCGATACCGATAGTGGTGCGGTTGCCTTGGGCACTCCCGGCGTGCCATGCAACGTTCTCCGGGGACACCAGGCACGCAACCCGGCCGGCTTCCAGGACGAAGTGCGCGCTCTTACCCGTACCGGGTTTGCAGAGCTCGTTCGCCGTCGCCTCGAACGAAGGGTTATTGGCGGGATCACCCCACCAGTGCACCGTCACCCCCTCGATGACACGTGGGCCACCGAACACCACGGGCACCTGTGCTGCCGGCGTGAAATTCGGGCTGTTGTACGTTGTTTCGTCGAGCGTGTAGCTCATTCGTGTTCTCCTGGAAGGAATAAAAAATGCACCCCTCGGGGTGCATGGATTATTTGTCGTTGAGGATCTCGTCGAGTCCCGGTGGTCGTTGATGCCGTTCCCCTGTCAGAGCGTCCAATCGAACTTCCAGGTCGAGAGCATAGGAGACGACGCGGCGCAGTTTGACCCATAGTGTCTCGACTTTGGCTCGTTGCTCTTGGATGATGGCCCACTGTTTGAGGTTCGATTCTTCAAGGTTTGTGACCCTGTCAGCGAGCACAGAGAATGCGTCCCCCATCTTCTTCGCGGCGTCGACTTTCTCGGGGGTCTTCTTGGTCCATAACGTCATCAGTGAGAGTGCCAGGCCGCTAAGAAACGACGCAATCGAGGCGATCAATTCATCCAATTGGTTCTCCTCGCCTAGCTGATGGGCGTCCCTGGTAGTTCTTCTGGCCACGGGTCGTCTGTTGGCCATTGTGTGGACGCCGCCATCCGGCCAGTGGTGGTTCCGACGTTGACGAGGATCTTGTTCCCGTCGTTGACCTGGCTGTAGTAGAGATTCGCGATCGTTGGGTCTTGAAGGACCGGGATTACTCTTGCCCGGGAGGAACCGTTCGCGTCGATTAACCGTGCAGAATGAGAAACCCAGTTCCAGCCGGGGATACCATTTCGCTGCGCACGGAAACCGGGAAGCACATCCCATATGGTGAACACGCTGACGTTATCGATCGGACTGATCTGCGCCATAAAATGCACAATTGTTCCGATTCTGCGGACCATGGTTCCATTCCAGAAGGAAGACTTATCCCGGTCGAGTTCCGGTGGTACAGGTAATTTTCGCCATCCGGTGTCGCCATGGGTGACGCCCCATCGTGCCGGGGTTTTCATCCACTGCCAGGCCCCTGTCCCCGCCCCATCTGTCGAATAGAACGAGGCACCGACCGGTGCTGTAACAACGGTCTGCCTGTTTTGCTGAAGCGTTGATGCAATATCGGGGCGGCCAGGCCCAACAATCTGGAACATGGTCGGGTTACCCGGGTCCCCACTCGGGCCAGCTGGTCCCCTATATCCTTGTGGGCCTCTTTTGCCTTCAGGTCCCCGCTCTCCCCTTGGCCCTCGTTCGCCCACTGGGCCAGTCTTACCGGCCGGTCCTCGTTGGCCAGGCGGCCCTGGAGGAGGCTCGGGCAAAGGGTACGTTTCGGTGGTGCCGTCGGACATGTTCAAGGCCACCATGCCTTCAACGAGGGACACACTGACGATTCCTCGACCGTCCTTCCCACGTGTCACCCATTGCCCGGTCACTGGGTCAGGCGCCGGCATCACCTGCGCGAGGTCCACGGTCTGCCCATGGGCTAGTTGGAAATCGAACCCAGGGAAGTCCACGTACCCGGTGGGCGATTCCAGGTGAAACTCGACGTTCCACGTCCATGCGTCAGGTTCTACTTCTTTCCCCGGTGCTAGAAGGCGGACACCCAAATTGCCGTCATATGTGAGACGCCCGTCGTGATCGAGGCAAGCCTTCACCGACGACGGCAAGTAGACCGCTTCACTGTCTCTCATCGAGACCGCTCGGGCAGTGAAAAGGACCGTCCCCGACAGTGGTACACGGTCCTGGTTCTCATCGTTGCTGGTAGCGACGGGTGCGAGGAATCGTCCCGTCACCAGCCCAAATTCGCTCATCTCTTCCTTTCGTCATCTTTCAGCTCATGGCGTCGTCGTTCGTCTAGACGTGATCACCCTAGGCGTGAAGGACGTCGTACCGGTCGATGGGTTCTGTTCGACATGGGTGACTAAACAATCGAACGTGTATCCCCACCTGCGGGACGCGTCGATCGTGACGACCTGCCCAACGTCGATACGTGGGTCGAAAACCGTTGTCACGTCTTTGAACACTGGGTGTGGGGTAGAGAAGTATCGTGCCAGCACGTCGCGCATGTACTCACCGCCCCCGTGCCCCCGGTAGATGCCCATGTCATGGAGCAGCTCGGGGCCGGGCGGCCCGCCAGTCGATTTAGTCAGCGTCCGGGCCCGGATTTTCGTAACCATGCCTCCAGCCCTTAGAACCGGCATCGCGTCCCCCGCTGTCGCGTCCAAACCGAGTGACGACGCGATCCAAGGAGACATCATCGGTTTCGATTCCTTCACCCACAGGCCCTTGTACCCATAATCGATGAGGTACGTGCGCGGACTTAACCGGGTCACATTGCAGAACAACCTGCTACCGGGAATATGCCGATCCTGGGCCCCGGTTTCGCCTCGAGCCTTCTCAGATAGGCGAGCCACCGAAAAGGCCGATCCCCACCCAAACCAGAGGCGCTGCGTCCGTTCAGTCCAACGACTCTCCCCTTTCAGAGTGTTCCAGCGGTCGAATCGCGAGTTCAGGTTCGTCGGGACGGTATCAACCTCGAAGAAGTCCTTGTCTTCCGGGACGGTAAAGAATTCCGTCATCTTCCACCGGGCGTCGAAAGTATCCGAGGTAGTTCCTTGCCAGGCGGTGATCACTGGGTCACCTGAACCGGTCATCGTCACCTCATGAGTCAGGCCTTTCACCTTCACTACGGAAGCCGCATGCGTGTAGGAGGCTTCCCATTCCAGCGGGGCGTAGTCGCCTTCGTTGAGCGTCAAGATTGGTCGTCGGGCGCGAAGCTGCTCGCCCGAAACGAAATTCAGGGTCCCTTCACCGTCGATCCACGAGGAAATGCAAAATGGTGTGGACACCGAGTCGATGGCTGCTTTCCCCGATTGGTCTTCCGCACCGGGAATGTACCCGGCCTTGAAGTTCGGAACCTCGTAGTTGACCCGGCCCGCCCGCCTCGTGCCCGTGAACCGTTTCCAGGTGTCCACGGTGGACCCCGCGGGCATTCGCCCCATAACCAGGTCGAAAACGATCCCGGTACCCGACTTGTAAAGGAAGATCGGCGCAGTCCTAGGTCCGGTGGATTTGCTGCCGTCGACCGGTATCAGCGTTGAATCTGGGTCCGTTCGCGTCAGCCCGGTGTCATAGTAGACGTCGTCCACCCTCGCCCACATCTTGTCGCCAACTCTGGCGGGATAAAACAAGCCAATGACGTGTGTTCCCGACAGTGTGGTCACCCTGACGGGATGCTGAATCGAGGTGTACACGTAAAAAACGCCGCCAGTCACACCCATCTGTACCGTGGTTGAACTATTAAACCGGCAGCCGGCATACAGGTATGAGGATCCATCAAAGTTATGAACTTCCGCTTCGATCCACATGCCCGTGGCTGCGACCGTCGAGTCGGTCGTGTCCCAACAGCCCACGCCGGTCAGGAGTCCGATGCGACTCGGGCCGGTGGCAGACGCTTTGATCTGCCCGAAGATTGGCTCACCGGAACCATTCTCGGTTGCGCCGGCCACGATCAAAGCTCCTTCGCTGGACAGGAAGTCGGTCCACAAGGAACCGACAAGGTGAGCGCGAAGGAAGAACCGTCCCCCGTATCCGGGGTAGCCCACCCCAAACTCGCATTGCTTCACGACTTCACCGAGAACGAAAGACATCGCCGTTCCCGGGTACCGCTCCGGCCATACCGTGTTCTGCCGTCGCGGAAGATTAGAAACCAGCGGATACCGGGACACAGACCGATTAAGCTGGTCCGAGTCGTCGATGATCCTAGACACCAGTGGTTGCCCCATTCCCCCAGTTGTCACATCGATAACCCCAGTGAAAACCCTCCGCTGGACCGTGACACCCTCAGCAGTAACTACGACTTGAACCGTGACAGGATCTCCCGGGCGTGGGTACTTTGGGTCCAGCGGCGAGATACCGTCGTAAATCAATTCACTCGGTTTCCACCGGATCTCGCCGGTCCGTTGTTCCACAGCGTCACCAGAAGTAAATCTTCCAGGCAGATCATTCGTAATGGACGCGGCCCACGTGACATCCTGAACCCCCATGTCCACACCACGAACGGTCACCAACGTATAGATACTTGTCACGGACTTGTTTGTCATCGGACCTCGTAACTATTTCGCAATTCAGTGATCGTGAAAGATCGTTTCGAATAGGACTGGTGGGTAAACCCCCTGGAACGTGCTGACTGCATAGTGTCCCCAGCAGGCGTGACTAGAACGGACCCCACGCGTGTTCCCGTACCGTACTCGTACAAATGCTCCCCAAGGGTTATCGCCGGGGCCGTGAATCTACCTCTCATAAACACCTTCACGAAACGAGCCTCCGACACAGCGGGATAAACCGTGTGCTCACGACGCCACGACTTAGTCGCATGATGATCCAACACATAATTGACCACGTTCGACCCGCCCCTCCAGTACTCCACACGAGACAGAACAGGCCCATCCGCGTAGAAGGACAAACAAAGACGACGCTCCCCACTGGCCGGTAACGGTAGCTGATCCGCGATCCTCACGACCTCGTCAGATTCCACGTACCCAAACACCGGACCGTCCTCGGTCACCACAGGATTTTTCATGAACCCCGGCACCAGAGACAGACCTGACTCTTCCCGAGTGAGCATGTTCGTTCGCTCCCCTGCTGTCGGGATGAAACACACCTTGCCACGGTCGTACCAAGACTTATGGTCCGTGAAAGAAGACAAGAACATCGCATCCCGCGGCGTCATCAGTGAATACCCGACAGTCCAAGTGCGATTGCCCACCAGGCCACCGAAAATGGTCGCTGATTGCGAACCGTCGGCAGCCTGATGGAAGGTCACATGATCCTGGTAGCTGGTTTCAAGAGACACCGGACATTTCAGCCGGTAAAGGCCATCTATTGTCGTACCGAGATGCATTACCCCTACCTCCGACTCCCGTACTGCCTTTCAGCCATCTGCATCTGCCCGTAGAATTCACGACCGCCAATCTGCACCATTGGTCTCCACGAAGCGAGCGCCGCAGAAACCGCTCCCGCGATCTCATCGGTGGCCCTACCCCGGGGAATGAAGCCGCTCGCAGGAGGCCCGTACCCGGGCGAAGGCGAACCGCCGTAGACGAATCCGCGGTGCCCCTTGAGATCTCTAGGGTTCCCAGGGATAACGCCGCCGGAGTTCATCCATTCAACCCAGCGCCGGTTCTTCGCGGTGGCGTCGCTATTGAGGATGAATTCCGTGGACTGCACACCGATCATTTCGCCGGTATCAATCACCATCGCCCTGAGGTTGTCCTTCAACCGGTTTACGGGTCTGGCACCCGGGATGAGCCCGCCGCCAGTAGCGAATCCCCTCATGGGTACACCTGCCGTCCCCCTAGCGATGGAACCGACCTGTCCGCCGGTTGCACCACCGTGCAAGGACGGATCAGCAAGGGACATGCCCTGGTTGTGATACCTGGTCATAACATCGATGAAAACTTGCCTACCGCGTACGGAATTAATGGCATTTTGTACCGAGGCGACACCGTTCTCTGTAACAAAGATCGTGGCGTCACCATCCGTGATGCCATTAATCGCTCCCTGCACCGTATAAACAGTGCCTTGGTCCGTGACCTCTACCTTCGTAGTTTTCCCACGAATGTCATTAATCTGCCCTTGCGTCAGGCGCGATGTACCACGATCGGTAACCAATACTTCAGGCGTCGCACCGTGGATACTGTCCACTTTCGCCTGGACTGCACCAACAGTGCCCCGATCGGTGGCCGTGATATCTACAGACTTTTGACCTGGGATGCTGTCAACGGAGCCTTTGGTTTCCTTCGCCTTACCATTGGCAAAATCAGACATCCACGTCTCTATGGACTTGTTATCAGGAATGCCCATCACGTACCGGGCCAGCTGGTCCGCCGCCTGCCCGGTGATCCCAAACTGTCCGGCGGACTGAATCAACCCGTTAAAGGTTTGATGCAACGATTTGACGATGTCCTGCTGAGTAGCGTCAGCGTTAGCTAATGCCTTCGCGTAATCGAGTCCAGCTTTCGAGGCATCCAAGAAAGCCCCTTGGGCTTTTCTTCCTGCCTCGGTGGTTAAATCGAAACCAGTGCCAGAATCGTTGAGGGCCTGGCCCATGCCACCGAGTTTTTCGTTGATGTCCTTTACCGCTTCAGAAACGTCGGCCATGGACTCTTGGAACTTGGATTCCGCTTCCGCGACGCTGATATGCGCTAAACCGAGTGCTTCCAGCCCCTTGACGACATCACTCATGGATTGGGCGGTGTCTTGTGACGCCTGCCCCATGCCGGCGATACCGTCCTTTGCTTTATCAGCACCATCAGCGGCCGCAGCGAGAGTATCGGGCATCTTGCTCATCATCGCGTCCAGCTTCTCCGAATCAGTCAGAGTCACGTGCTGAGTTGTCGCGTAGTCCTCAATTGCTGCTTTCAGTTTCGGGAATCGTGCAACAGCCTCATCGACATTTCCGCCCTTACTTTTCACCTCATCCATAAACTGACCGAACGCCTGTGTCGCCTCGGTGATGCTGCCTTTACCGACCATATTGGCTAACGCATCGTCAAGGTTCCCAATGTCTTTTTCCATGGCCACCATGCCTCGGGACATGTGCGGCCCTGCGGCACCAAGCTGAACGAGCGCGTCGGAGACCCCGTTGATATTTCTAACGTGACCGTCCCACCAAGGCCCGTTCGCCCACTCGGAATTCTTGAATGCCGCATCAATCTGCGAAATACCTGCCGAGCTGTCGGCGAGAGCGTTTTCCATCGAGTTAGCCCCGACGGTGGCATCGGCCATGGCCTCGCCTAATGCGCTAATTCCCGCTGCGATCGTACCCGCGATAGCCAGCGCGCCAAGTCCTTTGCCAACTCCGTTGAAAGCCCGGCCCATGCGGGTACTTGACCCTTCTGCGTTGGTCATCGCCACACCAAGGTTTTCCAGGTTGCCCTTGAACTCAGATAGGAAGGAGGTTAGCTTCATGCCACCACCAACAGCGACTAGTGCGGCCCCGCCGATGCCTGCGATAGCCGCGCTTGCCGACAGCACTGGTCCGGGAATCTGTCCGATCTTGTCCACCACACGGCCGACGAATTGCACGATGAAGCGTAGGGCGTCGTTCGCGCCGGACCCGGAGCGTAGGAACACGGTTTCCATGGACCCACCGAGCTTTTCGAGATCGCCACGGAGGTTGTCCTGCTTCGCCGCGGCGGTTTCGGCTGCGTAACCAGTGTCGTTGACCTTGTCGATCCACCCTTGGATTCCGGTTTGGCCCTGGGTGTAGAGAACGTTGGCGCTACGCACGGCGTCGGACCCGAAGATCGTGGCCATAGCGGCGCTACGTTGCGCGTCGGTGAGGCCTCCCATTTTGTCGTGGAGCTGACCGGCTAGGTTCGCTAAGCCGACGAACTTGCCTTGCTGGTCATACATTGTGATGCCGAGCCCGTCGAGCATCGCCTTGGATTCCTTCGACGGCGCTTGGAGACGTTGGAGCATCGTCTTGAATGACGTGCCCGCGTCCGAGCCGGTGAGCCCGGCGGATGCGAAGGCGGCGAGCCCGCCGGTGGTTTCCTCAATCGACAGCCCCGACTGGGACGCGATCAAACCGGTTTGCTTCAGTGCCGCACCCATGTCGTGGACGGAGCCTTGCGCCTTGCCCGCGCCAGCGGAGAGTAGGTCCGCCACATGGCTCAGGTTGGTACCTTTGAGCCCGAACTGTGTCATTGCTGAGGCGGCTGTTTCTGCGGCTTCTCCGACGTCGAGCTGACCGGCGGCGGCCAACGACAAGGCGCCGGTCAGTCCACCGCTGAGAATTTCTTTAGTGGAGACGCCGGCCTTGGCGAGTTCGTCGATGCCCTGGGCCGCTTCGGTGGCCGAGTAGGCGGTGTCTGCACCAGCCCTGATAGCGGCTTCGCGGAGGAGGTTTAGGTTACCGGTGGTCTCGTGGGTGTCAGCTTTGACGTTGGACATGGCCGTGTCAAAGTCGGCATATGCTTTGACCATTCCGCCGATTCCGGCGGTGATCACACCACCGGACACAACCGCGGTAGTGGATACTTGCTGCCACGCGTGGGCGTGTTCGCGCTGTTTGGCGATTAGTGAATCAGTGAATCCGCCGACGCCGCCCCATGCAGAGCGCACACCGTTCGCGGAGGTTGCCGCTTCCTCGCCCGAAGCTGACCAGGCCGACGAGACCAGTTTCGCCCCGGACACACCGGGTACTTCCACGCCGTTCCAGGAGCCGCGAACCTTCGCTGCCATGCCGGTCGCGTCGATACCAGCAGATGACCATGCTTTATCGACGCGACCGGCCGCGCTCACCGCACCCGAGTCAATGCCCGACCACGCTTTTTGAGTCTTGCTCGCCGACGAGGCGGCACCATCACCAGCGGTAGACCACGAAGACTTGATGTTCGACGCCGCAGACTTCGACGCATTGGACGCCTCAGACATGGCCGTTTTGAAAGCGCCAATCTCGGCTGTGAGCCGGATCGTGACGTTCTGGTCGGCCATTTGAGTGCCCCCCTAGGGTCTATTCGCTATTCGGTTGCATCCACGGCGGCAGGCCGTAACTGGTTGTCTCTTCGTCGTCGTCCGGTTCTCCGGGTACGGCGTAGACGATTTCCCCGGGGCTGGGCCGGTATCCGGGTTCGTTCTGGTGGGATTCGACGGCTTCACGGACCAGGCAGGTGTCAGTGCGGATGGTGAAGCGCCCTGCCATGCCAGGGTCTCGGCACACCGCTAGGGGGTTACCGCATTCCGGGCATTTGGTGTCTTCGGCCAGTTGGTAACCAATGGCGGCGATCTTGTCTCTGTCGGACCAGTCACCGTCAGCGCCGAGGAAGAATGACGGTGGCTGCCCCCACGTCAACGCTGTTTTGATCGCCAGTCGTGCCGCCCCGTTCTCCCCTGTCGCTAGTGCGTCAGCGACGAAATCGAGGCGAAATATCCGCCTGCACGGCGTTGGCGTAGCCCTGGACGAGGGACACGAACTGGGCGCCGATGGTCTGGTGCACCGCCCGCCACTGGTCCACGGTGAGCTTCCGCCCCTGCAACGTCGCCGCACGGGACAAGACCTCGTACCAGTACGTCTCGTCGTCCGCGTAGTTGTAGTTGGTGGGCTTATCCCCGAGTGCTTCACGGCATTCGCGCAGTTCCGGATCAATGAGCGCGTAAACCTCCACCTCGGCCTTGGCCGATTCCATGCGGTTCAACAGGTCTTGCTTCTTCTGCTCGAGTTCGGCGGTGCTGGTCTCCCCCATAGGCTCCATCCCGTCGGGCGCTTTCGCGGCGGCGTCCATCTGCTTTTCGATGCGGTCTACTTCAGCGGAGAGGTTCGCGTCGCGGTAAATGGTGACGGTTTGGCGGAGACGGTGCTCGGTGCCGCCTGCTAACCAGTCGGCCAGGTTGAATCCGTCAACGTCGAGGTTGTTCTGTTCTGTGGCGTTCGTGTTCATGGTGAGGTGTCCCTTTCGGCTCTATCGGCTCGTTGCGTCGGGTCAAAAGTGTTGAGGGGTGTGGCCCGCTACTGGTCGAGCCGACTCAGGCCGGTAGCGGGCACAAAAAGGACCACCGGGCCCAGTAGGCCAAGTGGTCGGTCTGGTGGTGGTTTAGGGTTATGCGGCGTTTGCCACGACGGCGTCAAGGTACCCGCTCTGCACACCCATCGGGATCGTGCGGCGAATGTAGCCTCCAGTTTCCGAAGGGGCTTGCGGGTTGTCGGTGAGGATCGAGAACACCTCGACTTCGTCGCCGGCTTCCCAGGCGTCGTCGTATCGTTTCCCGGTTTCCCTTTTGATCAAATACCCCTGCGTGCCGCGGACCTTGAGTGTTTGGTACGCGATGTCACCCTGTGCGTCATGTCGTCCCAGGTTGTTCGGGTCGTACCAACGAAATACCGTGAGTGACCCTTCGAAATTTGAGGGACCGTAGACCACCGGTTTGGTTTCGTCGCACAAGGCCGCCAGGTCATCGACGGTTTCCGATCCTGAGGCGGAGAGTTTGAAGTCGGATTTCAAGACACGGCAGGAAAGGTCCACACCGGTATTGAGCTCAGCGAGTGTCGGTTTCGTTGGGTCTTTGAGCGTTGGGCAGTAGACGAGCCTGATCTTGCCGTCTGCGAGTGTTTTGGGGCCGAGGGTTGCGGCAGACATTTACTGATTCTCCTTCTTGTCGTTGGTGGCCTTCGCTGCGGCATGCTGTGAGGGCAGTACGGAAAAATGGTTCGGGAACAGTTCGAGGAAATGCTCAGGGCGCTCGAGAATGTTCCCAGTGGCTTGGTCTTTCATCCGGATGATTGCCATCTGGGCCCTCCGTTTCAGTTACTGGGTTTCGATAGTCCACATGAGTGGTAGATAGGGGCGTGAGGGGATCACGCTGGTGTCGGTGAGAATGTAGGCGTTTTCCTGTTGGAACGTGTCCGGCAGGATCACGCCGGTGCCAATGCGCCGGTTCGTGAGCAGTTCCCTGACGAGGTCCGCCAACTGGTACACACCAACCTCGTCGGCGGCGACGATCTGCGTTTGCACGGAGATTCGCACGGCGTCGACATCGGCCAGACCAGAAACAGCACGGGCGAACGGGTCGTCGCTAGAGGTTGTGACCCACAAACCGATGTACGGCTTGATGTGGGTGCCCCACGACGGCACTGTCTCCGGGACCGTGCCCGTGTAGATTGTGACGTTCGGGTGAATCCCGGTCAGGGCGTCGGTGATGCCTTGGCGTGTCTGCGCGGTGCTGATGGTCATCGCGCCACCACACCGGCGATACCGTGCAACGCCGACTTGAGGACCGGCAGCTCTTTCTCCAAGGCCGGGCGCATGTAGGGACGGGCGGCCATACGCGAGGTGCCTTGCTCGACGTAGGCGGCGTAGTTTGCTGTCGCCCCAACGCTGACCGATAGGCGACCAATTGGTACGACCGCGATCGACCCACGTAGGAACCCAGTTCGGACAGGTGCCCGGGTCTTCGCCTCGGTGACTATGTGAGCGGCCGAGGTCGTCAGGGCGGCCGATACTTGCGATTCGGCCTGTGAGGGTGCACGACCGACACGAGCGGCGAACGCGTCGAGTTCACTGGTGTCAGCTCGCATTCGTATCACCGTCCTGTTCATTCTGCGTCTGGTTATCGATACATACGAGGTCTCGTTCCCACACGTCGGAACCGGTCATCACCTGGATCACGTCGAAGCGGCGGCCTAACAGCATCGGGTCCCCGTCTTCGCGTATCTCGGTGACTTCAATCTGGTGGCCACGGGTGCCGGTTTTGAAGTGGACCGGCGTTTTCACCGGAACGGTGATCAGATATCGACGTTCGGTGACTTCTTGGCCTGCCAGGACGGTGGACCCTTCCCCGGCGGACTTCAATTCCTGCACGCGGCACGGAACGTTCCGGGCAGCGAGCATGTCCGAGCCTGGACCATCGAGACCCACAGGCGGACCGACGGCCCGGTCCCAGATACGGCAAACCGTCGTCATGGTGCCCGTAGCGACCGGCTGATGGTGCCCCGCCCAACCCGCCGGAATCACCCGGTTACTTCTCAGCGGCGCCATTCTGCGGCCTCCACACCGTGGACCGGAACGTTCGGAGTGAACGAGGCGTACGCGTCTGTGATCACGTCAGTTTTCGCGTCTACCGCGTCGGCTTCCGCTTCGAGGTCTTTCGCCTGGGCGCGCAGTTCAGCGGCGACGGCGGGCCCATCGGTCGAGAGGTCCTGGGTGGTGATCTTCTTGGAGATCAGCACCTCCGAGGCGGCGATCATGCGCAGTGCACGAGCCGCCGCACGTCGAACGTTCCCACTGGTCAGGGCGAGTAACCCCTGGACTTGGGATTCCTCCACTATGAAGGCCTCGGGGTTGACGTCGGCGATGAGGAGGCGAACCTGCCCGGCCGGTGTCCGATAGTCGATACGGTCACAACTCACGGGGACCACCTTTCACAATTGTGTTTTTGCGACCGGGCCCGACCTTGTTCCCGGTTCACAAGGTCGGACCTCGGTTCCCGGAGGCGCCGGGTTTACACCCCGGTGGAGGCGTACACGGCGTACGGCATGAGCGCGGCCGCACCAGTGACGTGACGGCCTCGGAACCAAATCGTGTCGTCCTCGAAGGAACCTTCCTCGGGGTTGACCAGCCCGCCGCCGACGGCGGTGCCCTGGTCGTTCTTCACGCGAATGTCCGGGTTCTCGTGACCCTGCAACTTGGCCTTAGCCAAGGCCGGGTTCGTCGAACCGGGAGCCGGGAGCAAGAACCACGTGGTGGCCGCATTCTTGCCCTTGTCGTACTTAGCCAGAGCACGAGGTGCCACGACGGTAACCATGCCACGGAAAGGGTTAAGCTCCAGGGTCTTGGTCTTGCCGTCGGTGACCTCGATATTCTGCGCGTTGACGATGCGGTTCGCCTGAAACTGCAACGCCGGGTGCACGACGAGAACCATCTTGGACACGTCGGCGAGTTCACCGTCGTACGCTTCACGGGTTGCCAGGGACTCGAGGGCGGCCTGCAAGTTCTCCGCGGTCAACGGTGCCTTAGTGGCCGCCGATGCGCCGGTGAACAGGGACCTGGACGGGCCCCCTTTGGGGTCGAGGAGCGCTCCGAATACCTTCTTGTCTTCGGTGCGGCGGGCCGCATTGGCCAACCGTTCGGGCAGGTGGTGGATTGCGTCCCAATCCTGGTTCAGGTTTAGCTCCCAGGAGTGAAGAACGGTAAGGCCAGTCTTGCCGACCTGGACCTCGTACTCCGTTTCGGCCAAGGGCTTGGACTTGTACTCTTCGCCCTGGGCGACGTCCTCGAAGTCGTCGATACCGAACAGGTCCACGAGCTTCTTGGGCTTGAAGTCCGAGACCGTGATCTCGTCGGCAATGCCTTTCCAGTCGGGGTCGATCTGCTGGAACCGGTCCAACAGTTCAACCTCGAGGCCCCGGCCCAATAGCTTCGGGAAGTCGGAGGTGGTGAATGCTTCCTGCAGGCGGGCGCGGGCAGCGAAGCCGCCGGTCATGCCTTGCTGGAAGGTGCGGACGGCCTCGACGACGTGGTCGAGGTTCGCAGGCTTGGCTTCTGCGATCTTTTCCAGATCGAGGAACGAATACGTCATTTTCTGGGTCTCCTTAGTTGCTCTGCTTGGCCTGGAGCTTGCCCAGGGGTGCGATTTCAGCGGTGCCTGCTGCGGCGGTTTCCACGACGGCGATACCGAACGGGGTTCCGATGCCGGTAGTGAGGGTGCCGTCGGTCTTGATGTTGACGAGCTGGCCTTCAGTGACGGCGCCGTCGACGGTGAGGTCGTAGGAACCGTCGAGCCACACGGTGACCTTCTCGCCCTTGGTGGCGGTGGTCTGCGCGACGCCTACGAACTGGCCGATCTGGACCGGTGCGCCGGACTCGATGTCTGCGGGTGCGGTCAGGGCGATGTGCTTGGCTTCGGTGTAACGCTGGTTCAGTGCCATTTTTGGGTCCTTACTTCGTGAGGCCGCGGATTTCGCGGATTCGGTCAATATCGGAGATGTATCCCGCTGCCTCTTGGGTGTTCTTGCTGTGCCCGAGGCCGCGAACTGTGCCGGTGGCGGGTTCGTATTCGGCTGCGGCTTCGATCGCTTCAGCCTTGAAAGTGTCCGGGTTGAAGTCCTGCCGGTTCACGGCGGATTCGATGAGGCGGGCGCGGCCCTTGGGGGCGTCCACTCCGGCGAAGGCTTCGGCGACGATCTGGGACGCTTCTGCCCACCGTGCCCGGGATTCGGCCGCGGCGATCGCATCGACAAGTTCCCGGTTCTGTTCGGCGAGACTGTTCACGGCTTCGATGACTTCACGGTTACCGTTCGTGCCTTGCAACGACTCGCTAATCTTTTGGGCGATGCGTTCAGCGCGAGCGGACTCATGAGCCGGAGTCTGGACGTTGACATGAGGGGTCTTGTCGGTTTTCTGCTCTGGGTCGGCGGGGGCCTTGAAAAGGTCCTCGGTCTTGACCTCGGTCGGCTCGCCCTTCGGGGTGAGTTTGTCACCGTCGAGGGTGTATTCGACGCGGTAGAACTTCTTGTCCTTCCAGTCTCGGTACACGAATTGGGCGTCGTCGTAGTCGACGAGTGCCTGGTCGGGGGTGAGGGTCGCTTCAATCTGTGTACGGGGGTCCATACTGTTTTCTCCTTGGTTGTTTCGTGCGGATTCCAGGAGCGCGACGAGTTTTCCACCGGCGCCGGCCTTGGTGACGACGTCGACGGACACGCCGTCGGCTAGGTGTTGGATGATCGGCCCGGTTTGTCCGTCTGCTTCGCCTTGTTCCACGACAGCAGAAGCACGAATGGACATGCCCACATCGGCCCACATCGCCTCAATAACTGGGGCAATGTGGGGGTAGAACTCGATGTCGGCGTAGAGACCGTTGTTCTCATATGTGGGTGTGGTGACGATCTTCCCGGCGAGGTCACGCACCGACCGTTCAGGCCGGTCGTAGGACTCGTTCGCACCCGGGTGGTCAAGGAACACTTGAGTACCGGCGGGCCACACGGTCGGGCCGTCCCGTTCGAGGACCGCGGCCGGGTAGTACCCGGAGGAACCCCAGATGTCACCGACGATCAGGCACGCCCGGTAGCGGTGCGCGCCGATGGGTTCGGCGGTGAGGGCGGATGACTCACGAATAACGAACAAGCGTTCACCCTCCTTTCCGTAGTTTGAGGCTCTTGATCGATGTGGGGACGTAGGAGTCCCGCCACCCGTCGGTCTTTCGGCGGGTGATCAGGTCATCGAAGGTGACTTGTTTGGTGCGCAGTAGTTCGGCGCGAGTGGCGCCGAGGATCGCGTCTTGGGTTTCGCGGGACTGGTTGTCGAACCATTCGGGACCGGTGAGGATCGGGGCTGGTTCTTTCATGCCGGGGATACCCAGTTCGGCCCATGTTTTGGTTTTGGGGGCGCGGGTGCACCGGCAGTTCTGGTGTCCGAGCGGGCCGGGTTCACTGACCGGATGATCCGAACCGTGCAACCCGACACAAGCAGCGCAGGAGCGCCGGTCTAGGGCACATATCCAGGTCCACCCATCCAACACGTCCTGGTTCTTCTTCTCCCACTCCTGTGCGGCCTCGCGGGTCGCGTCGAGCATTTCGGTGCGGGCGATCATCGTCGCCCTCGGCAACCCACCGTTGAACGCTTGACCGGTCTTGCGGACCAGCCTGGCGGCCACCGGTTGCGGGTTCTCCCCTATCGCGATGCCGTGGACCAGTTGTCGCCGCATTTCCGCTTCAACTTCGACCGGTAACCGTAAATGCGACGCCGTGATCTCCTCGGTCGCACGCGCCACGATCTTGTCGAGCTGGCCGGTGGTCACGGCGTCAAACTCGATCCCCGATTCGGGGACCTGCGCGATGGTCATAGCCTGATGGGCGGTGACCGTCACCGTAGCGGCTTGTGGGAGTGTGGCGGCGAGGTTCTGGTCGTACTGATCGAGAAGTTCGACCATGCTGGTCCGGGCGTGATCAATCGCGGCGGCGAGTTTCTTCGACTTAGCCATCTGCCGGGCCGAGACACGACCGGTTTTCGATGCCGTCATGACGGACAGGACAGCGTCCAAGAACTCCGGTTCCAGGTCCGTCCAGGTTTGGGCCCAGGCCCCGATAAGCGCCGCGTCGTGCGGGTCCAACATCCGGGCCTGGGAGTCTTTCAGTTGCGCCGCAATCGCGGCCACCTCGGGGGTCACAGTCATTGTGCGGCCCCCTGGTGGTATGCCTGGATCAGCGCGTCACCGGTGGAAGCATCCGGGGGAATGAAGTTTCCGTTGTCATCGGTCATGTCGTCGATGACCTCGTCCACGTCGCGCACTTTCAACGCACGCAGCAGCAGGCGAGCGGTGACCTCGGGCGGAATCTTCCCGGTGGAGTCGGCGGCGGTAATCGCGTCGATTGCGTCCTTCTCGCCGAGCTTGTCCAAGCGGGGCCACTCGAAAACGAGCGTCCTTTCTGTGTCCCCGGCCAGGTTCACGGTTTGACGGTTCCCGTCTTGGGAGACGGTGCCTTTCAACGGGCCTTGAGGTGCCAGCACGGCGGAGTCAATAACGTGGTTGAGGATCGCCCGGTGAGCTTCGGTCCACAGTTCACGGCGGGACTCGAACTCCAACCGCATCGGCTGGTCCAACGTCTCCGCCACGGCACGGGCCCCGGTGGTTCCGGGGTCGCCCATGAGCAGGGTGACGGGGATGCCGAGGCCAGCGGCGACCATGACAGCTAACGGCTTACCCGAATCCGCGTCGATGCTCGCCCCAGACTTCGGGACGGCCTCAATGTCAGCGTTTGCGGCGGCGATAGCGCCACCGGCGACCGGGGCGGCCATAGCGTCTTGCATGGCTTTACGTGCGGCCATGGTGGCATGGCGGTCTTTACCGGAGATGCGAAAGCTGATTCGCGCCAACGCCGACATGAGTTTCGCCCAGTCATCCAGATACGCCCCGTAGGTGCGTACCCACGGGATGGAGGCGTAAGCGTCACCGATACCCCACGCCCAACCGTCGAGGCCGTTGTCTTTGACGTGGTAGACCGGGGTGTCCCACATGACCTCGACGTCGTCGATCGTGCGATTACGAACCACAGGGCGGTACCCTAGGGCCGGGTAATACGCTTTCCGCTCGGTAGTCGCGGTGCGTCCCGCTTGGATACTGGTTTCGGTCCAGGTCCGGTAGTAGAACCACGGCTCGGTGGAGTCCTGCGGGTTGGTGCGAATGTTCGTGACTTCGTCGAACGGGATCGTTCGCACCTGCACACGGCCCGTACGGGCATCGGTGAACAGGGCGAGTAGCTTGTTCCCGTCTGTACCGATCGCGGTCTCCGCGTCCAACCTGGCTTGGTGACCGGTGAACGCGCGCCGGTTGCCCGGGTCATCCAAGAACTCTTGAACGACCGTGTTCACGTCTTGCGTACCGTTGTCGCCGGTCGCTTTCGCCGTGATCCCAAGCCCTTGCCCCCACACGAACGAGGCACGCACGGCAAGGCCGCGCTTGATCAGGGGGTTAGCGATCGCCAGGACACGGCAAAGCTCGGCGTTACGGCCCACACCTTCACGGGTGAACTCGCGGGAGGTCTGCTCGATTAGCCTCGTCCAGCCGGCGTCTTCTTTCGCCAGTTGCAGGTCCGCGATGGACTCTTGTACGAGCTCTAACTGGTTGAGCAGCTGTCCGCGTTCGCCGGGCTTGTATCCGTAGCGGGTTTCAACAAGGTTAGTGGCGGTCTCCCGGAGGGTGTCGAGTAGTCCCATGTGGTGCCCGCCTTCCTTGGCTAGTAGGTGCCTGTCAGCCACCCGGTGTCGTGTTCCCATTCCTCGGCGTCGTAGATCGTTTCGCCTTCGGGGAGCTGATGGTTCAAAAGTTGGTTCACGGCTTGAGTCATCGCGTCGACGGTGTCGTCGTGGGAGGACGCGGGGAATGACTTGGCTTCTTCGACGAGTTCGTCCACGTTCGGCAATAACCCGACTTCGGGAAGGATGATGTCGCCGGAGAACGCGTATGGGGATACGGCGTTAGCTCGGGCGATCTTGGACCCTTCTGGTTCGATGGGGATCAGGCCGGATAGTTGCCCTTTGAGGGCGTTCATCACGGCGGGGCCGTTGGCCTTGTCCTCGACGTATTTCGCGACGGCTTGCGGCCATTTCGCGGATATCGCCCGTATGGCGTTGAGGGTTTCGTTGAAGTTCAGGCGGTCGCGGATCATGTCCAGTAGGTACGTTTGCGAACCGACTCGTAACCAGACTTGCCCGACGACGTAGTCACTTGCGTCGGTTGCTTTGAACGTGAGGTCCCACGACTGGATCAGTTCGTGGTCGGGCCTGCCGATGCCGGGTACGGTTCGGGTACCGTCCGGGTTCTTCGTCCACATGGGCACGGTGTACCGCTGCCAGGTGGGCGGGAAGATTCCGCCTTCATCTGGGGAGGGTGTGCCCTGGTAGAGGGACGCCCACGTTTTCGGACCGGAAGCGCGTTTACGGTATTCCCACTGTTTGACGGTGCGGCCACGAGCTGAGGTCATGAACTCGCCGGGCTCACGGTCCAGCGGGTCCCGTTCGCCTTGCTCGGGCCGGTGATCGGCCTGGGCAGGGATGCGCAGGAACTCCCACGAATCCCGGTCGGTTTTCATGAGCCGCCCGGCGAGGTCGTCCTCGTGCCACCGGGTGAGAATCAGAATGACCGGTGCACCGGGTGCGAGGCGGGTTAGAGCGGTGTCGGTCCACCAGTCCCACGCCTTCTCGCGAATCGTTGCCGAATCAGCTTGTTCACGATTCTTCACCGGGTCGTCAATGATCAGCATGTCCACGGGGCGACCGGTCATCGCACCCCCGATACCGGCGGTGAAGATGCCGCCGTCGTGCCCGTTGAGCTGCCACTCGTGTTGAGCGGACAGGTCATCACGCACGGTCAGGCCAAGTACTGCGGAGTGTTGGCTGATGTCGTCACGGACGACGCGGCCCCACCGGCGGGCGATGTTCGCCTCATAGGACGCGATCGCGATACGAAGGTCCGGGTTCTGTTGCAACGCCCACAACGGGAAACGGCGGGACGCCCGCTGGCTTTTCCCTTCCTGCGGCGGCATGGAAATAATTAGCCGCGAGTCCGGGGTTTTGAACGCCCTCACGAGCGCGTCGTCGATCAGGTCCAACGCCGGTGTTTGCACCGTGCGAGGGTCGAGTTCCACGGCCATGGTTCCGGGGGTGTCCCACTTGGGGGCGTGCGGCTCGAAGTAGGAGGACAGCGCATCAAAAAACTCGCGACCGCTCCTCAATGCCAAAGTAAAACTCCAATCCAATGAGGCACATTAGTTAGAATTTTATAATCACAATTTGATCAAGATTCATCAGCTTTAGTTGTTTCCGCTTGTACTGATGAGTATCTTGGTTAGTACCCATTGATCCGCATCATACAAAGGAGTACGACGCATCATGAAGAGTTGGTCAAGACTATCCACATACCTTGGTGTTACATTGCTCGGACTCACACTCATAGCACCCTCGGCAAGCGCCAATGAACTCCCAGTCGTTGACAGGAACTCATTAGAGTTCAAGAACTTCGTTCAAGCGTCAAAGGATGCCGGAGCAACTGATGCCGAGATTGAGCAGACCGTGGAAACCATGACTTCCGGGCCCAATCTTGAACCCTCAGAGGGCGTGACCACGTATGCCGGAAAGGCTCAGCCGAACGGCTGCTCTGACCCAGTCCCTCACCTCGACGATGCCGTCAAATACCAATTTGATGGACCGTGCAATCTGCACGATATTTGCTATTCCGCCGAGGAAAACAATGGGCGCCCACGCGTCGATTGCGACAACGAGTTCAAAAAGAATATGGAAAAGGTGTGCAACACTAACAACCCGGGCCAGAACCCTAACGTTCCATCAGGACTTCACGCCTGCCTCACCAATGCGCGAGCCTATTATTTCTTCGTACGCACTTTCGGCAAGGACCACTTCAAAGGAAGCGGTGATCCTAGCTAATGAACAGTTCCGGTAGCACAAGTAAACAGCTTACCGTCGTTTTTGGGACCCTATCGGCAGTGCTTTGGATAGTTGTTGTTGTCTCGTCGATACTGGCCAAGCTTGACGTTGACTGGTGGATGGCCCCCGCGGGAGCGGCAGTTCTAACTGCCCCCTTCGCAGCCGCCTTCACTTTGTTCACGATAGTTACATGGATCATCTACCTCAATAGAAGATAGTTGTCGTACCCAATTTCCATCGTCATCGAAACCCCCGCCGAGAATGGAAATAACCGGCGGGGGTCCCGAGATTCACTCATGCACCTTGATCACAGGAATCCCAAGGTATGCATGAATATTACCACACTCATGCGGCATTGCACCCCGCATAACGGGTAGCGTGCTCAGCGCGCTCGACCGCGTCTTCGAGGGACCATCGCTGCGAGGGCCTCCCCCGGCGCCCCGTCCGAACAGGCCCGCCTGCCGCGGGAGTGAGTTTGCCCCGGTCGGCCCACGAGGCCACCGTCCGCGACTTCACATGGAACCCCAGTAGTCTTAGAGCATCGACCAGTTCTCGCACGGGCAGATACGCTCCGGCCATCTCATCAAGGACTCGTTCGCGTCGAACTTCCAGAGCTGCGGCCACGTCGTGCGTCTCACCGCAGAACCGGCACCGAACAACCTCCTGCCCCTTAGGGACAACCAGACCGGCCCCGCACGTGCATGCCCCAAGTTCTACACGCTCGGCAGGACGGTCGATCTTCGTTTGCACGCGACGCAGGAACTCGTCCAGGTCTGCATGCCACCCGGTGACCGAGGGGTCACGCAACAGAGCAGGCATGTTGCCGAGTATCCTGCGGACACGCTGCACCACCGTGGCTGTATTCAGAGCCCGCCCGCAGGCCGTTTTCTCAAGCCCCACCAGTGCCGCGTTGACATTGTCTCGGAGCTCAGACGCGTAGACGTCGAACCCGAC
This sequence comes from Kocuria sp. HSID16901, assembly GCF_003989425.1. NCBI lineage: Bacteria > Bacillati > Actinomycetota > Actinomycetes > Micrococcales > Micrococcaceae > Kocuria > Kocuria sp. HSID16901. The sequence continues at coordinate 415,022 of NZ_RBLM01000001.1, read as the reverse complement.
CGAGGAACCGGACGCCGTACCCGGCGAGCACGCCTTCACGGCCTGCCGGGTCACCTCCACTTCCAGGTCCTCAATCATCGATGGCGCACGCCTAAGGTTCCGCACGAGCGCGCTCTCGCAGGTACGACATAGATACCGGCCCGCCCCATCGATCGGCGCCCCGCACCAGCAGGAAACGTTCACACATCCCCCTCAACGACGGTCAGTTCTTTCAACCCGGAGGACAGTTCAGTCTTCGCTTTCATCAACGCCGGACCAGTCAATCCGGAACCAATAAGGACACGCATTACCAGGGCCGCGACGGCTTGCGCCTGATCCTGCACGATCTTGATCTTTTTACCCTCAATGTCGTGCTTGAGGAGCGCGTCCAAAACTTTCATGGTTCGGTCAAGCGCGGAATTATACAACTCGAGGACCCCGCGAATCTTTTCGTCCCCGAAGTTGTTGGATATTTCGATCTGTCCTTGGAGGTTGTTGACCATCGACCCGAGGGCGTCTTTGTTCGCCATGATCTCGACTGCGAGTCTTTCGAGGGCGTCCAATGGGTCTTTAATGCCGTTTTCGGCTTTATAGGCGAGGTCGTGCATGAGTCGGGCGGCGTGTGCTTTCGCCTGGTATTGGGCGAATACACGTTCACCCTTGGCACGGTTCTGTGGGGCCGCGCCGCCGTGCTGGTAGCAGACCTGCTGGCCGCGCATGGCGGGGCGTGTGCATCGTTTTTCGGTGGATTTGGATTTGGCTTTGCATTGGACCCGCCAGTGCCGGGTTTCGCGGGAGGATTGTACGTCTCGGGGTGGCCGCCCGCGTTTGCCTTTGGGATGGGTTTCCTGGGTCACTCTTCTATGCCTTCTTTCCGGTGAGCTCTTTCAGGATGGTGCCGTCAAGGTAGTGCTGAGGTTTCCAGATGGCGGCGTTTTGTCCCGCATTGGTGAGCGCATCAAGCCATTCATGCTGCTGGGGTGTAACCCGGCCACCATTTGCTCGTTTGAGCTCACGGAACATGAGCCCATGGTCGGCGTGGACAAGAACCAGGTCCGGGAACCCTGGAACCGAGCGCCGCGAATCGTGCGTGTGATAGCAGCGCCAACCAAGACGACGAGCCAGATCGATAACGAGGCTCTGAAACTGTGCTTCGGTCCACTGAGCGGCTTGGGATTGGCGGGCATCAGAAGCCGAGACAAACTGACGGCCACTATTCATTCGCGACACTTCGCGTACATTCACACCGTTTACACCCCCTCCCCAGGATTACCCCCTCACTGAGATTCCGTTGAGGCCTTAGATCCACTGAGATCATCTCAAAATATTACCCTTATCATAGGGTGTTTCACCCGTACAACCAGGCATTCCGCTCGTGAACCACCCTCATCACAATCGCACAAGCGGCAGTTCAATCATCAGGCTCGGAAGCATCGTCCATAATCCGGCCATGAAAAAACCCTCCAGGAATCATCCTGAAGGGCTTCTCCACCACTTAGAAACTAGAACTTGATAGACATCGCCTCATCCATCAAGTGCCTTGACATACCAGTGAAATAGTTCTGGTGAGTGACTTTGACCGTCTCCAGCGAGTCTGATCCGACGAGAACGATGTCGATGGCCGGGTCCGCGGAGTGCTCGGCCTCCATCTGCGAGTACGCCGCGACAGCCTTGTCGCCGTCCTCGCCGAACTCGCGCATGTCTATGAGCTTGTCTTTCCGGTGGTCAAAGACCAAGAGAAAATGCTTGATCTCACTCATGGTTACTCCTTAAAAGAGAGGTAGCTGATCGCGCTCCAACAACACGGCTTCCACCTCGGGTAGTAGCTCACTGTACCTGGCTCGCAGCTCCGGCTCTACGGCTTGACCCACTTCATGGCGCCCGAATATATCCGAGGCGACAGCCAAGAAGCGTTGCACGACATGATCCCCATCTTGCTTGAAGTTTACCCCAAGCTCTTTGGAGAATCCCTCAGCTGTTTCCGCCCATTGATGCATAACTCGGCTACGCAATTGAACCTCAACAGGCAACGACTCATTACGATTCACCACCAGATGCACGGCCCTATACCCGGAATATCTCGGATCACTGACGTAGTCCCGCTCCCTCACAAGGTAGTTCTTCGGGTCGTCTCGAATCAGAGCTTCCAGCCGACGCACGGTCGCTATATCTTCTACCACCACCCTGCACCCTCCAATATCGTGAAGCCGAGCAAGATCGAGCGTCGTTTCACGTTCAGTGAGCTTCTCTAAGATGGTCGGGACCTTCTTCAACCTCTGGCTGACCTGCCCGTCGATCTCCTGCTTTTCAAGCAAGCGCCTCAAGTACATGTTGACCGTCACGGTCGGCATGGCGAAGCACGCCCGGTATTCGCGGAGTGTATCCAACGCCTTGGCGTACTCCCCCTGGGTAATCTCGCCCCTGAAGTATTTTCGGATGCGTGACCCAGCTTTGCTCACAGATGACTTGCTTGGCATGTCGGACATAGGAGCATCATATGCTCTGCATTCCGACTCACGACTTTTGGCCTGACGTGCTGTGCATGCTCTCAGGTGTGGAGTATTTGCCTATGGCCGTGAGGTTGGCCTGCGTTCCTTTGTTTGCATGGTTGTTTCGGTGTCCGGTGTTTTTGGACTTATGAGCGGACTCGTCAGAGGGGACGCGCTGTCCTCGACGGCTGCTTACTTTTTGGGGTCTTGGCTAAGTCCCAGGAGTCGTAGGATTCTTTGCCCAAACCGGCTGCGGGTCTTGGCGGGTGTTGTTGGTGCGGGGCTCGGGTTAGTGGCAGGTACCGGCTCTGTTTTTGGCTCCGTATTCGGTGTTGCGGCCGCGATGAGCCGTTGTTTAGCTTCACGCATGCGCTGTTCATGTTCCTGCTGCTGGCGCTGTAGGGCTTCGGCTTCGAGTCGTGCTTGTTCACGCTCGGCGGCTTCTTTGGCTTCGGCTTGTTCGCGGGATTTTTGTTCGGCGGCTTGTTGGCGCCGGCGGGTGATCTCTTCTCGGATTTTGGGTCGGTGTCTTATAACCAGGTGATGTGCCGGGGAAAGTAGGTTCCCAGTCTCCCTGTCGATGGAGCAGGACTGCAGAGACGATTCACGGAGGAGCCCATACTTGTCTAAGCCTTTTTGTGGTCCGCGGAAGTATTTTTTATGCGTTTCAGTGGGTTGCCGGTCAGAGTCGGTGGATTCGGGGAAGAGTGCAAAAGGTACGCGGTTGTATGCGACGGGAGTTGCAAGTATCGAGCTGACCGGGTCGAACCAGAAGAACATGATTCCCTCCTTCGCCAGGACCGCTTGGCCAGGTGTGAACTTGGCGCTGACGCGGTATCGCAGTGAGGAGGTGGTAGTGGGGCCGGTGGTCTTATATCGGCGGACGACCTTGCAGGTGATATGCCTGGGAGAGAAGACCCACCAGACATTGATGTTGTTCTTGCGGTATATGGCCGTTTTTTCACGTACTCGTTGCGGTTCAGCGGCAGAGTGCTGGTACTCGATGGCGATTTCAGTGCCGTTCGTGAGTTTGATCCATGCGTCGGGGCGCACTGACACGGTCCCGGATTCATTAGTGAACGTAATGTTTCGGGTGTCCAGGTCTGAGGCGGCTAGCTCTGGGCCGAGATGGGTCGTCGCCCAATTTAATAGTTTGACTTTGGCTAGGGCGTGCTCATTGGATTCGGGGTTAGTTCGCCCAAGACATTCTGCTCCTTTTGGGTGGCGGAAGTGGTCTCGGCGATCTGTGTCAACGGAGTAGTGGACAGTCGTCCCGTAGGGGCCGCAGTCTGCGACTGGGCAGTTGATTGCTCCTTGTTGCGCTAGCTCTTTTGCTGTGGCTTCGGAAGGGGCAAGCTCGGGTATGGGCGAGTTTCCGCCGGAGGGATCGAGGTTGATCAGGATTTGTTGGCCTTTGTGCCTTGCAACGCCGTAGGAACTTGGTTCTTCTAGACCTGCTAGCTGGAGGTCTCCCCAGCTTTGCGATGCGGTCTCGGAGTGAGGCATAGAGAACCGTCCTGTGAGATGGTGTCTGAGTCGTGGCCTGCCTGAATCTGACTTGATTCCGGGCCATAGGTCATGGACTGCATTCTACGCTTGGTTGTGTTGGCCCTGAGGGCTTACCCTGCGGTGAAGGTCGTCGCTCCTGCGGGATCCGGTCAAGCATCATGGCGCACCGCATTCTGATTCAAGCGCCTTTGAGTGCCAGATTCTTTTTCGGCCTCAGGAAGCCCGTTGCGCCCCCTAGGATCGCCTGGACTGTCCGCCTGGTATATCTGGATGGTTCGTTCAATTTTGAGTCTTCCTGGGGCTTTCTGCGAGGTTTCGGGTTTGTTGGTCTGTTTGCCGTTGCGGGACTCGCGCGTTCAGGAACGTAACGATAGGCAGGATCTCTCTCGGGGTTCTTGTTCTCTTACTGTTCCCTTAGTAATTTCTTCTTATTGTTAAGGGCGGCAAAATCTGCCGGGACAGTCCCGGCAATTTTCGCCGGGACGTCCCGGCAGTTTCTGCCGGCTGTCCCGGCAATTCTCGCCGGGACATCATGCCCCCTCACCAAGGTTTTCCACAGGGACAGGTACAACCCGCAACGACCTCCTCATCTGCCGTCTGATACGTTGCTGGGCCTTGTGCTCACGCCCCTTCAGACGGCTCTCCTTGATCTTCTCGTCGGCTTCGTGACGGTCCGTCTCGGCCATGAGCCTCACACGTTTCCGGTCGACCTGGTACACGTTGCGGCCCATCATCTCCCCCGCGAAAGAGCCCGTACTCACGAGCTTCAACTCGGTCAGCTTCGCCAAAGCGTCCCGTACGGTCCGCTCCCCGAGCCCATTCCAGATCGCTATCTGCGCTTGTGAATGCCACACCTTCCAGTCACATTCCTCATTAGCCACCTGGCACAAGTGCATGAGGACAACCTTCTGCGCCGCCGTCAACCGCGTGATCTTCTGCGCCTGAGCAACAAGCGAATACGTCACCATGCCTCCGTCGTGGTGTATCGTCGTGGGGCTGGCACTGGTACCAGCCCCACGACGGGGTTATCTGAGACAGGTGAGGTCAGGCCTCGGCTGCTATAGCGGCCAGCTCGGCGAGAAGCTCGTCAGCCTCCCCGCTCGTGAGAGCCTCGATTCCGGCGTGCTCCTGGTTACCCAGCTGATCCCGGATCGTCTGGTTCGCGGTTTCGTCGTCGGTCGCGATCGACAAGGCCTTGAGACGCTTCCGCAGCTCCGCCACCTGAGCCGTCGACGCCGCCGTATCCTCATGAATTTCCTCGGTTGCGGGGTCCACCTCACCGGTAGCGATGGCCTCGACGTACTCCTCGGCGAGCGCCTCCTGCGGGACCGGGGCCTCACGTTCAGTGATCGCGGCGCGAGTGTTGCCCGTAGCGACTACGGCGGCTTGGGCGTTGGTGTTCTGCTCCCCCACCGTCGCCTTGATCTGCTGGACCGACTTATCCACTGCGGAGGTCGGCACCCACTTCGCCAGGTCATGAGCGGCGGTCTTGAGGTACATCGCGCGCGGATGCTTCTGCCACGGCGAATACTGCGAATCGGAACCGGCGGAAGCATCCTTCGCCGCCTGGATACGTTTCTGATCCACGATCACTACCTTGGAAGTGGAGCCGTCGTTCATGACCGCGTACGCGTACGCACCGACCAGCGGCCCTCGGTCACCGAACCAGTCAGGGGCGTGCTCGGGTTTATCCATCTGGCCTGGGTTCCACCGGAACGTATCCCCCTGATGCACAGCCTCCACCACCACGGAGGCTACCGCCCCGGACCGGTACATGAGTTCGACCTCGCCTTGGTACCCGGTCACGCCGAGAATCTCCCACCTGCCCTTGTTCTTCCTCGGTGTCAGGTAGTACTGGGTAGTGCCCGGTCGGAGGCCTAATTGGGCGGCTTCGTTGAGTGCATTCATCAGCGTTTCGGGGGCAGTGCGGGCGGCGTTGGCGAGGTTCTTGTCCTTCAGCAGCGCCGCGTATGCAGCTGAGAGCCACCCGTTGACCTGTGAGGTCTCCTGCTGGTCCGCCGGGAGCATCGCCGCGTACTGTCGCGAGTTAGCGAAGATCAGGCCTTTGGAGTGTTCCGCGAGTTGAGTGTTCTGATTCATGATTAGGCTGCTTCCTGTGTGAGCTGGTTGTTCGGGTTGATGGTGTGGACCGTGCGGTCCGTGGTGTCGAGAATGTGGGTTGGTAGTTTGCGTACGGCTTGGACGAACGGTTTGGCTTCGGTGCCACGCGCCCGTCGTTCGGCGACTGGGTGGCCGTCGAAGGTCGCGATCTTCGCGGTGCCCATGGCTTCGGCCACACGTGTCTTGGCGGCCAGTTCGGCACGCTCCGCTTCCTTGAGGGCAACCCTCGCTTTCACATACCCGGTGGCGACGTCCTCGGGGAGCTCGATCGCTTCGTCGTCAATGTCCGGGTGAAGCTCCCGCAACGCCGTGTACGTCGCCAGATGAGCTTCATCCCCCACTGACGGTTCATCGCCCGCTTCGAGTGCCGCCAGGAACGCCCGAGCACTCCGCACGAGCTCCGCAACACGGGCCGCGTCGTACTCGACGGCGTACTCCCGGAACGTCAGCGCGTGGATCACCGCCACATACACCCGCCGCTCGCCCGTGCAGTACATCTGCCACTGACATTGATCCGAATAATGCGGCGGCACCTCGTCGGAACCGGGCTTCCCCCACCCGGTCATGTCCTGAGCGGACTTACACTCCAGCAAGCCCAAGACCTCCCCGCCCTGTTCAACAATGAAGTCCGGTGTGGCAGCCATACGAGTATCGTCTTCCCGCACCCACCACCGGCCCTTCGGCGACCGAACATTCCACCCAGGGTGCTGTTCCCGGAACCATCCGGCGATCGCAGGCTCCAATACCCGCCCCCTTTGAAGCACATCGCTATCCGGTGTACCCGTCAGGTTCCCGGCCATCTCATGCCACAGCGAGAAATAGGACATGTACGGGGACCGGGAAGGCATGAACGTCGCAGACACCTTCGACGCCGTCATGGCCGCCCGCCAGGGGGCCGTGCCCGGTTTCGGGCCGGGCGTCCCCCGATAAAGCAGTGAACGGTAACGCGTCATTGTTCCTGGTGTCCTTTCACGATCTCCGCGGCCGTGTGCTGCGGCGGCCTCACGTTCGGGTTCTTCGCGCAGAGCTCGTCAAGATAGTTCTCGGCGTCGCGTTGCGCGGCCATAGCTTCCTCGTACTCACGGTGCGCGCGGTTCACACGGTCCTTCTGGTACTCGAGGAATCTCTGCGCGAAAGCGATATTCAGCGAAGCCTCGTGTTCCGCGAGGAGCGTGTAGATCGATTTCGGTGGCATGCTGTTTACCTCCTGGTGTGGCGCCCACGTATCAGGGCACGTACTGCGTTACGAATGACCTCCTGGTAGAGGTCGATAGGGTCCCTGGTGAACGGGGTGAACCGTCCGGCCAGGTGGTGGACGAGCGCCGGGAAAACGCACGCCAGGACTAGAAGGGCCGGGATGATCTCGGGGCCGGTGTGGTTCATGGGTCAGGTATCCTTGTCTGTGTGAGTTCCGGTCTTTGATCCATCTCGACCGTTGGGCTTACATGTGGCGGGCACCGCGGTTGGCGCTTTGGTGTCCGCCGCGTTTCATTCCTCGCCGCGTCGCTTCCAGTGGATGTCCGCGACCATGTCGTCGTCGATGCCGAACAACACGGGACAAACGCACGCGCCAGGCTGATTCCCGCACCCGTTGCAGGAGTCGTCAGCGTTCACGAATTCGTAGATCGAATCGACGTAACTCATGCCGCACCGTCTAAACCGAGGCTTGCCCGTAGCTCGGCGTTCTCCGCCTCAAGCCGTGCGATCCGCTCCTGCTTTGTCTCGCAGACCGCCCAGTCCGGTGTGCATTCATAAACGGTCACGTCACACCCGCAGTCGCGGAGCAGGTCAGCCCGTGCACGAGCCGCAGACACCGACCGGTACACGCGCCGGGCCGACGGGTAGAAGAACTCTTTCTGTTCCGGGTAACGCGCCGCGAAATTCGCAAGCGTACGCTCCGGAACCGGTCCCCCACCGATAACCTCGACCTTGTAGAGGCGGTCCGGAAGATCGGAAACAAGATCCTCGACCGTGTTTTCTTCAAACTCTTCGACAGAAACCAGACGCATTACGCGACCTCCAAAACTTCCTGTTTGCTGAACATCTTCTCGACGGCCTGAGCACCGGCCGGAGTGACCTTCACCGTGGTCCGGACCTCACCGAACAACCGCGGTGCCGTGTGGTTATTGACCAGCACGAAGTACTTCTTGTACGGCGAATAGACCCCGTACTTGTACTCGGTGACCTTCTGCCCCTTGGAGTTCATCCGCTCGATGGAATGCCGCCACAACCAACGCCGCTCCACCGACGCATCCCGGATCACCGTTTCCTTCACGTTGATCTGGTTAGCGAGCGTGCGAATCGTGATCAGGTCATGCCGTGCCACGAACTGATCGTGATATTCCACAGCGGGCCGGTCAGCCTCCACCTTCAGTTCGAGCTCTTCACGGGCGGCCCGTTCCTTCTTCAAGTTGGTCGCGAGCTGAATGATGGTGTCCGGATTAGTGAGAACTTCCTCGATCTTCTGCGGCGTCATGTAACCGCCATGCCGACGAATCGACGGGACCACCTCATGAGTGACCCACCGCTTGAAAGCCTTCGCCCCCTCCACCTGGGAACCGAGAACCGCAGCGTACAGACCCGGCTCCGAAATGATGGTTGCTTGACGCTCTCCCGCGCTCGTACTCACTGAGTGAGTACGAAGGTCCTCGGGATCTAAACGCCGTGTCATGTTGGCGGCGTCGCGGTATCCAAGAATTTTTGCGACGTCGGAGGCAACGAACCAGGGTTCGCCGTTCTCGTCGGCGATCGTGCGCACCTGGTGGTCCTGGTAATTGAAGATGTCTAGCTGGCTCATGCCGCTGTTCCTTTCCGTGATTCCTGTTCTTGCTGGATGATCCATTCGAGGACCGCCGCTTTTCGGTACCGGACCGCCCGGCCGATCCTGAACGACGGCGGATCTTGCTTCCGCGCCCTGAGGTACTGCAACTGGTCCAAACTGATCCCCATTACGGACGCGCACTCGACCGAGTCCATGACCCCGAAAACGTTGTCCGCGCCCATGAACTACGCCGCCCTCTTCGCATGTATGTCCGTGTGGTTTACAGTGACCGGTTTGAGCAAAAAAAGGGAAGCCGTGGGGACCCCCAGAGCCTTTGCGATCTTGCGAGCCGTGTCGGCTGAGCACTGCGTCCGGTAGCCACCGGCAAGGTTTCCCACGGATGCAGCCGAGACCCCGGCCAGAGTGGCCGTTTTTCGTCGACTAAACCCGTGGAAATCCATTGCGTTGCGGAGCGCCTGCCGATTGACTTCGGCTACAAAGTGGGTGACCTGCTCCACCATCTACCCCTTTCGTTCTGTATTGCTGTATGCCATACAGTACTACATGTGCACACGTTTGTACACGCGCAGTCACTTATCTGCCTTAACTCCCCTGCCCTGCCGGAATTACAGCGGTGTTCTTTGTGTACGGCACACGCACACGTACTATTGTCTTGCCTTGAAATCTCGCGGAAAGTGAAGCCATGAGCTACCTGTCGGACGCCCTCCAAAAGGCGAACCGTAACAATTGGTCATACAGACGCATCGAGCAGGAGGCAAACAAACATGGCTACACACTGAGCTTCACCACCGTCGGCAAGTACATGCGCGGCAACCACCCCGAAAAACCCGGGTTGGATGTCATCCAAGCTTTCGCGGCGGCGCTGGGAGTATCTGAAAACGAACTACTCAAAGCTGCCGGTAACCCCGAGCTCAAGGATCCCTTCGTCCTGCCAGAAGAAGCCGCAGCCCTCGATCGACGAGAACGCGAGTCGGTGCTCAATATGATCGATGTGATCATCCGAGCCAAGCAACTGCGACGGATGCCCGGCACCGCTGGTCGGGAATACGAAGACGCAGCCGCTACCCAGCTGCCCAGCCGTTTACACCCGGAGTTAGATAATCTCGACGCCGCCGCGTACGAGAACGCAGACCCGGAATGGAAGCACCGTCGCGCCGCCGAACGGGCGCGTGGCGAAGAAACCCAAGAGACCCCCTACGACGGCGCGTAGACGCCGTCTGAACCACACGCCCAAAAGATTGGAATAGTCACAGAAAGACACTCACCGTGGGCTCTTTTTCCGTCATCGGAGGATCAGTGATGGTCCTTTTGGCAGCTGGCACCTTCTTGCTGATCCGGCGGACCAAACGAAGCGGCCACAAGAACCGCCCACCGACGACGCCTAAACGTCGCCACATCCAGAAAGACACCACCATGAAACGCTCGCACCTACCCATATACCTCGCCCCATTAGCGCTCATAGCACTGTCCGGGTGCGGAAACACCAACACCAACAGCGCCCCCGCATCGAGCCAAGCTAGCCCTGCCTCGTCGTCGACTTCAAAAGGCAACGATGACGACTTCAAGGTGAAGTTCATCGCCGACGTCAACACCAAGGCACACGTCACAGTGACCACAGACTCGAGCACAAACTCCTACGACACCTCCGGACATTGGGAGAAGGCCCTCACGATCAAAGGATCAGATCACCCCTCCATGACAGTGGAAGCTACCGGCGGTCAGGACACGAAGCTCTCGTGCGAGTTGAACGTCGACGGCAAGACGTGGGACACCAACAGCGCCGAAGGTAACTCGGCCAATGTCCGGTGTGAACCGAAGGCGGCGAACTAATGATTCTTTCGGAGATGATGCGTCTCAAGCGCGAGAAGTCCTCCATCGGGTGGAACGCCCTGGAAGCGAAGCACGGGGCGCCGAAAAACTCGTTTCAACGGCTCGCTACCGGTGTGAAGGTGTTTCCCACCGTCGTGGTGATCGAGAAAGCCGCGGTGTTCTTGCAGACCTCCACCGCCAAGGTGGTCTTGGCCGCCGCGGAAGAGCTTGGTCTCTACACCCCAGAGACCGACGGTAAGCTTTCCACCTCCGTGGCCGAGAGCTCCAGCGAGATCGAGTGGGCCTTAAGCGACCTCGTGACCGCCATCCGACGAGAATCCACAGGCCGTTCTTAACCTGTCAGACCCTGGGATTACCCTATGACCCCATGAATAGTTCAAATTTTGATCCATGGGAGCATCTACCACCAGGACTCACCATCGAGCGTGTACCCCTCGAGCATTGCCCGGGGTACACGCTCGACGACACGATCTGGTTAGACGATTCACTCACCCACGTGGAACAACGTTGCACGCTCACACACGAACTCGTCCACCACGCCCGCGGCCACAGTGGCCACCAGAAAGCCGGCGTCGAGCGAAAAGTCCGATACGAGACCGCGCTTCTGCTGCTACCGACCATCGACTACCACGAACCAGACCTACCCGTCTGGTTCATGGCTGAAGAATATGGCGTCACCGAAGCAGTGATGAGAGACCGTCTGAAAATCGAACAACACCGTCATAAGCAACAGACACGCAAGACTCAAGCTGGCACCAATCATCGGGACGCCGACAACCCACAAAACCAAAAAGAACAATGAGCGTCAAACAACGACCGAACGGAAAATGGCGAGCACGATATAGGGACGAAACCGGCCGTGAGTACGCCCGCCACTTTGCCACCAAACGCGAAGCCGTCGCCTGGGAAGCCGAGAAAATATCCTCCGTCGCACGAGGTACCCATATGGCTCCCGCCGGGGGCCGTAAGACCCTCCGCGAATATGCCGAAACAACGTACCTGCCCAGGTTAGAAATCAACCGGAACACGGAAAGAAACTACAAGTCCGCGATCGACAAGTGCCCGTTCGTTGACCTTCCGCTGAACAGGATCACGCGGCAGCATGTCCAAGACTGGATCGTGACCCTTAGAACAGGACCGGTGCCCTTAAAATCCTCGACCATCAGGATGTACACCGGGAAAATTGGAGCCATACTCAACGCCGCAACCATCGACCGGCTCATACCCTTCAACCCATATAAGGGTGTCAAGCTCCCAAAGATTCAGAAGGAACCATGGGACACCCAGATTCCTTTGGTGAAGCACGTGAAATCTATGTTGGAGCGTTCCCATGAGCCCTACACGTCGATGCTAGCTTCCGCATCTTTTGCCGGCCTCCGATCCGGGGAAATACTCGGACTTCAACCCATTGACTTACGAGGTCCGTCAACGATTCGTGTTTCCCGACAAGTGAGCATCTCCAGAGTCATGCTTCCGCCCACCGCCCCTAAGTACGGCTCGGTTCGTGATGCGACGGCACCGGCTGATCTCATACGACTTCTACGGAAACAGGCCGAAAGAGTAGGGGCGGGCCCGACCGACTGGATATTTCCGGGGGTAAAACCTGGCTGCCACATGTCATACCCATCGTTCTACGACGCGATGCGTGAGGCCACCAAAGATTGGCCGGAGCAGATGCGACACCCCCATGCTCTCCGTCATTTCTATGCCTCCGCACTGATCGCGGCCAAGTGCGACGTCGTGACAGTTTCCAAGTCGTTGGGGCACGCGAACCCGTCAATGACATTGGATGTGTATTCGCACCTGTGGGAGACATCGGTCGATGACGTGGTGAATGCGGCATCCGAACTCATGAACCTTGCTTTACCACCCGCCGGATAGTCCGCATTGAGTCCGCACGTCACCCACAGACACCCACAACTACCCACGGTTCGCGAGTGTGTATATCCATGCAAAATAGGGGCACCCACAGGTAGTCACAGGTAGCCCGCCCACGTCAAAGGCTTCGCCCGCGAATCTATGACGCGATTCTAGAGGCGGTCCCGATCTCTCCATACTGATTCACCGTTCGTGACGGCCGGTTGCTGAACAACCACGTAATTCTGGGTCTTGACGCCGGCGGCCTGCGCTTCAGTCGACGTCATGACGCCGAAGCCGGCAACGGCCAACATGGTGGTAGCTCCGACGCTCGCGAGCATGCAGCGTAGTCGCGGCCGGCGACGGGAAGCCCCCGAGCGAGGCGTTTCCCCCGGACCGGGCAGTGAGGATGAGGCGGGCTTGAAGTTCTTGGTGTGTGTCGTCATGGTTTAAATGCTGCGCGCCCTGGCTATGTTGCGGCTGTGTTCCTCACAGCGCCTTGCTGTGGATTACCATCACCGTTTTCCCCTCATTCTCCCCGTGAGATCAATTCTGGAAACACGCAGTCCCGAGTCAACGGCGCAAGATCGTCCATGCCGAGTCCGTCCCGGGGCACGATCCATCGCAATTCTTCGATTTCCGCTTGGGGATGGACTAAGCGCTGACGCAAGGCCACGGCCGATTCGGGCCACCGGTACACGTAGCCGGTCAGCCCAAATCCCGATTCATTGGCCGCCGTGGTATCCCAGGTACCCAGAAAATCCAGATCCTCCGCCGACACCTGAAGTCCCAGTTCTTCGCCCACCTCGCGGACAGCGGCCTCCCGTGGCTCCTCCCCCGGCTCGAGCTTACCTCCGGGGAACATGAAGAAGCGGGTATCGCGTTTGCGAACGGTCAAAACCATCCCCTCGGCGTCGGCAAGGACTACGGCGGCAACGGTGAGATGAGGCATGAGTCGACCCTATTCGGTTTCCCGAATGCTCTGCCATCGTGACGCGTAATAGCCGCCCACACCCAGGGATGAGACAGGCTCGTCCGGTATATTGACGAGAGGAAATAACCCTCGAGATGAAGCAGGGAGCACGCCTAAGCGTATGTCCAAGATTATTTACACCCAGACCGACGAAGCACCGTTGCTGGCCACCTATTCGTTCAAGCCCATCGTGGAGGCCTACGCCAAAACGGCCGGCGTCGACGTCGAGACGCGCGATATCTCGTTGGCGGGACGCATCATCTCGCAGTTCAACGATGTACTGCCTGAGGAACAGCGCGTCGCCGATGCGTTGAAGGAACTCGGCGAATTGGCGAAGACTCCCGAGGCCAACATCATCAAATTGCCGAATATCTCGGCCTCGGTGCCGCAGCTCAAGGCCGCCATTAAGGAACTTCAGGCCGCCGGGTACGACCTTCCGGACTACCCCGACGAGGTCAAGAACGACCAGGACGCCGACGTCCGTGAGCGTTACGACCGAGTGAAGGGCTCCGCCGTCAACCCCGTGCTTCGTGAGGGCAATTCGGACCGTCGTGCGCCGCAGTCGGTCAAGAATTACGCCCGGAAGAACCCGCACACCATGGGCGCCTGGTCCTCGGATTCGAAGACCAACGTGGCCACCATGTCGGACCACGACTTCAAGTCCAACGAGCAGTCCGTGATTCTGCCCGCCGACGATTCCTTGACGATCCGCTTCACCGCTGCCGACGGGAGCCAGAAGGTCCTCAAGGACGGCCTCAAGGTTCTCCAGAACGAAATCGTCGACGCGACCGTCATGAGTGCCGCAGCGCTGGACAAGTTCTTGGCGGAACAGGTCGAGCGGGCTCGCAAGGAAGGTGTGCTGTTCTCGGTGCACCTGAAGGCGACCATGATGAAGGTCTCTGACCCGGTGCTGTTCGGCCACGCGGTCAAGGCGTACTTCTCCGACGTCTTCGAAACCTATGGGGACAAGCTGGCTGAGGCTGGTCTTTCCCCCAATAATGGCCTCGCTTCGATCTTGAACGGGTTGGATCTGCTGGACGAGGAAACCGCCAACGGTGTCAAGGAAGGCATCGAGCGCGGTCTCGAAAACGGCCCCTCCCTCGCCATGGTCGACTCCCGCAAGGGCATCACCAATTTGCACGTCCCGTCCGACGTCATCGTGGACGCCTCGATGCCCGCCATGATCCGGACCTCCGGTCACATGTGGGGCTCGGACGACGAAGAACATGACACCCTCGCGGTTCTTCCCGACTCCTCCTATGCCGGGGTCTACCAGACCGTGATCGAGGATTGCCGGGCCCACGGTGCCTTCGATCCGACGACCATGGGTTCGGTTCCGAACGTCGGGCTCATGGCTCAGAAGGCCGAGGAATACGGATCGCACGACAAAACCTTCGAGATCGAGGGCCAAGGCGTCGTCGAGGTTCTGAACTCAGCCGGCGACGTCCTCATGTCCCACGACGTCGAGCAGGGCGATATCTGGCGCGCTTGCCAGACCAAGGATGTCCCGGTTCGCGACTGGGTGAAGTTGGCGGTACGTCGAGCCCGCGAATCCGGCGCTCCGACCGTTTTCTGGTTGGATCCGGAGCGTGCCCACGACACCAACTTGATCGCCAAGGTCGAGGAATACCTGAAGGACGAGGATACCGAGGGGCTTGACCTCCGAATCCTCTCCCCCATTGAGGCCACTCAGTTCTCACTCGATCGGATTCGTCAGGGCCTGGACACCATCTCGGTGACCGGTAACGTGTTGCGCGATTACCTGACCGATCTGTTCCCCATCCTGGAACTGGGCACCTCGGCGAAGATGCTCTCGATCGTTCCGCTCATCAATGGTGGCGGGCTGTTCGAGACCGGTGCCGGCGGTTCGGCGCCGAAGCACGTTCAGCAGCTCGTCGAAGAGAACCACCTGCGGTGGGATTCGCTCGGTGAGTTCCTGGCGCTTTCGGCTTCCTTCGAGCACCTGGCGAACACCACCAAGAATGATCGCGCGCAGATTCTTGCGGATACGCTCGACGCCGCGACGGGCAAGTTCTTGGAAGAGAACAAGTCCCCGTCCCGAAAGGTCGGCGAGATCGACAACCGTGGCAGCCACTTCTACTTGGCTAGCTACTGGGCCGAAGAACTCGCGCATCAGACTCGTGACGAAGAGCTGGCGAAACTCTTCGCCGGAATCGCCGAGGAATTGGCCTCGAACGAGAACACGATCGCCGAAGAGCTTCTGGCGGTCCAGGGATCGTCGGTGGACCTGGGTGGTTACTACCGTCCGCGCGATGAAAAGGCTGAGCCGGTCATGCGGCCGTCGGAAACCTTCAATGGAATCCTGGCGTCGTTGACCCGGTAATTCTTCGCTTCGGCGATTTTTCACAGACAGAGGGCCTCGGATCATTTGATCCGAGGCCCTCTGCTCTGTCCGGAGATGACAACGTTGGGTGTACGTGCCGTGCTGCTCCGATATGCCCATAAAAAAGTGCCCCGGCCGCCGCATTGATGCAGTGGCCGGGGCACGAGGCTTCATCGAGCCATGATCGAGTTAGCGGCGGTTGCCGTTCTCGTCGATCTCGATTTCTTCCTTACGGACCTCGCCGGAAACGCTTTCGGTTTCCTGGCGGGCTTCCTTGTTCAAGGAAACACGCTCGGTGGCGACGGTCTCGGTGGTGACGACGGGACGCTCTTCGTAGGCGGTCACGGTGACGTCTTCGTCCTGGCCGAACTCGACGTTCTGACCGGCCTGGCGGGCCTCGGCGGAATCCGGGTCGATCTTGGTGCGCTCAACCTGAACTTCCTCGTGACGAACCGGAACCTCAACGGTCTCGGTATCCGTGGTCACGTGCTTGCGCAGACGGACCTGGCCGGCCTCGCGGCGCTCGGTCTGTCCGGTCGCGCGCAAGCGCTCTTCGTGAGCGACGACGTCGTTGTCGGCGGCAGCAGCCTGGTCCGCGTTGGTGCGGCCCTGCTGGTCCGCGGTCTCGCCGGGGCTGGCCTGCGTGCCCTGGGCATGACGACCGGTACCGGCCTGCACGTTCTCGTCGCGACGGCCGGCGGTTCCGGCTGCCGTGCCCGCTGCGGCGGTGCCAGCGGCGGTTCCGGCGGCAGCGTTACCGTCGTGACGCTCCTGGCCGGCGTTACCGCCCTGGCCCGATGTCGAACGATCCAACGAGTAGTACTCGTAGATGCGCTGTTCTTCCTCGGGGCTCAACGAACCGTCGTCGTCGATGTTCGGAGCGTCCTTGACGAAGTCCTTGTCGAAGGGAACCGTGATGCCGTCATCGGTGGCCTTGGCCTTGTTGAGCGGAACAAAAGTTTCCTTGGATCCGAACAATCCGGTGTTGACCGTTGCGAAGGTGGGTTCGTTGGTCTGGTCATCGAGGTAGATCTCGCCGACCTTACCGATCTTGTCGCCGTTGTTGCTGAATACGGTGCTGTTACGCAGGGACTCAATGTTCTGGTTATTAGTCATGGTCCTACTTCCTGATTGTCGATCCACATTAGTTCACAATCTAATTTTCGAAACCAATAATTGGATTCGATTTGTTTTTGCAGTCTAACCTTTTCGAGTTCAGAGGGTCAACGGTATACATTTCCCCTCTCGGCGTAATTGAGATCGAGGCAAATTTAGAACAAAGTTGCATACAGTTCATGCGCCTGCAATTGACGGTTCACGTGGCTTGATGCAGGGCCGCACTGCTGCCGCCATCCAGCCTCTCCAAGCGGAACCTCCGAGGAATTTCAGGGATTTATGCCAGGTCACACGGTACGGGGATTGGCGTGGCACCCAACAACGAAAGTGCATTCGCCGAGATTGCAGAAAGGTGAAAATAAAATAAAAATCCCACCTGTCGATGTTTCGACAGGTGGGATGAGCTCGCAATACTGCTCCGGCGTCAGTTCTCTTTCTGCGAGCTCGACGAACCGGCCGGGGCAAGTGACTGAACATCGGCTTCCATGAGCGGTACGCTCTTGGACCGAGTCACGAGCTTGTGTCCGAACCAGATCGCGAGGAATACGGGCAACCCAATGTACGAGGTCAGCACCTCGACCAGTTGTCCCTTAAACACTGCCTCGTAGTTTTGCCCCAAAATCACGATGATGCACAGGACAAACGCGATGATTGGCCCCAAGGGGAACAGCGGTGCCTTATAGGGGAGGTCCTTGAGGTCGTACCCCTGTGCCACGTAGGCACGGCGGAACCTGAAGTGGCATACGGCGATGCCTACCCACACGATGAATCCCGACAAACCGGAAATGTTGACCAACCAGGTGTACCCCGCACCTTGCCCCACAATCGCCGTAATGAACCCGGCGAGGCCGACGCAGGCCGTCGCGATCAAGGCCGGCATGGGGATGCCTCGCTTATTGACTCGCGCGAAGATCTTGGGCGCCTTTCCTTCCAACGCTAGGGACAACAGCATGCGGGTTGACGCGTAGAGGCCTGAATTACCTGCTGAAAGAATCGCCGTCAAAATCACGGCATTCATGAGAGACGCCGCGAAGGCCACGCCGGCCCTCTCAAACACCAAGGTGAAGGGCGAGAAGGCGATATCGGTTTCGCTGTTGCGCAGGAGGTTGGGATCGGTATACGGAACCAAGAAACCGATGACGGTGATGGCGCCGATGTAGAACAACATGATGCGCCAGAACACGGAGCGCAGGGCCTTGGGAACGTCCCGACGCGGATTCTCGGCCTCGCCCGCGGCAACACCGATCATTTCGGTTCCCTGGAAGGAGAACCCAGCGATCATGAACACCGAAATGATCGAGATGAATCCGCCGTTGAAGGGTGCGTCCCCGGTGGTCCAGTTAGATACGCCCGGGGCCTTCCCACCGAAGATCCCCAGAATCATCAAAAGGCCCGCAACCAAGAACAAGACGACGGCGGCGACTTTAATCGCGGCCAGCCAGAACTCGCCTTCACCGTAGGCCCGCGCAGACAACGCGTTGAGGCCCGTCAGGAGAACCAAGAAGACGGCGGCCCATACCCAACCTGGAACGTCCGGCAACCAGAAGGACATGATGAGTCCGGCGGCAACGAGCTCCGCGGCAACCGTGATCGCCCAGTTGAACCAATAATTCCACCCCATGGCAAAGCCAAACGAGGGGCTCACGAATCGCGTGGCGTACGTCTGGAAGGAGCCGGCTAACGGCAGATGCGCGGCCATCTCTCCCAAAGATTGCATGAGCAGAAGGACCATGATGCCGATGACGACGTACGCCGCGAGCGCTCCGCCTGGCCCGGCGTTGGCAATGGTTCCGCCAGATGCAACGAAGAGTCCTGTACCGATGGCGCCGCCGATGGCAATCATCTGCATGTGCCGGTTCCGGAGACCCCGCTTGAGTCCTTCGTCGGTCAGGGCCTGCGGCTTGATTTGTGAAGACACGGTTCTCCCGATGGATTGAGCATCTAAATTCAGTTCAGGCTACCACCGCTACGGCCCTTGTTAACGCGGAATCAAGGGCAGCCAACCGCGCCCCACCACATTGCCGGCCACTGTCCCATCGCGCCGGAAGCCGGGCCGCCGTCATCGGGCACAACAGAAAGAACCCACCGGATCGAGGTCTTCCCTCAACCCGGTGGGTTCCTTAACGAAACGCGAAAAGTTTAAGCCTGGGCCGCAGCGAGCGCGGCGTCGTAGTTGGGCTCCTGGCCGATTTCCGGGACCAGTTCCTGATAAGCCACGTGGCCTTCGGGGCTGATCACGACGACGGAGCGGGCGAGCAAGCCTTCCATGGGACCGTCGGTGATGCGCACCCCGTAGTCGTCGCCGAAGGTCGAACGGAATCCCGAGGCGGTGACGACGTTCTCGATGCCTTCGGCACCGCAGAAGCGTCCCAGGGCAAACGGGAGGTCGTTGGACACGCACACCACAACGGCGTTGTTCAGCGTCGAGGCCTCTTGGTTGAATTTACGCACGCTGGCCGCGCACACACCCGTGTCGACGGACGGGAAAATGTTCAGGACCACGGTCTTGCCGCGGAAATCATTTTCCGTGACCTCGCCAAGGTCGGTTCCGGCCAGAGTGAAGGCCGGCGGGGTGGTTCCCGTCTCGGGGAGGGATCCGGAGGTTTGAGTCGGATTGCCTTGGAAGGTTACTTCAGCCATGGATTTTCTCCTCTGGTCGCGTTGTTCGCTGGTGGGTGGGGATACTACTGGGTTTTTTCGGCGACTTGACGCTGAATGCGCGTCAACATACCGCTCATGCCATTGAGCCTTAGGGGGCTGACCGCTTGAGTCAGGGAAAGCCGGAGGGGAAGGTCTGCGGGAACCGCGGTGACCGTCTCAGCCGATGCACCGTCTAAGCCTTCTTGCAAGATGCCGGCAAACCCTCGCGTGGTCGGCGCCTCTGGTGGCGCTGAGAAGTACAACCGCACGGTGCCGTCTTCTTCGACCTCGGTCACCAGGAAGATCGGCGACTGACATTCGGGCACCGGTTCGAGGAGTTCGGGATGATCCTGGAACCGGGCGGGAAGGTCCGGCAGGCCCTTGCTGAATTCCAAAAGGAGCTGGAGCCTGTCCTGCGGAAGGAGGTCGGCGAAATCATCGACGATCTCCTGCAGGGCCTGCGGCAGGTCCGTGGTGGTTTCGGTCATGATGCTGCGGGAACCTCTCCGGGCTCTTCGCCCTGAACGATCGGCACGCGTACTGCGTTGCCCCACTCGGTCCAGGATCCGTCGTAATTGCGAACGTTGCGGAATCCTAGGAGGTGCTCGAGGACGAACCAGGTGTGACTGGAGCGTTCCCCGATGCGGCAGTACGCGATGATGTCTTGATCCGTGTTCAGCCCCAGCTCGTCTTGGTAGATCGTGCGGAGCTCTTCGGCGGACTTGAAGGTGCCGTCGTCGTTGGCCGCACGGGCCCACGGAACGGAATGCGCCGTGGGGATGTGGCCGCCGCGCAAGGCGCCTTCCTCCGGGTAATTCGGCATGTGAGTGCGCCGACCGGTGTATTCGTCCGCGCTCCGTACGTCGATCAGCGGGATCTCGCCCAAGGATTCGCGGACGTCGGACAGGTAGGCCCTGATGGGAGCGTCATTGCGCTCTACGACGGGGTAATCACCGGCAGCGGGGTTGGGCACCTCGGTGGTCAGCGGGCGATCTTCCTCGATCCACTTGGCGCGGCCACCGTCAAGGAGGCGAACGTCGTCGTGGCCGAACAGTGTGAAGACCCACAGCGCGTATGCGGCCCACCAGTTGGACTTATCCCCGTAGACGACGATCGTGCTGTCGCGGCTGATTCCCTTGCGGGACATCAGGTCGGCGAAGGCTTCTCCGTCGATGTAGTCACGGGTGACACTGTCGTTGAGTTCGGTGTGCCAGTCCACCTTGACGGCCCCGGGGATGTGGCCGGTTTCGTACAGCAGGACATCCTCGTCGCTCTCGACGACCACCACGCCGGGATCTTTGGCGTGCTCAGCCAGCCATTGTGTGCTGACCAATCGCTCCGGATGGGCGTACTGGGCAAACTTGGTGTTGCTTTCGGTTGGTGCTGGCACGTGACCTCCAGAGTCTCGCGGACATGTACTCGAGGGAACTTCTTCAGCCCCTCCGTTATTCCCGAATCTACCCGGTTCGGAGCGCTCGATCGTCCGCCTCCGCGGTGGGCCGAACCTCATGCACGGTCAACGGAACGTGTTGAACGTGGGCCAAAACGGCGATTTTTTGCAAACCGCCCTCCTTGGACGCAGGGGTTTACGCCCACAATGTATGGCAAAAACACCAAGAATGTGCGGTGATTTGGGGATGGCTTGGTTTCATCGGTGAGGCACCATTTCACGTTCGGGAAGGTTGTTTCCGGCATCATTACTGTGGTCCCCAAATAATGGTTGTTGACATCACATCGAATGCCATCTTTTGATGTTGCCGCGCCTCTGACCTGGTGGCACAATCATCGTTCGTGAATAACACCGCTGATTCAGCATCGAATCACATTGAACCCTCCGAGGCCGACGCCGAAGCTTCGGAGGCTAATTCGGAACAAGTTGCCGAGTCTGAAACTATGTCGATCCCCCTCGACGCGCCACGTCCCCGATCCAAGGGGATTCTGGTGATGGTCATCGCCGCCATGGGCGTCGTGTTCGGGGACATCGGAACCAGCCCCCTCTATTCGATGCAAACCGTCTTCAGTATTCACGATCACGCGATCGCACCCTCCGATCAGGATGTCCTCGGCGTGATCTCGATGGTGCTGTGGTGCCTGATCCTCATCGTGACGGTCGCATACATCGGCTTCATCATGAGGGCCCATAACCAGGGCGAAGGCGGAATCCTCTCCCTCGCCTCCTTGATTTGGCATAAGCTCGGCAAACGTTCGAGCCGTGCCGGTGCGGCGATCATTCTGGCCGTCATCGGCGCGTCCCTGTTCTACGGCGACTCGCTGATCACACCCGCGATCTCGGTGATGAGTGCCATCGAAGGTATCGAAGTTGCCGATCCAGGCTTCGGGCAGTACATCGTGCCGGTCTCCGTGGTGATTCTGACGCTCCTCTTTTTCGTCCAGCGGTGGGGCACCGGCTCGATCGGCAAAGCCTTTGGGCCCATCATGGTCGCGTGGTTCGTGGTCTTGATCGTGCTCGGACTCCCGCAGATCGTGCAGAATCCGTCCATTTTCCGCGCATTTTCGCCCACCTATGCATTTGCTTTTGCTCTGGACCGCCCGTTCGTCGCGTTCGTTGCGATGGGCGCCGTCGTTCTCGCAGTGACAGGTGTGGAAGCCCTCTACGCGGATATGGGTCATTTCGGTCGCAAGCCCATCATGCTCGCGTGGTTTTCCTTGGTCCTCCCGGCCCTGGCCATCAATTACCTTGGCCAGGGAGCAATGATTTTGCGCAAGCCTGAAACCATCGACAATCCTTTCTTCCATCTGGCGCCGAGCTGGGCGCAGCTGCCGCTGGTGGCCCTCGCGGCGGCCGCCACCGTGATCGCTTCGCAGGCCGTTATTTCCGGGGCCTTCTCGGTGTCTCGCCAAGCGACGCGACTCTCCCTGCTGCCGCGTCTTCGGGTGATTCAAACCTCTCAGGACCAAGGTGGGCAGATCTACATGCCAACCGTCAATCTGCTGCTCTTCGTGGGTGTCGTCGCACTCGTGATCGTTTTCCAGTCGTCCGGCGGCCTGGCTGCGGCCTACGGGCTCTCGGTGACCGGAACGCTGCTGCTCGAACTGTCACTCTTCCTCCTCCTGGCCCACGCGGTGTGGGGATGGTCGATCCTGCGCGTCGGCCTGTTGGCGTTCTTCGTCGGAGGGCTCGAGCTCGTTCTTTTTGGCGCGAACGTGGTCAAGGTCTTTTCGGGTGGTTGGCTCCCCCTCCTCATCGCGGGAATTTCGATCACGATCATGCTCACGTGGCGTAAGGGCTCACGGATCATGTGGGGACGGCGCGCCGAGATGGAGGGACCCATCGAGGAATTCGTGGAAAGGGTGCGGGAAACAAACGTTCGTCGCGTGCCCGGCGTCGCCGTCTATCCGCACGGCAACCCGCTCACCACTCCCCTCGCATTGCGCAACAATATGGAGTTCAACCACGTTCTCCACGAACACGCCGTCATCATCACGATGAAAAACGTCGGCGTGCCCCACGTGAGGGCCGAGGACCGCATCAGCGTCTCCGACTTGGGAGATCCCGACGACGGCATCGTGCATATTCTCTGCCGCGTCGGTTTCAACGATTCGCAGGACGTACCTCAAGCACTTCGCCTGGCCACGGGACGTTGCGGGGAACTCGATTTCGACCCCGACGAAGCGAACTACATGCTCTCGGTGTTCCGAATCGAGAAGGGCGACGACAAGTGCATGTCGCGCTGGCGCAAGGGGCTCTTCCGGTTCCTCGAGAAATTCGCGGCCAACCGTACGCATGCCTTGCATCTGCCACCCACCGGGACGACGGTCATGGGCGCGCAGGCGGAACTCTAACGGGCTGAACCGCCTCCCCGTGCGAGAAAGGTTTGCCCCCTGGGAGGCGCCGACTACTGACTGGGCCGAGCACGCTCTTTCAGGTACCGACGCGCGTGGGGCACCTCGATCAGGATCATGAGAATTCCAATGATCCACAAGGGGAATTGCACGGCCATGGCGGCCTTGAACCCGCCGAGAGAATAGGTCGATGGGGTTCCGGCTCCCATGAGGTCCAGTACCACTCCGACCATGAGAACCGTGATCAGTGCCGCGGTGAATCCGCCCATATTGGCCAAGCCGGTGGCCACGCCCCGTTGCCGCTTCGGCGCATGCGTACGCACGATGTCGAAAGCGATCATGGACAAAGGGATTCCGGCTCCCATGATGATGCCGACCAGCATGGTGAGCCAGATCGGTGCGGCACCCGGCCACGCGATCACGACAATCCACGACGCGAACATCGTCAGCACTCCCCCAAGCGCCAAGGTCACGCGATGGTCGGAGTATTTCGAGATGATCGGCCCGAAGACCAACGCCCCCACCATCGAAGCAACGATCGCGGCATCGAGCACAAGGTGCGCCTGAGCGTTGGTGTAGCCGAGACCACCAGTAAGGAACGGGGTGCCCCAGAGCAGGAGGAAACTGTCTGGGGCAAACATCGTCGAAAAATGAACCCAAAAGGCAAGTCGGATGCCCGGGCGTTTGATGAGGGACTTGATCGCCGGAAAGACTCCGCTGGAACCGGGACCGACGACGGGCAAGACCTCGGTCAAGATGATGGGGCCGGTATCCGCGAAGACGGGTGCGCTCGTCGTCGGCAATTCTTTCTGCCGACCGGTCAGGCGTTCGGCGAGCGTGCCGGCGCCTGGACCATCACGCATGACCAACGCGACGAGGATCAAGATGACGACACCGATGGCGGCAAGACTCGCAAAACCCGTCATCCACCCGAAGGCTCCAATCACGGCCGCGAGCGGGGCAACGGCCACCAGCTGACCGACCTGCCCTGCCAACCCGGTGATCTGGTTGACCACAGGCGATTGTTTCCGTGTGAACCACTCCGCAGCCAATCGCACGACCGACGTGAAAATGCAGGCATCACCGGCGCCCAATAAGATGCGGGCACCGATCGCCACCGGAATGAGATCCGTACTGGCGAGCGCAAATTGCGCCACGGACATGAGCAGTAGACCGCTCGCGATCACCCAGGACGTCCCAAAACGGTCCAGGCTCACGCCCACTGGAATCTGGCACAGCGCATAGACCACGAGCTGGAGGACGAGGAAGGACGACAAGACCGTCGCCTCCGCACCGAAGTGTTCCTGCGCGGTGGGACCCAGCGCGGAGAACGAGCTGCGGTTGATGAGGGCGAGAAGGTAGGCCGCAATGCCAACGCCCCAAATGAGCCATTTGGCGTGGAATTTCCGGGTGATCATGATCTTGAGGGTATCCCGCCGGAATACCCTCTCGTCCAGCTCAAATACAGACTGTGGATAACATTTCGTCGGCGGATTTTTCGATGGAAAATTTACTCGAGGGTACGCCGAACTCCGGGCAGCTACTTCGCGTATGCGGCCTCTGTCTATGCTGAACTCAGCCGGCGCACGCCGGTGACCGCCAGACCCAGGAGTTTCGATGAGACGGATCGACGACGAAGAACGCCGAGCGAGGCTCGCGCGCCGCCACGGCATCGCGCCGGAGCACCGACATTCCTCGCTGACCGAGGCCGTTCATGGGGTACTTGCACTTCACGCGACAGAGCCGGCGACCCCACACCTGTCCCTTCACGCACGAGTGGATGGCCTGATGAAGCAGGACGTCGAGACGGCCCTGTACAAGGATCGAACTCTGGTACGGCAGCTCGCTATGCGACGGACGCTCTTCGCTTTTCCGCGCGAGTTTGTCCCGGCGGCCCTGGGAGCGCCGTCGGCTCGGGTCGCGACCACGCAATACAAACGGTTGGTCAAGGAAATCGCCGCGACGGGCGCCATCCCCCATCCCGAAGCGTGGCTCGAATCTGCTCGTGAGGCAGTTCTTGCGTTCCTGTCGGGCGGACGCGAGCACCAACAGTCCGAGTTGAGGGCCCTGGTTCCCGAGATCTCGGGGACGATGACTGTCAACGCGGGAACCAAATATGAGGCCGAGAGCCACATTGCACCCCGCCTCGTGACCTGGATGGGGGCCGAGGGCGACATTGTTCGTGCTCACGGAGCGTCCCACTGGCGTGTTAACCGTTTTGGCTGGGCCCGCATGGACGAATGGCTAGGGTCCGTGCCGGAGCGCCCTTCCGAGCGAGATTCGTACAAGCAGTTGGTCGAGGCGTACCTCCGCGGGCATGGTCCTGCCACGGAACGCGACCTCACGTGGTGGTTCGGTTCTACCAAGTCGGCGATGCGTCGGGCGTTGGCCGACGTGGAGGCCGTGGAGGTTCAGCTCGAACGCGGAGCGACCGGTTGGGTGTTGCCCGACGACGTCGAGCCGGTCGATCCCGTCGATCCCTGGGCGGCATTGTTACCAGCGCTCGATCCGGCATCGCTGGGGTGGAAGGACCGGGATTTCTATCTTGACGCGGACTTCGCGGGCTCGGTTTACGACTGGGCTGGTAATCCCGGAACCACGGCGTGGTGGGATGGCCGAATCGTCGGTTCATTTGTTCAAGACGCCGCGGGTTCCGTCGAGCTCATCCTGGGATCAGACCCGGGACAAGTCGCACGTCGCGAGCTGGAAAACCAAGCCCGCCGTCTGGAGGAATGGCTCGACGGAGAACGCGTGACAGCGATCTACAAGGCTCCGATCACGAAGGGGCGCTGGTAGCCTGCGACTACTTTCGGGTGAGGTCCTGCGCCAGCATCACGACGATTCCGCTGGGTCCGCGCAGGTAGGTGAGCTTGTAAACGTCGCGATAATTCGCGACCCCGCGAAGTGGGAAGCACCCGTGACGTGCCGCGATTTTCAGTGATTCGTCGATGTCATCCACAGAAAAGGCGACCCGGTGCATTCCGATGTCGTTGGGCCTAGTCGGCGCGGAGGGATTGGCATCGGGGTGAATGTACTCGAATAATTCGAGTTTTCCCTCTCCGTCTGGCGTCGTCAGCAAGGCAATCTTGGCGTGATTACCGTCCAATCCCACGGCAGTATCCGCCCAATCCCCGCTGATCTCGTCCCTCCCTTCGACGCTCAGGCCGAGGTCGGTAAAGAACGCGATCGTTTGCTCAAGATTTTCGACGGCGATTCCGACATTTTCTAGGCTGATACCCACCTGTTATTTTCCTTCGGAAGAAAAGGACCACATGACGCCGAAACGGTCAAAAACCTGGCCGTACCAGTCTCCCCAGGGCGCCTTACTGAACGGCATATTGACGGTTCCGCCGGCCTCGGCCAATTTATTGAACAGCTCTTTTGATTCTTCAGGAGTATCCGTGGTGTACAGCAGCGAATACGCGGTTCCCTGAATCGGATAGTCGGTGCCGTCATCCATTGAATCCCCCGCCGCGATGGCTCCGTTCGGCAAAATGAGGGTGGAATGTGCGACCGACTGAGGATCAGGGGTGAACGGCATGCCTTCAAGTTTCACGTCGCCGTATCGAAGAATGGTCAATTCTCCGCCAAAGATTTCGTGCCAGAGTGTCATCGCTTCCGCGGTCTGGCCGGGAAGGGAAATATAGGTTGCTAGTGAGGACGTCATGATTGCTCCTTGTCACAGTGATGGTTCTCAGGACCAATATGTCACGGAAACGGGTGATCCAGATAGAGTCCGGGCATACTCGGAGCATGCTTGACCTGCACGTACCTCCCGGCCCTGGGGCTCCCCGAGGGCTGCTCATTCCTTCCAGCGAATTGGTCGAGCAGTTTTCACGTGCCTCCGGCCCGGGCGGGCAAGGAGTCAACACCACTGATTCTCGGGTGCAGCTGAGCCTCGACCTCACCACGACATCGGCACTCAATGATGATCAACGGCGTCGAGCGTTGGAAATCCTTGCACCACGACTGGCCGACGGGGTGCTCACGATCTCCGCGGCTGAGCACCGTTCTCAGCGACGTAATCGGGTGGCCGCCCGCGAAAGACTCTCCTCCGTCCTCCGGGAGGCCATCATGCCGCCGACGCCGCGTCGTCGGACCAAACCCACACGCGGATCGCAACGTCGTCGGCTCCACGGGAAAAAGATCCGGTCGGAAATTAAAAAACAACGTCGGGCGCCTCGGGGCGAGTAATGAGCGTCAGCAGCTGATTCTTTTGGCCTGGGCTGTTGCGCCGGACAGCCTCCACGTTTCTATCAATTCTGCAATTTCATTGACAGCGCCGGCCAGAATTTTAGTATGTGGTGAACAAGGAAATCTAACGAATTGACGCCGTCCGCCAGACTGCAAGCGAACCCCAAAGCCATATCGACGGAGTGATCATGAGCCACCAGGCAAGCCGGATCCAAAGTTCCAAGAATGTGGACTACACGACTCCGATAAGTTTTGCATTATTTCTATTTCTTGCCCTGTCTCCATATGCAACAAGCATGCTCAATTTTTCGGATTACGCAGGCATGGCAATCACGGTCGCCGGTGTGCTGTTGATTGGAGTTCTGGGGAAAGCCCTCGAGATGCGAAGCGCGAGGCTTCACGCGATGGACGACGTCGGCGCTGAAGACTCGGCGCAGTCTCACGAGAGTTCTGAAGTGGATCGACTGCCCCAAAACCCGTCCTCGACAGAGGATTCCATGACCCGTAGCTAGTCGAAGCTTCTGTTAGAAGCCTTTGGTGTATTGCCCGTTCGGGTCGTTTTGAAGCCCGGCACCTTCCAAAATCTTGTCGATATTCTTTCGATGCCGGCCCATGCCCGTCAGCTGAGTCACCATCGTGTTTTCGCTGCGAATGATGAGGTCAGTCGCTTGCTGGCCCGGGAAAACGTTGATGATGATAGTTTCGCCCCACGAAAGTGCACTCGCCCCGGTGTCGTTTTTCAGCGTGTTCGGCCCGTCAAATCTGCTGTTCCGCCCACCTAAAGCGTCCAGCGCAGGCCCCACCCGGTTCCAGACTTCTTGGGGATGCATGGGCAATGTCGTTTTGTATTGAAGGTGGCGTGCCATGGTGATTCTGGTGGGCCCTTCCTGAGCAGATTGGGTCAAATGTGGGGTTGCTAGCCAGAGATATTTCCACCGTACTCGTGGGCACGCCCCACGGACCGCATTAATGCCCGTTGCTATTTAGACCCACGTTCTCATGAACTGAAATTTCGTGGCCGTTCGCGCTTAGGGCAACAGGACGCGTTGAGAGCGTAAGGCCCTGACTCTCGGACCAGCCGAAGCCTATTCTGACGGCAGGACCATTCATGAGTTAGTAATTCCTCATGTACCACCACAACAGTTAGGAATCCCATGACCGAGTCGACTCAGACGTCAGATGCTCAAGATCGTCAGCCCACTGCGGATCCCGCCGAGGATAACGCCTTCTTTCCGTCGCCCTACTCTTTGAGCCAGTACACAGCTCCCGTAACGGACTTCGACGGACTTTCGACGGATGCCACCTATGCAGGAAACCGTTGGAAAGTTTTGGTCATTGCCACCGAGGAACGGTATATGCCGATGCAAAACGGCACGTTCTTCTCGACCGGAAATCACCCGGTTGAAACGCTCCTCCCCCTTCACCACATCGCGAAAGCCGGCTATGAGATTGACGTGGCCACGCTAGGCGGCGGCGTCGGAAAGTTCGAGTGGTGGGCATACCCGGGTGATGACCAGGCCATTCGCGAGACTTGGGAAGGCACCCGCGAGAAGTTCAAGAGCCCGCGCAAGCTCGCCGACGTCGTCGCCGACGGCCTGGACGACTACGCCGCCATCTTCATTCCAGGTGGTCACGGTGCCATGAACGGCATCCCGGAAAGCCGGGACCTGCGTGACGCTTTGGACTTCTTCATAAACGAGGATCGGCTCATCATCACCCTGTGCCATGGTCCGGCAGCCCTTCTGGCCGCCGGAATCGACCGGGAGGCCAATCCCCTTGCTGGCCGGCAGATCGTGGCGTTCCCCGATGCCCTCGACGCCGGAGCGAACATTGAGATTGGCTATCTCCCCGGCGCGATGCCTTGGGCGCTCGGCGAAGCCCTCACGAAGGACGGCTTCACGATCACCAATTCCGAAATGAGCGGCGCAACCGCTCGGGACGGGAATCTGCTGACGGGCGATAGCCCCTTGGCGGCGAATCAGCTGGGCAAGGACTCGGTGAAGGCGCTACTGGAAGCCTTTGGCGAGTAGAACGAGTGTCTTGAGGGGTGGCCTGCTTCGATGGGCCGCCCCTCATCGCCTAACCAAGGTAAAAAGTTTCATTCCTTAAGCCTTATGCCACTTTGAGTGGAGTGAACGTCGCAATCTGCGCACTCTCGTTATTCTCTACGCAATCAAGTTCGTAACGACTTTGGAGATCGATCCAGAACTCCGCCTACGTGCCGAAGTATTGTGCGGATCCCCCACCCTCCGAACTCCTTGAGATACTCGCTGTCGAGGAGAGGTCGAAGCTCACCCAGATCGACTTCATTGAGTTTCTTGTTGGAGGTAGATCTCGCCCGAATGATGCTTCACGCGTCGACCTCCCACGGGTTTAGATGTTCCACGCCCGCGCTCTGTCGAGCCACGAGCACGTCGGCGTAGCGGTCGGCTGCTAAGTCATCGAAAGGGAGCACGGCGCGGCCGCCCCGGTACGGTGCGAGCGCCGCGTTGATGCGCCTGGCCAACTCATCTCTACGCCGACCATCTGGCAGCCGCCGCACACCTGCCAACAGTTCCGCGAGCGTGACGGACGTTATCGCGACGTCACCTTCCAAGTACGCGAGCCAGTCCACCACACGTGGCTCTGGAAACTGCCGAAAGATCTCCGTGATGACGTTCGTGTCGAGAATGATCACTAGAAGTCCACCGCCCGCGCGACGTCATCGCGTACAGGGATCGGCGGCTCTTCGACGTACCGACATCCTGCGCGGCAGCCAGCAGAGCCATTCCAATGTGCGCTCTGCATGCAGCCTTGGTCAGAATGGCGCGAACCTCAGCTTCCATGGACCGTCCGTGCTCCCTCGCCTGCGCGGCGAGTTGCTGTTTCACGGCGTCATCGAGACCGCGAACGATGACGGATGATATCGGCAAAGCACCTCCTCTGATATCAATATCGATATCAACGTGCATGGCAATCTTGCCAGGGGCGAGGAGGCGCAACACGAGCCTGCAGCGTGCGCTCTATCGGGAAACGACCGGGGCCACTCGCGGGGGCCGAGGCTCAATCGTCGAATCTAAACTCAGCTTGGTTCCATCACGAAGTAATTTCATGCGTGCAACGCGGTTTGCGTAGGGGGTGCATCGAAATGCGCCGGATACTCACCAACAGGTTCAGGCCTTTGAGTTCATCTCCAGGAGTCTGATGATCTCGTCGTGAAGTCTGCAGTCGTCGGGATCGAGACCATCGAGCACTTCCTCCAGAGTCACTGTCGTCTGGCGGATCATCAAGACATCAACGAGGGTGACGAAGACATACGAGTAGTTCACTATCTCTAAATCGACAGTGCTCTTCCAGCATGGATCCCTTTCGTTGGCATACCAAGCCGTGGGCCCAAACTTGAGTTGCACATGAGACCCGCCAGACCCGGCCACGCCTTCCGAAACATCGACTGTGATCGTCCACTGGTAGATGCCCTGCAGATTCGCACCTACTTTGCATGTGGGTG
This sequence comes from Kocuria sp. HSID16901, assembly GCF_003989425.1. Taxonomy (NCBI): domain Bacteria; kingdom Bacillati; phylum Actinomycetota; class Actinomycetes; order Micrococcales; family Micrococcaceae; genus Kocuria; species Kocuria sp. HSID16901. Next base: position 383,897 of record NZ_RBLM01000001.1, on the reverse strand, counting down.
CACCGCCAAGAGTCTCGCGGACCTGACGTTTTAGGGGGCCCTCGGCGAAGGCTCGAAGACGGTTCTTGACCCCCTGGAGCACTTCACGTCCCTCGACGAACTGTTCTCTCGCCTGCACGGCCAAGTCACTCGCGAACTCCTCCGCCGCTTCGTCCTGCCTCCGTGTCTGATACCGCTTGGCTTCGCCTGTGTCGCACATGGCTGTTATGAATCGGAGCACATCTCGTTTTTCCATAAGGCCTCCTGACCTCACAAATTTTCGATGCATCTGCTGGATGAAGGAGTACGAGTCCGAATTCTCCTGCTGGTAATTCGGATCGTCACGAACCGCATCGTACAACCTGTCGATCAGCCTGCTATACGTCAGGACCAGCGCCTTATCCCAACCACTGGTTTGCCGGGATCGGTCTTCATCACGACACAGCAGGACCACCGCCCCCTGTCTCCCCTCACGACGACTGAAGTCCAGGTAACGCTCATACGCGTGACCATGCCCATCCGAGATGAAGTAGTTCTCCACAACGAGCGAGGCGTCCTGGTTCTCGAGCACCAGATCCGCGATGTCGGCCGGGTCCCCTACCGATCCAGTGTTCACCTCCTGTCGCACTCGGTAGCTCCCATAGTCGAATGGGGAAGGACCCGTGCAGGCGGCGTTCACTTCATCGATGAAGATCCGGATGAACCGGTCGTGCAGATCATGAGATCCGCCGCTATCGAGCAACCATCCGAATACATTGGAGATCTGCCGCTCATGGGTTCCGTGGTGCATGACATCAAAAACGTTGAACTTCTGGTCCAACGACTTTCCAAGAATCGGCAAAAGCTTGGGGACCAACTCACCCGTCATTTTCCGCTTTCTCGTTTCTCTGTGAGGTAGGAACTCGTCATTCCATCATGCACGAATCGTTATCCTCATCGAAGCATCATTGCCCTTGGCCTAAGTCGGCCACCGCTCGACGTTCAGCTCCAACAGCTGCTTCTTCTGGGTGACTGTCTCACTCCTTCGTCCGAATGCTGCCCAAGACGTTCGCTACAACTGCACGCTACTGTGAGTATTGAGCATCGGAACACCCATACGCGGTGCTACAAAAGTGCTACCAGACAGCGTGTCGCTACGTCCGTTTGAAGCACGGATAAGCCTACCGACCTTGGGCTTAGACATTAAAGCGGAACTCCACCACGTCCCCATCCTTCATCACATAATCCTTCCCTTCCATCCGCACCTTGCCCGCGGCCTTGGCGTCAGCCATCGAGCCACATGCATCGAGGTCCTCGAAGGAAACGATTTCGGCCTTGATGAAGCCGCGTTCGAAATCCGTATGAATGACGCCGGCGGCCTGAGGCGCCGTGTCACCCTTGCTGATGGTCCACGCGCGGGATTCCTTAGGGCCCGCCGTCAAGTAAGTCTGCAACCCAAGGGTTTGAAAACCGGTGCGAGCCAGCTTGTCCAGGCCGGATTCTTCCTGGCCTGACATTTCCAGCATCTCGCGTGCCTCATCCTCGTCGAGCTCCACCATGTCGGCCTCGAGCTTGGCATCCAGGAATACTGCTTCCGCCGGTGCCACCAGGTCGCGGAGTTCCTGCTGGCGTTCCTCCGACTGGAGGACGCCGTCGTCGCAGTTGAAAACGTAGATGAAGGGTTTGGCGGTCAGCAGGTTCAGTTCGCGGAGCAGATCCGTGTCCAGCTTGGCAGCCGCGGCTCCACGGAAGATGGTCTCCCCCTCTTCCAAAACTTTCTGCGCTTCTTGATAGGCCGCGAGCTGAGCGGGGTCACCCTTCTTGATCTTGACCTGCTTTTCCAGCTTCGGAATGGCGTTTTCCAGCGTTTGGAGGTCGGCCAGGATCAATTCAGTATTGATGGTCTCCATATCGGAGGCCGGGTCAATCTTGCCGTCCACGTGGACGACGTCGGGGTCGTCAAAGGCGCGGACCACCTGGGCGATCGCGTGCGCCTCGCGAATGTTGGCCAGGAACTGGTTGCCCAATCCTTCGCCTTCGGAGGCACCCTTGACGATCCCGGCGATGTCCACGAAGGAAACAGTCGCGGGCAGGATCCTCTCCGACCCGAACAGCTCCGCCAAGCGGTTCAGCCGCGGGTCCGGCAGGTTCACCACGCCAACGTTCGGCTCGATCGTCGCGAATGGATAGTTCGCCGCGAGAACGGTGTTACGGGTCAGTGCATTGAAGAGGGTCGACTTGCCCACGTTGGGCAGCCCCACGATTCCGATAGTTAAAGCCACGTTGACTAACCTTACCGGCCTAGTCCTCGACCCGCATGCTGACCTGAGTTTCGTGTTCCACCGTCCGGGAAACCGTGCAGTCCTTCGTCCGCGACAGCTCCACGAGTCGAGGCACCATCGAAGCCGCCTTGTCCCCTGCTTCGCCTTCGGGGAATTTCACGCGGAAGGAAAGCTCGACGTCGCCCAGCCGACTCCCGCCCTCTTCGTCCGTGTATTTCAGGCCGCTGGAGGTCACGCGGAATTCTTCCGGCTCCACGCGGCGTGAGGTCACGACGTCGACGTCCACCGACGAGCACCCGGCAATCGCTGCAAGCAAGAGCTCGACCGGCGTCATTAAGCCTTCGCCCTGACCAAATTCGACCGAAACCCCCTCGGCGTTGGTCGCCTGATACCGCTTCGACCCAAGCCGCGTTAATTCCACCGCGCGGTATCCGGGATCGTTCTGCCGTTCCTCTGATGCATTCACGTTCTCGCTCATGACTTCATCCTGCCGCATCACCGACCCCTGACAAACGTCATGGCCAATTCGTGACATTCGGTATGAGAACTCGACAGGAAATCCCAGGAAACTCGACATATGAACGAGCCAGTCATCGAGGCCCATGGCCTCACAAAAACCTTCACCTCCGGTTCCGGGGCGAGTTTCAACGCGGTGGACGGAATCGACCTGACCATCGGTCGCGGCGAAATCATCGGATTGCTTGGCCCCAATGGTGCCGGCAAATCCACCCTGATCGACATGGTCTTGGGCCTCACAAAGCCTGATCAGGGAACCATCACCGTCCTCGGTGGTGCACCCCGATCTGCCATCGCTCGTGGCGACGTCGGCGCGGTCCTCCAAACCGGAGGCCTGCTTCCGCAGCTTTCGGTGAGAGACACCCTCAGGATGATCGCCGCGACCCATCATCACGAGATTTCGGTGGACGACATTCTGGCCCAAGTTGACCTGACGGAATTGGCCGATCGCAAGGTCGTCAAATGCTCCGGCGGTGAACAGCAGCGCATTCGGTTTGCCCTGGCCATCATGCCCTCACCGGAGCTACTGATCCTCGATGAGCCCACCTCGGGCATGGACGCCAACGCCCGCCACAAATTCTGGGAGTCGATGCGCCAGCAGGCCCACCACGGACGAACCATCGTCTTCGCGACCCACTACATCGAAGAAGCCCAGAATTTCGCCGAACGGATCGTCATGGTCGGCAAGGGACGCATCGTCGCCGACGGTCCCACCGATGATGTCCGCTCCCGCGTGTCCTCGCAGACCGTGAGCGCGATTCTTCCCGAAGGTCTCAACGCTCATTCATTGCCTGGTGTCCTTTCGGCCACCGTCAACGGCAATCGCACCTTCATGAGCACTGCCAACGCGGACGCTCTGGCACGCCATCTCCTGACTCACACCCCAGCCGAGAATCTACTGATCGCCAACGCATCGCTGGAAGACGCCTTCATCACCCTGACCTCCGAGAACGAGGCGGCTTCCCCGGCCACCTAACCGTTCTCCCCTACCCAAGGACTCCTCATGAACTTCGCGCTCTATACCGCCATCGATCTGCGTCGAATACTCGCCGACCGCTCGGGACTCTTTTTCTCGATCGTCCTACCGGTCCTGTTTTATCTCCTTTTCGGCGCCATGCAGAATTACTCCGATATGCCCTTGAATGACGGCAATGTGGGCGCCTACGTGATGATCGGGATGGCGACCTACGGTGGTGTCATTGCCGCGTGTGCCACGGTGGGCAACGTCGTCGTCGAACAAACCACTGGCTGGGGCCGTCAGATTGCGCTGACGCCGCTGTCTACGGGGTCCATGCTGATGTCGAAAGCCATCATCATCCTGGTGCGCGCCGCCATGCCGGTGGCCGCAGTGAATATCGCTGGCATTTTCACGGTGGCCGATATGCCCCTGGGCGAATGGATTTCCGCCGCCCTCATCTCCGTTGTGGTCTCATTACCATTCGGCTTTTACGGCATGATTTTCGGATTACTTTTCCGCTCAGACTCAGCGGTGTCGATTTCCAGTACCGGGCTCGTCATTCTGGCCTTTCTCGGCAATGCCTTCTCTCCGCTACCGGAGTTTCTCCTAGGATTTGCTCGCTTTACGCCGATGTACGGCCCTTCGACGCTGGCGCGCTATCCTCTGAGTGAAGGCATCCAGTCCATTAGCGACGGAAGCGGAATGGTGACCGATCCTCTCTGGTACTCGATTGCCAATGTCCTCGCGTGGACCCTGATCTTCGCAGGGCTCTGCGCCCTACTAGGCCAGCGCCAGAAGGGACGCCCTTGAGCCGACTGCCCCACTTCAGCATCAGCCACGCGATCCAGGCCGGCGTCTGGCTCATCTTCCTCGCGTTCCCCATCGGGTCACTCCTCACCCGAGGCAACTCCACCGGATGGGTGATCAGCGGACTATTGGTCATCGCGCTCTTCGCCGTCGTTTACGTTGTAGGTTTCGGATACGCCAGGATGTTTCCCACAAGACGCCAATATCCGTGGCTCATTCTCTGGTACACCATGATGGCCCTCATCGCCTTATGGATCGCGACATTTGTGGGCCATTGGGTCTTCAACCTGACTCCGTATTTTGTGGCTGCCTGCATGTTTACACTCCCTCCGGCTGTCGGGATTTCCGCGTCTGCGGTCATCATGTGCGCATCCACCTTGGGACTGGTTCGGTGGGCGGAAAATGGAATCTCGTTGCTCTACTCGGCTGCCGGCACCATGATCGGTTCGATCATCATCATGATCATCGCGACGGTCGCTCGACGCGAAGAAACGAGCCGAGAACTCAGAAGTCGCCTAGCCGTCTCCGGGGAACGCGAAAAAGTGGCCCGAGACGTTCACGACCTTTTGGGCCATTCACTGACGGTCATCAATCTCAAGGCTGAGGTCGCCGCAAAGCTCTTGGAGACCGACCCTGACGGTTCACGCGACGAAATTCTGGAGATCTCTCGCCTCTCCCGTGTGGCGCTATCCGACGTTCGATCGACCGTGACTCGATTGCGACGACCCGATTTTGGCGGCGAAGTGGAGGCGGCCCGTCGCGCCTTGGAAACCACGGGAATCACTGCGGATCTCCCCGATGCCCAGGCAGCCCTCCAACTACCCGGCGTCAACGCCTCCTTATTTTCCTGGGCACTCCGGGAGGCGGTGACCAACGTGGTGCGACATTCTGGTGCCTCGCATTGTCGCGTGATCGTGACGCCGGAGAAACTTCAGGTCGAGGACGACGGCGTCGGCATCCGAAGCGACGAAGGCAACGGACTCGCCGGCTTGCGTGCGAGGGTCGAAGAATCGGGCGGCACGCTTCTCATTGGCCCGCTTGATCCACAACGTCACTCGTCCTCCGAACGGGACCCAGGAACCCGGCTCTTGGTCACCATGACCGGAGACCACAAACCTTTGGAAGCAACATGAACACCATTCGAGTCTTAATAGCCGACGATCAGCACCTGATTCGCGGCGCCCTCAGCGCTTTGCTCAGTGCAGAATCGGACATCGACGTCGTGGCTGAGGTCGGCAGAGGGGACGACGTTCTCGCCGCAGTCCGGGAGCACGCCGTCGACGTGGCTCTGTTAGACATCGAGATGCCCGGCATGACGGGGCTCGAAGCAGCCGAAGCACTCAAAGAGGCCGGATCTCCGTGCTCCGTCATCATCGTGACGACCTTCGGACGCCCCGGTTACCTCAAACGCGCGCTGACCGCAGGGGTCCAAGGGTTCGTCGTGAAAGATACTCCTCCGGGGCAGCTAGCCGAAGCTGTTCGCCGGGTGCATTCCGGTCTCAAGGTCATCGACCCATCGCTGGCGGAAGAATCCCTCTTCAGCCAAGACAACCCCCTCACGGAACGGGAGGTCGATGTGTGCCGCGCCGCGTTGACGGCATCGGACGTCAAGTCCATTGCCGCCGCCGTTCATCTATCCACCGGGACCGTGCGCAATCATCTCTCCTCGGTGATTCGCAAAACGAACGCCAATAATCGACACGAAGCGGCCCGGACGGCCCAAGACAACGGGTGGCTCTGAGCCACTACTCTCTGCGGTCGAGGACGCTCGTTCTTAACTTGTCAGTCCCTGCTGGCACAGTAGATGCCATGAATACTCTTCCCCTTGTGTTGATCGCCCTCCTTGCCCTAGTGGTGGGCGGAGTCGTCGGCTTCGTGCTTGGTCGACGCCGCCCGCAATATGGGCCTGACCTCGAACAGGAGAATGCGCGCCTGTCCTCGGAGCTCGCCGCCGCCCTCGAGGGAAAGCGCCTGCTGTCAGAACGTGTGGAGGCCCTGGAAGAACGAGCCCGAACTGATCAGGATGTTCTGCGAGCGCTGGCGCCCGTCAAGACTCAGCTCGCCACCGTGGAGCAACACGTTAGGCTCATGGAACGCGAGCGAGCGGACCAGTTTGGCTCGGTACGCGAGGCGTTAGAGGTTACCCGACGCGGTCAGGATGACCTCCGAGAATCCACCCACCATCTCTCGAGTGCATTGCGTTCAACCTCGGCGCGAGGTTCGTGGGGCGAAACCCAGCTTCGACGCGTCGTCGAGGCCGCGGGCATGGCACCGCACGTTTCCTATTCAGAACAGGTCAGCTCCGAGGCGCCGGATTCGTCCGGCACGGTTCGTCGCGTCCGCCCGGATATGGTCGTTTCCTTGCCCCAAGGAAAAGAAATCGTCCTGGATTCGAAGGCTCCACTGAACGCGTACCTGGAGTCGCAAGAGGCCGATGACGAATCGGAAAAAGCCGCGTGGGAGGCCAAACATGCGAAGGCGGTCCGTTCGCATGTGGATGCCCTCGCGTCTAAGAGGTACTGGGATTCGCGGGAAACGTCACCAGAGATGGTGCTCTGCTTTCTACCGATGGAGTCCGCCCTCTCCGCCGCATTGCGCTCTGATGCGACCCTTCTGGACTACGCCTCGGGGAAAGGCGTTGCCCTCGTTTCTCCAGTCTCATTGCTCGCATCGCTCAAAGCCGTTGCGCTGTCGTGGCGGCAAGAGGCCATTTCCCAGAACGCGCGCGACCTGCTTCAGCTCTCGCGGCAACTCTACGAACGGCTCGCGACCGTCGGTGGTCACCTCGGGACTATGGGGCGGTCTCTGACCAAAAGCGTTGAAGCCTACAACTCCATGCTCGGCTCGTTGGAGTCACGCGTGCTGGTGACGGCCCGACGCATCAATGATTTAGACGCAACGCGTCCGGATGACGACCGACTGACCGTCCGTCCGGTTGAATCAAGCCCCAAACCGCTTGCTGCCCCCGAATTTTACGGAGAAGGCCCCACGTCCGGAACCGAATCCTCAGAAGACGTGTTTGGTGTCTCCCCGCGGGCCCGTCAAAACCTGGAGGATCACCAGGATGACGGCTAAGCCCAATCCGATGCCAAGCGTCGTCAAGGTCCACGGCTGAATATTCTCCGTCAGGGCGCGACCCAGGTGCTGCGAGATGAGCCCGCCCGTTCCGGCCACATCAGCCAACGAATCGTTGAATCTATTACCGAGGAGCGACATGGAAGCCCACGTGAGTAGGGCAGCGCCGGCTGATGCCATCGCCACCATGAGGAGCTTGCCCCTCGGCGCGATGACCCCCGCCGCGAGGGCCAACAAGCCTGCCAGCGTTCCCAACACCGGCGCCGCCGACGTCATGTGCTGTGCCTTGTGCAGACGGCTCGCGGTTTCCCCCTCCCCTTGGTCATTCGTCTTTTGTTCTAAGGCGACGCGATGGTCCCCTTGGTTTAGACCCAAATCCACATGGAGCACGTCGTGAACCCGGTTGTTGATTTCGTCGTAAAACGGACTCGCATCCAAAACCAAAGTCGACGACGGAGAGGACCCAAAATTTGCGTCATGGGTCGCATCTGCCGTGTCCGCCCACACCGACCGGAATTCATCCGAGTTGACGGTGTTCGACACGGCCGAATGCACCACGCCCTGGGCCGTGGCACGCAGCGCATTCTTGGGCCCAGACAACAACCCAGAGGCCGAACCGTCACCCAGGAAACCCTTCACGGTATCGGAGGCCATGACGTCGTCCGTGACATGGTTCGACAACTCGTCCCGGAAATTTTGGTCGGTCACGACGTCGGCGGCTGCGTCACCAAAATGGCCCTTGTCGACGATGGTCGAGCTAAACCAAGACAGAGCGACGGTTGCCGTCGCGAGAACGATGGCCGCGAGCGTGCACAGAACCGAGAGCGTCCAGCGAACAGGGTGAGATCCAGCGGTAGTGGGCATACAGCAACCATAATTGCTCCGCACCCCACCGCCCACTTGCTCGGCCTTTCTGCACAGCTGACATGCCCAACGCCACGCTTCCACGCAAGGCACCCGGATACGATGAAATGGTTGCACACCACAGCATTCGAACGTATCTTCGAGTGTGTTGTGGGTAAGTACGTATTTTGGCCCTTGGAGGCTGAGGAATGCACAACGGCGCGGCAATGTTCCGCCGCGCGGCACCGACCTTCAGGTGGAGACGATAGGTATGAACCATGAGTAACCCCAAAACTTCGGGACCCTCGGAGTCCTCCTTCCCGCCCGTTCCAGAGGGTTCTGGCCATCATGAACCCTCCGGCGGGCGTGAGCTGGCCGCCCTGGCCAGAGAGACCACACCTGAGAACCCTTGGCCCCTCCACATGCTCTCCCAAAAGATGCACCAATACATCGCTCGGTGCGACGCGATGTGGGTCGAAGGGCAGATCATCGAGCTGAAGAAGCGCGCCCGCGTCACGTACCTCACGCTCCGGGACCTCGAAGAAGAAATCTCGGTGCCGGTGAGCCTTTTCCCCCGGGAGACGGCCATGGTGGATGGGGAGCTCGCACACGGCATGCGTGTGGTCGTGCGACTGAAGCCCGATTTCTGGACCAAGACCGGTCGGTTATCGATGCTCGGGAGCGGAATTCGCCAGGTCGGTCTCGGAGACATGCTGGAACGCATCGAAAGGCTCCGTCGAAGCCTACAAGCGGAAGGCCTTTTCGACCCTGCCCATAAAAAGCCGCTACCGGTGCTCCCCCAGCGCATCGGGCTCATTACCGGTCGCGATTCCGATGCCGAGAAAGACGTCATTCGCAATGCGCGGCTCCGATGGCCGGGTGCTCACTTTGAAGTGCGTGAAGTTGCCGTGCAGGGCGTTCATGCACTCTCGCAGGTCACAGGCGCCCTTCGAGAACTGGACGCGGACGAGGCCGTGGACGTCATCGTCATTGCCCGCGGCGGCGGCGCCCTCGAGGACCTGTTGCCCTTCAGCGAAGAAGGCATGATCCGAGCCGTGTACCAGGCCAACACCCCGGTCATCTCGGCCATTGGGCACGAAGCCGACCAACCCTTGCTGGACTATGTCGCGGACTGGCGGGCTTCCACCCCCACGGACGCCGGGAAAACGGTCGTGCCCGACGTCGAAGAGGAACGGCTTCGTATCGCTCAGGCCCGAGCCGCGACCGAGCGGACCCTCCGAACGTACCTAGACCGTGAAGCCCAAGCACTCGCCCAGTTTCGATCGCGGCCGGTGCTCGCTCATCCAGAAACCATGCTCATGGCGCGGGAGGAAGAGACCGACGCTGCACGTCAGAGGGCTTTCCGGGCCGTCACGGTTTCCTTGGAACGGCATCGGGAATCCGTGGCTCACCTGCGCTCTCGGGTACGTTCGCTGTCCCCGCAAAAAACATTGGACCGCGGATACGCCGTGGTCCAGGATGCCGCTACCGGCGACGTCGTCCGGGAAGCTTCCGCGCTGGGCTCAGGTTCTTCGGTCCGGGTCAGAGTCGCGTCGGGTGGATTCGACGCCACCGTCGAGGACCTACACACCGATGACCCTCGAGACCAGTAACCACCTCAAGCACCGCCAGCACAAACACCGACATCGTCCGCTCCACCCGTCTGGCTGCCTGTAACGAACAGACCAACCAACCACCATTCACCCTGACGAAAGGCCTCCAGCCATGAACGACCAGGAAAAATCCACTCCATCCGTCGACGAGCTCAGCTACGAACAGGCTCGCGAAGAACTCATGAGCATCGTCTCGCGCCTAGAATCCGGCACTTCGAGCCTGGAAGATTCACTCGCTCTGTGGGAGCGCGGCGAGGCCCTGGCTCAGCGCTGCGAAGAATGGTTAGACGGCGCAAAAAACCGCCTGGACGCGGCGAAAGAACGTCGCGCCCAGGCGGATTCCGGTGAGGGGTCGGCATCGTAGCTCCCGCGGTTTAGCAGGGCACGAAGGGCCGACCCCCGGTTGCATCAGCTCTGGTGATAGCCGCTGAGGAATTCCCCAATGCGGTCGATGGCCGTATCGAGGGTTTGCACATCCGGCAAAGTCACCAAGCGGAAGTGGTCCGGGGCCTCCCAGTTGAAGGCCGTGCCGTGACTGACGAGGATCTTCTGTTCCTTGAGCAAGTCCAAGGCGAATCTCTCGTCGTCGTGAATCCCGAACTTTTCCACGTCGAGTTTCGGGAAGAGATAAAGAGCTCCCTGGGCCTGCTGGCAGGTGACCCCGTCAATCTCGTTGAGCTTTCGATACGCGATGTCGCGCTGTTCCTTGAGACGGCCACCCGGCAAGATCAAATCATTGATGGACTGGTAACCGCCCAAAGCCGTCTGAATCGCGTGCTGCGCCGGAACATTGGCGCACATGCGCATATTCGCCAAGAGTTTGATGCCCTCTACGTAGTCGCTGGCCTTCCACATGGGACCGGTGATGGCCAGCCATCCCGCGCGGTACCCCGCCACACGATAAGCCTTGGACAGGCCCGAATAGGTCAGGCAGAGGACGTCTTCCCCGGCGAGCGACGCGGTATTGATCATCGAAGCGTCGTCGTACGTGATTTTCTCGTAGATCTCGTCCGAGAAGAGGATTAGCTCGTGTTTCCGGGCGACCTCCACGATGCGCTGCAGAGTCTCCCGGGAGTACACCGCGCCCGTCGGATTGTTCGGGTTGATCACCACAATGCCCTTGGTCTGAGGCGTGATCTTGGATTCGAGGTCTTCGACGTCCGGATCCCACCCGTTCTCTTCATCGCACCGGTAGTGCACGGGCGTACCACCGGACAGCGCGACCGAGGCCGTCCACAGCGGGTAGTCCGGCGACGGAACCAAAATCTCGTCCCCGGGGTTGCACAACGCCTGCAAAGACAGCGTGATCATTTCAGAGACGCCGTTGCCGATGTATACGTCGTTCGTTTCCAGATTCCGGATTCCACGCGTCTGGTAGTACTGCACCACGGCCGTTCGCGCCGAATAGATTCCCCGCGAATCCGAATACCCCTGGGCTTCCGGCAGATGACGGATCATGTCCATCATGACGGCGTCGGGCGCCTCGAAACCGAAAGGTGCCGGGTTACCGATGTTGAGGCGGAGGATGCGATGCCCCTGCGCCTCCATTTTCTCGGCCTCTTCGAGTACCGGTCCTCGGATGTCGTAGAGGACGTTGTTCAGCTTTTGCGACTGCCGGAATTGTGCCATGTCGGACAGATTACCCCTCGTCGCCGTGTATGAGGTGGTGTGTCATCCGTCTCGCGTCTAGATGACGCCTTCGTGAACCCCTCAGCCCTTGTTTTCTCGAAGCCAGAACGACGCAGCGTCCTCGGAAGAAATCGGCTGGTCACCGGAGGTCAGTTGGTCCAAGAAAACCAGATCAGAGGTGCCGATCTTGCCCGACAGCGAATTGATGGCGTCCTTGGCCGAATCGGGAACGTCGCTCTCCCGAATAATGGGGGTCACCTGTTGCGCCACAAAATTGGCTTTGGGGTCCTCCAAAATGAGGTAGTTATTTTCTGGGATGGAACCCGATGCCGTGAAAATATCGGCCACGTCCACTTCGCCGGCGGCAAGCTTATGGGACAGGTCCTCTTGGCTGTCGACCTCCACGAATTTCTTGGGAGTGCACCCGTACAAGTCCTTGAGGCCCTGCGCCCCGTACGTTTTCGCGGGGAACCCGGTCGGAACACCAAAGGTCAGGTTTTTGCACTGACCCGTCAAGTCGGCGATGGTGGAAAGCTTGTACTTGGCGGCCGTAATCCTATTGACCACCAAGGCATCCTTATTCTCGGCCGACGAGGCATTGAGCGTGGTTACCCCTTTCGGCAACACTTTGGGCAAAGTCGCCGAAATATCGCTGCTAGACATCCCGTGAATGTTGAATGCGGCCGTGGGTGTGGGCGTTGGTGTCGCCGATGCACTCGCCCGCGGATTAGTGCCGTCGCTCTCGCTGGGAGTCGGTGTGGCCGTGGCCTGCGGATTGTCTTTGCCACCGTGGGTCAGATCGAGCAGCAGGTTTCCGGAATAGTCCGGCACGATATCTGGCGAGGAATCCCCGCCGTCGTTCAAGGTCCGGACGTATTCCTCCCGATTTTTCGGGGTATCGATGACTTCGGTTTTATATCCCGCGTCCCGGAGAATTCCGGCGTACAAATACGCGATCGTCTCGGTCTCTTGTGAGACCCCTTTACCGATTCGGATAGTTCGATATTCCGACGCCGAGGGGTCGGAGGTGACGCCGTTGCCTCCGGAACAACCAGTCAGCACGACCGCAAGGCTCGCCACCAGGGCGAGAATCGAAACTGACCAACGCTTCACCACGTCACTCCTCTAGTTCACACGGATAGTTAGGGGCCGATGCCGGGACCCTAATAGGCCAATCCATAATATTTCGCGGCGACCTCCACGAGGGAGACCTTACGAATCTTCGGCAAGTCGTCCAGCGGGATCCAGGCGACGTCGTCCGTGGAACCGCCGATATCGGTCACTCCCGCGCGACCACCCGTGATGAAAGCCCGATAGAGAATCCTCAGGCTGTGAAAAGGCTTGTCGCGGCCGTCGTCGTAGTACTTGCTGTCCACCCCGAGTATGCCGTCGAGGCGCACGCGATATCCGCTTTCCTCATAGGCTTCACGAATGACGGCCTCTTCCGCCGACTCACCGACTTCCAAACCGCCACCCGGCAACGTCCATCCCGCGCGTTCCGGATGCCGCTCTCCGGTCCAGTGGGTCAACAGAATTTTGCCTTGTTCGATGATCACCGCGTAAGCGGCGGGTCGTGTGTCCATCTGCAGAGCCATGGAGACAATCCTAGTGGGGCCCGCGTGAGCTTCCGTCCTCAGCAGACGATCAGCCCGCTATTAGTCACGGCTCAAGGCTTACGATTACGGTGGATTCCATGAATATCACCGCCGAGAATCCGCAGAATCTCTTGACGGACCTTTCTAGTTTGGAATTTTGGCTCGGCCACCCGCTGCGCATCGTGCTGATCTTCGTCATCGCGATCGCCCTGAACATGGTGGCGAGGTCCGTGATCCGAAAGGTCACCGAGGGCATCGCCCGTGGCACCCGGGTCCGGGTCGTGAGCAAGAAAAGCGCCGACGTCGCCCAGCCCAACACCACCCAGAATGAGTGGATTGAAGACGCCGTCACGGCCCGTAAGCGCCAATCACAGCGCGCCCAAACTGTGGGTTCTGTGCTCCGCTCCGTCGTGACGATCGTCATCTGGACCATTGCCGTCCTCATGATCATCTCCGAATTGGGCTTCAACATCGCTCCGGTGATCGCCAGTGCTGGTATTGCCGGTGTCGCTTTGTCCTTCGGCGCACAGTCGCTCGTCAAGGACTATCTGGCGGGAGTCTCCATCGTGGCCGAGGACCAGCTCGGCATTGGCGACGTCGTCGACCTGGGCGAAGCCAGTGGCACGGTCGAGTCGGTGGGTCTGCGCGTGACGCAGGTGCGTGACGTCGAAGGCACCCTCTGGCACGTCCGCAATGGGGAAATTCTGCGTGTGGGCAATAAATCGCAGGGCTGGGCGCGCACCATCGTGGATGTGCCCGTCCCCTACAACACCAATATCGAAGAGGTCACGGAGCTGCTCCTACATGCCGCACGTCAGGTCAAAAAGGAAACCGACATCGGCAAGTCCATTCGCGGCAAACCCGAGGTGTGGGGCATCGAGGAAATGACCGGCGAATACCTCACGTTGCGCATTGCGATTCGGACTGCCCCGCTACAACAGTGGGACGTCGCTCGAGTTCTCCGCATCTATGTCAAGAAGGCACTGGATCAGGATGGACTGCGCATACCTCTGATGAACCAATCCGTGATTCATGGAACGCAGAGCAACCCCATTGTGTCCGCGAACACTAACGCCTCGAGCCCCGAGTCGAGCCACGGCGACTCTTCGCAGGGCGGTTCGGCTTAGGCTTCGTTCGATTCGATGACGCCCGGCCCGGTTTTCCAGTAACCGCGGCCGGGCGTTGTGCATTCGCCCCGGCGTCTTTTCTCGACCGGCCGGTCGATCCGCCGCGCGAACTCGCCGACGTCCGCCCCCTCACGACGCCCACGAATTCTTGAAGAATGGCCTCATCGGGCTCCGGCCGTTCCAGGTCGCGCGGCCAAGCCAGTACGACGGGCCGTTCCCGCATACCGTCGACGGGGCGAAATGTAACGTCCTTTCGATGGTGATGCCGCGCTAAGGACATGGGCACGATGAGCAGGCCAATTCCCGCGGCCACCAGCTCGACGGCGTCGGCCGTGTCTCGCATCGAAGGCAACTTGCGCGGTTCAGCGTCATCCGCAGTAGCCCTGATGCTCGCCCACTCGGGAATGGACTCCGGCCGTTGCAGCATGAATTCCTCGGACAGCTCCTCGAGTGGAACCGTATCGAGCAAGGTCAGCACGTGATCGATGGGAAGGACGACGACCATCGTCTCCTCGTACAGCTTGACCGTGTGGAAACGGTCGCGATCGTTGAGCTTGGGCTCGTCGTCGGGTCGGGCTAGCACCATGTGAGCACGCTCTTGCTCCAAGGTTTCGACGCCACGGGCCGCACCTACCGGCAAGCGAGTCAGAGGGGTGGAACGAGAGAAACGGTCATCCCAGCGATCAAACCATTTGCCTGGCATGACGCCCGGAACGAACCCCACCGTAATACCCGCGGAGAGCGGACCGAGAAGTTCCGGAGCGGAAGGGGCATGGGCCTCGTCCGCAGCGTTCGGCGCGCTCGGCTCTGGTACTTGAGTCATGCAGTCAATGTATCAGCGTGGGAGCTTGGCCAGGACCGTCCGATTTGTCGAAAAAATCCCTCGGGAGTACTCTGGAGGGGTTGTACGGGGCTATAGCTCAGTTGGTAGAGCGTTTCGTTCGCAATGAAAAGGTCAGGGGTTCGATTCCCCTTAGCTCCACAAATGTAGGGACGCGGTCAGTGAACCGCGTCCCTTTTTTGGATCAGTGAGGATCCCGCGGGAGCTCGGACGATGCCTCGTCCCCCACGACGCGTGATCGGCGCCTCCAGTACCGCACCGCCACCACGGCCACGATCACCACACCCATTGCCAAGACGGCGAACCAGGGCCGTTGCAACCAAGCCCACACCACGGCCATACCAATGGTTCCGTAGATGACTCCCCATATGAGGGTTCCCACCAACATGGCCGGAATCCATCGGGGCAAAGGCATGCGAGTTAGCCCCGTCACCGCGAGGACAGCGGTCTGGAAGCCCACGGTCAGGTAACAGGCCGGGACCGCCAGTACGCCCCAGCGATGAACCACGGCCTCGGCTCGACGATAAATAGCGGAATCAAAGGCCAGGTTGATGGTGGAGGCACGGCGTCCACCGGCAGAAGCGGCCCGTGCCAGGCCATAGATCGCGGAAGACCTCATGATCCCGCCGGACCAAAAGAAGAGGATCGCTATCCACAGATCCAGGCCCTCGATCCACTCGCGCATACCTTGACCTTACCGAATCACTCCGTGGAACCCGCATTCGCCCCTTTTGTGTGAGTGATATCCAACACAACTTGTGACCATCGGAGCCACGGAAGGCCCCATACTCCCCCGCTATTCCGCCAAATGAAGAACTTAACGACGCCTTGTCATCAAGAAACCCAAGGTAACCCTAACTTGGGGCTAGCGGCCCACATCTCTATTAGGTAATGTTTTCATTACCAAATAGCCGGGAGGCAAACCTGGGACGGTCCGGAACATTGGACTTAGCGCGGTTGGTGCCTCCGAATTGAGTGAAGACCTTCTTCCTGTGTGTGATGCAAAGGATGGCCCCGGGTACTCCCCGGGGCCATCCGCTTTAACCCAGCAAACGAATCGGGAGGTGGGCATTACCCCTCCCCATTCGCGTCAGTCGAGCTCGTTCACCAAATCGAGTCCGTGATCCAGGGATTTCTCCAAGTGAACCGCCGTCGCACCGGCAAGCACTCCCAGCGCGTACCGATCCTGTTTCCGACGCTGGAAGACTCGCGCGGCGTGATCCAGCCAGTCCACCGCCGCCTTCAGATCCATGGTGCGGCCCAATTGCGACTGCAACTTCTTGGCATCGTGGCGTTCCGAACTGACCTCGTCGCGCTTCTTCTTAGGCACGGCCGACTCCGCCGACAAGGTATCGATGACGTAACGCAGCGATTTCGCGGCTTTCCGCACGTCGTGCAGGCCCTCAAGCGCCTCTTCCATGACCGGGTCCCCCTGGTCGCCAACTTTCCCTCCGCGACGGACCAAGCGCTCATTGAGCGCCGAAAGCATCGCCTTGGCGACCTTCTTTCCCGACCAGTCCGCGGCATGGGCCTCCAGAACCGGCTGGGCCGCGACGGCACGCAATTCCGTGAGCACCGCGAGATGCTCCTCAGAGCGCAATCGTGTGGTCGCAGAGCGCAAGGCCGCCGCCTCCTCCTCGACCAGCACCTCCGAGATCTCATCTCGGGCGACCTGGGTGAGTCGCTCCCATTGATCGCTCTCGCTGAGGACCTCGCGCACTACCTCGAGGTCGCGATACGGGCTCAAACTGCCACCGCTCGCCTTGAGGCCTTCTGAAAGCCTCTTCTCGGTATCTGCATCGATGATCCCTCGTAGACCCCGCAGGATGCTCCGGAGGCCGCGCAAACGAATACGGAGCTGATGCACCGAATCCTCGACGCCCGCGTGCACACCGAGGTCCAATGCGGGTACGTCGTCGAGGTATTCGTGCAACGCTGCCGAAATGAGCTTCTGAGCTCCGGTCAACGCAGGCGTGGACTGAGCAGGCTGAGGCGACTCCTGGATCTCGATCTGAGCCGACTCGTCGAAGGCTGGGTCTTGGCCCAGCGCGCGGGCGATCTTGGCGGTCGCGGTGGACGACGTGGCGCCCGCACGCTTGAGAACCTTTTCGACCTTCTTAAAGACCTTGTTCTGGGCCTTCTCACCGAGGGTTTCATCCAACAGCTCAACTTCCCATTCCCGCCACTGACGCTCCGTGCCGGTCGAGAAATCCGTCGAATGAACGGTGTCGTCACACACCTCTGCGACCTCGCGGCCCTCGTCATCGCGAAGAACCGTCCGACGCCGCTGCGTGGTCAATTCAGCAATGGGCGCCAGTTCCTCACCCAGGGTGATCCCGCCCAGCAGGGAGGAGACGGCGGCCGGCATAGCGGACGACGTCTTCAGAAGGTCGTAGTGGACTTCGTGGCGCGTATCCCCGAGGGCAAATTTCACGTGCCAGCCTTCGTCATGCCCGCCACGACGACGCCGCACCACGACCCGGTTGGCGCCCAAGGCCCGCCCCGGGGTATCGAAGTAGGTTGCTTCCAGATGCTGGTCCTCGGGGTGTTCGTCCGGCGTGAGGTGGTTCAGTTCGCTCAGGTCGGGGTGCACGTCCGCGTCGGCGGGTGCCTCGTACTTACGTTCAATTTCTTCGTGAGAGCTACTCATCGGCTGTCTTCTCTTTCTGCCGCGCTGCATCATTGCGGCCGTGGTTCGGTCCCTGCAATAACCCTATCGACAAAGCAACCCGCCGGTAGAGCCGGCGGGTTGCTTTCCATCACTTTTCGTTGAGCTGGGCGCGGATCATGCCCTGCGGCGAGAGAGAACGTCGTCGAGATTGAGCTGCGACCGACTGCTGTTGCCCTTTGAGGCAGCTTCCGTGACCGTCGTCGAGGTGGATTGAGGAGTTTCGGGAGCCACCGCCGGAGTAGGAGCCGGACGCCGCGCTTCGGGGGCGTCGATGTACATCGGCTTGGGCAATTCCACGGGCGACCATTCGCTCGTCGCCGGGGTGAACGCGATCGGCTTTCCCGCAGCGACTCGACGGGCCTGCTCCCGAAGAGTCTCGATATCCAGCCCAGGCTCTTCGACGAAGGGGACATTCTCAGAATGGTCGCACTTGGTCTGCGCAGGCGCTTCCTGGACAGAGGGCAGGCTCGCCGCAATTGTCTCGGAGTCGCGCGCCACATCACGATCCGAGGGGGCACCTTCGGTACGGGCCGAACTGGTGCCTTCAGCGTTGAAGAAACTCTCCCGGTCCTTGACCACTAGGCCCTGCGTAGATTCCGGGGTCGACGCAAGCTGTTCAGCTTCAATATCTTCGGCCCACTCTGCAGAACGATCATCTGCGGGGACAGTTGCCGGACGAGCGACCGCCTGGCGGTCGGCCAAGGCAAGGTAGCGCAAGCTCACGAACGCCCCGAGACCCAGGATGAAAGCGAATACCGGCAAGGTCCAGGAAACTGCGGTGAGAGGCGCGAGAATTGCGGTCACAACGCCGGTGAGCAGCGCCGCCAGGCCGAAGAGGGCAACTCCGGTACGACCCCAGCGAATGTGAGGTGTGGCGTTCTGGGCATGATCTGCCGTGCCGCTAGTCGTCTTTCGCGACGGACGCGGAACACGAACACCTTCCTGTCGAGGATTCTCGGCCGGGTGTACGGATTCTTCTTCCGTGATGCCACGCCGGGCCTCGACGTCGTCTGAGCTCACGTTTGGTGTGCTCGGGGACTGGTTACTGTACATGTCATTCCTTTGACGCAGTAGCACGTGGTCCCGGGGGAAGGCGGGTTCTGTGTCCTCCATAATATCGCTCGCGCTGACTTGCGCGACGACTGTTGGACGGCGACGTCGATCGATGACACGCACCGACCAAAAAACGACGACGAAAGCAACCACCAACAACAGGCTGGAAGCTGAAACCCATGAAAAAGACACGCTTGTAGTTTAGCCCGGAAATCACGCCCCCAGGGATTTCCAACAGGGTGTGTCACGCCCCTCATCCATGAATTTTTCGAGTGCCCAATTCATGAAAAACGAGGCGGGGCAACCCACCAGGGTGCCCCGCCTCGCGCGGTTCGCTGTGAGTTCAGACCTAGCTTTCGGGAAGGGTCTCCACGAACTCCTTAAGCCAGCTCCGCAGGCCAGGGCCCAGATCGTCACGTTCTGCCGCGAGGATCACGTTGGCCTTGAGGTAGGACAGCTTGTCACCGGTGTCGAATCGACGTCCCTTGAAGATGACGCCGTAAACGCCATCGCCTTCGCCGGTGCCCTGCCCCATGGTTTCCAAGGCATCCGTCAGCTGAATTTCGTTACCGCGTCCGGGAGGAGTGTTCTCGAGAACATCGAAGACGTGCGGATGCAGGACGTACCGTCCGATGATGGCCAAGTTCGAAGGAGCTTCCTCCGGCTTAGGCTTCTCCACCATGCCAGTAACCTTGACGTACTCTTCACCCTCCACGGCTTCCACCGCGGCGCAGCCGTAAGCGCTGATCTGGTCCTGAGGAACTTCCATGAGGGCGACGACGCTGCCACCCGTGGACTGCTGAGCAGTAATCATGCGCTCCAGCAGATCTTCTTTTTCATCGATGAGATCATCGCCCAGAAGCACCGCGAAGGGGTTATCCCCCACGTGGGTTTTGGCACGCAACACCGCGTGGCCCAGTCCCTTGGGGTCACCTTGGCGCAGGTAGTGCAGTTCGCCCAACGCCGTGGCCTGCTCCACCGATGCGAGAAGGGCATCCTTTCCCTGTTCCTTGAGGGAAGCCTCAAGATCGGGAATCCGGTCAAAATGATCCTCGAGGGCCCGTTTGGAACGCCCCGTAATCATGAGGATGTCTTCGAGACCTGCGGAAACAGCTTCCTGCACGACGTACTGAATAGCCGGCCGGTCCACCACCGGCAACATTTCCTTGGGGCTCGCCTTGGTGGCAGGTAAGAACCGTGTACCCAACCCTGCGGCCGGAATGACGGCTTTGGTGACGGGTTTTTGTGAATCATTTGCGGACATACAATTCAGAATAGCTGAGAGCCCTCGAAAATTCGGGAGTTTTGCCACCTTTCCGAGGCAATCCACCGGCCAAACATAGCCGTGACATGGTCACCGGAAGGTATTTCCCACCGGTCCAACAATCTTCCGGGTTACCACCTCGGTTGACGAGGGCTACATCGATTCGTCCGGAAAGGTCCCTCCAGATGCCCAATCCAGGCTCCGACAAGGCGCAATTGAGGCGCGACGTCCTTGAGTTGAGGGCGGAGCGCGTGAGATCGGACTCCACGGGAACAGTCCGACGTCGCCTCGCGGCTCAATGGCGGGATACCTTGCTCGACCTGGTGATGGGCCAGGTCTCGCGCGGAGAAACGGTTGCCGCCTTCCTACCGACGCCGTCGGAGCCTCCGCTTCACGAGGCCTTGACAGAGATTCACGCCGCTGGGAGGAACGTGATCGTGCCGATCACCTTGCCCCACCGCGTCATGCACTGGGTCGCGTGGAGCCCCCAGGTCGAGACGATCCGTAGCCCGTTCGGGATCGAGGAGCCCATCGGCCCCCGGCAAACCACCGAAGCGTTCGTCGGCTGCGCGCTCCGACTGGTCCCAGCGCTGGCATTCGACACCAACGGTGTTCGCTTAGGCTACGGCGGCGGGTATTACGACGCCGCACTTGCCGAAGCCGCCGCGGGACCGAACCCCGGTGCAGACGTAGGCATATGTTTCGCGGAGGAGATTTTTCCGAGCGGTACCGTGCCGGCAGAGGCTCATGACGCGCGCGTTGGACAGATCTGCACCGAACGCGGGTTAACGAGCCTCTCATGATGAGCCGTAGGATAAAGGGCTGTACACCCCCTGGATTCCCGAGGAGCCCCTTCATGCCCGTCTACGCGTACGTCTGTAAGAACTGTCAGCACGCGTTCGATATCCGTCAGGCCTTCACGGACGACGCGCTCACCGAATGCCCGGAATGTGGCCAGAAGAGCCTTCGCAAAAAGTTCAACACCGTGGGTGTGAGCTTCAAGGGAAGCGGCTTCTACAGCACCGATTCAAAGTCGAGCGATTCCAACGTTTCGGGTTCGTCGTCGAGCTCGGGTTCGAGTTCTACGGCGTCCTCCGGGGAATAACTGGTCCGTCCACAGAATCATTCTCCCGTCGCAGGTTGACGAGTTATTCACCGTGGGACGGCGTTTGCCACCGCATCGCGGGCGGCTAATCACCGAGCATGCGATTCTCGGGTCATGTGGACCAAGATATTCCCTCCCTCGCAGCGGCCTCGAAGGACTATCCCTCTGCGTGTCAGGATCCGAAGCCGTTTGAGTCGCCGCTCGCGCACCCTCGGAATTCTCCTCATCGTCGGGTCATCGCTCGTCGGAATGTTCGGGCCCAGTCGGGATGCCACAGAAAGGTCCCACATCGTCGTGGCCGCCAAGGATCTCCCCATAGGGCACCGCATCGAGTCATCGGACCTCAAAACCGTGGAGGTCATGGGAGCTTTATCGGAGAATCTCCCGCGCGATCCACCAAATCCCGAGTCGGTGGAACAGCGCACGCTGGCCGTACCGGTCATGCGAGATCAACCTGTGTTTTCGTCCATGCTGGTCTCCCCGGAACTCACGGAACACCTAGCGGAGGGGCTAGTGGCCGTGGCGGTGCGCGTCAGGGATCCCGAGGCAGTCTCCTTATTGGGCCCGGGAGCCTCCGTCCGAGTGTTGAGTCATGACGATCACGGACCAGTACGGACCACCGACGCGATTCTCATTTGGTCCTCCAGGAGTGAAGACACGCCATCGACGTGGGCCTCTGGAGACCCCGGCAAGAACGTCGTCTTTCTGGGAGCCGACTCGGAATCTGCGGCCCTCCTGGGTTCGACGCCCGACGAAGTACTGATCGTGGCCCGTCCCCAGGCCGTCAGCGGATCTGAGCCAGGAAAGCAACACTGATGACCAGATCAGCCCCAGTGCGGGGGTCGTTGCTCCAGGATCCACCGGCCACGATCATCCAGCTGGTCTCGCGAAGCACCGTCCCTTGTCGGGAGGGAAGCCGACAATCCACCGGAGGACGCCATCCCGAATCCGGCCAGGCGTTCGGGTTCGCCCTGGCTGATGTCCGTTCCGCCGGTCGCGCGCCGGGGTCCCTTGTGACGGTAGCGATGGCGAGCTTGATCTCGTCCGTTGCCACCGTCACCGGATCCCGACGAATCGGCAGAACGCTTGGAGGAGTCAGCGTCCCCGGAGGTCACGAGTCCTTCTCCGCGGCAGGAGCCTCGAGCCCGAGATATCCCAGAATGCGGTTGGCCACGAATTGAGGATCGGTAAAAACATCTACCGTCCAGAGTGATGCGTGGTTCCAGCCAGTCCGTTCCAGCCGCTCGGGCCGCAGTCGGGAACGTTCCCGGACCGACGACGCGGCGTAACGAGGTGTGCCATCGGTCGAAATACCCACGGGAAGACGCAAGCCATGCGAGCTATGTCCGTCCCGGTCCCCTCCCGTCCGAGCGCGAGGACTAGGCACGGCCCCCGCTGACAGCGACTCGGTGGAGGCTGTGGCGATGCCGTCGACTTCCTGTCCCGGCGTCAGTGCCACTTCCGCGCCGGCACGACGCAAACGGTGTGCCAGGTCCGCGAGGAGCCAATCGGATTTGTACTCTTCTTCCTGAACATCGTGCACGGAGAGGAAGTCACTTCCGGCATGTTCCGTCGTCAGGATGGAGGAGACGGCCTCCTCACCATCCGAGCCCTCGTGCGCCTTGTCGTACTCGTCCAAGAACGCGACAAGGTCTTTCATGCCTCCCGTGAGTTCGGCTTCCTGGAGACTCTCGAGATCCAAGGAGCTGACCACTCGGGTCTGGAAGCGTCCCGTCGTCATCGCCTTAACGAACCGCTGGCGACCGCGTTCCTCGGCCAACTGGCCGAAGTGCGAGGCACGGGAGCCGGCCGCCGGAGCGACGCCCAGGGAGAAAATCACGCAATCGCGAGTCACACCCTGCGCGCGGGCAAGGTCCAAGATCCGGAACGGTTCCAATCCGGGCTCGAAGAACTCCCGAAGTTCTGGGTGGCTCTCCAGACCCAACCGGACACCTTCGGCAATGCGGGCCGCGTGTCGGGTGCTCACCGTAAGGACCGCCAGCGACTGTCGAGGATTGCGAGCCGCATGGTCAAAGACCATCTCCACGACGGCCCTGACTTCAGCCTTGGGAGACTCAATGATCGGAGCGCCCACGTGGTCGTCTGGCTGAGGATCCCGAAGATAGTCCACGACGATGGACCGCTGCGGCGAAACCGCTTCTTCGCCGTATGGCATGGTCTCCAGCTCGCCGGCGTAGAAGGCCCGATTCAGATAGGAAACCAGGGTTTGGTCGCGTGCCTCGTGGATTCGACGAAGAGAGGTTCCCGGGACCACCTGAGATAAGACGTCCAGGACAGACTCGACGGAATCGGTGGAGGCGTGTTGGTCCCCGCCCGTCGTCGGCGAAACGATGAAGGGCTGCGGGTAACCAGCGTGCTCGTCACCAAAGGCGACGACCTGGTCAGTGCGGGCCAACGCGGCGAGGCAAGTCCCGAAAGGAGTGGACTCCGCATCCAGGACGACGACCGCGTCGGCCCGGGCAGAAGACGGCAGAGCCCTTCCGACACCGAAGGGACTCGAAAGCCACAGCGGACGCAGGCCAACGACGACGTCTGGGGCACGGTCGAAGTATCCCGCCAACCCGATGGGGGCCCCCTTGAGAATCTGACGGAGTTCACGCGCCTGGACCGGCTTCAGCTGGACCCGGCGATTCCACCCGCGAGCAGCGCTGTAGCGCACCCGGGACGGGCCGGAAGCAATGTGAGCGGCGTCGGAACGCCGGA
Source organism: Kocuria sp. HSID16901 (assembly GCF_003989425.1). NCBI lineage: Bacteria > Bacillati > Actinomycetota > Actinomycetes > Micrococcales > Micrococcaceae > Kocuria > Kocuria sp. HSID16901. The sequence goes on along the minus strand of NZ_RBLM01000001.1, from coordinate 359,836 downwards.
ACGTGGACTCCCACTGGGCCAGCGACTTCCCGCTGACGAGGTTGACCTCGGGACGGTCCAACATGATTTCAAAGGCCGATTGCCACCAGGCAAGATCCAATTCGGCTCCCACCTGGGGGCCTGGAACATGACGCTCCTCGAGATCTGCCAGCAGCTCTTCGAGGCCCTTGCCCCGAAGAATGTGCATCAAGCGATCGCGCTCGGGCAAGGTATCCAGCACAAAGCGATCATTGGCCATCGCCTCGAAGGTCTCCAAGAGTTCCGAGATGGAGAGGGCGAAGTAGTCCTTGCGGGACGGGCTTTCTTCCATCACGATCGCCAGGTCACTGATGTCGTCAGACAACCGACCATAGGCAGTGAGCATCTCTTCCAGCTGCCCCGGCAACTGGACGGTTCGTCCTTCGAGAGCCCACTCCTGCCACTGCTCCCGCTGCTCCTGAACGGTGATGAGGGCCTGGTGCAGATCGTCGATGTGAACTTGAGGAACGATGTATTCCTTGGCCGCCCGGCGCAATCGCGAGCGCTGGAGCGCCGACATCTCGATGCCGCGCTCACGACGCCACGTCGCCGAGGCGGTTGCGGCGATCAAGTCGGTGACGGGGCGCAGGAAGATATCCCGACTAAACCTCTTCAACGAGCCTCGGATTCCATCAAGCAGGTTCAGCTGCCTCTTCCACCCGGCCAACGTATTCTCCGGGGAAAGACCGATCGACTCGAAGCTGGTGCCGATCTCGGAACGCAAGGACCTGGTCTGCTCGAGGATCTCCCGCACGAGGGCACGCGCCTGCTTGGTTTCCTCCGTGTTGACGAGCCGCGCTCCGTACCATGGTGCGGTTCGTGTTGTGGGGTTGAAGGCTCGCAGTTCGGCTGCTCGTTCCAGCTGTGCCACGGTCTCTTCGCGGTCCACTGTGGCGTCCATGACGGCGCGCTTGAATCGGACCCGGGTGGACGGCGCATTTTCACGCGAGGTGAGTTCCGCGAGGGTCTGCATCGCCTGCAAAGGCGAAACGCCCCAGCGCTCGTCGCGCCACCGTAGCGACTCGACGTGCTGGACGAGCTTGCGGCGGCTCTCTACGAGGTCTTCGTGCAGTCCCGAGAGCCTCGGCTCCACGGCCTTTTCATAACGAACAATCGATTCGATGAAGTCCCTGGTGAGGCCCTCCGGCGAATGCTCTTCACCGATCTCCAAAGTGAGATCGTCGAGGCCGAGCTCGGCAAGACGACGGCGAACGTTCGCCAAGGTCTCCCGGCGTTCCGCCAAAACCATGACGGATTTGCCTTCGGCCAAGAGCCCGGCCACCACGTTCAAGGCCGCACGAAGGTGTTGCGTGCCCGCGGGAGCCGTCACGGTCATCGACTCCCCCGCCCGGGCCCGCTGAACAATCTCGGACACGCGCTCGTCGGCGTCGTAAACCAGGACCTCGTTGGCGGGGTTAACCTCATCGGGCGGCACCGGCGTCGTCGCGAATTCTCTCCGAGTGCGCGGTTTGTTGATCTGAGCGCGATTCAGGTTGGAAACGTCCCTCAGGAGTCCGGATTCCGCGCTAGTCGGCAATGACCCGACCGTGTCGGACAGATCCGCGAACGTGGAAATCACGGTTCGCGCCTCAATGTGCATCCCGGGCACGTCCATGCAGACAGCCCGCAAGGCTTCGAGGACCGCGTCGGGCGTGAGGCGTGATCCCGACGTCGCTTTACGATGCACTCCCTCGACATAAAGGTCGATTCCGAAATCACGGCGCAACTGGCGGACCATTGCCGGATTGAGCCTCGCGGGCCCATTGATCCTCAGCTCGAAGTCGTCGCCGTCCGGGTGGGGGTTGATGACAATCGGCGCGAGGAGAACCGGAGCAATATGGCGGCGTTCACCCCGGGCGCCATCGGGAGTCCCCGAGGGGTTGCGTGAAGCAAACCACGACGCCGTGCCCGCCGCGAGGTAACCGGCGTCGAGACCGTGATCCGCGTCCAATTCAAAGATCTTGGCTCGGATGGCCCGCGCGGCGCGGACCCCGTTGGTGAAGGTCGCACGATCGCGAAGGATCGTGGAAAGACGAGTCTTGCGACCAGCCAGCAACTGCGCATAGCCGGACGGGTTGGAATCCGTCAGGTCAATGTGAACGTTGTCGACCAGGTTGAAGTCCAGCAATGCGTCCGGCCCGGTGTACACGTCCACCTGGTGTAGCCACCGTTCCAGCAAGAGTTCATGCTCGGCGTTGGATTCCACCGTCGTTGGGTTCTCCGTGGCGGGTTGAGGGTCGGAGTCCTCCCCCTCTGTGACCGACGGTTGTGACCCTGCGGGAGATTCCTCGGGGCGCACGCGGGATTCCGCAATGGGTCGTTCGTCTGCCCTCGAGGCCGCTTCATGGTCCGACTGCGGCGAGTCGGCGGTCGGGGCATCATCGCCCGGCGTCGTGGCCCACGTCGTCATCGAATCGAGAGATCCCGGATCCGCGGCTTCCGCACCGGCGGTTCCGACCCGGGCGATGTGCACGTTGCGCTCGGCCGCCGGGGCCGCGTCGTCGCTGGCCCCGCTCTGCGAGGCGTCACGGTTGAGGGTCTCGTCCGACGTCGTCTCAACGCGCTGTGGGGTAGCCCAGGGAACCGACGTTCGCGAGGAATTCGACGCCGAGTCCTTCGACGGGTCATTCTCGTGCTGCTCGGCGGGATCTGGCTTCGTCACGTTGCCTCTGCTTCCGTGTGGTCGGACGGTGTTCGCACATCGATGGGCGGCCGAAACCGGCGCACCACATCTATAGTATGAGGTCCGCTCCTCCGATGTCGCACTCGAAGAGAATTCCATCCCCTTTAAAGCACCACGGCCCGCCGCGCACGGGGCGAAGCGGGCCGTGGAAGACCGTGGGATTCAGCCGGCGGGCATGGCCCAGACTGTTACTCCCACTCGATGGTTCCCGGAGGCTTAGAGGTCACGTCAAGCACCACGCGATTAACCTCTTCCACCTCGTTGGTAATGCGATTCGAGATCCGAGCCAGCAGGTCGTACGGGAGGCGAGACCAGTCGGCGGTCATGGCATCTTCCGAAGACACCGGGCGCAACACGATCGGGTGACCATAGGTACGACCATCGCCCTGAACACCGACGGAACGAACTTGCGACAACAGGACAACGGGCATCTGCCAGACTTCTTCATCCAGTCCCGCCCGGGTCAGCTCGGCCCGTGCGATGGCGTCGGCCGCACGCAAGACCGTGAGGTTCTCTCGCGTCACTTCGCCGATGACACGAATCCCCAGGCCGGGCCCGGGGAAAGGCTGCCGGGCCACGATCTTTTCGGGAACGCCCAATTCCCGACCAATCGCGCGAACTTCGTCCTTAAACAGCGTGCGCAATGGTTCGACGAGATCGAAAGCGAGGTCATCGGGTAGGCCGCCCACGTTGTGGTGCGACTTGATGTTGGCCGCGCCCTCGCCACCGCCGGACTCCACGACGTCGGGATAGAGGGTCCCCTGGACCAAGAACTTAATGTCTTCGCCCGAGCCGCCGGCCTCAGCCACGAGCTTCCGCTGCGCCGCCTCGAAGGACCGAATAAACTCGCGGCCGATCGCCTTGCGCTTCGTCTCGGGATCGCTCACACCGGCTAAGGCGTTCAAGAAGCGGTCGGACTCGTCGATCGTGACGACTTTGATGCCCATCGTCTCGGCGTAGTCCTGCTCCACCTGTTCGCGTTCTCCTTCTCGAAGGAGCCCGTGATCGATGAAAAAGCATGTCAGTTGGTCGCCGACGGCTCGATGTACGAGTGCCGCGGCCACCGAGCTATCGACGCCGCCGGACAGGGCACAGATCACTTTGGCGTCCCCCACCTGGTGGCGAATCTTCTCGACCTGCTCGTCGATGACGTTGCCCGTCGTCCACGTGGGCTTCAACCCCGCCACGTTGAAGAGGAAATTTTCGAGAATCTGCTGCCCGAAGTCCGAGTGCTTGACCTCGGGGTGCCACTGCACGCCGCCAAGCTTCCGAGCCTCGTTGACGAACGCCGCGACAGGGGCACCTTCCGTGCTGGCCAGCACCTCAAAACCGTTGGGAGCCTCGGTGACCGAGTCGCCGTGACTCATCCACACGTTCTGAGTCACCGGTGTGCCGCCAAGGAACGAAACTCCCCCACCCGTCAAGGTGGCATCGGTGGCGCCGTACTCCCGCAGCCCTGTCTTGGCCACGGTTCCGCCGAGCGTCTGAGCCATGACCTGGAACCCGTAGCAGATGCCGAATACCGGCACGCCAGAGTTGTACAGATCGGGATGTCCGGCCGGGGCGCCGTCGGCGTAGACGCTCGAAGGACCGCCGGAAAGGACGATCGCCGCTGGGTTCTTGGCGAGCATGTCCTCTGCGGACATCGTGTGCGGAACGATTTCCGAATAGACGTTCGCGTCACGGACGCGCCGCGCAATCAACTGCGCGTATTGGGCGCCGTAGTCAACGACCAGGACGGGGCGCTCTTCCAGCTCCGTTGGTGCCGAGGTTTCGGATAGGGTCACTGCCTTACCTTCGTGGTTGGAATGGATGCGTGCACGTAGCTCCGGGTTCGCCGAGCTCCACGACCTTCAGTCTAGGACACCCCGACTCACCTCACACGGCTAGTACCGCTTGGTGGACTTGGGATTCGCGGCCACCTGGGCCACGGTTTCGCGGTGAATCTTTCGTTCAACGATGAAAGACAAGAACGGCACGACGCCGCCCAAAGCCATCACGATCAGCTGAGCCAACGGCCACCGCATCAAAAGCCACAGCCGGAAGCACGCGAGCAGGTAGATCACGTAGAACCAGCCGTGGACAATCAGTACGCCGGTAGAAATGTTGAGTCCGCCCGTGAGGTTCCCGGTATTCCGGTTGAGCCAGCCTAAGGCGACGTTCTCGCCGGTCGCTGCGTTGGTGGCGCCAGCCATCAGGTCGTAGCCGAACACGTAACGAGTAATCATCTCGACGACGAGCAAGAGCAAGAACGTGCCAGAAATCCAGGCGCAGTACTTATAAATCGACAGGGCACCCCGGATTTGAGCCTGTGTACCGCCGAATTTGCGTCGCGTGACTCGGACCGGTCCGGCTTTGCCAGGCGTAGCTTCCTCGGGTAGCGGCACTCGCTTACCGTCGGTACGTTCTACGGGCCTCGGTCGATTCTCAGGTGTGGGGTTATCGGTCACCGTGATTACCTCGTTGCTGGTTGTGAGCCGTATTCATCTGGGAATGACCAGATGCGGCCGTGGTGGAAGAATCCGTGGCGTCCGGTTCGTCGTAGTAGTAATACCGGTCGTGCTCGGAATCGTAATAGTAGTGACGCCCCGTCTCCTCTTCGAAAAAGAGATTCTCGTGGTGGGAGGGAGCGAACTCGTAGTACTTCTCTGGATGCGTCCGACGTTCGTGGTCGTCGGAGAGCAGCCGCCACCAGAGGAAGATCGCGAATACTGCGAAGACGACCCACTCGATGGCGTAGAAAATATTCAGCCAGTTCACCGAATGGTCCACGACTTGCTCAGTGTGGATCTTCTCGAGGCCGTCATGTGGAGAAGCCAGCGTAGCGTCGTTGCGCACTTTTCCGTCGTCGGTCAGGGGAACCGATTCGTCTCCGGTGGTCTCCGACGTCGCGGTGACGGTTCCGGCATACAACGGGGTATTCCACACGTTGGTGAGTTGCGCCGTGGCGGCGGAGCCCAAGACCTCGGTGGATCCTGCTTTCTTGCTCGTCACGGGGCCTTCGTTCGCCACCAGGCGGCCGGTCACCGTTACCGGCCCTTTGGGCTCCTGAGTGATGGCGTGGGGATCGGGGTTCGTGGTAAATCCTCGTGCCACGGCGACGGAGTACTTTTCGCGTCCTTGGGTCGCGGTATCGTCCGTCTGAAGCTGGCTGACGACCCAGTACCCCTTGGTCCCATCATTGACACGGTTTTCGACGAGCCGACTCGATTTCTCGACATAGTGCCCCTTCACGATGACCATCGAGTCCGCTTGGCTGGCCAACACGGGCGTCAAAGGCTTGGCAACCTCGTCGAGCGGGCGCGCGGTCTCTTTGGCCGGGTTGGCATCGATCTGGTGCGAATCGGCCGATCCGAGTTGCCACTGGCTCAGGAGCATGAATCCTGTGGCCAAGGCGAGGGCCAACACCAGCGCCCCTAACCATCGAGGCGTGAAGGCTAATTTGAGCACGTCGTCCAGTCTATCGGTTGAGCTTGAGGCGTCCCCAAGTCGGGAAAGTGCGGCGATCTTGCACGGACAGATCGCCGCACGGGGCTATCAGTATTGGGGCCGGCCCGTCAGGAGAACTTCGGAACGTTGGAATTCCTTGAGGTTCGAATATCCCGTCGTGGCCATGGCGCGCCGCAACGCACCCATGAGGTTGGAGGTGCCATCCACGTGATGCGACGGACCGTACATGACTTCCTCGAGGGAGCCCACCTGGCTCATCGGGGTCCGAGTCCCCCGCGGGAATTCATGGTGGTGTGCCTCCGGGCCCCAGTGGTAGCCGCGCCCGGGAGCTTCGGTGGCCCGGGCCAATGGAGCGCCCACCATCACGGCGTCTGCACCCATGGCCATCGCCTTGACCATATCGCCGGAGACGCCAAGGCCGCCGTCGGCGATCACATGAACATAGCGTCCGCCGGACTCATCCAGATAGTCGCCGCGTGCCGCAGCCACATCTGAAATTGCCGAAGCCATGGCCGCGTGAATGCCCAGGGCACGCCGGGTCGTGGTGGTAGCGCCGCCACCGAACCCGACGAGCACGCCCGCCGCGCCCGTACGCATCAAGTGCAAGGCTGGGGTGTATCCGGCGGCGCCACCGACGATCACCGGGACATCGAGTTCGTAAATGAACTTCTTGAGGTCCAGAGGTTCCTGGTTCTGAGAAACGTGCTCGGCGGAAACGGTCGACCCACGAATGACGAACACGTCAGTGCCCGCGTTCACCACCGTTTTGTAGAACTCCTGCGTTCGTTGCGGGGTCAACGCCCCAGCCACGACGACGCCCGCTTCACGGATCTGGGCGAGCCTCTCGGTGATCAGCTCCGCCTTGATTGGCTCAGCGTAAATCTCCTGCATTCGCCGCGTCACGTACGACATGTCATCGCGCGGCAAGAGAGAAATTTCTTCGAAGTAGGGTTCCGGATCCTCATACCGCGTCCATAGGCCTTCGAGATTCAGCACGCCAAGACCGCCGAGCTTGCCGATCGCAATGGCCGTCTCAGGCGACATCACGGAATCCATGGGGGCGGCAAGAATCGGGGTATCGAAGGTGAACGCGTCGATTTGCCATTGGGTGGATACGTCCCGTGGATCCCGCGTTCTGCGCGCAGGGACCAGGGCGATATCGTCCAGTGAATAGGACCGGCGGGCGCTTTTCGAGCGTCCGATTTGAATGTCGTAGGACACGGTTTTCCTTCTGCGCGTCATGGGCCCGACGCGACGGGTCTATCGACGGTAGTTGGGCGCCTCAACGGTCATCATGATGTCGTGAGGATGCGACTCTTTGAGGCCAGCCGGGGTGATACGCACGAACTTACCCTTGTGCTTGAGCTCATCAATGGTCATGGCACCAGCGTAGAACATGGTTTGGCGGAGGCCACCCTCGAGCTGATGCCAGACCGCCGAGAGAGGCCCACGGTACGCGACCTGGCCTTCGATGCCCTCAGGGATCAGCTTATCTTCGCCTTTGACGTCGGCTTGGAAATAACGGTCTTTCGAGAACGACGCCTTCTTACCGCGGGTCTGCATGGCGCCCAATGAACCCATGCCACGGTAGGCCTTGAACTGCTTGCCGTCGACGAAAATCAAGTCGCCCGGCGACTCGTCGCAACCGGCCAGCATGGATCCCAGCATCACGGAGTCGGCGCCGGCCACCATGGCCTTGCCGATCTCACCCGAGTGCTGCAAACCGCCGTCGGCAATCAGCGGGACGCCGGCCGGAATCGTCGCTTTGGCAGACTCGTTGATCGCGGTGATCTGAGGAACTCCCACACCGGCGATGATGCGCGTCGTGCAGATCGACCCGGGTCCCACGCCGACCTTCACGGCGTCGGCTCCGGCATCGACGATCGCCTGAGCCCCTTCACGTGTTGCGGCCTGTCCCCCGATGATGTCCACGTGATCGGCCGCCGAGTCTTTCTTCAAGCGAGCGATCATATCCAGCACGCCTTGGGAATGTCCGTTAGCGGTGTCGATGAACAGCGCGTCCACGCCGGCCTCGATGAGGGCCATGGCGCGTTCGTACCCGTCACCAAAGAAACCGACGGCCGCGCCGACGCGTAGGCGGTCTTCCTCGTCCTTCGTGGCATCCGGATACTGCTCGGTCTTTGTGAAGTCCTTGACCGTAATCAGGCCGGTCAGCAAGCCGTCGTCGTCGACCAGCGGAAGTTTTTCGATCTTGTTGGCGGCGAGCAGACCAAAGGCTTCATCTTTGGTCATTCCCTCGTGCCCGGTGACCAACGGCATCTTGGTCATGACGTCGCGGACCAAGCGCTCGTCAAATTCTTGCTCGGGAAGGTAGCGGGTGTCGCGGTTGGTGATGATGCCCAGGAGCTTGCCCTTTTCATCCACCACCGGCAGACCCGACACCTTGTACCGACCGCAGAGATCGTCCAGTTCGCGAAGCGTGGCCTCGGGCGAAATGGTGACCGGGTTGGTGATCATGCCCGATTCGCTCCGCTTGACGCGATCCACGTGCTCGGCCTGATCCTGAATCGACAGATTGCGATGGATGACGCCCAAGCCACCCAGTCGTGCCATCGCGATGGCCATCCGAGAATCCGTCACGGTATCCATGGCTGCCGAGACGATGGGCGTCCTGAGGTTGATGCGCTTAGAAAGACGCGTGGTGGTATCCGCTTCGGAGGGATTGACGTTCGTATTTCCCGGAAGGAGGAGAACGTCGTCGTACGTCAGGCCCGTCAGGCCGAAGGGATCATCGGAAAGGGCGGTGGGCTGATTCAAGGGTGGTGAACCTTTCGCGTCTCGCATCTCGGCATCGGCACCGAAGGATTGTCTCGAGCTTTGCCCTCCATCATAGGACGAATGGCAACTCGGTAAATGACACATCCCGCGGTCGGTGAGAGACCTCTCACTGACCGCGGGATGTTAATCGACGGCTACTTATTTTTGGCTAGGCCATCGTCGGAGATCTTCACCGCGTCGTCGAGCCGTTGGTCCATGAATTTTTTCATCGACCGGATGTACGTGGCGGTGAGGTGGCCGCTGTCGATATAGGTGTATATATTCCCAATCGCCGGCGGACACATTCCGTTCGGGCAGATGAGGTCGTCCATGTCGATCGCGCCGTAACCGGGGATTTGATCTTCCCAGGCGCGCGTCGGGTCGGGGGTATTTCCGGTGACATGCGGGAATGTGCATTCGTCGAAACTCTTCTCGCGTTCACAGTCCGCTTGCGACTCCGCGAATCGTGCGTTGTCCCGGATGCCGATGACGCCAATGCCTTGACCCGTCCACTTGCGGATTTGGTCCTCGGTACCGGCGCGAATCGATTCGCCAGAGCCGTCGTAGGCCGTGAACGTGGACTGCATGATCAGGCTGTCCGGATGCCAATCCTCGATCGCCGACTCGGCCTTGGGAATCCAGGTCTGGCAATAGGGCACGTCCCGGTTGTCTTCGACCGAGCTGAAGAAGCACCCTGGTTCGCGGAGGAACACCAAATCCCAGTTGCGTTCCTCAGCTTGGGTCTCCATCGCCGTCATCCACTGTTCGGTATGGCTATTTCCGACGGCGACCACGCGCTTAGAAGGATGGTCGTTCTTCACCACGTGGTAACAGGCGTCTCCGTCCATACCGTGAAGATCTCTGTCGAAGTCGTCCTCTTCGGAGCATTCCTCACCCATTCCATTGGACTGGGCCCAGTCTTCACTGCGCTTAATGGCGGTGGGGAGAAGACCGGGGTCTTTGTCGCCCTTGTAGGTGTACTCCGGATCGAGGATTTCGGCGCCCGGGTTGTTCTTATCCGCGTTAGCTTCAATCTTCTGAGTCACGTAGGCGATGCGACCCTGCCACGCGATCACCGTTCCCGCGCCCAACATGACGCAGGCAGCGACGACGACCAAAGCCCGCCACCTCTTGGCTTCGGCCCACTTCCACTTTCGGACCGGAGTATCCACGAAGCGGGTCAAGAGGAACGCGAGAAGAATCGACACGGCCAAAATCGCGAAACCAGAGAACAAACCAGCCTTGTCCTGATCGGTCTCAGACAGGAAGAAGACGAGGAGCGGCCAGTGCACCAGGTAGAGACCATAGGAATTCGACCCCAACCACACGAGGGGCTTCCACTTAAGGATGCGATCGGCACCCCAGCGAGTGGTCGATTCACCGCAGATGATGATGAACGCCGCAGCGAGGGTGGGCCACAAGGCAATGTACCCGGGGAACTGCCCCTGAACGTCCAGAAGGGCTCCACACAGCAAGATCGCGAGAAGTCCGATCCAAGTGAGGATGGCGCCAACGACCTTCGGAACCTTGATCCAGGGCAGAACAATGGCGATCAAAGAACCCAACGCAAATTCCCAGAGCCGGCCAAAGGTATTGAAGTACGCGGCGGTCTGGTTGGTCTCGGTGTAGTAGACCGAGAAGGCGAAGGAGCCCAGGAACACCAGCCCGAAGATCACGGCCAACGTCACTCGGGCTTTGGAGCGGAACTTGACGACTAGGAAACTCCCCAGCGCGAAGAGCAGCGGCCACATGAGGAAGATCTGGCCTTGAATAGACAGCGACCAGAAGTGGCGGAAAGGAGAGGCCGCCCCGGAGTCGGCGGCGTAGTAGTCCACCGCGTTGAAAATCGAGAACCAGTTCTCGTAGTAGAAGATGACCGAGAACGCCTCGTGCATGATCGACGACCACTGCCCTGGCGACAGCAGGAATCTCGTGGCCACGAGGCAGGCCGCAACGATGATGGCCACCAAAGGCATGATGCGCTTAAAGACGTGCACCCAGTACGTGCTCAACTGTTTCCAGTTGATGCTGATTCCCCGCTCGATCTTGCCCGTGAAGGACAGCGTCATGAGGAACGCGGAAATCATCAGAAAGACGTCCACACCGCCGGATACCCGGCCGAACCAGATGTGGTAGATCGCCACCAGGAGGACTGCGAAGGCACGCAACCCCTGAATTTCTGGGCGGAATGCTCGTTTGCGCCGAGGCTGAACCTCGGGCGGCGCGGAGTCTTTCGACGAACCTACTGGCGCCCCATCACCTTGAGATAGTGTCATGCAACTTCCTGTTTGTTCCCCGGGCAATACGCCTCGAGGAGCTTGCAACGTTGGTAAGGTCAACGCACCGACCTCACGGATGAGTTGATGCGTCACCTTCGGTGAAACGGCCGTAGGCATTCCGCCCGGGCCAAGAACTCCGCTATATGTTATTCGCCTTGCGGTGAATTTCTGAACTTTTGGGCGAGCCCAACGTGCGGATCGCCTACTCCCTAACCACCCCACGATTCATCGCGGACACCAGTCAAACCGTCCCATAACGGTGCCATGTCGGGCCACGCCGGTCGATAGGGCGCACGTTTCACACGACCAGGAGGTGACCATAATAACTTTCATAAGCAATATATTTTGGGATTGCCGAACCCGTCGGACGTGTCCCCGTCACCTAGTCCTGGTCGTTCCTCCAGAGTAATCGATACAACCGCTCAACTGAGGACCCACAGCCCCCGCACGACTCGTTGCATCGCAAGAAAACGTCCCCGCCACCTCGCGGTGACGGGGACGTTCCGATGCCGAAAAGTCGACGGTTACTCGTCGTCCTCTGCGGGCTTGTCGACCACGAGGGTCTCCGTGGTCAGCACCATGGCGGCGATGGAGGCCGCGTTTTCAAGGGCCGAACGGGTGACCTTGACGGGATCAATGACGCCGGCCTTGATCAGGTTCTCGTATTCACCGGTGACGGCGTTAAAGCCATGACCCGGTTCGAGATCCTGTACGCGGGAGGCGACGACGTAGCCGTCCTGCCCTGCGTTCTCGGCGATCCAACGCAACGGCTGAACCAGAGAGCGGCGCACGATGTCGACGGCGGTGCGGGCGTCCTCGGTTTTGAGGCCAAGATCGCCTTCCAGCGCCTTGCCTGCATGGACGAGTGCCGACCCACCACCGGAGACGATGCCCTCTTCCAGCGCGGCGCGCGTGGAGGAGACGGCGTCTTCGATGCGGTGCTTGCGCTCCTTGGCTTCGACCTCGGTGGCCGCGCCAACCTTGATCACCGACACACCGCCGGCCAGCTTGGCCAAACGTTCCTTGAGCTTTTCGCGGTCCCATTCGGAATCCACACGCTCAATCTCGGAACGGAGCTGAGCAACACGGTCGGCAACGGCCTCGGAGGAACCTGCACCGTCGACGACGGTGGTGTTGTCCTTGGTCACCGTGACCCGACGCGCCGAGCCCAGCTGCTCCAGGGTCACCGAATCGAGCGAAATACCAAGCTCGCTGGTGATGACCTCACCGCCAGTCAGGATCGCCAGGTCCTGCATGATCGCCTTGCGACGATCACCGAAACCGGGAGCCTTGAGAGCCACGACGTTGAGATTGCCGCGCAACTTGTTGACGACGAGGGTGGACAGGGCCTCACCCTCAACATCCTCGGCGATGATCGTGAGCGGCTTTTTGGCCTGTACGACCTTCTCCAACAGCGGCATGAGGTCGGCGATGGCCGAAATCTTGCCCTGGTAGAGCAAGATCGCGGAGTCCTCGAGGACCGCTTCCTGACGCTCGGCATCGGTCACGAAGGACGGGGACAAGTACCCCTTGTCGAATTGCATACCTTCGGTGACGGACAGCTCAATTTCGGTCGAGGAACCGTCCTCGATCGTGATCACGCCGTCCTTGCCAACCTTCTCAAAGGCCTGAGCCAGAAGCTCGCCGATCTGCGGGGACTGAGCGGAGATCGCCGCAACGTGCGCGACCTCTGCGCCCTCAACCTCGCGTGCATTCTCACGCAGGCGTTCCGAAACCGCCTTGACGGCAGCCTCGATGCCCACGCGGATTTCGCTCGGTGCGGCACCGGCAGCCACGTTACGCAGACCTTCGTTGACGAAAGCCTGAGCCAAAACCGTGGCCGTCGTCGTACCGTCGCCGGCGACATCGTTGGTCTTGGTGGCGACTTCCTTGGCCAACTGCGCGCCGAGGTTCTCGTACGGATCGTCGAGCTCAACTTCGCGAGCGATGGTCACGCCGTCGTTGGTGATAGTGGGAGCGCCCCACTGCTTGTCGAGGACCACGTTGCGACCGCGCGGGCCCAACGTGACCTTGACCGTGTTGGCGAGCTTGTCCACGCCGGCCATGAGGGCCTTGCGGGCAGCATCGTTAAATTCCAACTGCTTTGCCATGAATTACATGACTCCTTACGGATCTACTGGACGATGCGAACGCGTCGAAATTTACTTCTCGACAATGGCCAGCACGTCGCGCGCGGACAGCACGAGGAATTCCTGACCCGAGTACTTAACCTCGGTTCCGCCGTACTTCGAGTAGATGACGACGTCGCCTTCCTGGACGTCGACGGGAACGCGGTTGCCCTTGTCGTCAACGCGGCCGGGGCCCACGGCCACGACCTTGCCCTCCTGGGGCTTTTCCTTGGCGGTATCCGGAATCACGAGGCCGGATGCGGTGGTCTGCTCTGCCTCGACGGGCTGAACGACAATGCGGTCTTCGAGGGGCTTGATGGAGACGGACATAGTGACCTTCTTCCTTGGATGGATCAATACAATGGCGTGAGCCGTGTGGGGCGTGCCAACCGTCGTCGCGGTGCCGATTGAGCGCCAGGCCCAGTTAGCACCCTAAGTCCCAGAGTGCTAGACACGACTCTATTCCCGGCCTTAGCACAGGGTCAAGGCGAGTGCTAAGTTTCGCGGATAGCGTGGTGGTAACCCGTTTGATCCCGCCTCGTCTGGTTACAGTGGGCGCGTGCCCGAACTCTTCTCCTCCGCCGAACTCGCAATGCTCGAGACACTCGAGTACCGAGACTCAGAAGTTCTCCAGCTCTCCGCCTCGCTGAGAGATCAAGGATTGGAACCCGACCGCGTCTCTGCCGTGCTGACCCAAGCCAAATTGCGCCGAGACGCCACCGCCAAGTGGGGCCCCGAAGCCTCTACCTCCCTCTTTACGCGCACCGGACTCGAACAAGCCACGCGTCGAGGCGTAGCCGACCGCCACGCTCTCCGTTTCGCCAATGCCGGGATCGACACCGTGGCGGACCTAGGGTGCGGCTTGGGCGCGGATTCGGCCGCGTTGCTTCGCGCGGGGGTGGCGGTGGTATCCGTCGACATCGACCCACACACCGCGACCGCCGCCCGTCACAATCTCTCGGCTTTCCCCCTCTCCGAGGTTCGCGAGGCGGACGTCATGTCCCTCGACCCCTCACACCTTAAGACGTCCGACGGGCGGCCCGTCCAGGGGCTCTGGCTGGACCCGGCCCGTCGAGAGACCTCAGGAGGGACGACCTCGCGCCTCTTCGATCCCGAGGCATTCTCGCCGCCGTTTTCTGCCATCACCGCATGGGCGGAGCGAGGCATGCCGATGGGCGTCAAGATGGGCCCGGGCATGGACCACGCCGCTATCCCCGATAACGCCGAAGCGGAATGGGTCAGTTGCGGGGGCGACGTCGTCGAACTCGTTTTGTGGTTCAACGCTCTCGCCCGTCCGGGAGTCCGAAAGGCCGCGACGATCCTGAGCTCAGACCCGCTCTCCCCCACGGTGCTCGCCTCACTGGAATCTGACGAAGATTTTGACGCTGCCGACACGCAGCCCATCGGGCCCACGGCGCAGTACCTCTACGAGCCGGACGGTGCCGCGATCCGCGCGGGACTTGTGAATCAGCTCGTGGCGGCGACCCGAGGACACCTCCTCGACCCTCGAATCGCGTATGTGACATCGGATCACCGCGTGGACGTGCCCTGGGCTACCGGGTGGGAAATCGAGGAGGTTCTGCCCATGAAGGTCAAACAACTCAAGAAATGGGTCCGCGAACGCGGCATCACCCGCTTGACCATCAAAAAGCGCGGCGTCGACATCGTGCCCGAATCTCTTCGATCTCAGCTGCTAGCTGGCATCAAAAAGTCCGCCAGGGGCAAATCAGCGACCCTGATTCTGACCCGGTGGGATTCGCCCGACGGAGAGCGACGCGCAGTATTTTCTGTGCGTCGCATCGAGTAGCCCATCCGGAGAATTGTCGTTCCGACGGTCGAAAAATATCTCGCGTGTCGCGCCCTCGAGAAGGCCTCGTGCCCTCACACTTCCCCCGCTAAGATGAATTGACTCTAGCCGCAAGGACGTTCATGATCCCCTTTTCCACATCTCAGCAGTCGAGCCTCGGCATCGAATGGGAGATTGCCCTCGCCGATCGAGAATCGGGTGATCTCGTTTCCGCGGCCGACGAATTGTTGGCGGCCGTCAAGGCTCAACATGGCGAGTTTGTCGAGCCCGAAGGCCTCGCTCCTCAGGTGACCGGGGAATTTCTGGCGAATACTGTTGAGGCCGTAACCGGCGTCTGCACCACGGTGGCCGAAGCCACGCAGCAACTTGAACGGCTCGCGGGCGCACTTCAGGAATGTGCGGACCCCCTAGGCATCGATCTCTATTCGGCGGGCACACATCCGTTTACTCGATGGAGCGACCAGCCCGTCAATTCCAAGGACCGCTATCAAAAGGTTCTGGATCGGACGCAATACTGGGGCCGCCAGATGCTCATTTATGGCGTGCATGTTCACGTCGGTCTCGATTCACGGGATAAGGCACTTCCCGTGGTCCGGCGCCTCGTTCGGTACTACCCGCATCTTCTCGCGCTCACGGCGAGCTCACCCTATTGGGAAGGCGTGGACACCGGATATGCGTCTCAACGAGCGATGATTTTCCAACAGCTTCCGGCTAGCGGCATTCCGTATCAATTCGCGTCGTGGTCGGAGTACTCAGACTATATCGACGGATTAATTGCCGCTGACACGATCGCGGAGGAATCCGAAAATCGCTGGGATATTCGACCGGTGGCTCGATTCGGGACCGTCGAAATGCGCGTGTGCGATGGTTTGGCCACCATCGACGAAATTGGGGCCGTAGCCGCGCTGACCCAGTGCATCGTCGAAGAGGCCTCTCGTGCCGTAGACGACGGTCAGACCGTTGAGTCGCTCCCCCATTGGTTTGCCCAAGAAAATAAGTGGCGCGCCGCTCGATACGGGCTGGATGCCGACGTCATTACGGCGGCCAGCGGGTCCGTCCGCCCCGTCCGGGTCGAGCTCGAAGAACTCGTCGAACGACTTGCGCCCATCGCCCAGGACCTCGGATGCGCATCGGAACTCGCCTACATCTCCACGATCTTGGCTCAGGGACCCGGATATGTTCGGCAACGTCGCGTTTTTGAGGAATCGGGCGGGAGCCTGCGCGACGTCGTCACATCGACCATTAGCGCGACCCGAACCGGCCGCCTCTAGAACGAACCCAGGAGGCTTTCCCCTCCACGGAACGGGCGGAATCTAGGCTGAGGCCACGGACACGGTGGTCACGGGAAGCGACGGATCCACGGCGAAATCGAGTCCCGTCGGCTCCACCCCGCCCATGACCAATCGAGCGCCCAATGCCGCGACCATCGCTCCGTTATCGGTGCACAAGGACAACTTCGGGACGACGAGCCGAATTCCATGGTCGGCGCATCGCTGCTCTGTCAGCGCCCGCAGGCGGGAATTGGCCGCAACGCCTCCACCGAGCAAGAGCGTGTCGATCCCGTTCTCGGTGCACGCCAACATGGCTTTGTCCGTGATGACCTCGGCCACCGCCTCTTGGAAGGATGCCGCGACATCGGCCACGGGGACGTCGAGCCCCTCTGCCTCGATCCCCTCGACCACGCGCGCGACCGCCGTCTTCAATCCGGAAAAGGAGAAATCGTAGCGATGCGGCCCCGGCTCCTCCGGCGTTCCCATATATTTGCGAGCCGTCAGGCCTCGCGGCAGACGGTATGCGGCAGGGTTGCCCTCCGCCGCGGCGCTGTCAATCGCGGGCCCTCCCGGGTAACTCAAGCCCAAGATGCGGGCGACCTTGTCGTAGGCTTCCCCTGCGGCGTCGTCCAAGGTTGCGCCGAGCAGTTGCACGTTAGACGAGATGTTATTGACCTTGAGAATTTCGGTATGACCGCCGGAGACTAATAGCGCACCGAGTCCGGTCGGAAAGTCGCCCCCGGCTCCTTGGGCAACATCCACGCCGTCCAAGAGGCCGACCCCCACGTGAGCCACGAGATGATTGATTGCATACAGGGGTTTACCCGTGGCGACGGCGAGCGCTTTGGCGGCACTGACCCCAACCATCAAGGCGCCCGCCAGGCCTGGACCACTCGTCACCGCAATGGCGTCGATGTCGTTCAGCTCGAGGCCGGCCTCTGCCAGCGCCGCGTCGAGCGCCGGTACCATGGCTTCGAGGTGGGCCCGTGAGGCGATCTCGGGGATCACGCCTCCGAATCGGACATGGTCCTCCATCGACGAGGACACGGTGTTCGTTAGGAGGGTGTCCCCCGCGACGATGCCAATTCCGGTCTCGTCGCACGAAGATTCGATACCCAGAACGATCGGCTTCTGGACTGCAGAATCAGCGGTTGGCATCGGGGGCCTCCTTCGTCGTGGTCGCGGACGGACCGTGTAGGTCGAGTTGCATGATGATGGCGTCGCATCCGCCCGCGTAGTACCCGCGACGACGATGAATTGCGCTGTATCCCATGGATTCGTAGAGCCTTTGAGCTCGGTGGTTATCGGCGCGGACTTCGAGCATCATGACCTGTGCACCCGCGCGAACCGCTTGGTGGTGCATCCGTGTCATGAGCCAGCGACCGATTCCCAAGCCTTCATGCTCAGGCGCCACGGCGATGGTCTGTACGTCGCCCGTCTCTGCCACGGCCATCATGCCGGCGTACGCGACGACGCACCCGTCGAACTCAACGACCGTGTATCGACGAACAGGGTGGCACAGCTCCGCCAGAAACATGTCGACGGGCCACGCGTCGTCGGGGAACAGTCGCGATTCCAGCGTGTGCACGGATTCCACGTCGGAGAGTGTCATGGGACGGGCCAGGTAGCCGCCGGGCAAGCCACGGGAATCGATGGGCTCCTGATGATCGGGAGGCTGCCGCTCCGTCTCAGGACGGGGACCAATACTCGGCTGATTCACCGCGTAGCACGCTTCCTTCCGGTGGGCACTCGTGCGTCAGATTCCCGAAGGTACAAAGGGCTGGTGGACTCCGACGCCGTCGCCAAGCCTTGCCGCAGAGCCGCTCGAACCAACCATTCCGCCCACGGCTCATCGTCGAGATGCCCCGGCAACGGCGTCAGTGCGTCCGAATAAAGGGCTGCCCCGCGACCGGCCGTAACCAGCCCCGATTCGAGGTCCGTGGCTGGCCCAACGGCGGGTCCGGACATCCGGTCATATCCAGAACTCTGGGGTGCCTGCGGGGTGTTAGTCCGGAGACGGTACGTCGCGGAATACACTTCTCGACGGCGGGCGTCCGTGGCAACCTGGAACACCTCGAGCCCCGAGCGGGCGGCATCGCGCCACACGCCTTCCGCGATGGCGTCCAGGCTCATCACGCCTCGAAGGGGCACGGACCAAGCCCACGCCATGGTGCGTGCCGTCGCGATTCCGGCGCGGAGTCCTGTGAATGGTCCAGGGCCGACGCCGGTCAGGATCATCCCGAGGTCTGGGCCGGAGATACCTGCGTCGTCCAGAATGGCCTGGATACCAGGGGCCATGGCTTCGGCGTGTGAACGAGTATCCTCCGTCTGAAAACGCCCGACCACCGCAACCTCACCGGTGAAGGGCTCACCCAGCGCGGCGTCGTCGTCGACGTGGAGCAGGGCGCCGCTGGCTATGGACGATGAATCGCAACCGAGAATGAACACGGCCCACAGTCTACTGCTCCGAGCTCAGCCTTCGCTCGCGTTGCATAATTTGCGCCGAAGGTTGGTCACCTCGTCGACGCGCCATCGAGGTCCCACGAATTGAATCGTCATGCGGCGAGGCTCGGTGTCTTCCTCGTCGCCCTGAATGACGGGCGCGTCATCCCCCAGCGACCGTTCGAGCACGATCTCAATTCGAGATTCAGAAAGATGCTCGACGAGACCGGCGCCCCATTCGATCACCGTCACGGAACGATCCATCGAGTATTCAAGGTCGAGGTCATCGACCTCTTCCGGACTGCCGAGTCGGTAAGCATCCACGTGCACCAGATCCGGTCCACCTGGCCGAGAGCCCTCGGGATCGTTGGGGTGAATCCGAGACAACACAAACGTCGGGGAAATGACGTTGCCGCGCACGCCGAGCCCCTCGCCCAGAGCTCGGGTAAATGTGGTCTTCCCCGCGCCTAACTCGCCCGTCAAGATGACGAGGTCGCCGCTTCGCAAATTCCCTGCGAGCGCATGAGCAATGCGGGCGGTAGATTCTTGGCTACTCACCAGGATCTCTACCTCCGAGGCCTGATGATCGGTGGATTCCACGCTCACGAATCTGACTCCTTGAGGTACACCCGATCGAGTCGAGGCGACATTCGGGTGACGATTTCGTAGTTGATGGTCCCCGCCGCCTCGGCCCATTCATTCACTGACGGATTCGCCCCAGATCCAAAGATCACGACCGGGGCGTGAAGGTACCCCAGGGAAGGATCGGTCAATCCAGGCCGACCCAAGTCCACGACCATCTGGTCCATGGCGACCCGTCCGACCTCTGCGTAGTTCGCCGTGGCATCGCCGGTGGGGTAAATCCGCACGGGGCCGCCGGTCGCGACGCGAGGTATTCCGTCCGCGTATCCGACCGGAACGAGTGCCAAAGTCGTCGGGCGCTCGGTGTGGTACCGGAGTCCGTAGGAGACGCCCTGACCCGCGGGAACCTCCTTGACTGAACTGATGAACGATTGCACGGTCATGGCTGGTCGCAAGCCCCATTTTTCCGGGGGAACCCCTTCCAAAGGAGACAATCCGTAGAGCGCGAGACCCACCCGAACGGCATCTCGGGTGATGCGGTTGCCTTGGCCGCGGTCCGCGTATCGGACGGACGTCAGGGTTCCGGGGGTATTGGCGATGTGCACCAGCTCGGGGCGGAGGCCCGCTTCATGAGCGATGGCCTCGGCTTCTTCCAAGCGGTCGAGCTGCACCTGGGTTTCTGGACGTTCGGGCTCGTCGGCGACGGCCAGGTGAGAAAAGATGCCGACGACGCGAAGCAGTCCCTGTTTCTCCAGCGCGACGGCTCGCTCAACCATGTCCGGCCAGTCGGCGATCGTGCATCCGTTGCGTCCCAGCCCCGTATCGATCTTGAGGTGAACCTTGGCGGGAATGCCGGTGCGTGCCGAAGCTTCTGCGGTGGCTTCCATGTCCCAACCGGAGACGCCGATTTCGATGTCGGCCTCCAACGCGGCGTCGAAATCTGTAGCCCGCGTATGCAACCAGGCCACCATGCGGCCTTCAACCCCAGCGGCTCTCAGTCCAAGGGCCTCGCGCACGTGCGCCAGTCCGAGGGCATCTGCTCCGGCGTCCATCACGGTGCGCGCAACGGGTTCGGCGCCATGTCCATAGGCATCCGCCTTAACGACGGCGATCAGCAGGGTATCCCCGATCAGTTCCTTGACGCGCTTCACGTTGCTGGCGATCGCGTCGAGATCGATCAGAGCCGCGCGTTCAGGCAGCGCCTGATCGAGCAGGAACTCGTGGCGTTGCCGTTCTGGCTCTGGTGTCATCGCGGAATTGTGGGGGGACAGCATTTTTTCATTCTCTCACCGCAGCAAAGCTCTTTCGAACCGTGAGTCCGACTCATCATCGGCGAGTCCTCGGCCCGTCACGTAGGGTGGTTGATGTGTCGAGTCCCGGTCATGATGAGCAACGTTCCGTGCATCTCTTCAGCATGCACACTTCTCCCCTAGCCCAGCCCGGTGACGGCGACGCGGGCGGCCTCAACGTCTATGTTGCCCACCTATCGCAAGCTCTGGTGCGGGAAGGCTACTCGGTCGAAGCATTTACGCTCGCTACCGACGTCGCACAAGTACCCCATAGCCACGGCGATCCCGAACGAAGCGCCTCGGGCCGGACGACCGTTATCCCGGGGTATTCGGTTCACACCTTGTATCTGCCGGAGATTCGAGGGGCCTCCAAGGAAGAGCTTTCGGCTTGGACCGAGGTTTTCGGCCAAGCCTGCTCGCGGTACGCCGTCAACCATGGTCTCCGCCCGGACGTTCTCCACGCACATTATTGGCTCTCCGGCGAGGCTGCCATGCATTACCGAAGCACCCTCGGTTCCTCAGCGCCGCTGGTTTTGACGCTCCATACCTCCGCCCTCGCCAAAAATCTTCAGTCGGACAACGGTGAGCGGCCCGAACCGCAACACAGAGCCGACGTCGAACGCTTCTTACTGACGAACGCCGACGCGACGGTGGTCAATACGCCGCACGAGCTGCACCACATGAGCGACCTCTACGGAGCCCCCGAGGAGCGGATGCACGTCATCCCGCCCGGCGTCGACTTGGAAACTTTTCATCCGGGTGAGCCACGGAAGGCCGGCAATCCTGACGAGTTTCTGGTGGTCTTCGCCGGACGGCCCCAACCGTTGAAAGGACCAGAAATCCTCATCGACGCCGTCGCTCTAGCTGCACCATTCATTCCCGGGCTACGACTCGAGATTCGAGGCACCGCATCACCGGATTATTTGGACGGACTCAAAGCCCGGGCCCGTGAGCGTGGACTCGAGGATCGATGTGCGTTTCTTCCGGCGAGCGGCAGAGCCGAATTAGCCGCGGCATTTCGGGCCGCAGACGCCGTCGCTTGCCCTTCTTCGTCCGAAACTTTCGGACTGGTGGCCCTAGAGGCCCAAGCCTGCGGGGTTCCCGTACTCGCCTCAGACGTGACCGGGCTGCGAGCCGCCCTCGACGACGGACGAGCCGGCCGACTCGTGAGTCCTCGGACTCCCGAAGCGTGGTGCCAAGCCATCCTCGATCTAGCCTCCGATTCAGAGGCTCGGATCCGTCTGGGACAGGCAGGAGCGGCCCATGCGCGCTCCTTGGGCTGGGACCAAGCTGCCTACACCACCGCACAGCTCTATGACCGATTGCTGAATACCACGAAGTCATCACAGACTCACCCCACCCGTTCTGAGGAGCACCATGTCGAATCTGGATCGTGAGGCGCTGGGGCGCCACCTGGAACAGACCAAAATCACAGGTCAGGTCGCCACGCCAAGGGAAATCAACCTTGCACATATCACCGGCTTCCTGGAGGGCCAAGAACACCTCGAATTCGGCGTCGACATGCGCCAGCCATGGAGCTGGGACGAGGTCTTCGATCTCATGGTCGAACGCTGCGGCATCGATCCGGACCGGAATCATACGGAAGGACAGGACACCATTGGTACGCGCCAGTGCCTCGATTCCTTGGACCGGTACCGTGAACGGTTTTGGGCGGCCGTCGACCAGGAGGCGGACATCCTGTTTGCAACCGGACATCCAGCGGGCCTCTTTCCCATTTATCAACACCTCGCCACCGCCGCCCGCGAGAACGGGGCACATGTCATGACGATTCGCGAGGGCATCGAATTCAACGGCGGGGACCTTCGTCAGATCAACGATGTCGTCATGTTTCAGCAGTATGGTTCCCTCGCCCACACACACTTTTCCGAGCCGATGCGCCGCGTTCTCGAACAACTCGGCGATCAGGGTCGGCGGCCCAGTTTCGTCGTGGCGGACCACGGTTGGGCCGGGGCGGCCGCTTCCGCGGGCATTCCGACCATCGGGATCGCCGATTGCAACGACCCGGGGCTCTTCGTCTCCGAGGCACAACGCGACCTCGAGGTGTGCGTCCCCATGGACGACAACGTCCTGCCCGGTTACTACTCAAAAGTAACCAATTACATACTCGACCGCCCACTGAAGGCGGCCTAGACCTTTATACTCAATAGTTGTACTTAAGAGTATTTCGCCTCCAGATCTCGCCAGTTTGGAGGGCACCGCCAGCCGGGGTAGGGGGACCACCGAGCTATGTTGCATTCCAGGGGCGCACCCGCGCCTACCAGAGAGTTACCGCACCGCATGACGTGGAGCACAAAAGCCGTGAAGGTTTTGTCGGCGACCGATGCGGTCGCCATCGTCATCGCAGTTTTCATCGCGCAGTTTTTGCGCTTCGGCACCGACAATAATGCCATTCTCCCGATCGAAAATGACAATTCGATCGGTTACTCGATCATCTCTACCGCGTTGTGCTTGGCGTGGTGGATCGCTTTGTGGCTTGGTGGTTCTCGCGATTCGCGCATTCTCGGCGCGGGCAACGACGAGTACCGCAAGGTCATTTCGTCATCGCTGTGGGTTTTTGCGTTCATAGCTATTGGCTCCTATGCCGGCGGCATCGAACTCGCTCGCGGCTATGTCCTCATCTCCGCGCCCCTCGGTATCGTCGTTCTCCTCGCCCAGAGGTGGTTATTCCGGGCCTGGATCGTTCGACGGCGCCACAAAGGGGGCGCTCTCATTCGGACCCTAGTCATCGGGGATGCTGAGTCCACCGCCCACTTGGTCAAGACGATGCGCGGCGCACGGAACTACGGCTATGACCCCATCGGCGTCTACTATGCAGGACTGGATTCGGAGAAGCTTCCACAGCACTCGGATCTTCCACTCCTCGGCCGCAGCATACGCCCGGAAGAGATCATGCGAACGGTTCGCGAGCATGCCGTCGACGTCGTCGCGATATCCACTGGGCACATGATTTGGCCCAAGAATCTCCGCAAGCTCGGGTGGCTGTTGGCCGACCAGCACGTCGGATTGATCATGGCTCCCGCACTGACCGATATCGCCGGGCCGCGTTTCCACACTCAACCGCTCAACGGATTACCACTGATCCACGTCTCCACACCTCGCATGCGGGGTCCGGCGGCACTCGCCAAGAGAATCCTGGACGTCTTCATTAGCGGCCTCGCGCTCCTCGTACTTTCGCCGCTTTTCCTCCTTCTGGCGATCATCATCAAGATCGACTCGCCCAGAGGACCTGTGTTCTTCGCACAGCAACGGGTAGGACTCGAGGGCCTTCCTTTTTCCATGTACAAGTTCCGTTCCATGGTGCCGAACGCCGAAGAATTAAAGAAGCAACTCATGTCCCAAAACGAGGGCCACGGAGTGCTGTTTAAAATGGCCAACGATCCACGCATCACCCGGGTCGGCAAGTTCATTCGGCGCTATTCTTTGGACGAATTGCCGCAGCTGTGGAACGTGCTGACCGGAGAAATGTCCTTGGTGGGACCTCGTCCTCCCCTGAAGGACGAAGTCTCTCGCTACGAAGAAGACCTCCATCGCAGGCTCCTCGTCAAACCGGGAATCACCGGCCTGTGGCAAATCTCCGGACGCTCCGACCTCCCGTGGGAAGAATCGGCCCGGCTGGACCTTTATTACGTGGAAAATTGGTCGGTTCTGGGAGACATCTTGGTCCTCGTCAAAACCTTGCGCGCCGTCGTCCGGTCGAGTGGAGCCTACTAATCCATCAGGTGGGCGATCGCGTCGGGGATCCTGGCCGCTGCGATGCTCGGGGGTACGGGCCCCGGCTGCACGCAACTCATACGACGTTGAATCAAGAGGGCACCAGCGGCGACCCTCCCCCACGAGTCGTCGTCGCTGGCTCCCCCGGCTTCCGCTCGGGCGCCCCACGCTGCTATTCCGGCTCCCAAAATCCCGGTGAGGGTGTCGCCTGATCCGGCCGTGGCAAGCCATCCGCTATTGCCTGAATGCGCCCACGTCTTCGTCGGACCGGCCACGATGGTGGTGGATCCCTTGAGCAGGATCGTTCCGCCCAGGACCTTCTGAGCGGCCCTAGCCCATACCAGCGGGCATTCTTCGATCTCGCTGCGGCTGGGGAAACCGTCCTCAGGGAACCGCTCGTCATCCATGCCGGCGTCACACGCAGCGTCCCGTAGTTTCCGATCGCCTTGAAGATGGAGGCGAACAAACCACTCGAGGGACTGTGCGAGCTCTCCGGCGTGAGGCGTCATGATCACGTGAGGTTTCGCGGGTCGTCCGTCGGCGGCGTCCCGGGCCAGCATGTCCAAGGCCGCGGCGTCGGCCACCAACGGCAGGCCTGAATCGATGGCCTCGCGAATGTCGACTTCGCGGTCCCGACCAGTGGCTCCAGACCCGATGGCCCATGCCTGGACTCGATGAGCTCCCACGCCACTGGTGCGCACCGCCTCGGGGCAGGAAATTCCGACGAGCCCTGCAAACGAGTCCCCGCCCGTATACCGCACCATACCGACGCCTGAATTCAAGGCCGCCCGAATACACATGAGTCCCGCACCCGGGTATTCGTCTGACCCAACCACGGTACCGAGCACACCGCGCGTGTATTTATGGTCCCCCTCGCGTGGAAGGGGCCAAATATCCGAGAAGTCCCGGACGTAGAGAGCATGCACCGTGGGTTCCGGTAGCTGATCAGCCAATCCGATGGGTAGGTCGACGACGCGCCCCACGAGGCTCCGGTGCGGGGTTGCCACGAGTCCCGACGTGGCCCCGATAAACGTCACGGTGAGGTCGGCCGGAAGGACTGGCCCGAGGGCCTCACCTGTCGTGGCGTCGAGGCCGGATGGAACGTCGCACGCGATGACGTAGGGATTCTGCCGACCGTTCTTGGCACAATCTCCTTCTTCCAAACGGGCCCGAAGACCTTCGACGATCTGTCTGGCCACTCCGCGGAGGGCACCTCGGCCGCCCGTTCCGACGAGTCCGTCAATGATCACGTCGGCTTGGACCGATAGGTCAACCGCAGAATTCACGAGGGCTTCACCGTCAGTCCCGACCGCGTGGAAAACCTTGCCACCGGCTTTTTCCAGGGCCTCTCGGCCTTGTTCGTGACATTGTTCGTTGACCAATACTGCGGTCACTTGCACGCCCTTCGAGCGCATGTAGGCTCCGGCGAACAAGGCATCCCCGCCGTTGTTCCCCTTTCCCACGAGCAAAACCGCTTCCTTGCCGAAAGCGGTCTTGGTGCGATTCGACAACATGCGGACGGTGGCTTCACCAAGCCCTTGGGATGCGCGCTCCATGAGCGGCTCCCCTGCCTCAAGGGCCGGAGCCTCGACGTCGCGAATTTGCCTCACCGAATACGTTCTTAGGCCCATGTAATCTCCTCTAACATCTGCGCCGCCGCCAACTCGTCGGCGTCGAGTCGTTCCGCGATCACGCTCGCCACGGCCACTCCGCCGTCGTGCGTGATGCTCACGTGCCACCGATTGATGCCTAAGCGCTCAGCCGTTTCCTGGATCGTTCCCGTGACCACCAGAAGAGGAGCTCCATAGCGATTCTTCTCGATCCAACAGTGCTTCCAAATCATCCCCGGCGGCGCGTGAAGGGCTTTGGCGGTCGCTTCACGCACCGCAAATCGGCCTGCGAGGGATCGGTCCGTGAGGTCTTGTTCATCGGGTGTGAAGAGCCGATCCCGCAGACGGGGAGTTCGGGCAAGAATGTGCGAGAAACGTTCGATGTCGACGACGTCGATCCCCGAACCCATAATCACGGCAAACTCTCCTGATGTCTCGTGGCCTGATGTGGTGGATGACGGAATGCGCCACCTGAGGCACCCCGATAGCCGAAACGCCCGCTGCACCAGGATGCAACGGGCGTTTTCACGGCATGGTTACTCGACGGTGACCGACTTGGCCAGGTTACGCGGCTGATCGACGTCGTAACCCTTGGCGCCGGCCAACGCGCAGGCGAAGATCTGCAACGGGACCGTGGCCAGGAGCGGCTGCATCAGCGAGGGCGCCTGGGGAACGTAGATCAGGTGGTTTGCGTACTGCTGGACGTCCTCGTCGCCTTCCTCGGCGATCACGATGGTGATCGCCCCGCGAGCGCGAATCTCCTGAATGTTGGACACGACCTTGGCGTGCAACGAGTCCCGCCCCCGAGGAGACGGCACGATCACGAAGACCGGCTGACCCTCTTCGATCAGGGCGATCGGGCCGTGCTTGAGCTCGCCCGCGGCAAAGCCTTCTGCATGGATGTAGGCGATCTCCTTGAGCTTCAAGGCGCCTTCCAAAGCCACGGGGAAGCCCACGTGACGGCCAAGGAAGAGCACCGAAGAAGCATCCTTCATCTGGATGCCGAGATCCTTGACCTGTTGCTCCGCGTCAATGACCTTCTGGACCTTCTCCGGCATCTTCTGAAGCTCGTCAAGTACCTCGACGATTTCATCGGAGTACATGTTTCCGCGGAGCTGGGCCAGGTACAGGCCCAACAAGTACGCGGCGGTGATCTGGGCCAGGAAGGCCTTGGTCGAAGCAACCGCGATTTCGGGTCCGGCGTGCGTGTACAACGAGGCATCGGATTCACGCGGGATCGACGATCCGTTGGTGTTGCAGATCGCGATGACCTTGGCACCCTGTTCACGGGCGTGACGGATGGCCATCAGCGTGTCCATGGTCTCACCGGACTGAGACAACGCGACGACGAGGGTCTTCTCGTTGACGATGGGGTCGCGGTAACGGAACTCGTGAGCGAGCTCGACTTCGGTGGGAATACGGCACCAGTGTTCGATGGCGTAACGAGCAACCTGCCCGGCGTAAGCCGCCGTACCGCAAGCGATCACGACGATTTTATCGACTGAGCGAAGGACGGACTCGTCGATATGGATTTCGTCGAGGGTCAACCGACCCTTCTCATCGAGACGACCGAGCAAAGTGTCGCGCACGGCGGCGGGCTGGTCGTGGATCTCTTTATCCATGAAGGAAGAGAAACCGCCCTTTTCCGCCTGAGTTGCGTCCCACTTCACCTCGAAGGGCTTGCCCTCGGCGGGGTTACCTTCGAAATCGGTGATCTGGTAATCCGTTGCCGTGACGGTGACGACCTGGTCGTTGCCCATCTCGACGGCCTGTTTGGTGTAGTCGATGAAGCCGGAAACGTCCGAGCCGAGGAAGTTCTCGCCCTCGCCCACGCCAATCACGAGCGGTGAGTTGCGACGGGCTGCCACGATGCGGTCCGGCTGATCCGCGTGAATCGCGAGCAAAGTGAAGGCGCCTTCGAGACGCTGAGAGGTCTTCTGCATGGCGAGCGTGAGGTCATGCTCTGCCTCGCCGTTATAGATATGTCCGAGCAGCGTCGCCGCGACCTCGGTGTCTGTCTCCGAGACGAAGTCATAGCCCTGAGCGGCAAGTTCTTTGCGCAATTCGGAGAAGTTTTCGATGATGCCGTTGTGCACCAGGGCGAGGTGACCGTTGTCCACCACGTGCGGGTGGGCATTCTGATCGGTCGGCCCGCCGTGTGTTGCCCACCGGGTATGGCCGATGCCCAAAGTTGCGTTTGGCATGGGCTTGGCCTCAAGCTCCGCGTCCAGCGCGGCTACCTTACCTGCCTTTTTGCGGTACTCCACCGCGCCGTCGGCAACGACAGCAACGCCTGCCGAGTCGTAGCCCCGGTACTCAAGGCGTCGCAGCCCCTCGAGAACGACATCGAGTGCATAGTACTGACGATTGGCCGAGTCGCTCTGGCCTACGTATCCAACGATTCCACACATACGCTCAGCTTATCCCACGTGAAGTCACGATGCGGTCAACACCCTAGTGACGAAACGAATGCGGCCCCCTATCCACGGTGGAAAGGGGGCCGCAAGAACCAACGCGCGTCACGATGCGTGGGCGAAGGCCTCCGAAAGCTGAGCAAACAGCGGATGCGTCGAGTCGATGCCGGTCCATTCAGTCACCAGGCCGTCGGTGGCTGCTCGGTTGCCCCGAGCCTCCGCCAGTTTGGCTTGCAACTGCACGGATTCCGCGTCCTCGGCGACGTCGAACTCCAGCGCAGCACCGATGGCCGAGACCAGAGCCTCAGTCCGATGTCCGTGCTCGGCCAGTTCTGCTGCCGGCCCGACGAATCGTTCATGACGCGAAATCTTTCGCAACGGTGCACGACCCACTCGGTCCACGGTGTCCGGCAAATGCGGGTTCGTGAATCGTGTCAGGATCTTCTCGATGTAGGCCTGCTGCACATCCGGGGCAAAACCAAACTTGTCGACAAGCAAGGCCTTGGTTTCGGCGAGTACCGCTTCAACCTGAGCGCGCACGGCCGAGTCTGAGAGTGCGTCGGAGATCTTCTGAATCCCCGCACGGCTACCAAAGTAGGCGGTGGCGGCGTGGCCCGTATTGACCGTAAACAGCTTACGCGTGATGTACGGAGCGAGGTCATCCACCCACGTGATGCCGGGGACCTCGGGAGCAGAGCCTTCGAACGGCGTCGAGTCCACAGCCCATTCGTGGTAGGTCTCCACGGTGACGTCGAGGCCCTGACCTGCCGGCTGATTGGGGACGATTCGGTCCACGGCCGTGTTCGCGAAGATTGCGACGTCGTCTGCCTCCGGGTACGACTCGCGGATCGCTTCGGCCAACCCATCCGTGGCGTTAATGGCGTTTTCACACGCCATCACGGCGACCTTGCCTGCGCCAGATTCCGCACGAGCTTTGAGACCGCGCGCGATGGCGGGCGCGATGATCTTGAGGACAGTCGGCCCCACGGCGGTGGTGACGATATCCGCAGTTCGAATCTGTTCCGTCAGGGCATCCGGATCACTGGCGGAATTGACGCCCGAAAAGTTGGTGACCTGTATGTCACGAGCCTGCTCGCCAACCTCGTGGACGGTATACGAGTCTTCGGAGTTCAGAGCGTCGATCAATGGTTGCGCGACGTCGGCGAAGACCAGCTCGTATCCTGCTTCGTGCAGCAGGACCCCAACGAATCCGCGACCAATATTTCCCGCTCCGAAGTGCAAAGCCTTCATGAATTCACCTTTCCGAAAATATCGAGAATCTCTTGGGGCGACTGGGCCGCCTCGAGCTGGGCCACCGCCTCTTTTTTGGAGAAGGTCTTGGCGATCTTCTGCAGAAGCTCCAAGTGCTCCCCACCCGCGCCGGCGATGCCGATCACGAAGCGGGCGGTCTTGCCGTTCCAGTCGATGCCGTCGTCGTACCGAACGAAGGACATGGCTGAGGAATGAATGGCGGATTTGGCCTCGTTCGTTCCGTGCGGAATCGCCAAGCCGTTACCCATGAAGGTGGATACCGAGGCTTCGCGTTCGTGCATCGAATCCACGTAGGTGGGCTCCACCTTGCCGGTATCGATCAGCAACGCACCGGCTTCGTCAATCGCGGCGTCACGATCGGTTGCGCGACCACCGAGAACGATGGAAGCCCGGTCCAAAATCACCGGCTCCGAGGAGTTGGCTGACTCACCCTCCCCGGCGACAGCGCTATTCCCAGCTGCGGTTGCGCCCGCCGCTGTGGCGCCCGCTGCGGTTCCAGCGGTGGCATCCGTGGCAGCAGCACCATCGGAATCGGCATCAGATGTTTGCGAACCACCTGAATGCTGGCTACGGATGAGCTCGACGATTTCGTCGTACCGCGGGGAACTCATGAAGTTGTCCACGGTCACGTGCTGAGCGGAGGGCGTCGGCGCGGCGGCACGTTCGGCGAGGTCCTCGTGGGAAACCAGCAAATCGTAGTCGTCATTGAGCGAGTTGATGGCCTTATTGACCACCGTGATCTGCTGTCCAAAACCGGCGTCTTTGATCTTGTTCCGCAGAACCGAGGCACCCATCGCGGAGGATCCCATACCGGCGTCGCACGCGAAGACGATCGACTGAATCGGCCGGGTGGAATTCTGATCCCCGACCAAGGCGCCGGAAACCGAAGACTTCTTGCCCTTCATGCTTTCCATGTCGGCGGTGGCTTTCGCGATGTCGCCGTCGTCTTTCTTGGACACCTTGAGGATGATCGACGCGACAAGGAGCGAGACGATCGTGGCGGTCAGCCATCCGAGCGTGACGCCGAGGATCGCGTTCGGCGGCGCATTGACGTAGAGGAAGATGAGCGAACCCGGCGCCGCTGGCGAACGCAGACCGGCGTGGAAAATCAGCTCGACGAAGACACCGGACATTCCGCCCAGAATGGTCGCGGCGAGAAGCTGGGGCTTCATGAGAACGTACGGGAAGTAGATCTCGTGGATGCCGCCGAGGGCGTGGATGAGAGCGGCGGCCGGGGCGCTGGCCCGGGCTGTGCCACGACCGAAGATCATGTACGCCAGCAGAATTCCCAGGCCCGGCCCGGGGTTAGCTTCCAGCAAGAAGAGGATCGATTTTCCCTGCTCGAGGGACTGATCCGTACCCAGCGGCGTGAGAATACCGTGATTAATGGCGTTATTGAGGAACAGCACCTTCGCCGGTTCGATGAGAATCGAAGCGAGCGGCAAAAGCTTCATGTCGATCAGCCAGCCGACGGCACCCCCGGCAATCTCCATGAGCCAGTGCATGATCGGTGCCAGCCAGAACATCGAGGCAATGGCCAACGCGGCGCCAATGATGCCGGACGAGAAGTTGTTGACCAACATCTCGAAGCCGGGCTTAATGCGGCCTTCCATGATGCGGTCGAACTTCTTGACGACCCACGCGCCCAGCGGACCCATAATCATGGCCCCGAGGAACATGGGCGAGCCCGGCTTGTCACCGATGAACACCGGCGAGGATGTCGCGAGGATGACACCCATCGTCGATACAGCACCGACGACGCCGCCACGGACGTCGTGGATCAATTTACCGCCGGTATAGGCGATAAGAATCGGCAAAAGATAGGTCACCATCGGCCCGATGGCCGCATTGATGTATTCGTTGGCGAATGGTCCATGCCCGCCCTTAGGGTCATCGGACCACAGGAAGAGGGCCGTGAGAAGGCCCCAGGCGATGAAAGCGCCGATATTCGGCATGATCATGGAAGAGAGAAAGGTGCCGAATTTTTGGACGCGGACGCGCGCCCCAACCTTCTTCTTCGCTTCGGGTGTTGCTGCTGTAGTGGACACGGTGTCTCCAGGCTCAGAGGGCTCACTTACTCCGAACCGGGAAAGTATCCCGGAGCGTCGGCGTCTATGCGGCGACCGGCGAAATCGAATTCAGTGATACGTCACGGTAGGGAGCGCACGAGATGACTCGAAGGACCCCCGACCTTGGATACAGCATATAGCTAATTGTGACCACATTTGGTGCGTTGTTCCTTCTCATGGGCCCCGTCAATTCGAATTCCCCGTACCCGGGTCGTAAACTTCGAGAAATGACCCATCTGACGGCGATCTCTCGCACCTCACCTTTCGTGTCATTGGACCGGGAAACGTGGTCCAGACTCTCGGATGAGATCGAAGTCCCCCTCTCTCCCGAGGAGATCGAACAGCTCCGCGGGCTTGGCGAGACCCTCGATGTTGAGGAAGTCCGCCAGGTCTACTTGCCGCTCTCGCGGCTGCTCAATCTCTATGCCAACTCCGTTGGCGAACTCAATCAGCAAACCAACCGGTTCCTGCACGAGGATCACCAACGCACACCCTTCGTGATCGGCGTCGCCGGATCGGTGGCCGCCGGAAAGTCCACCACCGCTCGTCTTCTGCGAGCCTTGATGAGCCGCTGGCCCACCACTCCGAATGTTCAGCTGGTCACGACCGACGGATTCCTCTACCCCAATGCCGAGCTCGAGGCCCGCGGACTGATGCAGCGCAAAGGATTTCCCGAATCCTACGACCGCCGAGCCCTGTTGCGATTCGTCTCCGAGATTAAGTCCGGCTCCCCCGTGGTCACCGCACCCAAGTACTCGCACATGACCTACGACATTCTCGAAGACGACGAAACGGTGGTCACCCGGCCGGATGTCCTCATCGTCGAGGGCCTCAACGTGCTGGCCCCGGCGCAATTGCGCCCCGACGACACGGCTGCCCTCGCCCTCAGCGACTTCTTCGATTTCTCGATTTACGTCGATGCCCGCACGAGCGACATCGAGAATTGGTATGTCGAACGGTTCCTTAAACTTCGGAGCTCAGCCTTCACGGATCCCGAGTCCTATTTCCGCAAGTACGCGGACCTTTCCGACGACGAGGCCCGCACCACGGCACTCGACATCTGGCGGCGCATTAACGAACCCAACCTCGTACACAACGTCCGGCCAACCAGAGGACGCGCCAAGCTGATCCTCTCCAAGGACGCCGATCACTCGACCCGACGGGTATTGCTTCGAAAGAATTAGTCCTTTTCCATACCACCCCGTATTTATTGAATTTTTGAACTCTTTCTGCCCTTTCTTCACCTAAGCAACCGACATTCTCGACAAATTTCCTTTCCTTTTGCTCCATAGATCTGTGTAGGATGTCGATATGCTTAAAGGTTTCAAAGAATTCATCATGCGGGGCAACGTCATCGACCTCGCGGTCGGTGTCATCATCGGTGGCGCGTTCAGCACCGTCGTGACGGCCCTCGTTAATTCCGTCATCATGCCGGCCATCTCGATGTTGTTCCGTGCGCCCAACTTCGATTCATTCCTGGCCTTTGGCGACGTCAAGGTCGGCGTCTTCCTGACCGCCGTCGTGAACTTCTTGCTGGTCGCAGGCGCCCTGTACTTCTGCATTGTCATGCCGATCAATGCGATGAATGCGCGTCGTGCCAAGAAGCTGGGTCTGGAAGAGGAAGACGAGACCGAGCCCGAGGTCGCGTTGCTTACCGAGATTCGTGACGCCCTGCTGGCCAATAAGAACGTCACCGGTGCCGATTCCTACATCGACCCCGAAAACACCACGAAGTAACTACCCGCCACGTTAAACGACGAGGGGCCCGCACCAGTTGGTGCGGGCCCCTCGTCGTGTGCCTACGGTTTAGAGCGCAAGTTCCTGGGCCACGACCTTGGCCAAACGCTCAGCATGCCGATCAACCGTCGGCTGGTCAGGTCCTTCAACCATCACGCGCACCAATGGCTCCGTCCCGGAAGGCCGCAACAGCACACGACCTTGGGCACCCAGCTCGGCTTCGACGGCCTGAACCTCCGCTTGAACCACGGCATTCGTGTTCGCCGAGACTTTGTCCACCTCGGGAACATTGATCATGGTTTGAGGCGCCCGCTCGAACCGGTGTGCGAGCGACGAGAGGGCAAGGCCGGTTCGATTAATTTCTGCGGCCAAATGCAATCCCGTGAGAATGCCGTCCCCCGTGGTCGCATAGTCGCTCATGATCACATGACCCGACTGTTCGCCACCCAGGGAGTAACCGTTTTCCTTCATCGCCTCGAGCACGTACCGGTCCCCCACCTTGGTGCGGATCATCGAAATGCCCTCCGCAGCGAGGAACTGCTCCATGCCAAGGTTGGTCATGACCGTGGTGACCAGGGTGTTGTCCTTGAGCTTCCCGGCATCGCGGCGTGCAATGGCGAGGATCGACATGATGGTGTCACCATCGACAACCTCTCCGCGTTCGTCCACCGCGAGGCAACGATCCGCGTCGCCGTCGTGTGCGATGCCGAGGTCGGCCCCCAGCTCTTTGACCTTCGCCTGAAGCCCACTCAAATGAGTCGAACCGACGCCGTCGTTGATGTTGGTTCCGCTCGGCTCGGCGGCCACCACATGGACCTTGGCACCCGCGATGTGGAAGGCGTCCGGAGAACACCCGGAGGCGGCACCGTTGGCGCAGTCCAGAACAATCGTCAGGCCTTCGAGAGCCATCCGCCCTGGCAACGTCGAGAGCAGGTGCGTCACGTAACGGTCTTCGGCATCCGCAAAGCGGGAAATCCGGCCTACTTCTCCCCCGTCGGGATAGCGGAATTCCTTGGCGTGATACACCTTTTCGATGCGATCCTCGATCTCGTCGGGCAGCTTTTTGCCTCCACGAGCGAGGAACTTAATCCCATTGTCGTAAAACGGGTTGTGTGAGGCGGAAACCATCACCCCGAAATCGGCATCGAGATCCGCAATCAAGTACGCCGCGGCCGGGGTCGGAAGCATACCGGCGTCGTAAACGTCGACGCCGGATGACGCGAGGCCAGCCATAATGGCGGCGCCAATGAATTCACCACTTACTCGAGAATCATGAGCAATCACAGCTTTGGGCCGAGTTCCCTCAGCGACTTGATCAAATCCCAAGACCTGAGCAGCCGCCTGTGCCAACTCCAAGGAGGACAGGGCGCTCATCTTGTCGCTGTTTGCGCGGGCTCGTACGCCGTCGGTTCCAAATAATCTAGACATCGTTGGTCATTCTACGCACTTCACTGGTCGATATCGGACTTGACTACCGGAAACCCTTCTGGGTTGTGTTGTTCTTCCTCGAAAACCTCCGTCGCCGGACCCACAATCAATTTGTCGGGCGTGCCCACGACGTCGTGATCCTTATTCGGGTAATCGAATTGCGACAAAACATAGCGCATGGCTTCCAGGCGGGCCCGCTTTTTGTCGTTGGACTTCACAATCGTCCACGGTGCGTCGCCGGTGTTGGTATAGAAAAACATGGCTTCTTTGGCCTCGGTATAGTCATCCCACTTATCCAGGGACGCGAGGTCTGTGGGTGAAAGTTTCCACTGACGCACGGGATCGGTCCGGCGCGCCTCGAATCGGGCGATCTGCTCGGCCCGAGTCACGGAGAACCAAAACTTGATGAGGTGAATTCCGGAGTTAACGAGCATTCTCTCCAGCTCAGGGGCCTGACGCATGAATTCGTAATACTGATGCGGCGTGCAGTACCCCATGACGCGTTCCACACCGGCGCGGTTGTACCAGGAACGGTCCATCAACACGATCTCTCCCCCGGACGGAAGGTGCTGAATATATCGCTGAAAGTACCACTGGGTCTGTTCGATTTCGGTCGGCTTTTCGAGCGCGACGACGCGGGAACCGCGCGGATTCAGGTGCTCCATGAACCTCTTGATCGATCCGCCCTTGCCTGCGGCGTCCCGGCCTTCGAAAATCAACAAGATCTTTTGGCCGGATTCTTTAACCCACAGTTGCAACTTGAGAAGCTCGATCTGCAAAGAACGCTTGGTGCGTTCATATTCCTTGCGCTTGAGCTTTTCGTCGTAGGGATAATCGATGCTCCACACATCCGAGGCAGAGTGTTCCTGATGCAATCGATGCGTGAGCGATGCGATCTCATCGAGCTCGGCCGCGTAGTCCTCCGTGACGGACCGTCGACGGGCTTCCTTCTTCAACGCGTGGTCGACCGCAGGAGTTTCCTCCTGTCCGGGCTTCGTTTTTCCGACCATGACTCGTGCGGCCTGACGGCTCCGTTCCGAGGGGCGCTTACCTTGCTTGGGCTGTCCGTTTTTCGGCTCTCGAGGCTCCGTGGCCTCAGCGGTCCGATCGGATTCTTGCACTCCGGTGTGATCATTGTGGGCAGACACCGCAAACTCCTTCTCATCGGCATCAACCTCCTCATTTTATCCCGAAGAGCCCTCGCTTAAACGACGAACCCCTCCACGCGTGATGCGTAGAGGGGTTCGGGCAGAACCGGGCGAATTAACGCTTGGAGAACTGCGAAGCCTTGCGGGCCTTCTTGAGACCGGCCTTCTTGCGCTCGATGACGCGAGCATCACGAGTCAAGAAGCCTGCCTTCTTAAGAGCCGGACGGTTGTTCTCGAGATCGATCTCGTTCAGCGCACGGGCAACGCCGAGACGCATGGCGCCGGCCTGGCCGGAAGGGCCACCACCGTGCACGCGGGCGATGACGTCGTAGGAACCCTCAAGCTCGAGGAGCTTGAACGGATCGTTGACTTCCTGCTGGTGCAGCTTATTCGGGAAGTAGACATCCAGCTCGCGGCCGTTGACGCTCCACTTACCGGAACCGGGAACCACGCGGACGCGGGCGATGGCCTGCTTGCGACGTCCCACAGCTGCGCCGGAAACGGTGAGGGCCGGACGCTCAACGGGAGCGGCAGCCGAAACGGTCTCGGTGGACTCGGAGGTGTAAGAGGTCATCTCCTCGCCCTCGGGGTTGATCTGGTCTTCAGTATTCTGAGCCACGATTTCTCCTTGTAGTTTCTTCGTAGGCCCGATTACTGGGCGATCTGGTCAAATTCGTAGGTCTTCGGCTGCTGAGCAGCGTGGGGGTGCTCGGCACCCGCGTAGACCTTGAGCTTCTTGATCTGCTCGGCGGCCAGCTTGTTCTTGGGCAACATGCCCTTAACAGCCTTCTCGACGGCCTTGGTCGGGTTCTTGTCGAGCAGCTCCATGTAGGACACGGAACGAAGGCCACCCGGGTAACCGGTGTGACGGTAGGCCCGCTTCTTCTCGAGCTTGGCGCCGGTCAAGGCAACCTTCTCTGCATTGATGATGATGACGAAGTCACCGGTGTCCACGTTAGGAGCAAAGGTCGGCTTGTGCTTGCCGCGCAGCAGTGTTGCGGTCTGGCTGGCAAGACGACCCAGGACAACGTCGGTGGCGTCGATGACATGCCACTGGCGATCGATGTCGCCGGGCTTCGGAGTGTACGTACGCACGTTAATTTGCCTTCGTGTCGGAATTACTTCATTGGCGCTAGTTGGGTTTCGCGCCAGGTCAGGTGCGCTCGAAGGGGTCTGGGTGAGGGCCAGACAACATCCGTTCCGTCCCGAAGTCTCGCCGCCCTCATCATCCATAGGCCCTGCAACTGGGCGAATGATCCGGGCGCATGAACCGAGGTGGGACACGCACAACAGCTAGTAACTATACCCAAGTAGCCAGCCTTAATCCACAGCTGTGGGAATCCGCGGCGCGAGATGCCCCACATCTTCGGAGCTGCCGTGGCTTTAAACGGGGCCTTCAGACCGTTTGGCTCGGGTTTGCCGCGCCCTTTCGGCCCATTGCAGCGGGTCTTCCGGGTACCGCACACTTTCGAGGACCAGCCCCTCCGGCGGCGCAAGACGAACCGAGGAGTCCCTGATGGGGTCCTCCAGGCGCGACTCCAGCCACGCCATGTCTCTCTTCCCCTCTGCAACCAGCACGCAAGAGCCCACCATCGCTCGAACCATGTTGTGACAGAACGCATCCGCGCTGATCCGGGCCTCGATCAGGCCGGTGGACGTTCTGTCGAAAGTCACCGAACGGACGTCACGTACCGTCGTCGCACCCTCACGGGGCTTGCAGAAGGACAGGAAATCGTGGAGGCCCACCAATCGCTCCCCTGCTGCGTTGAGGGTCTCAAGGCTCAGTCGAGACTTGGCCCAGTACGACGTGGTCCGGTTCAGCGGCGATTGATGGTCCAGACCATCCGCAATTCGAT
This sequence comes from Kocuria sp. HSID16901, assembly GCF_003989425.1. NCBI lineage: Bacteria > Bacillati > Actinomycetota > Actinomycetes > Micrococcales > Micrococcaceae > Kocuria > Kocuria sp. HSID16901. The sequence continues at coordinate 321,842 of NZ_RBLM01000001.1, read as the reverse complement.
ACACGTACGATCGGGACAGTGCCGAGAAGCGCGCATCGAAGCCGACGTCGACTCTTTGGGCCTTCCAGACCAAAATGGCACCCACGGCGTAGGACGGTGCGCCCGGGCGCAACGGCGGAAAAGCGCGAGAAAGAATCCGGGTGAGCGCCCCATTCACCTTCCTCACCAGGGACGACGACGGGTCATCCGTACCGGGCCCATTCGGCCCTCGACGCCCTGGGAGATTCCGCCAGACGTCCTCAGGCACATCGACATGGACCACTTGATGGTCGGCGTGAACTCCGGCATCCGTGCGTCCGGCTACCGTCAACTTGATCGGACGCCGTAGGACGAGGCTGAGGGCCTCCTCCAGACAGCCTTCCACCGTCACAAGGCCAGGCTGCTTCGCCCAGCCCGAAAAGGGGCCGCCGTCGTAGCCGAAATCGAGTCTGACACGGACTCGCTCCTCGGCGTCCTGCGCCGAGATGCTCTCAACCACAGCGCCCAGGGGATGGCCCGATTCCGCCTGCCCTGAGCGCCCCGGCTCTCGTCGACCGTCCGTCGTCATTGCTTCTCCTTGCTCCACTCGACCCACAGCCCCTACAGAATACTCAAGCCCCGCTCACCACAATGGTGAACGGGGCTTGAGTGGTAACGCTACTCGGGAACGACCTCTTACTCGGAGACCTTCTGAGCGGCGGCGCCGCCGGCCGGTGCGTAACCGGCCGCGATGGCGGAGTCCGCGGTGTCGAACCAGATCTCGGCGCGGGTGTTTTCATACCAGCGCGAACCGGGAACGTGGTACTTCATCGAATCGCGGTTGCCCTTGATCTGGAAGCCCTCGGGAGCCTCGCCGGACTCCAACGGAGCGTGCGAACCGGCGGGGAGATCCGAAGCGGGAACTTCCGCAGCGGCGGGCTCTTCAGCGGCGGGCTCTTCGACGACGGGTGCCTCAGTTGCCTGGTTCGAAGCGGCGGCGGCGTTAGCGGCCTGAGTCGCCTCGTTGACAACCGACTTGGACGCGACCGGCTCCATGACGAGCTCGATAACGGCCATCGGGGCGTTGTCGCCCGAACGGTAACCGATCTTGGTAATGCGGGTGTATCCACCGGGACGCTCGGCCATGGCCGGGGCGATGGTGGTGAACAGCTCGTGCACCACGGACTTGTCCGTGAGGCTACGCATCACGCGACGGCGAGCGGCGAGGTCTCCACGCTTGGCGAACGTGATGAGACGCTCGGCAACCGGGCGGAGACGCTTGGCCTTGGTCACCGTGGTGGTGATGCGCTTGTGCTCGAAGAGCTGCTGGGACATGTTCGCCAGAATCAGGCGCTGGTGCGAGGGGCTACCGCCGAGGCGCGGCCCCTTGGTGGGAGTAGGCATATGACTGTTTCTCCAGTGGTCACGGTTCCCGCTTTAGGATCTCGCGGGGACCAAAGATTGTGGTGTGAATTGTGGTCGGCTCGTTGCCGTCCGACGTTAGAACGACTCTTCCTCTTCGCTCTCTTCGTCCTCAGCGGCGCGTGCCGCAAGGTCGAATCCGGCGGGCGAATCCTTGAGCGACATCCCCAACTCAGCCAGCTTGTCCTTGACCTCGTCGATGGACTTGGCACCGAAGTTTCGGATGTCCATCAAATCGGCTTCGGAACGAGTCACGAGCTCACCCACGGTGTGGATGCCCTCGCGCTTGAGGCAGTTGTACGAACGCACGGACATGTCGAGGTCCTCGATGGGCAACGCCATATCAGCGGCCATCGACTCGTCGGCGGGCGACGGTCCAACCTCAATGCCTTCAGCTTCAGTATTGAGCTCACGGGCCAAACCGAAGAGCTCAACCAGGGTGCTACCGGCGGAGGCCACGGCATCGCGCGGGGCGATGGCTTCCTTGGTCTCGACGTCGAGCACGAGGCTGTCGAAGTCGGTACGCTGCTCCACACGGGTTGCCGCGACGCGGAAGGTCACCTTGAGAACCGGCGAATAGATGGAGTCAACCGGAATCCGGCCGATCTCCGATTCACCGGCACCGACCTTATTCTGCGAGGCAGACACGTAACCGCGTCCACGCTCGATGGTCAGCTCGGCGTTGAAGGATCCCTTGGCGTTGAGGGTCGCGATGTGCAGCTCCGGGTTATGGATCTCCACACCGGCGGGAACCTCAATGTCCGCCGCGGTCAACTCGCCCGGGCCCTGCTTGCGCAGGTAGGCGATGACCGGCTCGTCGTTCTCCGAAGAGACCGAGAGCTGCTTGATGTTCAGGATGATCTCGGTGACATCTTCCTTCACACCGTCCACGGTGGAGAACTCGTGCAGTACACCGTCGATACGGATACTGGTCACGGCTGCACCGGGGATGGAGGACAAAAGCGTGCGACGCAGGGAGTTACCCAGCGTGTAGCCGAATCCGGGTTCGAGAGGCGAGATCGTGAAGCGCGAGCGGTGATTCTCGACGACTTCTTCACTCAGGGAGGGGCGCTGTGCAATGAGCACTGATGTTTCCTTTCAGCGAGCATCCGCTATATGACGCAACACAGGTTGGGGAAAACAAGGGATGAAGGGGCCGCGGTTGCGGCACCCGGATAGTTTGTGGTCGTTGGCCACAAACCCCCAGGCTTGCGGTTCCCACTCGGGAGACACCAGCCTGGTGAACGGCAACGCCTCTATTAGACGCGGCGACGCTTCGGGGGGCGGCAACCGTTGTGCGCGCTCGGGGTGACGTCCGAAATGGAGCCAACCTCGAGGCCAGTGGCCTGAAGGGAACGGATGGCGGTCTCGCGACCGGAACCCGGACCCTTGACGAACACGTCGACCTTGCGCACGCCGTGCTCCTGAGCACGCTTGGCGGCGGTCTCCGCAGCCATCTGAGCGGCGTAAGGGGTCGACTTACGCGAACCCTTGAAGCCCATCTCACCGGCGGAAGACCAGGAGATCACAGCACCCGAGGGGTCAGTGATCGAAACGATGGTGTTGTTAAACGTCGACTTGATATGCGCCTGACCGGCGGCAATGTTCTTTTTGTCCTTGCGGCGGGGCTTACGAGCGGCCGCAGCACGTGTCTTTGGGGGCATTGAATACTTCTCCTACGCGAAAGGGTGCTTACTTCTTCTTACCGGCGACCGTGCGCTTCGGGCCCTTGCGGGTGCGAGCGTTGGTCTTGGTGCGCTGGCCGTGAACGGGAAGACCGCGGCGGTGGCGAAGTCCCTGGTAGCTACCGATTTCAACCTTGCGGCGGATATCGGCGGCCACCTCGCGGCGGAGGTCACCCTCAACCTTGAAGTTGCCTTCGATGTAGTCGCGCAGCTGCACGAGCTGGGCGTCGGAAAGGTCCTTGACGCGAATGTCCGGGCTGACGCCGGTCGCTGCCAAGGCTTCGTCGGCACGGGTCTTACCCACGCCATAGATGTACGTGAGAGCAATTTCCACGCGCTTTTCGCGGGGAAGATCTACTCCTGCGAGACGAGCCATAGTGGCGGTTCTCCTTGTAGTTGATCCAGAGGTTTGTGGCATCGCTTCCCGGGTTTCCCCGGTCTCCGGCCTCTGTATCCGGAGGTGTCCCACTGATGGGGAGCGGTACCTTGTGTGATGTGCCGACCAAAGCCGGCGTGCGTCGAACGGGCTATTAGCCCTGACGCTGCTTGTGGCGCGGGTTACTGCAGATAACCATGACCACGCCGTGGCGGCGGATCACTTTGCAGCTATCGCAGATCGGCTTCACGCTCGGCTGAACCTTCATCGCATTCCTTTGCGTTGTTGCAACTTGTAGTTGTTCCGGGTCCCGGGTGTTAATCCAGTTCCCTTTCACGCAGACAGGCACCACCCATTCGGGTAGCGCCCTTCACACGCCGCGCGAGGCGGCGACATGAGATCTACTTGTAGCGGTAGACGATGCGACCACGCGACAGATCGTACGGAGAGAGTTCAACAACAACCCGATCCTCAGGGAGGATGCGGATGTAGTGCTGACGCATCTTTCCGGAGATGTGTGCAAGAACCTTGTGGCCATTGTCCAGCTCCACACGGAACATAGCGTTGGGCAGGGCTTCCACCACTGCGCCTTCAATCTCGATTACGCCGTCTTTCTTGGCCATATCCTCCGCTAACGTCGGTGCCACGCACGGTGCGCGCGAGGCATGCTTTTGATTCTTTCCGCTCGTCCGCGCACTAAAACACACGGACGGCAGACACAACCAACAGTCAAGTGTACGCCATACCCCGCTGTAAGTTAACCCAGAATTCCGGAACTGCCCCCTGTGACGTTAGTCGCCGTGGTAGTGTCCGGGTTCGCTCCTCAACACGCAGGCAGGAAGGCGAAACGTCATCCCTGCTAACTTGCGGCAGCCAGCTGACCACAGGCGCCGTCAATATCGGAGCCACGGGTGTCTCGAACCGTGGTGGGAATGCCATGCGCGCGCAGTCTCTCCACGAAGTTCTGTTCGACACCCGGTCGCGACGCCGTCCATTTTGAACCGGGAGTTGGGTTCAACGGAATCGGGTTAACGTGCACCCAACCCCGGCCACGCTGGGCAAGTTTCTTGCCGAGAAGGTCCGCCCGCCACCCTTGGTCATTGATGTCGCGGATGAGCGCGTATTCGATGGAAACGCGCCGCCCGGTCTGGCGGTAGTAGTCATACGCAGCGTCCAGGGCCTCGTCGACCTTCCACCGGTTATTGATCGGGATGAGCTCATCACGCAATTCGTCATCAGGCGCGTGCAAAGACAATGCCAGAGTCACCGGAAGGTTCTCTTGGGTGAACTTATACATGCCCGGAACGAGTCCGACGGTCGACATCGTAATGCCGCGAGCCGAAATGCCCATCCCCTCCGAAGGCGCATCGATGAGTCGGTGAACAGCGCCCAACGATGACTTGTAATTCGCGAGGGCCTCTCCCATGCCCATGAACACGATGTTGGAAATCCTCAACGGTTTCGTTTCCTCGGGACCGTCCTCGGCACCTTCCAAGCCCTTCATGTTCTTGACCATGCGGGCGCCCGCCACAACCTGCTCCACGATTTCGGCGGTGGACAGGTTGCGAGTCAGTCCGGCCTGGCCCGTCGCGCAGAAGGGGCAGTTCATGCCGCAACCGGCTTGGGAAGAGATACACATGGTGACACGGTTCGAGTACCGCATGATCACGGATTCGACGAGCGCGCCATCGAAGAGACGGTGCACCATCTTTAGGGTGTCGCCACCATCGGCTTCTAAGGTATTGACGGTGGTCAGTAGGGTGGGCATGGCTTCAGCAACCATGTCGGCACGGGAGGCCGCCGGGAGATCGGTCATCTCCTCGGGATCGGTCACGAGCCTTTCGAAGTAGTGCTTGGAAAGCTGCGTGGCTCGGAACGGTTCATAGCCGAGTTCTTTGAGGAACTCCTTGCGCCCCTTCAGGTCGAAATCCGCGATGTGGCGCGGAGGCTTCCCGCGGCGTGGTGCTTTGAGGAGAATCTTTCCAGGTTCCGGCCGCGTCGTGATTTCGACCGGCGTCGACGTCTCTGAGGACATGATGAGGCCCCTACTTCCTGTGTGCGTGTGGTCAGTCGGGAATGGGGGCGACGGTAACCCCGAGCGGTCCAAGTTCCGAAGCGCCGCCGTCTTCTGCGGTCAGCACCCAGATCCCGTCCCGATGAAAAGCGACCGAGTGTTCCCATTGGCTGGCGTGAGAGCCATCCACGGTCTTGACGGTCCAGTCGTCGTCGAGGGTCACGGTCTCCGTTGATCCTGTCACAAGCATCGGTTCGATGGCCAGGGCCATTCCCGGCTTGAGTTTGGGACCCAGGTCGCGGGCTCGGTAGTTCAAGACGTCAGGCGCCATGTGCATTTGGGTTCCAATGCCGTGACCTACGAAATCTTCAATAATGCCGTAGGTCCCGCCCGACTCTTGCCGAACAAACACCTCAATGGCGTTGCCGATCTCCCCTACCCGCTCGGCACGAGCCGCTACAGCGATACCGCGCCACATGGCCGCACGAGTCATTTCGGAGAGATCTCGGTCCTCCCGCGAAGCGTTTCCGACCAAAACGGTCCGGGCGGAATCACCGTGCCACCCGTCGACGATCGCTCCCCCGTCAATCGAGATGATGTCCCCATCGGCCAGCGGCTCGTCGTTAGGGATTCCGTGCACGACGACGTCGTTAGGCGAGGCGCACACGGTTGCTGGGTAGCCGTAATACCCCAAGAAGTTGGAACTCGCACCGTGGCTCTCCAAGACTTCACGGAAGGCCCGGTCGATGTCTAGGGTGCTGGCTCCTACCGCCGTGGCTGACACCGCGGCGTCCAGTGCGCGAGAGGTGACCACACCTGCACGCACCATCTTCCGGAGTTGATCGTTCGTTTTGTACTCGATCTTTCGTCGGCCGAACATTCCGCACTTCCTTGTAGCCAGGGGTTGAGTTGGGCGGACCGTGTGCCGCCCGGGAAAAGCAGGGGCCCCCGACATGGTGGTCGGGGGCCCGCCAAAAAGCATTCTCAGGGAACGCGACGAAAACTACCGAACAGCCGACAGAAGGCGCTCGGTGACCTCATCGATCGTGCCGAGGCCGTCAACGCGGGTCACGATGCCCCGGGCCTCATAGACATCGACGATCGGCTCCGTTTCGGATGCGTAGACATCGAGACGGTGGCGAATCACGTCCTCGGTGTCGTCGCTACGGCCCTGTTCGGCCGCGCGACCCAACAGCCGCTGGACGAGCTCCTCGTTGTCGGCGGTCAGCAAGAGGACGCCGTCAATCTTCTGGCCGAGGTCAGTGAGGATGACGTCGAGCTCCTCCACCTGCGCCACGTTTCGGGGGTAACCGTCCAGAAGGAATCCGTTGGCGGCATCCGACTGCGCCAGGCGATCCCGAACCATGCGGTTGGTAACCGAGTCAGGCACCAGGTTGCCCGCATCGATGTACTGCTTCGCTTCCCGACCAAGATCCGTCTGCTCTTTGATATTTGAGCGGAAGATGTCCCCCGTGGAAATCGCCGGGATGAACAGCTCCTCTGAGATCTTGGAGGCCTGAGTACCTTTACCGGCCCCGGGAGGGCCAATAATGAGCAATCGATTCATCGTAGGAGTCCTTCATAGTGTCGTTGTTGCAACTGCGCGTCGATCTGCTTGATCGTATCCAATCCGACGCCGACCACGATCAGCAACGAGGTACCGCCAAACGGGAAATTCTGATTGGCGTTGAACATGACCAACGCGATCAACGGAATGAGCGCCACGATTCCCAGATACAACGAACCGGGCAACGTAATGCGGTTGAGCACGTAAGCAAGGTACCGCTCTGTGGGACGTCCTGCACGAATGCCGGGAATAAATCCGCCGTACTTCTTCATGTTGTCGGAGACTTCCTGCGGGTTGAACGTGATCGACACGTAGAAGTACGCAAAGGCCACGATGAGCAGGAAGTACGCGATCATGTAGATCGGATGATCGCCCTTGACGAGGTTCGCGTTAATCCAGTTGACCCACTCCGGCGGCGGCGTGCCATCCTTCGGCGTCGAGAACTGTGCGAGGAGTCCGGGCAGCATCAGGAGGGAGGACGAGAAGATCACGGGGATCACGCCGGCCATGTTGACCTTCAACGGGATGTACGTGGTGGTGCCTCCGATCGTGCGACGTCCCACCATGCGCTTGGCGTACTGAACAGGGATTCGTCGCTGCGACTGTTCCACGTAAACCACGGCAATGATCACGACGAGTCCGATGGCAAGGATTGCCGCAAAGACGCCCCAACCTTGGGCCTTGAAGATCTGTCCGAGGGCTGTGGGGAACGAGGCCGCAATCGACGTGAAAATCAGCAACGACATACCGTTGCCGACGCCGCGTTCAGTGATCTGCTCGCCGAGCCACATGATGATGCCGGTTCCCGCCGTCAGCGTCACGATGATGAGGATGATCATCAAAATCGAGTCGTCAGGGATCACGGGCAACGGGCAATTCCCCAGCAAAGCGCCGGAACGTGCCAGTGAAATGATGGTGGTTGCGTTCAACAGCGCCAGGCCGATCGTCAAGTATCGCGTGTACTGCGTCAGCTTCTGCTGGCCTTGGCCACCCTCCTCATGGAGCTCCTGGAACCTGGGGATGACCACGCGCAGAAGTTGAACAATGATCGACGCCGTAATGTACGGCATGACGCCCAAGGCGAAAATCGAGAGCTGGAGGAGCGCTCCACCGCTAAAGAGGTTAACCATGTCGTAGATACCACCGGTGGTACCGCCCATGGCGATGCACTGCTGCACGTTCCCGTAGTCGACACCCGGCGCCGGAATGAAGGTTCCGGCACGGTAGATCACGATGACCGCGAGGGTAAACAGCAGCTTGCGTCGTAGATCGGGGGTCTTGAACGCCCGTCCGAAAGCGCCGAGCACTTGGCCTCCTGTAAAAATTTATTCCTATGGAAATCAACAACCGACTCGCATCGAGACGGGATGACCCCACTAGTCCTTGGTCAGTCTAACGGCATTACGCGCCTGGCACCCGATTCTGTGAGCCAGTCCGCGGAATGTTCCGAAAGGCCAACCGACGCGACAAGGTCCCTCCCCTGTGTTCGGGAAGGGACCTTGTTGCTATGAAAAGTCGCTGAGCACTAGCTCAACTTCGATTCTACTTGCCGGTGACGGTCACGGTGCCGCCGGCAGCCTCAATCTTCTCCGCCGCGGAGGCGGAGAATTTATCGGCCGTGACGTTGACCTGGACGGTCAATTCACCCTGACCGAGAACCTTGACCGGCTGGTTCTTGCGAACCGCACCCTTGGCCACGAGGTTCTCGACGGTGACGTCGCCACCTTCGGGGAACAGCTCCGAGATGCGCTCCAGGTTAACCACCTGGTACTCAACACGGAACGGGTTCTTGAAGCCACGGAGCTTCGGAAGGCGCATGTGCAGCGGAAGCTGCCCACCTTCGAAGCCTGCCTTGACCTGGTAACGAGCCTTGGTGCCCTTGGTTCCTCGGCCTGCGGTCTTACCCTTCGATCCCTCACCGCGACCCACGCGGGTCTTAGCCTTATGGGATCCCTGAGCGGGACGCAGGTCGTGGAGCTTGATGGCCTGGCGTTCTTCGTTCGTATCTGCCATTTTTACTTGACCTCCTCAACCTTCACGAGGTGAGCGACGGTGTTGACCATACCGCAGGTCACCGGATCGGCGGTGCGAACAACCTTGTTGCCCGGACGCTTGAGTCCCAGTGAGCGCAGGGTGTCGCGCATGTTCTGCTTCTGGCCAACGTAGGACTTCAACTGCGTGATCTCCAGCTTGGAATCGCTGGGCTGAATACGCTTTCCGGTCATTACGCACCTGCCTTTTCATCGCGCAGCAGGTAGCTCGGGATAACCTCGTCGTTCGGCAGACCACGGCGGGCCGCAACGGCAACGGGCTCTTCGAGCATACGCAGGGCCTCAATGGCCGCGTGCACGATATTGATCTGGTTCGAGGAACCGAGGGACTTGGACAGCACGTCGTGGATACCCGCACACTCGAGTACCGCACGCACCGGACCACCGGCGATAACACCGGTACCAGCGGTAGCGGGACGGAGCATAACGACACCTGCGGCCGCTTCACCCTGCACACGGTGCGGGATCGTGCGGTCCTCGACGCGGGGCACGCGGAAGAAGTTCTTCTTTGCTTCCTCGACACCCTTGGAAATAGCCGAGGGAACTTCCTTGGCCTTTCCGTAGCCGACGCCGACCAAACCGTTACCGTCGCCTACGACGACGAGAGCGGTGAAGCTGAAGCGACGGCCGCCCTTGACGACCTTCGAGACGCGGTTGATGGTGACAACCTTCTCGATGTACTTGTCCTTCTCCTCATCGCGGCCGCCACGTCCACCGCGGCCTCCGCGATCGTTGCGGTCATTGCGACCACGGCCGCCGCGTTCACCGCGGTTGCCGCCGCGACGGTCGTCGCGCTTCGAGGAGTTCTCGGTCTCGGAGTTCTCAGTTGCAGCGTTGTTCTCTGCCACCTGATTTTCCTTTTCGTTTGCAGTCTGCTCGCTCACAGTGCCAGCCCACCTTCCCGGGCGCCTTCAGCAACAGCGGCCACGCGGCCGTGGTACTTGTTGCCGCCACGATCGAATACAACGGACTCGACGCCCGCAGCCTTGGCACGTTCGGCGATCAATTCACCGACGCGCTTGGCCTTTGCGGTCTTGTCCATATCGGTTGCGGAACGCAACTCGGCTTCCAGCGTGGAAGCCGAGGCCAGCGTGTTGCCCTGGGCGTCGTCGATGACCTGCACGAACATGTGCTTGGTCGAACGGAACACCGAGAGACGGGGACGCGCCGCGGTACCGGAGACGTGCTTGCGAACGCGCGCGTGGCGGCGCTTGCGAGCAGCGAACTTCGTCTTGTTAGCCATGTTTACTTACCAGCCTTTCCGACCTTGCGGCGGATCTGCTCGCCCTCGTAGCGAACACCCTTGCCCTTATAGGGATCGGGAGCGCGGAGGCTGCGGATGTTGGCGGCCACCTGGCCGACCTGCTGCTTGTGAATACCCGAGACGGTGAGCTTGTTGTTGCCCTCAACCGTGAAGGTGATTCCTTCGGGAGCCTTCACAGACACAGGGTGGCTGTAGCCCAGCGCGAACTCGAGGTCCGAGCCCTTTGCCAGAACGCGGTAACCGGTACCAACGATCTCGAGCTTCTTGTTGTAGCCCTGAGAAACGCCGATGATCATGTTGTTGATCAGCGTGCGACTCAAGCCATGGAGCGAGCGGGACTCGCGTTCATCGTCGGGACGATTGACGGTGAGGGTGTCGCCGTCGAGAGTGACGGTGATCGGCGAAGCGATCTCTTGGGAGAGCTCTCCCTTGGGACCCTTCACGCTCACGAGGGAGCCGTCGATCTTTACCTCAACACCAGCCGGCACCGAGATGGGGAGACGTCCAATACGTGACATTCTTCTCTTCCTTTCTCTTGTGACCGACTACCAGACGTAGGCGAGGACTTCGCCGCCCACGCCCTTCTTGGAAGCCTGCTTGTCGGTAAGCAGTCCCGAAGAGGTGGACAGGATGGCGATGCCGAGTCCACCGAGAACCTGAGGCAGGTTGGTGGACTTCGCGTAAACGCGCAGGCCCGGCTTGGAAATGCGGCGAACACCAGCAATGGAATTCTCGCGGTTCGGACCGAACTTGAGCTCGAGAGTCAGAGTCTTACCGACCTGAGCCTCTTCCTCGTGCCAATCCTTGATGTAGCCCTCGGCCTTGAGGATGTCAGCGATCCGGCCTTTGAGCTTGGAGTACGGCATGGACACAGAATCGTGATGTGCCGAATTTGCGTTGCGCAGACGCGTCAGCATGTCTGCGACAGGATCTGTCATGGTCATGTGGGCACTAGCCCTTCCTCGTCACGGTTTCCGATCCCCGGAAGCCGGGGGCGGACCTGAAACGTAGCAGTTAGTTGGTCTTGAACGGGAAGCCGAGCTGGCGAAGCAGCGCGCGACCCTCGTCGTCGGTCTTGGCGGTCGTGACCACGGTGATGTCCATGCCACGCACGCGGTCGATCGCGTCCTGATCGATTTCGTGGAACATCGACTGTTCGGTCAGACCGAACGTGTAGTTCCCGTTGCCGTCAAACTGGCGATCCGACAAGCCGCGGAAGTCGCGGATGCGGGGCAATGCCAGAGAAATCAGGCGGTCCAGGAATTCCCACATGCGGTCTCCACGCAGGGTCGTGTGGCAGCCAATGGGCTGACCTTCACGCAGCTTGAACTGCGCGATCGACTTCTTGGCGCGGGTGACCTGGGGCTTCTGACCCGTGATGAGGGTCAGATCCTTGACGGCCGAATCGATGAGCTTGGAATCGCGCGCGGCGTCTCCAACACCCATGTTGACGACGACCTTGACGAGCTTCGGGGACTGCATCGGGTTCCCGTAGGAGAACTCGCTCTGCAGTGCCGGAACAACCTCGTCCTTGAACTTGGTCTTGAGGCGGGGGGTGATCTTGGTTTCGGTCATTAGAGGTCCTTACCCGAGCTCTTGGACACGCGCACGCGAACGGTGCGGGTGCGTCCGTCTCGCTCAACGGTCTCTTCGCGGTGGCCAACGCGGCTAGGCTTCTTGGTCTCGGGATCAACGATCGCAACGTTGGAAACGTGGATCGATGCTTCAACCTTCTGAATGCCGCCACCCTCACCGGTGTTCGGGTTGGCCTTGGTGTGCTTGGTGACAACCTTGACGCCCTCGACGAGAACGCGGTTGGTCTCGGGGAATACCTTCAGGACCTTGCCCTGCTTGCCCTTATCGGAACCTGAAATGACCTGTACCAGGTCACCGCTCTTGATCTTAGCCATAAGTTAGAGCACCTCCGGAGCAAGCGAAATGATCTTCATGAACTTCTTATCGCGGAGCTCGCGCCCAACCGGCCCGAAGATACGGGTACCGCGGGGCTCGCCGTCGGTGTTCTTGAGGATCACTGCTGAGTTCTCGTTGAACTTGATGTAAGAGCCGTCCGAGCGACGGGTCTCCTTCTTGGTGCGAACGATGACGGCCTTGACGACGTCACCCTTCTTGACGTTTCCGCCAGGAATTGCGTCCTTGACGGTGGCGACGATGATGTCGCCAATACCTGCGTAGCGACGGCCAGATCCACCGAGAATGCGAATGGCAAGGATTTCCTTGGCACCCGTGTTGTCGGCAACCTTCAGCCGTGACTCCTGCTGAATCACTAGTTACTCCTGTCGTCTCACCGGTTCTCACGCCGCCGGTAGGTCATGCCTACTCGCTCGCCGTGGGCCTTGCGGAACAGCTGGTCGGGGTTGATGACGCACCGTTTCCCCGTGTCGTCACCCAGTGAGGCACTGCCTGGCTAGGTGATCGAGGGTCAGCGGTACGCCTAGGAATTCTTCATGCCAGGAACATCGTGAACCGCCGGCTACTTTGCCATCCATGGCTCATGCCCGCGTCATTATGCACTGGCACGGAAGAATTCCGTGGAACATGTGCGAATTTCGCTCCACATGACGTCGCACGAGGCAACGCACAGTGGGCACGAAAAGTCCACACAAGGTCAATACTTTACCACGCAATTTGCCCATGGCATAGGGGCCCTTGGCCTACCACTAGTGACTCTGCTCATGCATTCGTACGGCCTGATCTCACCAGCCGTTGTGCACGCAGAAGGGCACACAAAGGCCCCTCCCCGAGTGACGGGAAGGGGCCTTTGATCATGAGATCACAGCTCGCTTTTTACTTAGCGCGCTCCAAGATCTCGACGATGCGCCAGCGCTTGGAAGCCGACAGGGGTCGGGTCTCCATGATGCGCACGAAGTCACCAACACCGGCGGTGTTCTGCTCGTCGTGCGCCTTCACTTTGTTGCTGCGACGCATGACCTTGCCGTACAGGCCGTGCTTGACGTGATCTTCCACCTCGACGACGACCGTCTTGTCCATTTTGTCGGACACGACGAAGCCGCGACGGGTCTTGCGGAGATTACGCTCTTCCGTCTTCTGTTCACTCACTTGGCATCACCTTCGGTAGCGCTAGCCTTCTCGGCCTTCTTCGCTGCCTTTGCAGCCTTCTTATCGGCCTTCTTGTCAGAGGCGTCACCGGCGGGCGTTGCCTCGGGGCGGATGCCCAATTCACGCTCACGCAGCACCGTGTAGATGCGTGCGATATCGCGCTTGACAGCCGCGAAGCGACCTGCATTCTGGAGTTGCCCCGTGGCCTTTTGGAAACGGAGGTTGAACAACTCTTCCTTGGACGAACGCAGCTTCTCGGTGAGGGCCCCGTTATCCAGCTCAGCGAGCTGATCGATCGAGAGATCCTTGGATCCTACTGCCATTTCTATTCACCACCTTCGCGACGCACGATGCGTGCCTTCATGGGGAGCTTGTGGATTGCCAGGCGAAGCGCCTCTTTAGCGACTTCGTCGCTGACGCCACCCAGTTCAAAGACAACGCGACCGGGCTTGACGTTGGCGACCCACCACTCGGGGGAACCCTTACCGGAACCCATGCGGGTTTCGGCAGGCTTCTTGGTCAGCGGGCGGTCCGGGAAGATGTTGATCCAGACCTTACCGCCACGCTTGATGTAGCGAGTCATGGCGATACGAGCAGCCTCGATCTGGCGGTTGGTCACATACGCGGGTGCCAACGCCTGAACGCCCCAGTCACCGAAGGTCACGGTGGTGCCGCCCTTGGCGACGCCGCTACGCTTCGGGTGGTGCTGCTTGCGGTATTTTACGCGACGGGGAATCAGCATTTATGCCTCACCGTTTTCTGCAGTCTTGGCTTCGGCCGCCGGAGCTTCCGAAGCGCCATTCTGCTGCTCGTTGCGTCCACCGCGACGACCGGCTCCACCGGCGTTACGACGACGACGCTCGCCACCACCGGGGCGGCGATCGTTGTTACCGCGGCGGTTACCCTGCGCGGCCTGCTGAGCAGCAAGTTCCTTATCGGTCAAGTCACCCTTGTAGATCCACACCTTGACACCGATGCGACCGAAGGTGGTCTTGGCCTCGAAGAAGCCGTAATCGATGTTGGCGCGAAGGGTGTGCAGCGGCACGCGACCCTCTCGGTAGAACTCCGAGCGGGACATTTCGGCGCCGCCAAGACGACCCGAGCACTGAATACGGATGCCCTTGGCTCCGGCCCGCTCTGCGGACTGGATGGCCTTCTTCATCGCGCGGCGGAAAGCCACACGCGAAGCGAGCTGCTCCGCAACACCCTGAGCTACGAGCTGGGCGTTGACCTCGGGGTTCGAGACCTCGAGGATGTTCAGCTGGATCTGCTTGCCGGTGAGCTTCTCGAGCTCGCCGCGGATGCGATCAGCTTCGGCGCCACGGCGGCCGATGACGATACCGGGGCGTGCGGTGTGGATATCCACACGGACACGGTCACGGGTACGCTCGATCTCGACGTTGGCGATGCCGGCGCGCTCCATGCCGTTCGACATGAGTTCACGGATCTTCACGTCCTCGCGGATGAAGTCCTTGTAGCGCTGGCCTTCCTTGTTGGAGTCAGCGAACCAGTGTGACTTGTGGTCCGTGGTGATCCCCAGTCGGAATCCGTGCGGGTTGATTTTCTGTCCCACTTAGCGGTCCTCCTCGTTCTCCGGGGTAGCGAGCACCACGGTGATGTGGCTGGTTCGCTTGTTGATGCGGTATGCACGACCCTGAGCACGCGGCTGGAACCGCTTCATGGTCGGGCCTTCGTCCACGTACGCTTCGCTGATGAAGAGTTCTTCTTCTTTGTAAGCGACGCTGTCGCGATCCGCGAGCTGGCGGGCATTTGCCACAGCCGACTCGACGATCTTGAAGACCGGTTCCGAAGCGCCCTGCGGGGCAAACTTCAGAATCGCCAGTGCCTCATTCGCCTGCTTGCCACGAATCAGGTTGACGACGCGCCGGGCCTTCATAGGCGTCACGCGAACGTAGCGCGCAGATGCCTTGGCTTCCATTGCCTATCTCTCTTTCGTCTTATGCCGAAGAGTGAACGTTGCTAGTCGGTTTCCCGACTTAGCGACGCTTACCCTTGCGGTCGTCCTTCACATGGCCGCGGAAAGTCCGCGTGGGAGCGAATTCGCCGAGCTTGTGCCCGACCATCGACTCGGTGATGAACACGGGGACGTGCTTGCGTCCGTCATGCACGGCAATCGTGTGCCCGAGCATGTCGGGGATGATCATCGAGCGACGGGACCACGTCTTGATGACGTTCTTGCTGCCCTTATCGTTCTGAGCGGCTACCTTCAGGAAGAGGTGCTGGTCGACGAAAGGGCCCTTTTTCAAACTACGAGGCATGTTTCAGGCTCCTTAGCGCTTGTTCTTGCCAGTACGACGACGACGCACAATGAGCTTGTCGCTTTCCTTGTTGGGGCGACGGGTGCGTCCCTCGGGCTTGCCGTTCGGGTTGACGGGGTGACGACCACCGGACGTCTTGCCCTCGCCACCACCGTGGGGGTGATCGACGGGGTTCATGACGACACCGCGGACGGTCGGGCGGATGCCCTTCCAGCGGTTACGGCCGGCCTTGCCCCAGTTGATGTTGGTCTGCTCGGCGTTGCCGACCTCGCCAATCGTCGCGCGGCAACGAACGTCAACGTTGCGGATCTCGCCGGAGGGCAAACGGAGCTGGCCGTACTTGCCTTCCTTAGCAACGAGCTGCACGGAAGCGCCTGCGGAGCGAGCCAACTTGGCACCGCCACCGGGACGCAGTTCAACGGCGTGGATCACGGTACCGACGGGGATATTCCGCAACGGCAAGTTATTGCCGGGCTTGATATCCGCATTCGGACCGGATTCGACGACGTCGCCCTGCTTCAAGCGATTCGGGGCAACGATGTAACGCTTAGCGCCATCGACATAGTGCAGGAGCGCGATGCGCGCCGTGCGGTTGGGATCGTATTCGATGTGTGCGACGCGAGCATTCACGCCGTCCTTGTCGTGACGACGGAAATCGATCAAACGGTAGGCCCGCTTGTGTCCGCCGCCCTTGTGACGGGTAGTGATGCGACCGCTGTTGTTGCGTCCACCGGTCTTAGAGAGCGGGCGGATCAACGACTTTTCGGGAGTCGCACGCGTGATTTCTGCAAAGTCGGCAACGCTCGAACCGCGACGGCCCGGCGTTGTCGGCTTGTATTTACGGATAGCCATAATTTAGTTCCTCGTTAAAGTGGTCTCCGCGGCGCTAGGCCTGCGGACCGCCGAAGATATCGATGGTGCCTTCGCGCAGGGTCACAATCGCACGCTTGGTGTTCTTGCGGGAGCCCCAGCCGAAGCGCGTGCGCTTCCGCTTGCCGGCACGGTTGATGGTGTTGACGGTCGAAACCTTGACGCCGAAGATACGCTCCACGGCATCCTTGATTTCCGACTTATTCGAACGGGTATCGACCTCGAAGGTGTACTTACCTTCGTCGATCAACCCGTAGCTCTTCTCCGAAACGACAGGCGCAATGATGACGTCGCGGGGATCCTTGATGGTGGCGCTCACTTGGCGTCCTCCTGGTTCTTTCCAGCCTTGCTGGCGAATGCCACAAATACGTCGTACGCATCCTTGGTGAAGACCACGTCGTCGGCGCGCAACACGTCGTAAGTGTTGAGCTGATCGGCGTACAGTACGTGGGCAAACTCGAGGTTGCGGACGGACAGGGCGACGTTATCTTCCTTGCGGTCGATAACCACCAGCACCTTATTGCGAGAGGTGAGGTCCCTCAGGGCTGCCTTGGCTGCCTTGGTGGAGATCTCCTCGACGAGCGAGCTGACCACATGGATGCGGCCGTGGTTCGCGCGATCGGAGAGAGCACCGCGGAGAGCCGCGGCCTTCATCTTCTTGGGGGTGCGCTGCGAGTAGTCACGCGGCACGGGGCCGTGAACGACGCCACCGCCGGTGTGCTGCGGCATACGGACCGAACCCTGACGGGCACGGCCGGTGCCCTTCTGCTTGAACGGCTTGCGGCCCGAACCAGCGACCTCGCCGCGGTTCTTCGCCTTGTGCGTACCCTGGCGGGCAGCGGCCAACTGGGCGATGACGACCTGGTGCATCAACGCCTCATTGGGCTCAACACCGAAGACATCGGCCGGCAGGTCGACCTTAACGGTTTCAGTAGCCATTGGAGTTAGGCTCCCTTCACAGCGGTGCGAACCAGAACCACGCCATTCTTGGGGCCGGGGATGGCGCCCTTGATCAGCAGAACGTTGTTCTCGGTATCGACACCCTGAATCGTGAGGTTCTGGGTGGTGTGACGGTTGTTGCCCATACGTCCCGCCATGCGCATTCCCTTGAACACGCGAGCAGGATAGGACGCGCCGCCGATGGAACCCGGCTTGCGGTGGTTCTTGTGCGCACCGTGCGAAGCACTGACGCCCTTGAAGCCGTGACGCTTCATAACACCGGCAAAGCCCTTGCCCTTGGTCTTGCCCACGACGTCGACACGCTGGCCGACCTCGAAGATCTCGACGGACAGTTCCTGTCCGAGGGAGTACTCAGCGGAGTCAGAGGTGCGGATTTCGACGAGGTGACGACGCGGGGTGGTCCCGGCCTTCTCGAAGTGTCCGGCCATGGGCTTGGTGACCTTGCGGGGGTCGATCGCACCATAGCCGATCTGGACAGCGTTGTAGCCGTCGGACTCTTGGCCGCGCAGCTGGGTGACGACATTGGAATCGGCCTTGACGACGGTAACCGGCACAAATTTGCCGTTCTCGTCCCAGACCTGGGTCATGCCAAGCTTGGTGCCCAGCAGGCCCTTCACCTGGCGCTCGAATTTGGTAGTCATTGGGATGCGATCCTCTTTACAGCTTGATTTCGATGTTCACGTCTGCCGGCAGGTCCAGGCGCATGAGCGAGTCAACTGCCTTGGGCGTGGGGTCGACGATGTCGATCAGCCGCTTGTGCGTACGCATCTCAAAGTGCTCGCGGCTGTCCTTATACTTGTGCGGCGAGCGGATCACGCAGTACACGTTCTTCTCGGTGGGCAGCGGCACGGGGCCAACAACCGTCGCGCCTGCACGCGTCACCGTCTCAACAATCTTCCGGGCCGAAGAATCGATGACCTCGTGGTCATACGACTTCAGCCGGATGCGGATTTTCTGTCCCGCCATCTGTCGGACTCTCTTTCTTCAAGTACTTCCCTGTGTAGGAACCTCAAGGGCTCCTCTGTATGGCGTCTTCAGGCAGTCACTCAGGTATCCGCCGTTGCGGATTTATCCTGAATTTCCGGCGCCGCCTCACACGAACTGAATCCGGCATTCCCGGGTTCCTCAATTCGCAGAAGCACCGACCCCCGTACTCGGGCGTGTCGCGCTTTGTTCGCGCAGACTGCCGTTGAGCTTTCGGACCGGGTCATTTTGGGCTTGTGCGGATCGCCCGGGCGGCCCATGAGGCCTATTCGGGCAATTCAACGCCAACAAGCGCTTGAACAACGTCCTCTATCTTGCCAGAGGCCGCAAAGTCTTGGCAACCCATAATTCACGAAGTGGTCAGAGACACATGCACGTTTCGCCTGATAGGCGAGATGTCCGCACGAGGCCTGCGTGATCGCCTGCCCCGCACGGACGTCGGGTAACCGTCAACGAGAACAAGGCTCCTTAGAGCCATCCACCAAAGCCTGGCACGTGGCCCATGCGTTCGCTTCGCTCCCCCGGCACCTCGCCTCCAGGTGAATCAGCCAGCGCGGAGACCAAGAGGTTGAAGGTGACGTTGCGAAATGGCGGGTTCACGAAGTATCGCAACGGAGCGTTCACACTTTGTCCCGGTTGGATGATCCCCCGGTAAGAAACCCTAAACCGTGAGCCTTCACGGGATCCGATCGGCGTTCGCTCTTCCCGAATACTCACCGCACTCGACGGAGAAGTCACCTTCATCTGGTTAGCTCCCACCGGTGCATAGTCCGTGTCATAGTCCCGCATGGTGAGAGTCAATTGGCCTGTGGGGTTCTCCGCCGGGACCGAACCGTCGTTGCGGATGATGAACGACGACGGAAGGGACGCTTTGGTGCGTTGCGCATTACCTGAAGCGAATCGATACACCGGCACATCCCATTCCGGTCTAAACGTTCCGAAGTTCACGGAGGGGTCAGCGACGATAAACCGAACCCGCCCAGGCTGTGCGCTGGCCGCTACGGCCGGAATCATCGTGGATGCCGCAACGACCGGTGCCGCCCAGAGAAGTGCTCTCTTCACCGTGCCATGGTGCCGCCGGGTGGTGACAAGATCTTGCATTATTCGTGGTGCTCCTAGAATCGGTGGCCCGCAATGAGCCGGTCCATATTGCGTTCGGCCAATGCCGTGATGGTGACGAAGGGGTTGACACCGATCTTCGCCGGGATCAACGAACCGTCCATGACGAATAGCCCTGGTACGCCTTTAACCTCGCCCGAAAGATCCGTGGCCTCCCCCAGCACGGCCCCGCCAAGCGGGTGGTACGTGAAGTAGTCGGCGAATTGCTGCCGACGTTCGAAGACATCGGCGCGGTACGCAGTACCCGAATGTGCTCTGTTGATCGGGTCAAAGAATGCCCGAACGGCGTCGACCCCTGGTTTCGCGTGACTCGGCCCCCAGTCGAGGTGCACATTTCTCCGCTGGTCATCCCACGTGAATTTCCCTGTGTTGGGGTTGTTGGTGATAGCCAAGTACACGCCGGTATGCAGCTCGATGCCGGTGGGGAACGGCGCGATTTCAGCGAAGACGGATCGTTCCGAGTCATCCCAGTTGCTCACGCCCAGGACAGGAATCGTCGATTGATGCATGCCCGTGGGGTATCCCCACATCCGCCGAGCCAGCATCACATTGCCGTTGGGGCCCCAGTACTGGCCAATCGCATCCGGCAGACCCTTCACCGTGCCGTAACGCTTGGCCTTGAGCAGCAAACGAGACGTCCCCTCAGAACCGGCGGCGAGCACGACGCGGTCGTAGACCGCCGTCCGCCGCTCTGTTTCTTTGCCCCAGAAGTCAATGGTTCGCAGTGAAAGCTCAAAGGTTCCATCCGGGCGCTGGGATAGCTGCGTCACCTCCGTCATAGGAATGAGGTTCACTCTGTTCGTTGCCAACGCCGTCCGGAGAATAGATTTGGGCAACGATCGTTTGCCGTAGTTATTCCCAAACATCACCTCACCAACGAGGGCAGAGCGCGGAACCTGCTTGAACGTTTCCTTACGCAGGTAGTCGAAATCGTAGACATTGGGGACCAGTTGGTGTCGGTACCCCACTTTCTTGGCCTGCAGCGCACTGACCCGCGCAAATTGGTACCACGGAGAGTTCATCACGATGTCCAAAGGCGGCTCGGTGACGAGCAGCTGTTGCCGAGCCCGCGGGAAATAGGTGTCATACATCTCCGCGGCATCGACCGACGGAAGCACCTTTTCGAAGAAGGAGCGCGACGGCGTCACGGCCATGCCGCCGTTGACCAGCGACCCACCCCCGACGCCCCGCCCCAGGTACACCTTGATTCCGGCAAAGGTTTCGATATCGAGAACGCCGGCGGCACGCCTGATGGGACGGTTGATAATGTCCAGGCCGCCCAAGTAGCTGAACGGCATATCCGTTCGATTCTTAAACCACATCGACCGTTCATTGGGTGAGCGCATACCCGGAAAGACCGGACCGGAAGAACTCGACATGGCTTCCCAGTCCGCGCCCATTTCAATGAGATCAACCCGACGCCCCGCTTCGGCAAGACTTCGGGCTGCGACGGCCCCGCCATACCCCGAACCGATGACCGCAATGCGCGGGCCACTCCGAACTTCGGCGGGCGGCGCAGCTAGCGCTGGACTCGCCTCCGAACCGACAGCTACCGCGGCACCGGTGGCTAATGAGGCAGTGACAAATGTTCGGCGAGAGACTGACGGGGACACTTCGGCTACTTTCTTGACTACTGTGCCTAGACCGACCCGCGTTGAGGGAAAGATCCCCCAACGGGTTCTTGTTCAAATTTGGACTTTATACTTTCAAGAATACTCTCAGGTTCCAGCGACGAAGCGGCCGCGGGTCCCCCAGACCGGGATGTCACGTCGCTTGAGGTCGACAATAATGCGCCTCTGAGTACGCAAAAGGGCCCCGGCATAGCCGGGGCCCTTTAGGGTTTGACGTCAGGAACGAGTGATCATTCCCACGTCGAAATCACCAGATATGACTACTTGGTGATCTTGGTGACGCGACCCGAACCAACGGTGCGGCCACCCTCACGGATAGCGAAGCCGAGGCCCTCTTCCATAGCGATGGGCTGGATCAGCTCAACGCTCATCTCGGTGTTGTCGCCGGGCATAACCATCTCGGTGCCCTCGGGCAGAGTGATAACGCCGGTAACGTCCGTGGTGCGGAAGTAGAACTGCGGACGGTAGTTCGAGTAGAACGGGTTGTGACGGCCACCCTCATCCTTCGAGAGGATGTAGACGTTCGCCTCGAAGTTGGTGTGCGGGGTGATCGAGCCGGGGGCTGCAACAACCTGTCCACGCTCGACGTCGTCGCGCTTGAGGCCACGAAGGAGCAGACCACAGTTCTCTCCGGCCCAGGCCTCGTCCAACTGCTTGTGGAACATCTCGATACCGGTCACGGTGGTCTTCTGAAGGTCGCGGATACCGATGATCTCGACATCCGAGTTGAGCTTCAGGGTACCGCGCTCTGCACGGCCGGTCACGACGGTGCCGCGGCCGGTAATCGTGAAGACGTCCTCGATCGGCATGAGGAAGGGCTTGTCCTTGTCGCGAACCGGATCCGGGATGAACTCGTCCACGGCCTCCATGAGGTCCTCAACCGACTTGACCCACTTCTCGTCGCCCTCGAGGGCCTTGAGAGCGGACACGCGGATGACGGGGGCGTTGTCGCCGTCGAACTCCTGCGAGGACAGCAGTTCGCGAACCTCCATCTCGACCAAGTCGAGCAGTTCCTCGTCCTCAACCATGTCGGACTTGTTCAGCGCGACGAGGAGGGAGGGAACGCCAACCTGGCGAGCGAGCAGGACGTGCTCGCGAGTCTGGGCCATGGGGCCGTCGGTGGCGGCGACCACGAGGATAGCGCCGTCCATCTGGGCAGCACCGGTGATCATGTTCTTGACGTAGTCAGCGTGCCCGGGGGCGTCAACGTGTGCGTAGTGACGCTTGTCGGTCTGGTACTCAATGTGAGCAATGTTGATGGTAATACCGCGCTGCCGCTCCTCAGGAGCGGAGTCGATCATACCGAAGTCCTTCTTCTCGTTGAGGTCCGGGAATTTGTTCGCCAGAACCTGCGAGATGGCAGCAGTCAACGTGGTCTTACCGTGGTCAACGTGACCGATGGTACCGATGTTGACGTGCGGCTTGGAGCGCTCGAACTTTGCCTTAGCCACTATGTTCCTCCTAGAACGTTTGATGGAAACTTGCGCTGGCTTTCTGCGCAGTCCGTGGTTGAAGACGGATTCCTGGTCAACAATAACGGAAAAGACTTCCCGTACGAAAACCAGCGCAAGCTTCCGAGGCTGTATTGAATGGATTAGGTCAGCGGCCCAGAAGAGCCGCCATGCGGGGAATTACTCTCCGCGGCTCTTCTGGATGATTTCGTCGGCGACGGCCTTCGGAACCTCGGAGTAGCTGTCGAAGGTCATCGAGTACACCGCACGACCCTGCGTCTTGGAACGCAGGTCACCGATGTAGCCGAACATTTCGGACAGCGGAACGAGAGCCGAGACCAGCTTCACGCCGGCGACGTCTTCCATGGACTGGATGTGGCCACGGCGCGAATTCAAGTCGCCGATGACGTCACCCATGTACTCCTCCGGAGTACGAACCTCGACGGCCATCAACGGCTCGAGCAGTACCGGGTTGGCGCGGCGTGCGCCTTCCTTGAATACCATCGAACCGGCGATCTTGAAGGCCATTTCGGAGGAGTCGACGTCGTGGTAGGCGCCGTCCACCAGGGTGGCCTTCACACCAACCACGGGGTATCCCGCGAGAATGCCGAGCTGCATCGCATCCTGGATGCCGGCATCCACCGACGGGATGTATTCACGGGGCACGCGGCCGCCGGTGATCTTATCCTCGAACTCGTAGAGTTCTTCGGCGTCGAGCGCGATCGGCTCGAAGTTCATCTGCACCTTAGCGAACTGACCGGAACCACCGGTCTGCTTCTTGTGGGTGTAGTCAACCTTCTCGACGGCCTTCTTGATGGTCTCGCGGTAAGCCACCTGCGGCTTACCCACGTTCGCCTCCACGCGGAATTCGCGCTTCATGCGATCCACGAGGACGTCGAGGTGAAGCTCGCCCATACCGCCGATCTCAGTCTGACCGGTCTCGTCGTTGAGGTTGACCGTGAAGGTCGGGTCCTCAGCGGACAGCTTCTGGATAGCCGTCGACAGCTTCTCCTGGTCGCTCTTGGTCTTCGGCTCAATGGCAACGAAGATCACGGGCTTGGGGAAGGTCATCGACTCGAGGACGATCGGGTTCGCCTGATCCGACAGGGTGTCACCGGTCGTGGTCTCCTTGAGACCAATCGCGGCGTAGATGTGACCCGCCTGGATCTCCTCAACCGGATTCTCCTTGTTGGAGTGCATCTGGAAGAGCTTGCCGATGCGCTCACGACGCTGCTTGGTCGAGTTGAGCACCTGCTGACCCGAGGAGGCCGTACCGGAGTACACGCGGATGTAGGTCAACTGGCCGTAGAACGGGTGAGCGGCAACCTTGAACGCCAACGCGGAGAACGGCTCGTCCTTCGCGGGGCGACGGGTCAACTCGACCTCTTCGTCCTTGGGGTCGTGACCGACCATCGGGGGCACATCGAGCGGCGAAGGCAAGTAGTCGATCACGGCGTCGAGCATCGGCTGAACGCCGCGGTTCTTGAACGCCGAACCACAGAAGACCGGGTAAGCAGCGTTATCGACGGTCAACTGGCGGATGCCAGCCTTGAGTTCGTCGATGGTCAGCTCTTCACCTTCGAGGTACTTCTCCATGAGTTCCTCAGAGGACTCAGCAACCTGCTCCACGAGCTGGTTACGGTACTCTTCGGCACGCTCCTGGAGGTCCGCGGGGATCTCCTGGGTCTCGTAGCTCTGGCCGAGCGTGACGTCGCCCTTGGCATCGCCGTGCCAGACGTAAGCCTTCATCTCAAGCAGGTCGACGACGCCGACGAAGTCATTCTCTGCACCGATGGGCAGCTGCATGACGATCGGGGTCGCGCCGAGACGCTTAACGATGGTGTCAACGGTGAAGTAGAAATCCGCACCGAGCTTGTCCATCTTGTTGACGAAGCAAATGCGGGGAACCTCGTACTTGTCCGCCTGACGCCACACCGTCTCGGACTGCGGCTCAACGCCTTCCTTGCCGTCAAACACAGCAACGGCGCCGTCGAGCACGCGCAACGAACGCTCCACCTCGACGGTGAAGTCGACGTGGCCCGGAGTATCGATGATGTTGATCTGGTTGTTCTTCCAGAAGCACGTGGTCGCGGCGGAGGTAATCGTGATGCCGCGTTCCTGTTCCTGGGCCATCCAGTCCATCGTGGATGCACCGTCGTGGGTCTCACCGATCTTGTGGTTGATACCGGTGTAGTACAGGATGCGTTCGGTAGTGGTGGTCTTGCCGGCATCGATGTGGGCCATGATGCCGATATTGCGGACCTTGTTCAGGTCGGTAAGCACGTCAAGTGCCACGATGTGTCCCTTTCAGGTGGATCAACCGGAAGGCCCGCCCGGATCGAGCGGGCCAACAGGATGAAATTACCAGCGATAGTGTGCGAAGGCCTTGTTGGACTCGGCCATCTTGTGGGTATCTTCGCGACGCTTCACAGCGGCACCGAGACCATTGGAAGCATCCATGATCTCGTTCATCAGACGCTCGGTCATGGTCTTCTCTCGGCGAAGCTTGGAGAAGCCCACGAGCCAGCGCAGGGCCAGGGCGGTCGAACGGCCCGAACGGACCTCAACCGGCACCTGGTAGGTTGCACCGCCAACTCGGCGGGAACGAACCTCGAGGGAAGGCTTGATGTTATCCATAGCCTTCTTGAGGGTCGTGACGGCGTCGGAGCCGGTCTTCTGGGCGACACCCTCGAGGGCACCGTAAACGATGCGCTCGGCGGTGGACTTCTTGCCGTCCTGCAGGACCTTGTTGATCAGCTGCGTCACGAGCGGCGATCCGTAAACGGGATCGACGACGAGAGGACGCTTGGGAGCGGGACCCTTACGAGGCATTACTTCTTCTCCTTCTTGACGCCGTAGCGCGAACGAGCCTGGCCACGGTTCTTGACACCCTGGGTATCAAGCGCGCCACGGACGATGCGGTAACGAACACCGGGGAGGTCCTTCACACGACCACCGCGAACGAGCACGATGGAGTGCTCCTGGAGGTTGTGGCCCTCACCCGGAATGTATGCCGTAACCTCGACGCCGCCGTTGAGCTTGACGCGGGCGACCTTACGCAGAGCGGAGTTCGGCTTCTTGGGGGTGGTGGTGTACACGCGGGTGCAGACGCCGCGCTTCATAGGGTTGCCCTTAAGAGCGGGCGCCTTGGTCTTAACGACCTTGGGAGTCCGACCCTTGCGGACCAGCTGCTGAATTGTAGGCAATTTCGAGTTCTCCGTTTGATCTTGGCGACCCTTGCGGGTCACCTTGAAATGTATGCCTCGTGCGGTGTGAGCCGCGCTGAGAGCACTGATGTCCGGTCTAGCGGTATTGGGAAATGGGCACAGTTAATTGATGGCATTTTGACGCAAAAAATAAAAAATGTGCGTCAGAGGACCGTATCCATACCTGCCATTGATTCTGAAGCCCGTCCCGAACGCGTACCGCGATGTTTCCGCCAACCACATTGCACGGAGAGAAACCGTCAACATCCTGGTTGGAGCCACGTCGCACAGCACACTCGCACTGAGACTGAGTACTTCACGTGCAACGATACCCCAGATCCCGCGACTTGGCGAACGCATGTGGCACACACAACGCCCACGATTCAGGAATGGACGCTGAGACCAACGCCTGATCGGTACGCATGCCCGATCCGTCGGGCGGTTTCTTCCAAGCGCGGAACGATGCGTTCGACCATCGTGTCCGCGCGAGCATTCTCCGTGCCAACACGCATGGACACGTTGATGGCCGCAATGTGCGCACCTCTAGCGTCCTTAACCGGCGCGGCGACGGACCGAAGCCCCATCTCGAGCTCCTGATCGACCATTTCCCAGCCCCGCTCCCGCGCACGCCGGATGCGGGTGCGCAGATCTTGAACGTCGGTGATGGTCCGGTCCGTAATGCTCTCCGGACGCTGGCGGGCCAAGTATTCCTCGAGGCGGTCCTCGGAGAGTCCGCTCAGAAGAACGCGGCCCATAGAGGTCGCGTGGGCCGGAAAGCTCGTCCCGACGCTGATCGCCACGTGCATGATGCGGCGCGCGTGGACCCGGGCGACGTAGATGATGTCGTCGCCCTCCAAGACCGACATCGACGTCGACTCGCCGATCCGGCCCGAGAGTTCCCGGAGATGCGGGTATGCCAGGTCGGGCAGGGAGAGGCTCGACAGGTAGGAATAGCCGATGCTCAATACAGTAGGACTCAGCCGGAATTCCTTGTCGATCTGGTGAACGTAGCCGAGGTCGACCAGGGTGTGCAGAAACCTCCGGGCCGTCGCCCGTGTAAGGTTCGTCCGCTGGGCCACCTCAGACAGCGACATGCTGGCGTGCTCGGCGTCGAAGGCCCGTAGAACCGAGATCCCGCGGGCCAGCGACTGCACAAAGGCGTCGCTCATCGAACCGAAGCTTCTTCCGAGGCGCCTTCGAGGGGGCCCAGGAGTTCGACGTCCAGCTCTTCGGCGAGTTCCGCCACACTCACACCGAAGGTCTCGCGCACGTGCACGCCGTCGGCGGCGATGTCGAAGACGGCCGCTTCCGTGTAGACCCGTGACACGCACCCCACCCCGGTCCGCGGAAAGGTGCACTCCGGGACGAACTTGGCCGAACCATCTTTGGATCGAAGGTTCATCATGACGAACGTCTGTTTGGCGCCGATCGCCAGATCCATGGCCCCTCCGACTGCGGGAATCGCGCTGGGCTCCCCGGTGGACCAGTTGGCAAGGTCGCCGTTGGCCGCGACCTGGAAGGCTCCCAGAACGCAGATATCCAAGTGGCCTCCGCGCATCATGGCGAACGAATCCGCGTGATGGAAATACGAGGTCCCCGGGGTCTCCAGAACCGGAATTTTGCCCGCGTTGATCAGGTCAGGGTCAATATCTTCACCATGAGCCTCCGGCCCCATGCCCAACATGCCGTTCTCAGTGTGGAGGGTCACTCCCTGGTCGACGTCGAGGTAATCGGAGACCTTGGTCGGTTGGCCGATCCCGAGGTTCACGAAGGCCCCCGTCGGGATGTCACGAGCCACCATCTGTGCCATGTCATCGCGGGTCAGGGCCGACTCGCGCGTCTGAGGAGTCTCTGTCACCGTGCTCATGCCTGGTCACCTTTCTGCGTCTGGGAGTCGATCGCGACGACGGTATCCACGTAGATTCCCGGGGTCACGACCGCTTCCGGATCCATTTGGCCGGTCTCGACCCTCTCGGCCACCTGAACGATGGAATGCTGTGCGGCAGCGGCCATGATCGGCCCGAAGTTCCGGGCGGTCTTTCGATAGGTCAGGTTGCCGACGCCGTCGCTCGTCTGCGCCTTGGTCAGGGAGAAATCGGCCCGCAAGGGCTGCTCCAGGACGTAGTGGACGCCGTCGATCTCTCGGGTCTCTTTTCCTTCCGCGAGTTGGGTGCCGTAGCCGGTCGGCGTGAAGAAACCACCGATTCCCGCCCCAGCCGCGCGAATTCTCTCGGCAAGGTTGCCTTGTGGCACCAGCTCGAGTTCGATCTCCCCGGCCCGGTATTTTTCGTCAAAGTGCCAAGAGTCTTTTTGTCGGGGGAAGGAACAAATGACCTTGCTGACGCGACCGAGCTGAATTAAACGGGCCAAGCCCACGTCCCCATTGCCGGCGTTATTGTTGACCACGGTCAGGTTCTGTGCACCCTGGTCGATCAACGCATCGATCAGTTCCACGGGTTGCCCGGCCACCCCAAATCCGCCGATCATCACGGTCGATCCATCGGCGATATGTCGGACGGCCTCGGTCGCGGTCTGCGCGAACTCTGTCATGGTTCAGTTCTTCCCTTCAACGTTTTCGAGGACGACGGCCAATCCCTGGCCGACGCCGATGCAGATCGCCGCGACGCCCCATCGCCGTCCCGATGCCTGGAGAGAACGCGCGAGCGTGCCCAGAATGCGGGTACCGGAAGCACCCAGGGGATGCCCGATCGCGATGGCCCCGCCGTGGCGGTTCACGATCGCCGGATCGATGTCCCAGGCACGAATGCACGCGAGGGATTGTGCGGCGAAGGCCTCATTGAGTTCGACGGCCCCGACCTGCCCCCAATCAATCCCCGCCTGTTCGAGCGCGCGGTCAGCCGCCTCGACCGGCGCGTATCCGAAAAATTGCGGTTCGTTGGCCGCGGTCCCGCGCCCCGCCAGACGGGCGATAGGCGCACGCCCGATGCGATCTGCTGCCCTCTCGTTGCCGAGCAGAACAGCCGACGCGCCGTCGTTGAGGGGCGAGGCGTTTCCCGCGGTGACCCGTCCGCCGTCCCGGCGGAAGACCGTCTTGAGGCCGGCCAGAGTCTCTGGGGTGCTCCCCGGTCGCAACGACTCATCACGTTCGAGGTCGGTCCCTGGCATCTGCTCGACCAGGTTGTTGTAGAAGCCCTCGTCCCAGGCCGAGGCCGTGCGCTGATGCGAGGTCGCGGCGAACTCGTCCATGTCCTCGCGCTCGACGCCGTACCGTTCCGCCAGGCGTTCCGTGGCCTCTCCCAAGGACACGGTCCAGTCCTCTTCCATCTTGGGGTTCACGAGCCGCCACCCCAGCGTGGTCGAGGCCAGGTTGAGGTCCCCCGCCGGGAATGGCTTGCTCGTTTTGGGCAGGACCCATGGCGCTCGAGACATTGATTCGACGCCGCCGGCGACGACGATCTCGGCGTCACCAACCGCAATGGATCGGCTCGCCTGCATCGCAGCGTCCAATGAGGAGCCGCAAAGTCGGTTGATCGTGGTTCCCGGCGTCGATACCGGCATTCCGGCCAGGAGCGCCGCCATTCGGGCCACATTGCGGTTCTCCTCCCCCGCCCCGTTGGCGTTGCCGAGCATGACCTCGGAAACCTCCGCGGCGTCGAGGGCCTCGGAGCGCTCGACCACCCGGCGCACCACAAAGGCCGCCAAGTCATCGGGGCGAGTCCCGGACAGGGCGCCTCCATATTTCCCAAAGGGCGTCCGGACCGCGTCGTAGATGAATGTTGCGGTGGGGTCGGTCATGAGGTTCCTCCTGGTAAGCGCAGGTTTAGCTGATCTCGCCGAGATCACGAAGGACGGTCTGTGCGTGGGCGAATGCGGTATTGGCGGCAGGAACGCCGCAGTAGATCGCCGATTGCAGGATGATCTCCTGTATCTGCGCGACGCTGACGTCGTTGCGGCGAGCCGCCTTGACGTGCATCTCGAATTCGGACCAGTGGCCCAAGGCGATCATCGCGGTCAGCGTGATGGCGCTGCGCGTCTTACGATCCAATCCTGGACGGGTCCAGATCTCTCCCCAGGCGTACCGGGAGATGAGGTCTTGGAAGGGCTCGGTAAAGGACGTGGTCGCGGATACCGCTCGGTCCACGTGCTCATCGGAAAGGACCTGGCGGCGAACCGCCATACCGTCCGCCTTGACCTCGTCGCGGGTTTTCGAAGGATCCGGCAAATCGGATACCGCCGGGGCCCCACTTGCGGCGTTTTCAGGCAGGTCGCCGAAGAACTCTGTCAGGTCCGCCGCCGCCTGGTCCGGGACCTCGGCGACCGCGAGGTGCGAGGCGTCGAGGTAGACCGTGGAGCGTCCGGACTGGACCCCTTCGGCGATTTCCTGAAGGGATTCGGGCGGGGTTGCGGGATCGTGTCCGCCCGCGATGGTCAGCACCGGGACGTCGATCTCGGACAGCCTCTCGCGGACGTCGAAGACCGCCAAGGCTCGACACACCAGGCCGTAATTGGCTCGGTCGGCCTCCTGCAGGCTGTGCAGAAGTTCGGTGCCTACCACGGGCTGTTGGTCGAGGAACCCGGGGGCAAACCAGGTCTTCGCGGAATGGATGATCTGTGTGGGAGTGCCGGAACCCTCCACGAGTTCCGCGCGGCCGATCCAGCTCTCCGCCGTGCCGATTTTCGCGCCCGTGCAGATCACCGCCAGTCCCCTGAGCTCATCCCCGTGTGCCAGTGCCAGAGCGAGACCGACTGCTCCGCCGACCGAGACCCCCGCATAGAGGTAGCTCTCCTCGGGGCGACCTCGTTCGGCACGGATCCGGTCGGCCAATCGGTGGACGCCTTCGGCAAGCTCCTCGACCGTGAACGGCTCGCTCACGGGCGTGCCCCGTCCGTGCCCGGGCAGTTCCCACCCGACGACGTCGTATTCTTCTCGCAGGTGTTCCGCGGCCGGAGCCCACAGCGGCGTCACGGACGTCCCAAGGGAGGGACCGACGACCAACAGAGGTTTCGCATGCCGCGAGGATGGTTGGCCGCCGTCCAGATTGCTTCCGAGGGCCACCGACATCAGGTCCGGCATCGTCATGATTGCTCCTTTGCTGTGTCCCATCGACGGGCGGCCGCACGGGCCTGGTCCGCGCTATTTCCTGTGTCCCGGCTCGCGGGCGAATTCCCGTCGAGATTGAGATTTCGGGTCATCGCCCCGGGATCGACGATCAGCCCTTCCGCTAGTTCCGCCGCAAGGGACGTCGCGATCAGTCCGTGACGAGCAACTGTTCGAATTGGCTCCCATTCCAGGTGCCAGGCGAGCTCCGACCGTTCCTCAACCGCGAGGGCCTCTGACTCCATCAGCGCACCGACCGCACGCGAGGCCGTGACCCCGGATCGGCGGATCAGAATCGACAGGGTCGGATTTTTCTTATGCGCCATCGCAGAGGATCCGCCCCGGCCTTCGGCGGCCGGCTCTGCGAGCTCCGAAATCTCATTGCGCGAGGAGATCACGACGTCGCCGGCCATCTTGGCGCACGCGACGGCGGCTCGGGCCAGGGGCTCGACCGCGTCGATCATGGGGCGACGCCGCGTGTGCCAGACCTGATCGGCGACGGGACCATTGAGGCCCAGTCGCCGCGCCCAGAAGTGCCCGAGCCGATCCCCCAACGACATGTCCAGGGCCGAGTCTTCGGCCATGGATTCGAGCGCCAACGCCGCGCGGTGGGTTCCTGCGGCGCCTCCCCCGGATACGGGCAACCACGTGTGGTCGGGGTCCGTCTCCCGGTATGCGGCCGCGACGCCGTCGAGCCACCGACCGGCCCGGGCACCAAAGGTCATCGGCAATGCATGCTGGCCTAGCGTCCGGGCCACCATCACCGTGTCGGCGTGTTCGGCACTCAGGCGAGCCAAGGAGTCACCGGTGCGACCCAACGCTTCGTGGCATCCCGCCAACGCCGAGGCGACAACGCTCATGAGGGCCGTGTCCATCACGTCTTGGCTGGTCAACGCACGGTGGACGGCCATGGAGGCCTCTTCCGAAACCCGCTGCGCGACTGACCGACGCAACATCGCGACCAGACCAATCACGGGGTTGCCCCCACCTTCGGCCCCGCTCGCGAGGGCCTCAGGATCTATCTCGGCCTGCTCGATCGCGGAGGCGATGCGAGCGGCCAAAGGCGGATCCAGCACGCCGGCGTCAGCCTGTGCCCGGACCCACTCGGCTTCCGCGGACACCAGCGCTCGAAGCAACGCGTCGTCCCCGACCACGGAGTCGGCGCGTTGCCCGCCGGGGATGAGGAGATCACTGAAGGTCATGTCAGCCGTCGATTCCGGGGTACGAAAGGAATACGGTCTCTCCCTTTCCCTGAAGGCGAATGTCATGCCGCAAGGTGCCGTCCGGCTCGCGATCTGCGATAAGCGTCGCCCGACGATCGGCCGGCAAGGACGCCAAGAGCGGATCCGCATCCAGCGCCTCGGCATCGTCCGGTAGGTAGACGCGGGTGAACAAGCGATTGAGGAGGCCTCTGGCGAAAACGACCATGAGGAAATATGGGGCATGTCCGCGGTCCGTGGGACCGGGATTGACGGTCGTAAAGGAATAGGTTCCGAGCCGATCGACGGCGTCCCTCCCCCACCCTGTGAAGGTGTAACCGTCGCGATGTAGCGACCCGGTCTCCTCGGGGATCGAGCCGTCCTCGGCCGCCTGCCAGATCTCGATCATGGCATCGGGGACGACGTCACCATTGCCGTCGTAGACCTGCCCGGTCAGACGCACCGCGCCCGGTCGAGAGCGGTCCACGAGCTCGTTGCCTCCACGGTACGGCAGTCCGACCGCTTCGGCTGCGGTGGCATAACCGAAAAAGGGGCCAATCGTTTGCCCAGGGGTGGGCGTGAGATCCTGCGGGTGATCGGCCAGGGGCCGCCCTATGCTGGTGGGACGCGTCGTCGTGTCGCGGGTCATCGCTGCTCCTCTTCGGGTTCCATCCAGGTCCGCTGGCTGCCACCGAGGACGATGTCCCACCGGTAGCCTAAAAGCCATTCGTGTTCCGAGACGCCGTGGTCGTAGGTCGCGACCAGACGATCACGCGCCTTCTGATCCGTAATCGACTGGTAGATCGGATCCAGACTGAACAGCGGATCACCGGGGAAGTACATCTGGGTGATCATGCGCTGTGTAAAGTCCGTGCCGAACAGCGAAAAGTGCACGTGGGCCGGGCGCCAGGCATTGCGGTGGTTCTTCCACGGGTACGGCCCCGGCTTGATGGTGGTGAATTCGTAATTTCCGGCTTCGTCGGTGAGGCACCGACCGACGCCCGTGAAGTTCGGGTCGATCGGGGCCGGATGTTGATCCCTTTTGTGGATGTAGCGTCCAGCGGCATTGGCCTGCCAAATTTCCACGAGCTGATGACGGACCGGGCGACCGGCGGCGTCCATGACCCGGCCGGTGATCTTGATCCTCTCGCCCACGGGTTCTCCGCCGCCCTGGATCGTCAGATCGGATTCGAGCTCGTGAACGTCGCGATGTCCGAAAGCCGGGGACGTGAGTTCGATGAGCTCCGGGTCCGTATGGTGGAGGTCCTTGGTCGGGTGCCGCAACACCGAACTCCGATACGGGGGAAAATCCAGACGGGGTTGCGTTTCCGCCGATCCACCGCTGCGAGCCGCCTGATGAACCCGATCGATCTCTCGATTGATCGCGTCTTGGCTGTCCGCGGCGGCGTCGGAATTCAACACCACCGGCTGGGTGAAGTTCTCCTCGTCCAGATTCTTTTCGGCGTGTGACTCCTGTGTCATGCCGTCCTCCCTTCCTGTTCCCGAATCCGCTCGTGATCCGCGCCATGGTCAATCTATCGGCGAAAAGTTCGCTCTCAGAATTTGTGTGCGCGATGCGAACCTCGAGGAGGGTGATTCAGGGTCCGAGGGAGGCCCTGGTGACAGGCACGAAGCTACCCCACCTTTAACGACGGCCGGCCCCCTCCAGATTGGAGAGGGCCGGCCGTCGTTCGGTGCGGATCGCCCTAAGGCAGGTCCGCAACTCAGTGTTTAGTTATTGCCGAAGTCGTAGTCATCCAACGGGATGGCCTGGAACTCGGCGGCCACGGAAGCGTCATTTTCGGCAGCGTAGCTGAAGTCACCAAAACCGGTGGAGTTGGCATACATCTTCTCGCGTGCTTCCTCGGTCGGCTCAACCTCGATGTCGTTGTAACGGTCCAAACCGGTACCGGCGGGGATGAGCTTACCGATGATGACGTTCTCCTTGAGGCCAACCAGCGGGTCGGACTTGCCCTCCATCGCGGCCTGCGTGAGGACGCGAGTGGTCTCCTGGAAGGAGGCCGCAGAGAGCCACGAGTCGGTCGCCAACGAGGCCTTGGTGATGCCCATCAGCTCCGGACGACCGGCCGCCGGACGCTGCTGCGTCGTCACGGCCTTCTTATTCGCCTGCTGGAACTGCACGGTCTCCACCAATTCGCCCGGAAGCAGATCGGTCTCGCCGGATTCGATCACCGTGATGCGGCGGGTCATCTGACGGACGATAACTTCCACGTGCTTGTCGTGGATGCCCACACCCTGCGAGCGGTACACGCCCTGGACCTCGTCCACCAGGTGCTTCTGCGCCTCGCGGGGACCACGGATACGCAGAACTTCCTTCGGATCCACGGCACCGGAGACCAACTGCTGGCCAACCTCGACGCGTTCGCCGTCTTCCACGAGCAGGCGAGCACGGCGCAGGATCGGGTAGGCGATGGCCTCGTCGTCCTTGCTGTCCGGCGTCACGATGATCTTCAAGGCCTTCTCGGTGTCCTCGATGGTCACGCGACCGGCGATCTCGGAGATCGGAGCCACGCCCTTCGGGGTTCGTGCCTCAAAGAGCTCCTGAATACGGGGCAGACCCTGAGTGATGTCCTCGGCGGAGGCAACACCACCGGTGTGGAAGGTACGCATGGTCAGCTGGGTACCCGGCTCACCGATCGACTGCGCAGCGATAATGCCCACGGCCTCACCAATGTCCACCAGGTTGCCCGAGGCCATCGAACGGCCGTAGCACTTGGCGCACACACCGACGGCGGACTCACAGGTCAGCACCGAACGGACGCGAACTTCCTGGATGCCAGCCTTGTACATCGTCTGGATGACGGAATCCGAAACGTCCTCGCCCGCAGGGACCAGAACGTTACCGTCCTCATCCTTCACATCGACCGCAAGGATACGGCCGTGGATCGAGTTCTCGACGTCCTCATGCAGCGAGATAGAGCCGGTATCCGGATCGACCTGCACCAACGGGAGCACCAGGCCACGACGGGTCTGGCAGTCGAGTTCGCGAACGATGACGTCCTGCGAAACGTCCACGAGACGACGGGTCAAGTAACCCGAGTTCGCGGTACGCAACGCGGTATCGGCAAGGCCCTTACGAGCACCGTGCGTCGCGATGAAGTACTCCAGAACCGACAGGCCCTCGCGGTACGAGGACTTGATCGGGCGGGGCATGATCTCGCCACGGGTGTTCGCCACCAGACCACGGATACCCGCAATCTGACGGACCTGCATCCAGTTACCACGGGCGCCCGAAGACACCATGCGGTTGATCGTGTTGAGGTCGGTGAGGTTGTCGCGCATCGCCTCGGCCACCTCGTCGGTCGCCTTCGTCCAGATGTCGATCAGCTCGGAACGACGCTCGTCGTCGTCGATCAGACCCATCTCGTACTGGCCCTGGATCTCGTCGGCCTGCTGCTCGTAGCCTGCCATGATCTGGGGCTTGCTCGGCGGCGTCGCGATGTCGGAGACGGCGACGGTCACGCCGGAGCGCGAAGCCCAGTAGAAACCGGTGTCCTTGAGGTTGTCCAGAGTGCGGGCAACCTCGACCATCGGGTAGTTCTCGGCGAGGTCGTTGACCAGCTGTCCGAGGCCCTTCTTGTCGGCGACGCCGCGGAACCACGGGTAATCGGCCGGAAGAGTCTCGTTGAACAGCACCTGTCCCACGGTGCACTCGACCAGGACGGGCTGTCCCTGCTCCCAACCCTCCGGTGCTTCCCATCCTTCGTACGGCACGAAGTCGTTGAGGATGATCTTCACTCGGGAGTTGAGGTGGATCTCGTGACGCTCCATGGCCATGATCGCCTCGGCGAGGGAGGAGTAGGCGTGGCCCTCTCCCTTTTCGCCGTCACGAACCGTGGTCAGGTGGTACAGACCGATGATCATATCCTGCGACGGAACCGCCACCGGACGGCCGTCGGAGGGCTTCAGGATGTTGTTCGAGGAAAGCATCAACACGCGAGCTTCCGCCTGCGCCTCGGGGCTCAGGGGAAGGTGCACGGCCATCTGGTCACCATCGAAGTCGGCGTTGAAGGCCGAGCACACGAGCGGGTGAAGCTGAATGGCCTTGCCCTCGACGAGCTGCGGCTCGAACGCCTGAATGCCCAGACGGTGCAGGGTTGGCGCACGGTTGAGCAACACGGGGTGCTCCGTGATGATTTCTTCCAAGACGTCCCAAACCTGCGGGCGGAAACGCTCGACCATACGCTTGGCCGACTTGATGTTCTGCGCGTGGTTCAGCTCCACGAGGCGCTTCATCACGAAGGGCTTGAACAGCTCCAAAGCCATCTGCTTGGGCAGACCACACTGGTGCATCTTGAGCTGGGGACCAACGACGATCACGGAACGGCCCGAGTAGTCGACGCGCTTACCGAGCAGGTTCTGACGGAAGCGTCCCTGCTTGCCCTTGAGCATGTCGGAGAGCGACTTGAGCGGGCGGTTGCCCGGACCCGTCACGGGTCGGCCGCGACGGCCGTTGTCGAACAGTGAGTCCACGGCCTCCTGGAGCATGCGCTTCTCGTTGTTCACGATGATCTCGGGGGCACCAAGATCCAAAAGACGCTTCAGGCGGTTGTTGCGGTTGATCACACGGCGGTAGAGGTCGTTCAGGTCCGACGTCGCAAAGCGTCCACCATCGAGCTGCACCATCGGGCGCAACTCCGGCGGAATGACCGGGACGGCGTCCAGAACCATGCCGAGCGGCGAGTTATCCGTGGTCAGGAAGGCGTTGATGACCTTGAGGCGCTTGAGCGCACGAGTCTTGCGCTGTCCCTTGCCGTTCTGGATGACCTCGCGGAGGGCCTCAGCTTCAGCCTCCATATCGAAGTTCTCGAGACGACGCTTGATGGACTCGGCGCCCATCGATCCCTCGAAGTACATGCCGTACTTGTCGACCATCGAACGGTACAGAGCTTCATCGCCCTCGAGGTCGCTGACCTTGAGGTTCTTGAAGCGGTCAAAGACCTGGTCGAGGTGAGAAATCTCGGCGTCGACGCGCTTGCGAACCTGAGCCATCTGGCGTTCCGAGGAATCGCGCAGCTTGCGCTTCTCCGCGGCCTTGCCACCCTCGGCTTCGATGCGCGCGAGCTCTTCCTCGGTCTCCTTGGCAATCGCCGCAATATCGGCGTCGCGCTCGGATTCCAGGGACTTCTTGTCCTTATCGTGCGCGGCCTGAAGGTTCGGCAGGTCGTCGTGACGGCCTTCCTCATCAACCCACGTAATCATGTACGCGGCGAAGTAGATGATCTTCTCGAGATCCTTCGGCGCGAGGTCCAGGAGGTAACCCAAGCGCGACGGAACGCCCTTGAAGTACCAAATGTGGGTGACCGGTGCGGCCAGCTCGATGTGGCCCATCCGCTCACGGCGCACCTTGGCGCGAGTCACCTCGACGCCGCAGCGTTCACAGATGATGCCCTTGAAGCGCACGCGCTTGTACTTACCGCAGTAGCATTCCCAGTCGCGGGTCGGACCGAAGATCCGCTCGTCGAACAGGCCTTCCTTCTCCGGCTTCAGGGTTCGGTAGTTAATGGTCTCCGGCTTCTTGACCTCACCGTACGACCAGTTTCGGATATCTTCCGCGGTGGCCAGGCCAATCCGCATCAAACCAAGTGAAGATTCGTTGGACATGGGGTCCTTTTCTCTCAAAAAACTCTAGAAGGATCTGGTGTGGATGAGGGGTGTTTAGACTTCCTCGACCGAGCTGGGCTCGTTGTGGGAGAGGTCAATACCCAATTCATCGGCAGCCCGGAATCCTTCGTCCTCCGAGTCGCGCATTTCGATCGCATTGCCTTCGGTCGAGAGGACCTCGACGTTCAGGCACAGAGACTGCATTTCCTTGATGAGCACCTTGAAGGACTCGGGGACACCCGGTTCGGGGATGTTGTCGCCCTTCACGATGGCCTCGTAGACCTTGACGCGTCCGTGGACGTCGTCGGACTTGATGGTCAGGATTTCCTGCAGCGTGTAGGCGGCGCCATACGCCTCGAGTGCCCACACCTCCATCTCGCCGAAACGCTGTCCGCCGAACTGTGCCTTACCGCCCAGCGGCTGCTGGGTAATCATCGAGTAAGGACCGGTCGAACGGGCGTGAATCTTGTCGTCCACCAAGTGGTGCAGCTTCAGGATGTACTGGTAGCCCACCGAAATCGGCTCGGGGAACGGCTCACCGGTACGTCCGTCGAACAACATCGCCTTGCCGGAGCGGTCGATCAGACGCTCGCCGTCCCGGTTCAGCGTCGTGTGGTCCAGGAGGTCGAAGATTTCGTTCTCCTCCGCACCGTCGAACACCGGAGTCGCGACCTTGGTGGGGCCGGATTCCTTCGGGAAGTTCGGCAGATTCTCGAGCCACTCGGGATTGCCCTCGATCTTCCAACCCTGCTTGGCCAACCAACCGGTATGGACCTCGAGCACCTGGCCGATGTTCATACGGCCCGGCACACCGAGCGGGTTCAGGATGACGTCCACCGGAGTTCCGTCGGCCATGAACGGCATGTCCTCGACCGGAAGGATCTTGGAGATGACGCCCTTGTTACCGTGACGGCCTGCGAGCTTGTCACCGTCGGTGATCTTGCGCTTGTGAGCCACGTAGACGCGAACCAGCTGGTTGACTCCGGGAGGCATGTCCTCGTCGTCTTCGTCGCGGTCGAACACGCGGACGCCGATGACGGTTCCGGACTCGCCGTGGGGAACCTTCAAGGAGGTGTCACGAACCTCGCGGGACTTCTCACCGAAGATCGCGCGGAGCAAGCGCTCCTCAGGGGTCAGCTCGGTCTCACCCTTCGGCGTGACCTTACCCACCAGGATGTCGCCGGCCTCGACCTCGGCACCGATGTGGATGATGCCGCGCTCGTCCAGTGCGGACAGCACCTCTTCCGAGACGTTCGGGATGTCCCGGGTGATCTCTTCGGCGCCCAGCTTGGTGTCGCGGGCATCGATCTCGTGCTCCTCGATGTGGATCGAGGTCAAGACGTCGTCCGAGACCATACGCTGCGAGAGGATGATCGCGTCCTCGTAGTTGAGGCCTTCCCAGGACATGTATGCGACCAAGAGGTTCTTACCGAGGGCCAGTTCGCCCTTGTCGGTCGAGGGGCCGTCGGCAATCAAGCCGCGGTATCCCACGCGGTCTCCCTCGGAAACCACAACACGGTGGTTGTAGCAGTTACCCGGGTTGGAGCGCTGGAACTTGGCGATCGGGTACGAAGTCGTGGTGCCGTCGTCGTTCGCAATGACGACCAGATCGGCGGAAACTTCGCGGACCACACCGGCCTTCTTGGCCAGCACGGAATCGCCCGAGTCCATCGCGGCGTAGCCTTCCATGCCCGTGCCGACGACCGGCGACTCGGATTCGAGCAGCGGCACTGCCTGACGCTGCATGTTGGCACCCATGAGCGCGCGGTTGGCGTCGTCGTGTTCGAGGTAAGGAATCAACGACGTCGCCACGGACACCATCTGGCGCGGGGAAACGTCCATGAATTCGACGTCGGCGGCCGGCTTGGCCTCGGCTTCACCGGAACCGTCTGCGGCGCGGCACAGGACGTACTCTTCGGCAAAGTGCTGGTCCTCGGTGAGAGGAGCATTTGCCTGCGCGATGATCTTGCCCTTTTCGTCATCCGCAGTCAGGTACATGACCTTCTCGGTGACCTTGCCGTCGACGACTTCGCGATACGGAGTCTCGATGAAACCGAAGGGGTTGATGCGCGCGAAGGTCGCGAGCGATCCGATCAGACCGATGTTCGGGCCTTCAGGGGACTCAATCGGGCACATGCGTCCGTAGTGGGACGGGTGCACGTCTCGGACCTCCATGCCGGCGCGGTCGCGGGAGAGGCCTCCCGGGCCGAGCGCGGACAGGCGACGCTTGTGGGTCAGCCCGGCGAGCGGGTTGTTCTGATCCATGAACTGCGAGAGCTGGGAGGTGCCGAAGAACTCCTTGATGGAGGCGACCACCGGGCGGATATTGATCAGGGTCTGAGGCGTGATGGCCTCGACGTCCTGGGTAGTCATCCGCTCGCGCACGACGCGCTCCATACGGGACAGACCCGTACGGATCTGGTTCTCGATCAGCTCGCCTACCGCACGAATACGGCGGTTACCGAAGTGGTCGATGTCGTCGGTGCTGACGTAGATGTCGGTGTCGACGCCGTCGCGCTTGCCCTTGATGGTCTTGCCGCCGGCGTGAAGGGTCACGAGGTAGCGGATCATGGCGACAATGTCGTCCTGGGTCAGAACCGAGGAGTCGTTATCGGACAGCGCCTTGTCGAGGCCGAGCTTGCGGTTGATCTTGTAACGACCGACCTTGGCCAGGTCGTAGCGCTTCGGGGTGAAGTACATGTTGTCGAGCAGCGACTGAGCTGCATCGACCGTCGGGGGCTCACCGGGACGAAGCTTCTTGTAGATATCGATCAGGGCTTCGTCGCGGGTCTCGACGGTGTCCTTCTCGAGGGTCGCGCGAATCGAGTCGAATTCGCCGAACTCTTCCAAGATCTTGGAGTCGGTCCAGCCCAAGGCCTTCAGCAGGACGGTGACCGACTGCTTGCGCTTGCGGTCGAGGCGAACGCCGACCTGATCGCGCTTGTCGATCTCCAGCTCAAACCAAGCACCGCGGGAAGGGATGATGCGGGCCGAGTAGATGTCCTTGTCAGACGTACGGTCGGCGGCCTTCTCAAAGTATGCACCCGGGGAACGCACGAGCTGCGAGACGACGACGCGCTCGGAACCGTTGATCACAAACGTGCCGGACTCGGTCATGAGCGGGAAATCGCCCATGAACACGGTCTGCTGCTTGATCTCGCCGGTTTCGTTGTTCATGAACTCGGCCTTGA
The DNA here is from genome assembly GCF_003989425.1 of Kocuria sp. HSID16901. Lineage (NCBI taxonomy): Bacteria > Bacillati > Actinomycetota > Actinomycetes > Micrococcales > Micrococcaceae > Kocuria > Kocuria sp. HSID16901. The sequence continues at coordinate 280,853 of NZ_RBLM01000001.1, read as the reverse complement.
CGTATAGCGGCGCCGAGTAGGTGGCATCGCGATCCTTGCACTCCTCCATGGTGTACTTCGGATCAGCGAATTCGGGTTCCGAGAAGGACAGGGACATCGTGCCCTGGAAATCCTCGATCGGTGAGATCTCCTCGAAGATTTCGGTCAGGCCGGACACGCGCTCGACCGAGGCATCGCCGGTCTTTTCGGCTTCGACGACGCGCTGGCTCCAGCGGTCGTTTCCGACGAGGCGGTCAAAGCTGTCCGTCTGCAAGGCAAGCAGGTTAGGAACGCTCAGTGGTTCGTGAATCTTTGCAAAAGAGATGCGTGAGGCGGAACCGTCGTGCGGGTTTCCCTCCGCGAGAGCGGCGTCATAATTAGAGGTGCTCGAGGCGACCAAGATTGGATCCTTCCACAGACCTGTCGGGACACGAAGGCTTGCCCGGATCCACGTTCTCGCGCATTCCGGCTGGCGATCTGACGCGCACAAGGACCGCCCCTATGATGAGCGATCTTGGTGAGTCGGTGGTCGTGGTTGCCTGGAAGCGTGAGCTGGATCCATCAGTTGTACCCACCGCTATATGAAGGCACAAAAATTTAGGGAAAGCGCAAATTTTTACTCTACACTCGGAATTCTGATTTGTCCAGCGGTTATGCGAAACCCGCTCCCCCGCTGAATTAGCACTCGACGACGTTGACGGCGAGACCGCCCTGTGAGGTCTCCTTATATCGGTTGGACATGTCCACGCCCGTTTGCCGCATGGTCTCGATGACTTGGTCCAATGAGACCCGATGTTCGCCGTCACCACGCATCGCCATCTTGGCTGCGTTTACTGCCTTGGCCGCCGCCATCGCATTGCGCTCGATGCACGGAATTTGCACGAGCCCTCCCACGGGATCGCAGGTCAGGCCGAGGTTGTGTTCCATAGCGATTTCGGCGGCATTTTCCACTTGCTCGACGTTTCCGCCGAGCACCTGGCAGAGACCGGCCGCGGCCAACGACGAGGCGGAACCCACTTCGCCTTGGCAACCAACCTCCGCACCGGAAATCGACGCTCGCTTCTTATACAACGTGCCCACGGCCGCGGCCGCCAAGAAGAAGTCGATGACCGCGCGTTCGCGCTTCTTTCGACCGCCGTGGCGAACCTCAGGGACGTAGTTGACGGCATAGTGCAATACGGCCGGGATGATTCCCGCGGCGCCATTGGTCGGCGCGGTCACCACACGTCCACCGAAGGCGTTCTCCTCGTTGACGGCCAAGGCGATCAGATTCACCCAATCGATCGAGTATTGCGGATCCTTATTGGGGTCTTCATTCAACAACTCTCGATGCCATTTTTGGGCTCGACACCGAACTTTGAGGGCACCGGGGAGGTATCCGATACGGGTCAACGATGAGCCGATGCATTCGCGCATCACCTGATAAATGTGCAGAATTCCGGCCTCGACCTCCTCGCGGGATCGGGCCGTCGTTTCATTCGCCATCTTCAGTTCGGCGATCGAGAGACGATGCGCATTCGCCAATTCCACGAGTTCTTCGGCGGAATCGTAGGGATACGGGACATCGGTCAGGCTGTCGCCACCGGCGGCCTCTTCACCCTCTTCGATGACGAATCCGCCGCCGACCGAAAAATAGGTTCGTTCGTCAATCAACAGGCCATCGGAATCTTTGGCCGTAAATCGGATGCCGTTGGTGTGGCGTTCCAAAATGGTCAGCGGACGCAACACCATCGCTGCCTCGCTGATCTCCACCTCGGGCCCCGTCTGAATGTCGGACCGGTTCGCGGTCGACGGGTCGACGTCAGGGGCGAAACCCGCCAGAACGAGCTTTCCGGTGGCCTGATTATCGGAGATCATCTGCTCGGATTCGGCGATATCGATGGTTTCCGGAATCCATCCGGCGAGCCCGTTGACGGTTGCGGACATGGTTCCGTGGCCCGCTCCCGTGGCTGCCAGAGATCCGTAGAGGTCCACTTGGAGACGAGCGACGTCGTCGAAACGCTGCGCGCCAATCAACTCGCTGATGAAGCGGTTTGCGGCACGCATCGGGCCCACGGTGTGTGAGCTCGAGGGGCCCACGCCGATGCTGAATAGATCGAAGACGCTGATATCAGTGGTGCTCTTCATGGCCTTCCACACCTCCGTCAATAGTTGGGGTTCCGGCAGGCCGGATTCGAGTGGTTATTTCGAGCGACGATAGAACGGCAATTCGACGACCTCGAAGTCGTTAGTTTTACCGCGAATATCGACCGCGATGGTCTTGCCGACGTCGGACTGCTCGCGTTCCACGTGTGCCATGGCGATCGGATATCCCAGCGTCGGAGAAGGAATTCCCGAGGTGACGACGCCCACTTCCCGGCGGCCCTCGCCGTCACCGGTCACGAGCTTAGCTTCGGCACGGGCCGGTCGCTTCGACAAGCCTCGCAGGCCCACGAGAACTCGCTGGCGTGGTTCTTGAGCGCGTTCCTGGGCCCTTTCGAGGGCTTCGCGACCCACGAAGTCCGCGCCGTTTTTCAGGGCAATGTCGACCATCTTACCTAGCCCGGATGTATATGGTGAAACGTTCGAGCCGAGCTCATGACCGTAAAGCGGCATCCCCGCTTCGAGACGCAACGAATCGCGTGCCGCCAGTCCTGCCGGGACGACGCCGTGCTCCCGGCCCGCTTCCAGGAGCGCGTTCCACAAGGCCACGGCCGACTCATTGGGCACGTAAAGTTCGAAGCCGTCCTCACCGGTGTAACCGGTGCGGGCGAGCAGCACCTCGATTCCGGCAATCGTCGCAGGGGCGGCGGCATAGTACTTCAGGTCGGCGAGATCTTCGCTGCCATCCGCAAGTCGCACGTTATCCATCACGCTCGCCAATACTTCGGCAGAGACCGGGCCCTGCAGAGCGATCAATGAGGTCGCGCTGGTCTCCTCGTGGATGGACGCATCGAAGTCGGCGCCGCGAACCGTAAATTCCCGAAGGACGGCGTCGGCGTTCGCTGCGTTCGGCACGACGAGGTATTCCTCCTCGCCCACTCGGTACGTGATGAGGTCGTCCACGAGGCCGCCTTCGGCATTCGCCATGACCGAGTATTTGGCGCGCCCTACCGCGAGCTTCGAGAAGGACGAGACCAGGGCGTAGTCCAGAAGGGCAGAAGCTTCCGGGCCCGTGATCCTGATTTCGCCCATGTGGGACAGGTCGAAGAGACCCGCCGCCTCGCGCACGGCGCGGTGCTCTGCGACGTCGTTGTCGTATTTCAACGGCATTTCCCAGCCGCCAAAGTCGGTGAAGCTCGCTCCCAGCTCCTCATGGACTCCGTGGAGCATCGTGGTGCGCGGACCTTCGGTATTGGGGATGAAGTCGGTATTTTGAGCAGTCATCTTCGTGTCTCCCTGATCGAACGATTCGATTATGCGTCTTCGGCGGCCAGCGGGCCCTCGAGGTCAAAAGCCTCCATGGGAGGGCATTCACAGACGAAGTGTCGGTCCCCCGCGGTGCCGTCGATGCGGCCCACCGGAACCCAATACTTGGAATGACGCAAACGCGGCACCGGATAAGCGGCAAGGCTCCGAGAGTAGGGGCGATCCCATTCGTCGGCGGTCAGGACCTCGGCCGTGTGCGGCGCCAACCGCAGCACCGATTGTTCGGCGTCGACCCGACCCTCGGCCACCTCGATCATTTCCGCACGGATATGAATCATCGCCTCGATAAAACGCTCGAGTTCCTCCAAAGATTCCGACTCCGTGGGCTCGACCATGAGGGTTCCCGCTACGGGAAAGGCCAGGGTCGGGGCGTGGAAGCCGTAGTCGATCAGGCGCTTGCAGACATCCTCCGCGGTGATTCCCGAGGCTTGGGAGAGATCCCGCACATCGATAATGCACTCGTGAGCCACCAATCCCGACGGCCCGGTGTACAGAACCGGGAAGTAGTCGTTGAGCCTCTTCGCGAGATAGTTCGCGTTGAGGATCGCGACTTCCGACGAGGCGCGGAGGCCTTCCGCTCCCGTCATCGCGATGTACATCCACGAAATGGGCAACACGCCGGCGGATCCAAAGAAAGCCTGAGAAACCGCCTCGACGCGGCGTGAGTCGGCGCCCGAATCGGCATCGAGCTCCGCCGCATCTCCGGGGAGATACGGTGCCAGCTGCGACGCTACGGCCACGGGACCAACGCCGGGGCCCCCGCCACCGTGCGGAATGCAGAACGTCTTGTGCAAGTTCAGGTGCGAAACGTCGCCCCCAAATTCGCCAGGTGCGGCCAATCCCATCAAGGCATTCAGGTTGGCGCCGTCGACGTAGACCTGTCCCCCCGCCTCATGGACCAGGCGGCACACCTCGGTCACCGTCTCCTCATACACGCCGTGCGTCGAAGGGTACGTGATCATGATGGCCGCAAGTTGCGCACCATATTTTTCAATTTTCGCCGTCAGGTCCTCGATGTTGATGGAACCGTCCTCCGCCGTAGCGACGGAGACGACGCGCAGTCCTGCCATGACGGCCGAGGCGGCGTTGGTTCCGTGCGCCGAAGCCGGAATGAGGACGACGTCGCGCTCCGATTCACCTCGGTCACGGTGGTAGTCACGGATCGCTTGCAGACCGGCGTACTCCCCCTGAGAGCCGGCATTCGGCTGAAGGGAAACGTCGGAATAACCGGTGACCGCGGTCAGCCAGTCCTCCAGGTTCTGGACCAGTTCAAGCCAGCCTTCCGCTTGATCCCGCGGGGCGAGCGGATGGATCGAGGCGAATTCCGGCCACGAGATGGGCTCCATCTCGGCCGCGGAGTTCAGCTTCATGGTGCACGAACCGAGCGGAATCATCGTGCGATCGAGCGCGAGGTCCTTGTCGGACAGCTCCCGCAAATAACGCATCATCTGAGTTTCGCTTCGGTGTGCGTGGAACACCGGGTGACGGAGGTAGTCGTCCTGCCGCAGCACCTCCTCCGGGAGGTCGTACGCACCGGGGCTGTCTGAAGGCGCCGCGTCGAATGCGCTCAGAACGTCATCGAGTTGAGCAAACGTATGCGGCTCGCCAATGCTGATGCCCACCCGGTCGTTGTCGATCTTGCGGAGGTTGATGCCTTTGGCCAAGGCGGCGGCCGTGACCTCATCGGCGCGGCCCTGGGTCACTGCCGTCACGGTATCGAAGAAGGTTTCGTGGGCGAGCGCGATGCCCGCGGCGTTGAGTCCGGCCGCAAGATATGCAGCCTTGTCATGGATCTCTTCGGCGATGCGACGAAGCCCCTCCGGACCGTGATAGACGGCGTACGCACCTGCCACGATCGCCAACAGAGCCTGGGCCGTGCAGATGTTAGACGTGGCCTTTTCGCGCCGTATGTGTTGCTCGCGGGTCTGGAGCGACAGACGGTAAGCGGGCCGTCCAGCCGCGTCGGTGCTGACGCCCACCAAACGGCCGGGCAAGGACCTCTCGAAGCCGCGGCGAACGGCGATAAATGCCGCGTGAGGCCCACCAAAGAAGAGGGGGACGCCGAAGCGTTGCGAGCTTCCGACGGCAATGTCCGCGCCTTGGGCGCCCGGAGAAGAGATCAGCGTCAGAGCCAGCGGGTCGGTCGCGATCGTGACGAGGGCGTTGCGTTCGTGGGCTTGGGACGCGAGTTCGGTGTTGTCGATAACCTGGCCTTCGGAGCCAATCTGCGCCGCGATCACCCCAAAAAGTTCCTCGTCGGGCAGACCCTCGGAGAGATCGACGATGCGGTGCTCGATACCGAGGGCGGTCAGACGGCCCTCTACGATGCGGAGGGTCTGCGGTAGGAGCCGGGCGTCGACGGCGACCGCCCCGCCCTTGACCTTGCGATTGGCCCGGCGCATCATCACGACGGCTTCGGCGGCAGAGGTTGCCTCGTCCAACATCGACGCGTTGGCAATGTCCATGCCGGTCAGGTCCATGATGGCGTTTTGGAAATTGAGCAACGCTTCCAACCGGCCCTGCGAGATTTCCGGTTGATAGGGCGTGTATGAGGTATACCAACCCGGGCTCTCCAGGATGTTTCGCCGCAGAACGGCCGGCGTGATGGTCTCGGAGTATCCTTGACCGATCATTTGGACCTTGACCTGATTTCGGTCCGCGAGTCCGCGCAGTCGACGCGTTGCCTCGTCTTCGCTCAGCGGCTGGGAAAGCCCGGGAAGCGTCATGGGCTCGGAACGCCTGATCGAGGCGGGCACGGCCGCGTCGGACAACGAAGCCAGAGAGTCGTATCCCAGCTCGTTAAGCATGGAGGCGATGTCGGACGGGCGGGGCCCAAGGTGGCGGTCGATGAAGGACATGAGTACTCCGAGGTCGGCGAATGTGCCCTCCCCGCTCTGTGCCTTGACCTGAGAGTTTTCGACGCCGCGACGGTGCGACATCTTGCCCCTTCGGCGGGACCGTGGGGTCCCTTTCCAGAGTTGCCTGACGTTTTCGGTTCATGGGCCTGAGAGTTTCCCGGGGAGGGTTTGCTCCTTCGGCGTCCGGTCGAGCCGGATCTCTCCCGAAAGCGCTTTCGCGGCAATTGACCTTAAGTTTGCCACACCACATCGGGAGGTCCAACCATCAGCCCCGCTCCTCGGTCGGGTCACCGATAAGCGGGGCTGGTGGGTGAATTTGATGCACCTGCCGTGCACGGTCTGGCTCCGACATGATCCTTGCCCGACCGTGCCCGGAATGGTGTTTGGTTGATTCGACGACGGCGTTACCTCGAGGTGAGTTCGTGGCGGCGCCGAGTGCAGCGACAGGAAACCTGTTTTTCAGCCGTTACTCTCGGTACAGCTCCAGCGAGATAGCGCGTACAGAGAGATAATTCACCTGAGTTGGCAATAGGTGTACCAATGGCCGGTGGCGCCTCGGGGGTAGCCCTGAAGGTCGCCTTCGTGCCGGTTCGGGCCTATGAATCGAGACCTACCCAGTCGATCGAGCCATTCCGGAGAAACTGCTCTTTCCAGATCGGAACCTCGGCCTTGATCGAGTCCGCGAGGTCCTCGCACGCACTAAAGGCTGCCCCTCGATGTGCCGCTGCCGCCATGACCGTCAACGCAGATTCGCCGATCTCCAAGGGGCCGATGCGGTGCACAGCCCAGAGACGTGCATCCGCGTGACGCGCCGATACCGTTTCCGCCGTGCGTCTCATGAACTCGCCCACGTCAGGGTGGGCCGTATACGTGAGGCCGCTGACATCCCGGCCCCCGTCGTGATCGCGCACAATACCGTCGAAGACCACGAGGGCGCCCATGGCCCGGGTCATGGTCGCGGCACGCCCCTCCATCTGCAGGTGCTCCAGTGGCTCCTCGACAACGTCCGCGCGGATAACTCGCCCCGTTTCCTGCGCAACGCGCGATGGATCCCCGTTTGACTCATGAGTGGTCATGGCAATCCTCCAATTGGCTCAGGATATGCGGGTAAATGCCGTCCAGAACAGCGATCCCATCTTTGACTCCCCCACGAGAACCGGGCAACGTCACCACGAAAGTCCTCCCGACGACGCCGGCTACGCCTCGCGAAAGGACCGCCGTCGGAGTGGATCGTAAACCGCGATCCCAGAGGGCGTGCATGATTCCGGGGATCTGCCGATCAAGGTATGGGGCGACGGCCTCTACCGTTCGATCATCACTGTTCAGACCCGTTCCACCGCTTGTCAGAATGAAAGTCGGGCGGTTTTCCGGATCCTCGATCACGCGGGCGAACGTCGCCTCGATCTGGGAGTCTTCGACGACCAACGCATCAGGGGTCTCAAACCCCGCGCCTTGAAGCCACTCCACGGCAATCGGCCCGGACTGGTCTTCATAGATTCCCCGGGCAGCGCGGGTAGAGGCCACGATGACCAGTCCCGTCTTCTTGCGGGTATCGCTCATGAGGTGCGCTCCCGCTGCCAATCCCCGGATTTCCCTCCAGATTTCGCCACAACGTAGATTCCTTGCATTTCCGCATGCTTATCCACGGCCTTAATCATGTCGTAGAGCGCGAGTAAGGCCGTATTCACAGCGGTCAATGCCTCCATCTCGACGCCGGTCACCCCCGAGGTCTTCACGGTGGCCTCGACCCGAATGCCCTCGTCCAACCGTTCGAAGTCCACCGTGATTTTGCCAAGCGGCAAGGGATGACACAGCGGGATGAGCTCGGACGTCTTCTTGGCACCCATGATTCCGGCGATACGCGCCACCGGCAACGCGTCGCCTTTCGGCAGGTCCGCCGCGTAGACGAGATCGATGACGTCCGGTCGAGTTTTCAGGGTTCCGGTTGCCGTGGCTTCGCGCTGCGTTACGCCTTTAGCGGTCACGTCAACCATATGGGCGGTTCCGTCAGCCCGAACGTGGGTCAGCTCGGTAGGTTCTTCGGTCATAGTGTTGTCTCCATCAGTCAGAAGTGATGTTCGGGGGCTAGCATCCGAGGTTGAGCAAGTGCGCTGTCACGACGTCGCCGTGGCTCAGTTGCGCGTTGGCCGGCACCTCAAGGAGACAGTCCGCCTCCGCCATCTGTGACAGAAGGTGCGAGCCGGCCCCACCGACGACGGCGACCCTGCGAGCTGATCCTTCGTTCACAATTCGGCCCCGTCGAAACTGCGTCTTACCTTTGACCCCATGCACCGGAGTTTCGAGTGCCGCCTGGACGGTCTGTGGTTGCTGTGTCCCCCATACCGCCGCTGCGGCCGAGGCTATGACGACGCGGAAGGAAACGAGGGTGCTGACCGGGTTCCCCGGCAGACAAATCACCGGCACTCCCTCACAATCACCGTACCCCTGCGGGCCGCCCGGCTGCTGCGATACGTGACCGAACCACGACGTCGCGCTCGAACCGATGATCTGGCGGATGACCTCGAAGGCACCGTGGCTGATGCCTCCGGAGGTGACGATCACGTCAGGACGGTATTGCCGGACGGCCTCCCGGAGTCGAGACGCGCCATCCTCGGGCCGGTCGCTCGTATGGACCCGGCCCACGACGTCGAGCCCATATTCGACGCACAAAGCCGACAACATGGGTGCATTAGCGTCAAAGACTCCGGCTGCTCCGAGCGATTCCGCCGACGCGTCCATTCCGAGAACTTCTTCGCCACCTGTGCAGATCAGCACGCGCGGTTGTGCATGGACCACAGCTTCCTGGCATCCCATCCCCGCGAGGATTCCGAGTCTATGGGGCGTCACAGCTTGCCCACGCCCTAGAACCCTTTCACCTCGCATGATGTCGGAACCTGACGTCCGAATGAATTGCCCAGACGGTGCCTTGGGAACGGAAACTCGACGGCCAGCCTCCACGAATTCCGGCGGTTCGCAGCGTTCGACGGGAACCACCGCGCCAACCCCATCGGGAAGCTTCGCCCCCGTCATGATCGGGCAGACGGTTCCTTGCTCCAGGCCGTTCGGGTAGACCTTCTCCGGATCGGACCCTGCGGCCACCACGGGCCCCACGAGAAATACCCGGTCCTCCCGCTCGACGTCGGAGGCAGCCAGGGCAAAGCCATCCATCTGGGAGTTATCGAAGCGCGGAGAGTCCAACGGTGCCAACACGTCTTCGGCGAGAACTCGACCGAGAGCGTCCGGACCCACCGGAATGGTTTCGCTGCGGGGCCGAGCACCGAAGGAGCGAAGGTGTTGGATCACCCGGTCGAGGTGTTCCCGAGGCGACCTGGCCTCGGTGGCAGATTTGGAGGGACGTTCGGACATCAGACTCCCTAACGTTGACGGAGGCCGCCGAGCCAGCGGGCCAGCACTAGCAGCGCCACCACGACGATGTACAGGGCAAGCAGCATGATGCAACTTCCCAACGCGGCGTCGACGTCGTCGGAGGACAGGCCCAGCTCAATATTCAGCGGGATGGTACGGGTAACGCCGTCGATATTGCCGGCGAAGGTGATAGTTGCCCCAAATTCGCCGAGGGCTCGGGCAAAACTCAGCAAGGAGGCGGTGATCAGGCCGGGGGCCGCAATGGGTAACAGCACCTTGCGCATGATCTCTCCGCGCCGGGCCCCCTCCGTCGCCGCGATTTCCTCAAATCGACGAGGAATCGAGGAGAGTGCGGTCACGGCAGTGGACACGAAAAAGGGAAGAGAAACAAATACCTGCGCGAGCACCACCGCCCACGGCGTGAAGGAAACGCTCAATCCCATGGAGGCAAGAAATTGGCCGAGCAGCCCATTGCGCCCCCAGAAATACATGAGGGCAAGCCCAGAAACCACCGGTGAGAGCACTAATGGGGCGTACACGACAAAGGCGACGCCTCCACCCATCACCGGGATGAGCGTTGAACCACGTCCCCCACGCGATTCACCGCGATGTCGAGCCCACTGCGCCAAGAGCAACGAGAGCGGCAGCCCCACCAGGATGCACAGCACCGTGGCAGTGACCGCCGTCCCGAGGGAGAGCTTGAGGGCCGCGACCGCCGAGGGGGCCGACAAGAGTTCCTCGGCTCGATGCCAGGGAATCTTGATGACCAACCCCAACAGCGGCCCCACCACCACCAGTACAGCGATGGCGGCTGGGACAAACATCCACAGCGGAAACGCGTAATTGCGACTATTCGCCCGGCTCAAAACCGTACTTCTTCAGGATCTGCTGGGCATCGTTGGACGCTAACCACTGGTAGAAGTCCTTAACGTCCGAACGGTCCTGACCGGAGGTGGTCATGGCCGCCGGGTACTTATTATTCGAGATCCCTTGGAGATCGATTGCGGTGATGTCCTTGCCACCGTTCTTCAAATTCAGTGCGTCCGTCGAGTAGATGAAGCCCGCGTCCACTTCACCCTGGCTCACCTTGGTGGAAACGGCCGAGACATTGGCTTCCTGGCTCGCCTTATTCAGGTGCACTCCCGCGGCATCCGTGGCTGATTTCGCCAACGTGCCACACGGAACCTCGGGGGCGCATACCGCCACCGGTCGATCCGCGGCGTCCTGGATACTGGAGACGTGCCCCGGGTTGCCCGGAGCCGTCACCAGCTGAAGCGTGTTGCTGGCGATGACTTTGGGCTCGGGAGAATTATGGAAGGCATCCGTTTTCAGAGCCTTATCCATATTGGCCTGGTCGGCCGAGATGAAAAGGTCTGCGGAAGCTCCCTCACGCATTTGCTGCACGAGCTTTGAGGAACCGGCGAAGTTCCACGAAATCTTGACACCCGGGTGATCTGCCTCGTATTTCTTGGCGAGGTCCTCCCCGGCTTTGTGCAAGGATGCCGCGGCGAACACGGTAATCGTCTTCTGCTGCTCGCCGTCTGAGGCGGACGCGCTTCCGCTGGAAGTGGCGTCGCTCGCCCCTGAGCTTCCGCATCCCGAGAGCGCCAAGACGCCGATCGCCATCGTAGAAGCACCCATCAGAGCCCATCGGGTTTTCCGGTTCGAGCCCCCTGAGGTCGAGGCATTCATAGAGCTGTACTGATGCATAGGTGCTCCTTCGCAGGTGTGGTGATGCATCGCGATCCCAAGGATCGGACCGAAATTTAAGTATAGGCACGAGGCAATGCCCATCACTTTTGTGACGCGGCCCACTGAGATGGGTGGCGCATCATAAACGGTCTTTCTCACGGCCTGGACACGGCGAGTAACGTAGATAGAAAGGCCAAGACCCCAACGAATTGGCCGTAAGGAGGATTCGTGGGACTACTCGAAGATCGCCACGGACGCATCGCACATGATCTGCGCCTTTCCCTCATCGATAAGTGCAATCTCCGGTGCACGTATTGCATGCCCGCCGAAGGGTTGGACTGGCTTAAGAAGAACGAGATGCTCACCGCGGATGAAGCCGTGCGCATCGCGGACATCGGAGTCCGCCTCTTGGGCATTAGAGAGGTTCGCTTCACCGGAGGTGAACCCTTGGTCCGACGCGACCTAGAGCACATTATTGGCTCGTTACATCAAGCTCACCCGAACTTGCCCATGTCGATCACGACCAACGGCATCGGCCTGGAAAAACGCATCGATGATCTCGTCGCGGCGGGCTTGCAACGCATCAATGTTTCCTTGGACACCATCTGCCCCGAAACTTTTGCGAAGATGACCCGGAGACAACGCCTCCCTCAGGTTCTTCGGGGCCTAGAAGGCGCCAAAGAGGCCGGCCTTCATCTGGTGAAGATCAACGCCGTACTCATGAACGGCATCAACGACGACCAGGCGGCCGAGTTGCTGGAATGGTGCCTCGATCAGGGGTTCCAACTCCGGTTTATCGAGCAGATGCCATTGGACGCCGACCACGGGTGGACCCGAGACGGCATGGTCACCGCGGAACGAATGCGGGAACTCCTTTCGGAGAAATTCACCTTGGCTCCGCACGCGGAACCCCGTGGCTCGGCCCCGGCTCAACTGTGGGATGTGTTCCCGGGCGCTTCCGACCCGTCGTCCCATCCCCTCGGGCAAGTCGGTATCATCGCTTCTGTGACCGAGCCCTTCTGCCAGTCGTGTAGTCGCACTCGGATCACGGCCGACGGCAAGATTCGCAGTTGCCTCTTTTCTCACGAGGAAACTGACCTATTGACCGCGCTCCGGTCCGACGCCTCCGACGAGGAGATCGCCGAAATATGGCAGGCAGCCATGTGGGTAAAACCCAAGGCGCACGGTCAAGACACAGTGGGGCTGGACACCCCCGAATTTGTGCAACCGGATCGAAGCATGAGTGCAATCGGAGGATAACGCTGTGTTGACCGTCCACTATTTTGCCGCTGCCAAGGCGGCCCGCGGCGTCGAGACCGAAGAGTTGGACATCTCGGACCTAGGCAACGGCTCCCCTACGACCTTGGCGGATGTTTTGGCGCATCTTGGCTCCGCGCACACGGAAGGCCGGGCCTCCGGAAAAACCTTGACGGAGGTCTTCGCACGGTGCACCTTCCTGGTCGACGGCACATCCTCCCGTCGGGAAGACGCCGTCCCGTCCACCGGCCGGCTGGACATCATGCCCCCCTTTGCCGGTGGATGACGGCTCCGTGATTCGCCGAGAATATTTTGCGCTCATACTGGCCGGCGGGCGGTCATCGCGCCTTCATCACACAGCTCCCGCACCCACTCCCGATAAGCCGCTACTCCGCGATTCTTCGGGTACTTTGCTGGAGCACAGTCTCCGCGAGCTGAGCCGATGGGCAGACGTACCCAGTCAACGATGCGTCATCGTGGGGCCTCAAGACCTGCCCGTGCCTGCGGGCACCACAGTCACCCGCGAGGACCCGCCCTTTTCGGGGCCGGCCGCCGCAATCCATGCGGGGCTGGTCGCTGTGGGACGTCTGCTGTCGCCGCAGGACGACGCAGGATCCCGTTCCGAACCATGGGTTTATCTGACGGCTGCGGATATGCCCCAGTCGGGACCCGGATTCACCGCGTTACGCAAGGCAGTCGAATCTACGGAGGCGACCGTGGACGCCGCCGTCGGCATTGACGATCACCATTGGCAACCGCTTCTGAGCTTGGTTCGTTGGAGCGCCGCACTCCAAGCTTTCGGGCCCGATTCCGCTGGAGCGTCGATACGGTCACGGCTCTCCAAGCTGAATCTCGTGGAGGCGCCGATTCCTCACGCGGCTGGAGCCGACGTCGATACGTGGGAGGATGCCGTGACTTTGGGCTTTACTTCGGTCACCGGCGAGGAGGACTCATGAGGAAGTCCTGGGAGGGGGCCCGCCAGGATCTCTACGCCGCCGCATCGCGACTCGGTGGCCTCGCTGAGACCTCGAATCTGGACGTGTCCGCGGCTCTAGGCCACACCCTCGCCGAACCCATCCATTCGCCCGTACCCATCCCCCATTTCGATTCTTCCGCGATGGACGGATACGCGGTGTCGGGACCGCCCCCGTGGCGACTTCTTTTCGCTCCCCACGAGGCCTCCGGTCGAGAAAACCTTCATCGTGGCCATCACTCGGTTGCCGCGGGAACGGCCTGTCCGGTGCTCACCGGTTCGCTCTTGCCCGAGGGCACCGAGGGGATTCTTCGGTCGGAGCTCGCGCACGTAAACTCCGGATATGTTCGGCCTCAGCCCGGGCACGACATCGTCCCGGGGCGAGACATCCGACGAACAGGCGAAGAGTTGCCCCTCGGAAGTCTGCTCCTACCGGCCGGAACCCTCCTCAACCCGCGCCATATCGCCCATCTGGGGGCCTGCGGCGTCGATACGGCCCCGGTGTTCCGCCCGACTCCGGTTGCTCTTGCCCTCACCGGGAACGAAGTCATTGAACGGGGAATACCACGTCCTGGCGAGGTCCGAGACGCATTCTCCGACTCGCTTCCGGCGCTCATCTCCGGGTGGGGCGGCGCCGTCAACCACTGCGACAGACTCCATGACGACTATCGCGCCGTGGAGCAATGGATCGATACGTCGTCGGAACGGTTACTCATCCTCACCGGTGGTTCCGGAGGGTCCGGCCAAGACTTTGCACGACGGGTGATTGAGCAGAAAGCCACACGAATCCTGGCCTCGTCCGTGGAGATGCGGCCAGGCCACCCCACCTTGCTGGCCGAGCTCCCGAATGACCGCCTCGTTCTGGCGCTTCCAGGAAATCCGTTGGCCGCGTATACCGCCCTCTATTCCTTCGCCCCGGTTGCGCTGGCAGGACTCATGGGCAGGGAAGAACCAGCCGTTCACGACGCTCGGGTAGCGATGACCGTGGGACCGCTGTCCATGTCCGGGGTCCGGCTGATCCCGAGTATCCTTCGAGGCCATACGATCGAGCCTTTGCCTCGAGTTCAATCCCATATGCTCTCAGGCTTGGCCGCAGCCGACGCCTTCGCTCTCATACCTCATGAGGGAGCCGACGAAGGCGCCGTCGTGGGAATGATTCCCCTGCGATCACCCTTCTGAGGCCCGAGGCTCCTCAACAATCGCGGGGTACCGAACCGTTAAACGGGAGAAGGCCTCCCCACCGCAAGGTGGGAAGGCCTTCAACCAAAGAATTCCGGAAGGAATTACTTGAGGGTGACGGTGGCGCCGGCGCCCTCGAGCTGCTCCTTGGCCTTGTCGGCGTCTTCCTTGGAAGCACCTTCGAGGACAGCCTTCGGAGCGCTGTCGACGAGGTCCTTGGCTTCCTTGAGGCCGAGCGAGGTCAAGGCACGAACTTCCTTGATCACTGCGATCTTCTTGTCGCCAGCGGACTCGAGAACGACGTCGAATTCGCTCTGCTCTTCAGCAGCAGCACCGGCGTCGCCACCGGCGGCCGGGGCGGCAGCAACTGCGGCCGGAGCAGCAGCGGTGACGTCGAAGGTCTCCTCGAAGGCCTTGACGAAGTCGGACAGCTCGATCAGGGAGAGTTCCTTGAAAGCTTCAATGAGTTCTTCGGTGGTCAGCTTAGCCATGTGTTTGGCTCCTTCTCATGTCTTGTTGCGGTGGATTCCCGCAACGGATCTTGCGTTCTCCTGCTCCCCAGGCTGAGGCGCAGGGCCAACGGTGTCCCGTTGATGACGTCCGGGGACGTCTTAGGCAGCGGATTCTCCACCCTGCTCCTCGACCTTCGCGCGCAGGGCCTCTGCGGTGCGAACGGTCTTGGAGAGCGGTGCCTGGAACAGTGCAGCAGCCTTGGACAGCGTGCCCTTTGCGGCACCTGCAACCTTGGCCAGAAGCACCTCGCGAGATTCAAGATCCGCAAGCTTCTTGATGTCGTCCTCGTTGAGCGTCTTACCTTCGAAGTAACCGCTCTTGAGGACCAGCTGGGGGTTGTCCTTGGCGAAGTCACGCAGGCTCTTGGTCGCCTCGACCGGTTCCCCGGTGATGAAGGCGATGGCGGTGGGGCCGTTGAGGTCATCGAAGTTCAGGCCTTCGATGCCGGCTTCCCTGGCCGCAATGGCGGTCAGCGTGTTCTTCACCACGGCATATTCAGCGTTCTCACCGAGGGAACGGCGCAGCTCTTTGAGCTTTGCCACGGTGAGCCCACGATACTCAGTCAAAACAGCGGCATCCGAGTTGGAGAAAAGCTCCTTCAACTCCGATACAGCGGCTGCCTTTTCCGGTGTCGCCATGGTACTCCTTCCGGTCTGATTGCCGGACGCCCATGAGCCTACAAAAAATGCCCCGCGCAGATGGCGGGGCACAGCAACCCTCAACGCACATGAGAATGCACGGAGGTTAGTGTGTCACGTTCACCTGCGCTGGCCGTTCCTTGCGGGAACTCTTATGGCGGATAAACACACCCTGACGGGCATGAGAAACCTACGACCGGCGGTCTTTAGTGTTACCAGTAAACCACATCGGTGCCCTGAGGACCACCCTGAACCCTGAGATGCGGTGTAGTTCACTCTCTGTGGTCTCACCTAAGATGCCAGAACTCTGTTTCCGGTCTTCGCGTCGAACTCATGGACGCGGCCTGGCGGTACGGACAATTCAACCCACTCCCCTCGCATGGCCCTTGCCACCTTCTCCGAAGAAGGCACGATCGCCCGCAACCATTGCTGCTGAGACTCAGATTCCACATCGAGCAGGGTTTCTTCGCCCAGGAAACTGGACCCGGTCACGCGGACTCGAGTCCTGATCCCGTCAGTCATCGACGTGCCGCCGTGACTCGCAGAGGGGACCGAGCGGACCAGACAGTGCTCGGGTCTAAAACCCAGAAGCTTTCCCGTTGGCGACTCCACGAAGTTCATGGGGTAACTCCCCAGGAACTCCCCGACGAATCGCGTCGCGGGTTGGTTCCACAGTTCCCAGGGAGTCCCGAGCTGCTCCACCATTCCGTCCTTCACAACGGCTACGGTGTCGCCCAAGGCGAAGGCTTCCTCCAAATGATGCGTCACATACATCATGGTGAACCCTTGCTGACGCTGAACGGAACGAAGATCTTCTCGAATGACTCTCGCCAACGCGGGATCCAGGTGGGCCAGCGGCTCGTCAAAGAGATACAGGTTGACGTCTCGCACAAGGGCCCGGGCAATACCGACGCGTTGACGCTGCCCACCGGAGAGTTGGTGAATACGACGGGGCCCAAGCTCACCGATGCGCATCATCTCCAGCGCTTGGTGAGCCCGACGACGCCGATTCGTTTTGTCCCCTGCATTCTTGGAGCGGCCGGCCGCGAGCTTGAGCGGAAAAAGCACATTTTCCAAGACCGTCAAGTGTGGATAGAGCGGGGTGTCCTGGAATGCCACGGAAATCTCGCCCAGGCGCACCGGGCGACCCTCGATGGTGACGTGTCCGGCATCGGGGCGTTCCAAGCCGGCGGCCAGTCTCACAAGAGTGGTCTTCCCTCCACCGGATGGCCCGACGACGGATAGCATCTTTCCGGTCTCTAGCGTGAGGTCGACGCCGCGCAGTACCGGCTCGCCACCGAAATTCTTTTCGATGCCCCTGAATTCCAAGCCCATACGACCGACTCCTCACCGAGTACAACCCCTCTAGTCTACGTCGCCTACCTCTCCGCGCCGGTTGGATATGACAAGGCCCCGATCATCACATCGATGATCGGGGCCTTCATGCTGTGCCGCAGGTGTTCAGGCAACCTCCGGCGCGGCGGGGAACGTCTTACTTCTCGGCAACCGAGGGGTCGACGGGAACGCCGGGGCCGAACGTGGTAGCCACGGTGACCTTCGAAATGTAGCGGCCCTTCGAGGAGGACGGCTTCAAACGAACGATCTCTTCGAGAGCCGCGCGGAAGTTCTCTTCCAACTGAGCGGCATCGAACGAGGCCTTACCGATGATGAAGTGAAGGTTGGCGTTGCGGTCGACACGGAAGTCGATCTTGCCGCCCTTGATGTCGCCAACGGCCTTGACGACGTCCATCGTGACCGTGCCGGTCTTCGGGTTCGGCATGAGGTTACGGGGGCCGAGGACCTTACCGAGGCGGCCGACCTTGCCCATCATGTCCGGGGTAGCCACGGCGGCGTCGAAATCGACCCAACCGTCAGCAACCTTGGCAATGAGCTCGTCCGAACCGACAAAGTCAGCACCGGCTTCTTCTGCCGCTGCGGCCTTGTCACCCTGAGCGAAGACGACCACGCGGGCGGTCTTACCGGTGCCATTCGGCAGGTTCACGGTGCCGCGAACCATCTGATCCGCCTTACGGGGGTCAACCGAAAGGCGAAGGGCGACCTCAACGGTCGCGTCGGCCTTGGAGGAGTTGATCTCCTGAGCCTTGGCGATTGCTTCGCCGATGCCGTAGAGCTTGTCCTGCTCAATCTTGGCTGCGGCTTCCTTGTACGCTTTGCTGCGCTGTGCCATCTGCTATTTCTCCTTGTGCAGTTGTGGTCTCTCGGACCGCGCGGGCCCTGCCACCGGCCCCTTCGTGTGGGGCCTCCCGCGACGTACGCGGGCTTAATTTATGGTCTATTTCGAGAAATCCCTAGTAAGGAATTACTCGACGGTGATGCCCATCGAACGGGCGGTTCCGGCAACGATCTTCGACGCGGCGTCGAGATCGTTGGCGTTGAGGTCCGGCATCTTGGTCTCGGCGATTTCGCGGACCTGATCCATCGAAATCTTGCCCACCTTGTTGGTGTGGGGAACACCGGAACCCTTTGCGACGCCGGCGGCCTTCTTGATGAGGTCGGCGGCCGGAGGGGTCTTGGTGATGAACGTGAAGGAACGGTCTTCGTAGACCGTGATTTCCACGGGGATCACGTTTCCGCGCATGGATTCCGTTGC
Source organism: Kocuria sp. HSID16901 (assembly GCF_003989425.1). Taxonomy (NCBI): domain Bacteria; kingdom Bacillati; phylum Actinomycetota; class Actinomycetes; order Micrococcales; family Micrococcaceae; genus Kocuria; species Kocuria sp. HSID16901. The sequence goes on along the minus strand of NZ_RBLM01000001.1, from coordinate 262,379 downwards.
AGCGTTATATGCCTTGCAGAATTCCATGATGTTGACGCCGTGCTGACCGAGCGCGGGGCCGACCGGAGGTGCCGGGTTAGCGGCGCCTGCCTGGATCTGCAGCTTAATCAGGCCTGAGACCTTTTTCTTGGGAGCCAATGGAGGTCCTTTTCGTAAACGGGGCTGACCGTCGCACAGGAGCGTACGGCGGCGGTGGGTCACCGTGGCGCGGCGACCCGGCGTGGAGGCTCGCCAAAGCTTAACGAGCACACGCGATCACCATCTTAGACCTTGCCTTCGCTGATTCTCCACCTGAGGGGACGAATCTCACCCTTTAACGCGACGACGCGGCCCTCCCCACGTGGGAAGGAGCCGCGCCGACGGTTTCCAGAAGGAATCTTAGATCTTGGTGACCTGATTGAAGCTCAAGGTCACGGGCGTCTCGCGTTCGAACAGGGAGACGAGGACCACGAGCTGCTGAGCCTCGGGCTTGATCTCGGAAATCGTCGCCGGAAGCGTCTCGAACGGACCTTCCTTGACGATGACGGATTCGCCAACCTCGAAGCCGACATTGAGCTGCGGCGCAACCGCCTCCGGGATGGGCTCGCCTGCTTCCTTGGCCGCCTCGGCCTGCTCGGCTTCGAAGACCGGTGCGAGCATGTCGACGACCTCATCGAGTCGCAACGGCACCGGGTTGTAGGCATCTTGGCCCACGAATCCGGTGACACCCGGGGTGTGGCGGACGACGCCCCACGACTCATCGGTCAGGTTCATGCGAACCAGCACGTAACCGGGGATGCGCACACGGCGCACGGTCTTCCGCTGACCGTTCTTAATCTCGACGACCTCTTCCATGGGGACCTGGATCTCGAAGAGATCGTCCTCCATGTTCATCGACTGAGCACGCGTGGTCAGGTTAGTTTTCACCCGATTTTCATAGCCCGCGTAGGTATGGATGACGAACCAGTCGCCCTCCTGACGGCGCAACTTGGAACGGAATTCCTGCATCGGATCGACGTCGTCGGCTGCGTCTGCCGCATCCGCCGCGTCCTGAACCGTGTCATCGAAGTCATCGGAAGCGTCGTCAGAGGCCGCGGAATCTTCCTGCGCGGAGGAGACCAGGGCCGATTCCGTTTGTTCGAATCCGGACTGGCTGGACTGCTCCGCAGCCGCGGCCTGTTCAGCCTGCTCGGGCGAGGCCTCTTCAACCTGGTTTTCGGCGGAGTTCTCGAGTTCCTGCTCGGACACTGCGTTTCCTGCTTTCTTGGGGGTTCTCACGCCCGCGCAACCAAACACCTGGTCGCCAGACGAGATCGTCTGAATGGTCTGGACTTAGCCTTGGCCGCCGGCGGGCTTTTGCCCAAAGGTTCCGTCACCGAAGAGCCAGAATGTTCCCTGGCCGAAGAGGTAGTCCAGGCCAAAGATCAGCAACATCATGAAGGCCACGAACACCAGGACGATGACGACGTAGTTTGCCAATTCGCGCCGAGTGGGGCTGACGACCTTTTTAAGTTCGGCAATGACCTGCTTGAAAAATAAAAGAATACGTCCGAAGAAGCCGCGCTTGCTCGTGCTGGCATCTTCCTCGGCGGCTCCCGTAGCGGCAGCTCTAGCCATTCGGTACCGCCCCTTTCTGACGTTATGGCTTGGACGTTGTGCAACGTTCTCGACTATATGCCACGAATGAGGTCTTCGTGAGGGGATGAATATGCAGGGCAGACAGGACTCGAACCTGCAACCTGCGGTTTTGGAGACCGCTGCGCTACCAATTGCGCCACTGCCCTTCGACGGAGACCGTCGTTCGCCGTTTCGCATCACCCCGTTGCCTTGCAGGCATGAGCGATCCGCGGTGGCGAGCACCGAACGTTCACTTTAGCGAGTTTGCCGAATCATCGCAATTTGCCGTGGATCACTCTGGAACATGAAGCCCCATGCGAAGCCTGAACGGTCGTCCACAGCCTGGTCACGAGCGTGTGTCGTTCCCGCCTTGGCACCTATGATGGGTATCACCGTCCCCGTCCTCAACGAAAGTGAACATCATGTCCACTCACGAGCGCATCTCCTCGCGCATCGCGGCCATCGCACCCTCTGCCACACTCGCCGTCGATTCCAAAGCGAAGGCGCTCAAGGCCGAAGGTCGCCCGGTGATCGGATTTGGGGCAGGCGAGCCGGACTTTCCGACCCCCGCCCCCATCGTGGACGCCGCGCGAGAAGCACTGAACGACCCCTCGAACTTCCGGTATACGCCCGCCACGGGCCTGCCGGAACTCAAGCGCGCCATTGCGGAGAAGACCCTGCGCGATTCTGGCTACTCGGTGGACCCCTCGCAGGTGATCGTGACCAATGGCGGTAAGCAGGCGGTCTATCAGGCGTTTGCGACCGTGATCGATGAAGGAGACGACGTCCTCCTTCCTGCACCGTATTGGACCACCTACCCGGAAGCTATCCGGCTAGCCGGCGGGCGCCCGGTCGAAGTCTTCGCCGGCTCGGACCAGGAATACAAGGTCACCGTGGATCAGCTGGAGGAGGCATACACGCCTCACACCAAGGCACTGATTTTCGTCTCCCCTTCGAACCCGACGGGTGCGGTTTACACCCCGGAGGAGACCGCAGCCATTGGTGCGTGGGCCGCGGAGAAGGGCATCTTCGTCCTGACCGATGAAATTTATGAACACCTCACGTACGACGACGCCCCTTTCACCTCGATCGCTACCGCTGCGCCTGAGCTTGGAGAGAACGTCATCGTCCTCAACGGCGTGGCCAAAACCTACGCCATGACCGGCTGGAGGGTGGGCTGGATGATCGGCGCCCCCGACGTCATCAAGGCCGCATCCAACCTGCAGTCGCATCTCACCTCGAACGTCAACAACATCGCCCAGCGTGCCGCCTTGGCGGCACTCACTCTCCCCCAGGACGAACTAGACCGGATGCGAGAAGCCTTTGATCGGCGCCGTCGCACCATTGTCGACGGTTTGAACGCGATCGACGGCGTCACCTGCCCTACGCCGAAGGGCGCCTTCTACGCCTACGCTGACGTCACCGGTCTCCTTGGGGCCACCCTGGCAGGTCGCACGGTGACGACGTCCGCAGAACTGGCGGATCTCATTTTGGAGAAAGCTGAAGTTGCCGTAGTTCCCGGCGAGGCCTTCGGCCCGAGCGGGTACTTGCGGTTGTCATATGCCCTCTCGGACGACGACCTCCAGGAAGGATTGGGGCGCATCCAGCGCTTCCTCGCGACCGCGGAACGGTAGGCTCCCGCGCCGAAAATCCCACACAATCCCACATCATTTTCCAGGGGCATCCCGCATTTCATGACGCGGGATGCCCCTTGCCGATTCCACCGGTGTGGGGATCCACAAGTTCGCAACAATTCGCTACACTGGAATTAGCATTCTGGCTGGATCAATGCAAGGAGACCCCATGAAAATCGGACTTCTCACCAGCGGTGGCGACTGCCCCGGTTTGAACGCCGTGATTCGCGGCGCTGTTCTCAACGGTGTCAAAACATACGACGACGAATTCGTGGGGTTCCGCGACGGGTGGCGGGGCCTCCTGGAAGCCGACATCATGGACCTTCCCCGCACCGAAGTCCGCGGCCTGGCCCGGACCGGCGGCACGATTCTCGGCACGTCTCGCACCAACCCCTTCGAGGGCCCCTTGGGCGGTCCGGAGAACATCTCCCGTGTCCTCGCCGAACACTCCATCGACGCGGTCGTGGCCATCGGCGGTGAAGGCACCCTCGCCGGCGCCAAACGCCTCTCCGATGCTGGCTTGCCCGTCGTGGGCGTTCCCAAAACCATCGACAATGACCTCAACGCCACCGATTTCACGTTCGGTTTCGACACCGCCGTGTCTATCGCCACCGACGCCATGGACCGGCTCCGCACCACCGGAGAGTCACATCACCGATGCATGGTTGCCGAGGTCATGGGTCGCCACGTTGGGTGGATCGCCTTGCATTCCGGGATGTCAGCCGGTGCCCACGCGGTACTGATCCCTGAACAAAAAGTTCCCATGACGCAGGTGGCCGACTGGGTTCGTGAGGTCCACGAACGCGGACGCTCACCGCTCGTCGTCGTCGCCGAAGGGTTCATTCCCGAAGGCATGGACGACGTTCTGCACGAGAAAGGCCTCGAGCAAGACGGCCGCCCCCGTCTTGGCGGCATCGGCGAATACGTGACCCGGGAGATCGAGAAAATGACGGGCATCGAGACCCGCAATACAACTCTCGGCCACATCCAGCGCGGTGGCGCGCCGACGGGCTTCGACCGCGTCCTCGCGACTCGACTCGGTATGGCCGTGGTGGATCTCATTCACGACGGCGAGTGGGGCAAGATGGTCGCCCTTCACGGAACGGACATCGACCGCGTCGACTTTGCCGAAGCGCTCAAGGGCCTGAAATCTGTGCCCCAACACCGCTGGGACGAGGCCAAGATCCTCTTCGGACGGTAATCCGCGCAACGGCACGTCCATTCGAGTCTCACGACGACGGGGCGCCGCTTCCTTAGCTGGAAGCGGCGCCCCGTCGTCGTGAGTCAGTGGACGCGTCGGTTCATTTCAAGAAATCCCCGCGATTTCGACGCCCGACGGCTTGTCCGGCGTCCGGACTGACCACAACAGTCTGGGCCGCCGCGTATTCCACGGTGACGGACCCTTCCGTCTCAGCCCCTGCTTCCACATGCGAGGTTGAATCTCGGATGATCAGAGATTCCTCCGGGTCCACCCCGCGCTTGATGACGGCGAGCGCAATGGGACCGGCTTCGTGATGGAGCGCGACGCTCGTGATCCGTCCCGCGGGACGTTTTCCGCCGGGTGCGAAGACCTCGGCCCCCACCTCGGGGAGGGTGTGTTCTGACCCATCTACATCAAGGAACACCAGGCGGCGCGGCGGATGGCCCAGGTTGTGAACTCGAGCGATGGTTTCCTGCCCCTTGTAACACCCCTTGCTGAGGTGAACGGCCGTTCGCATCAGGTCGAGTTCGTGCGGGATCGATTTTTCGTCCACTTCCGTCGCGTAGCGAGGCCTCCAGGCGGCAATGCGCAATGCTTCCAACGCCCAGCTCCCGCACCACTCGACGGTCAATTCACCGAGTAGGGTCCGGGGAACCAGAGTTTCCCAGTACTCCCATTCCTCACCAGGATGAGCTTCAACGGCGGAGTACGACGTGCCGCCCGGCCCAATCGCCGGCCACGGATCCTGCCACTCCGCGACGTCGTCGGGCACCCCGGCCCGCCCCGCCAGCGAACGGGTGGAACCCACCACGGCATAATTCGCCGTCACGTCATTGACCTCGACCCGCAACATGAAGCGCATGGAATCGAGGAAGGTCGCGAGCGCCTCTTGCTGCCCGGACTCCACGATGAGCCAGATGGCCTCTGCGCCGACGATCACGTGTGGTTGAAATTCGATGCGTCCTTGAGCGGAGAGGAGCGTCAGTTCCGAACTGGTGCCCACGGGCAATCCGGAGATGACCTGCGAGGATAAGGTCGTCAACCAGCTCGCACGATCGTCACCGGTGACGCTGACTACCCCTCGGTGGGATAGATCAACGGCGGCAGGGCTTCCATCGGTGGAGCGCTCGAGACGGCGTTGTTCCTTGATGGGATCGCCATAATGAGCGGCCACGCCCGCATCAGGCCCGGAGGCCTCGACCGCTCCATGCACCGAGAGGATCGGGGAGGTATAGGTCATGCGGCCTCGTCCACCTTCCGCAGACGCGCCGAGGCGTGCGACGAAAGCTGCTGCCCCTGTGCAGCCATGTCCCAGGCCCACATGAGTTCGCCGTTGACGAGCCCAAACATTCGCGACGCGGCGGTGTACTCCTTGGCGTTGGCTCCTCGCATCACGGCGTCGGTGGCCATTTGGATGCGAGGTCCTTCGATGACTCCCACGTAGAGTTCGCTGACTCCCCCGGGATGGTTGATGGTCGCGAGGATGTCGAATCCGTTATCCGAGTTGCGGAGCTTTTCAACCTCCGAAGCCGTAGTGATAACGGCCTCCTCCGAGCCGGGCAAGAGGCCTGGGCCGAGGTCCGAGTCCCCCAGCTTCCGGTCAAGCTGCCAGAATCCGGTTTCTACGGTAATCAGACGGGTACGGTTGCCCTCCTCATCCAGGAGATAGGACTCCGCTCGATATTCGAGGTATGGCTGGCCGTTGTGCGTGAAATCGACGATCTGGCCGAATTGACGTTCCTCGGCTTCTGCGTATCCCAGTACGCCAACACCCTCCCAATGGCCCAAAAGCCACGCGAAGGGAACTAGTTCGGGGGTCAAATCTGACGGAATCTCAATAGGCATATGACCATCTTAAACGCCAATAGCCCGAGCATCTATGCTCGGGCTATCGAATCGAAGAGTAGGGGCTACTTCTGTCCCCGGAAGAGGCCGCTGATCACCAATGCGGCGCATCCGAGAATCGACAAGGAGGCAAGCCCCAAGAGGGTCAAAAAGAGGATTTCCAGTGCAATGATCATGAGCTCAAACTATCACGCGCTCGATGAAGATCGCGCCGGCATATCCAAGAATTCCGAGGAAAGCCACTGGTGTGACGCCGAGGGTCATGGCTCCTCGCCTCGGCCCGCCCGAAGGCCCCGCGAAGATCATCCGTGCTCCGACGATCCCAATGCAGATCGCGACGACGACACCGCTCCCCCACACGATCACCGGGGCATGGCTATGACGATGCACGAGGGACATCCCGACCCACCCGGCCGCGCTCACCGAGGTTAAGACGCCCACCGAGGCGGTAATGATCGATTCGAGCCGGGCGGCGGCACCCTCGCCACGCAACAATTCCATGAGGAAAGCCACCACGATGCCTACGGCCACGACCGCCGGCAAGAGGGTCAACAGCCGTCCCACAGGGGCGTAATACACGACGGCGCAACTCACCCACCCGCAGGCCGCAAAAAGTATGTTGTGGGCTGGAACCCACTTGGCTCCGCGAAGGTCCGTGAGCCCCGACGCCGCCGGCCAGCCCCAGGCAATGATCGCAACCATCAAGGCGGTCGCGACGATGGACCACTCTGGCGACATGACGGCGCCAGCGAGCGACGCGACGAGCGCCACGATGCTCGACACGGCCACCAGCCAGTATCTTTGCTTGCCCTCGGTGCCGACGGTGCGCAACGAGTACGTACCCGTCGACGTCTCGCTGTGCGCCATGATCCCTCCGAAATGTTCTGCGGCGTGCTGTCTACCCGTCCCTGCGCCTTTCGACGCGGTTCGTCATTTTCAGTCTATCCAGCTCGAACCGTCAAACAACGCAACACATTGGCGGGCTTGATGGGACCCATCACCTTATACTGACGGACAATGGCAACGGTGCCACAGCGATACCTCGGCCCATGGGCCCGGTATCTCCGTTCATCGTCCCCTGGGGCGCCCCGCGCCGCCGGGCATAACCGCCCGATCCGGAAGGTACAGGTTCATGGCCACAATCCTGGTGCTCAGTGACACCACGACGCCGGGTTCCGAACCGGTGCCCTCCCTCGAGCTTTTGAACCACAAGGTTTCGGCTCGTCCGGTGAACCTGCCCGCCGCCGAGATCGAATCGACTGACGTAGACGTCATTTTCCTCGACGGCCGTGAAGGCCTCGTCACCGCGCGCAATACCGCCCAAATGCTCAAGGGCGCCGGGCTTGGCGTACCGGTGGTCATGGTGCTCACCGAAGGGGGCATGGCCGCGGTCTCCGACTCGTGGATGGTCGACGACGTCATGTTGACCACCGCGGGACCGGCCGAGGTAGAGGCCCGGATCCGGCTCGCGGGAGTTCGAACCGATGATGAGCAGAGCGATTCGGACGTGCTGAGGTGCGGCGACGTCGTCGTGGACGAGGCTTCATACTCGGCCAAAGCGGGACCCCACACGCTCAACCTCACCTACAAAGAATTTGAGCTCCTGAAGTTCATGGTTCTGAACGCCGGCCGGGTCTTCACCCGGGCTCAGCTGCTCTCCGAGGTGTGGGGCTATGACTATTACGGCGGAACCAGAACTGTCGATGTACATATTCGGCGCCTCCGCGCCAAGCTCGGCCCGGATCACGATCAGCTGATCACCACGGTCCGCAACGTCGGATACAGCTTCACTGAGTTGCGCCATCCGGCCTCGGATGCTTGAGGTTTAATGCCTCTTCACGGTGACGGCGACTCAGAGGGACTTTCGCCCCAGACCTCCTCCATGAGCCACCTTCCGAGTGGGTAGAGTGGGATATGACGCGTCGGGGCCGACCCGACCAGTTTGGAATCGACTCGGAATGGGTAGGTACGCGGTGAATTCTGCGCTCAATGGACCATCTTCTCGATACTCCGTTCGCCTCGCGAGGCCGACTAGCGACCTCGCGGAGAAAATCGACGACCTGACGCACACCGTTCGGGCCCACGACGGCGCGAGCCCTTTCTCCGAGCAGACCCTCGTGGAACTTCGCCGGGCTGCTCAGAACTCTGAAGACGCCACTGACCCCGTGATCGTCGCGGCCTACGATGGTGAAAAGCTCGTGGGCGTTGCCATCGCCACCGCCCCGGAAGACCCCGATTCCACGGGCACGGTGGAAGGCACCGTTCTCCCCGAGTACCGAGCAGGCGGCGTCGGCCGCAACATCGCCGAGTTCCTCCTCGGCAATGAGGGATTGGGAGATGCTGCCGCCCAATACCGCGTGTGGGTTCATGGCTCAGGCGAATCCGCCGAGTCGAAGGACTATTCGGCTCCCCTGGCTGCCGCGCATCTCGCCCAAGTCTTCGGATACACCCCCGTACGGGAACTCTGGAAGATGCGCCTCGAATTGAACCCCAAGACTCGCGCCCACATTGCGACCAAGGCCGAGGAGCACAGCCCCCGCGGACCAGTTCGGGTTCGGTCCTTCGAAGATTCCGACGCCGAAGCGTGGGTTCGACTCAATGCGCGGGCCTTCGCGGATCACCCCGAGCAAGGCCAGTTGGGGGTTTCCGACCTCCGCGACCGTCAGAAAGAATCCTGGTTCCGTCCGGAAGGATTCTTCCTCGCCGAGTCTCTGCAGGATTCGACCGGAAGTCCCGCGCTGCTCGGCTACCACTGGACCAAGATTGAGGACCAGCCAGACGGCGAGCGCGAGGGCGAGGTCTACGCCGTAGGCGTGTCCCCGGACGCTCAAGGAACCGGGCTCGGCCGGGCCCTGACGTTGCGGGGGATGGACTACCTAGCCAAGATCGGCAACGACGGTGCAGAGAGCCCGCTCGAGGCCATCGTCTTGTACGTAGACGCGGACAACCAGGCCGCCGTCGCGCTGTACCGTTCCTTGGGATTCCACCCGTGGGATGTCGACACGATGTACGCGCCCGGCACGTCCACGAATACTTCTGCAGCTGGTGCAGGTTCCGACGGCCGAGCGGCTGAAGACAACGGTCAACACAATCTGACGCATCCCGGAGGAGCCTCAACCATCTCTAAGATCGAAAGAGCCGAGACCCGGGGCGACCGCATCGAGGCTCCCGAACACTATTCCATCCCGTTGTTGCAGGGAGACTTCGGCCCTGAACGATTCGCCGATCGTGAATCTTCATGGATCGATTTCAATACCCGCGTGCTCGAACTCGCCGAGGATCCGTCGCTCTACCTGCTCGAGCGTTTGAGCTTCCTATCGATCGTGGCCTCCAACCTGGACGAGTTCTTCATGGTGCGCGTCGCGGGCCTCAAGCGTCGCATCGCGACCGGAATCGCCGTACCCACGCCGGCCGGCCTGACCCCAGACGAGCAAATGGAGCTCATCAGCGAGTCGGCTCACCGTTTGCAGCTGCGTCACGCCGAGGTCTTCCAGAAGCAGGTCCTGCCGGAACTTGAAAAGGCCAAGCTGCACATCGTCGGTTGGGATGACCTGGAACCGGCCGCTCGGGAACGCCTCAGCGCACAATTCCAGGAGCGCGTTTTCCCCATCCTGACGCCTCTGGCCGTGGACCCCGCACACCCGTTCCCGTATATCTCGGGGCTCTCTTTGAACCTCGCGGTGATCGTCCGTAACCCGCAGACTGGCAAGGAACTCTTTGCCCGCATCAAGGTTCCGGATCAGCTGGACCGCATGATCTCGGTCGACGGCTCACGCAACGCGAATTCGCCGTCACGAACCGCCCGGTTCATTCCGCTGGAAGCCATCATTGCCCAGCACCTCGACCAGCTCTTCCCAGGCATGGAGGTTGTGGAGCACCACGTCTTCCGTGTGACTCGGAATGAGGACCTTGAGGTCGAGGAAGACGACGCCGAAAACCTGCTGCAAGCTCTCGAAAAGGAGCTGTTGCGCCGGCGTTTTGGGCCGCCCGTCCGTCTGGAGGTCGAAGACTCCATCAATCCGGCGATCTTGGATCTCTTGGTCTCCGAATTGCGCGTGGAGGATTCCGAGGTGTACCGCTTGCCGGCCCCGCTGGATCTGCGGGGAATGTCAAGCGTCGCGAAGGTCAACCGGCCCGCGTTGCACTATCCGAAGCACATCGCTCACACGAGCCGCTATTTGAATGCGGCGGAAACGTCGAAGGCTGCGGACGTTTTCTCTGCAACTCGCGAGCACGACGTCTTGCTCCAGCACCCGTACGATTCCTTCGCCACGAGCGTCCAGGCCTTCCTCGAGCAGGCCGCGGCCGATCCGCAGGTCATGGCCATCAAGCAGACGCTGTACCGGACCTCCGGCGACTCGCCGATCGTGGACGCCCTCATCGAGGCGGCAGAGGCCGGAAAGCAGGTTCTCGCGGTCGTGGAGATCAAGGCCCGCTTCGATGAACAGGCCAACATTTCTTGGGCTCGCAAGCTGGAAGAGGCCGGCGTCCATGTGGTCTACGGAATCGTCGGGCTCAAGACGCACTGCAAACTCTGCTTGGTCGTGCGCAAGGAGCCGGACGGCCTTCGCCGTTATTGCCACATTGGTACCGGCAATTACCACCCCTCAACGGCCCGCTTCTACGAGGACCTCGGCTTGCTGACCTCGGATCCCCAGGTCACCGAGGATGTCTCTCGGTTGTTCAACCAGCTGTCGGGCTATGCCCCCAAGACGTCCTTCAAGTCTCTCCTCGTTGCTCCGCGCTCGTTGCGCTCCGGACTCATCGACCGAATCAACCGAGAGATCGCTCACAAGCACGCTGGGCTGAATGCCAAGATTCAGGTCAAGTGCAATTCGATGGTGGACGAAGCGATCATCGACTCTCTCTACCGCGCTTCCCAGGCCGGTGTGGAGGTGAACGTCGTCGTTCGTGGCATCTGCGCCCTACGCCCCGGGGTCCCCGGTTTGTCAGACAACATCACGGTGCGCTCCGTGCTGGGCCGGTTCCTGGAGCATTCCCGGGTCTTCACCTTCGAAAACGGCGGCAAGCCGGTGGCGTACATAGGTTCGGCGGATATGATGCACCGGAATCTGGATCGTCGCGTCGAAGCGCTCGTCCGGATCAAAGATCCTGTACATATCAAGTACCTCTTGGACATGATGGCTTTGTATTTGTCGGACAAGACCTCCACGTGGCACTTGGATTCCGAAGGCACCTGGACTCGTCACTCGCGCGACGAGAACGGGAAGCCGTTGCGGGATGTCCAGTCGTACCTCATGGAGTCTCGTTCGCCTCGAGGTACTTACCCCGGTCAGTAAACCCCTGTCGGGTCATTCCGACTCATCAGTTCGCTCCCCCACCAAAGGAACCATTCCGCCGATGTCAGATTCTTCCAAAGCCAAGCCCGCGGTGATTGCTGCCGGAGCCCTCTGTTGGCGCGAGGGCTCTCAGGGCCTTGAACTCTTGATCATTCATCGCCCCAAGTACGACGACTGGTCCTGGCCTAAAGGGAAACTGGATGACGGCGAGTCGATCCCCGAGACGGCCGTGCGTGAGGTCCGTGAGGAAGTCGGCCTAAAGATCACACTCGGTGTGCCGCTGACGACGACGAGCTATCGCGTTTCCTCTGGCCTCAAGAACGTGTACTACTGGGCCTCCGAGATCCCCCAGAGCAAGAAGCCGCAGGTCGACGACAAAGAGGTGGACCGACTCGAATGGGTTTCCCCCGAGAAGGCTCGCTCATTGTTGACGAATTCTTCGGATCGTTATCCCCTGGACCGGCTCGTGGAACTATACGAGGCGGATGATCTGCGGACTCGTCAGCTCATGATTGTGCGCCATGCCAAAGCCAAGCCGCGGTCTTCGTGGTCCCGCGCGGAAGGGGATCGCCCCTTGGCCGCCACGGGTAAACGACAGGCGCACGCGGTGTGGCGTCTGCTGGATGCGTGGAAGCCTTCTCGCATTATCTCGAGCCCCTGGATGCGGTGCATGCAAACCGTGGCCGGTTATGCAAAGGCCAACGGGCTGCCCATCAAGGAGAAGAACCGCCTGACCGAAGCGGAGCACAAGCGCAAACCCGCCAAGGCGGCAAAGCTCATGGAGTCGCTCTTCGACTCGAATCATTCAACGGTGGTCTGCACGCATCGTCCGGTGCTGCCCACCATCCTCAAGGTCGTGGGACATCACCTCCCGAAAGAGCTGAAGGCAAAATTGCCAGCGGAAGATCCATATCTGGCTCCCGGTCAGATGCTCGTGTTGGACCTCAGCATCAAGCACCGTGATCGCGTCATTTCGGTGGAAAAGATTGAGCCCTTCGATGACTGATACCTCCACGATCCCCACACCCTATGAAGACCTTCTTCGGGACATCCTCGCCCACGGAAACCACCGATCCGACCGCACAGGGACCGGCACCACGTCCGTTTTCGGACGCCAGCTGAGGTATGACCTTTCGACGTCGTTTCCCCTTCTCACCACGAAGACGGTGAGGTTCAAGGCCATCGCGATGGAGCTCTTGTGGTTCCTTCGCGGCTCGACCAACGTGCGCTGGTTGCAAGAACGCAACGTCCATATCTGGGACGAATGGGCGGACGAAAACGGAGATTTGGGGCCGGTCTATGGCGCACAATGGAGATCGTGGCCTGCACCGAACGGTGAATCCATCGACCAAATCGACAAGGTCATCCAGTCTTTGCGGGAGAATCCATATTCGCGTCGGCACGTCGTGAGCGCTTGGAATCCCGCAGAAGTGGATGAGATGGCGTTGCCTCCGTGCCACGCGCTCTTCCAGTTCTATGTGGAACCGACCGACGACGGACCGGATCGACTCTCGTGTCAGCTGTATCAGCGTTCGGCCGATATGTTCCTTGGCGTGCCATTTAACATCGCCTCCTATGCGTTGCTGACAAGCCTCGTCGCGGAGCAGGTGGGGATGGTTCCGGCGGAGTTCGTCTGGACCGGCGGCGACTGCCACATCTACGACAACCATCGCGAACAGGTGGAATTACAACTTTCCCGTGAGCCACGCCCCTACCCCACCCTCAGCATCGAGCCCAGAGAGTCCATCGACCTCTACGAGTTCGAAGACCTCACCGTCTCTGGATACAACCCGCACCCCGTGATCAGGGCGCCTAAAGCCGTATGAGTTCGAGCTTGTCCGAAGTAGCGCCTCACGCACCACGACTCTCGACGATATGGGCCCAGGCGGCAGGAGGGATCATCGGGGCCGCGGGCACCATGCCCTGGTCAGTCCCCGCCGACCTCGCATTCTTCAAGAAGCACACCTCAGGTTGCCCTGTCATCATGGGTCGCCCCACGTGGGAATCCTTTCCCCCTCGCTTTCGGCCGTTACCGGGGCGCACCAACATCGTCGTGACGCGCGCTCTCCCCGCCCCCAGTGAGGGTGACGAAGTGTCAGAAAACGTCCCGGAAGCCGTCTTGCACGACGGCGCCCTCTGGTGTTCGAGCCTCGAAGCCGCAATAGGCCTCGCCACCACGTCGTGTCCGAAGGCTCCAGAGATCTGGATCATCGGGGGTGCCCAGGTCTACGCCCAAGCCCTGGCCCTCGCAGAGGTCCCGGGCGTGGTCGACGGTCGGGTGACCCGAGCACTCGTGACGGAACTTCAGGTCAGGGTGGACGGTGATCGAATCGCACCGCGGTTGGGGTCCGAGTGGCATCCTCGCCTCCTGGGTGAGGGCATCGAAGAACGCGGGGCCGTGGCCGGTACTTCCGGCTCCCTCGTTTCGACCGCCGTCGCCTACCGGTTCCTCGAATACACCCGCTGAGCGCGCCCTGCACATTTCTCTATGACGCCCCACCTCGTCTGTGACCGGCCGATGCAGACGCGGAACTATGTAACTCGCTAAAGTGGTAACCATGACTTTTCGGCCCGGAGATACTGTAGGTTTTGTCGGCTGGCGTGGCATGGTGGGATCCGTCCTCATGCATCGCATGGAGGAAGAAGGCGATTTCGCCGGAATCACCCCCGTGTTTTTCTCGACATCAAACGCTGGTGGCGAGGCCCCGAGCTTCCGCGGTGTCGAAGAACCTGGCGTTCTGCACGATGCTTACGATCTCAAGGCCCTGGCACGCCTGCCCATCATCGTGACCACGCAGGGCGGCGACTACACCCAAAAGATCCATCCGGAATTACGCGCCCGTGGTTGGAATGGCCTCTGGATCGACGCCGCCTCGACCTTGCGTATGAAGGACGACGCGGTCATCGTCCTCGACCCCGTTAATCGCGATGTCATCGACCAAGGCCTCGAACGCGGCATCAAAGACTTCGTCGGCGGCAACTGCACCGTCTCCTGTCTCCTCATGGGCCTCGGCGGACTCTTCCGCCAGGGCCTCGTCGAGTGGACCACCGCCATGACCTACCAGGCTGCTTCTGGCGGCGGTGCGCGGCATATGCGCGAAGTGCTCAAGGGGTTCCGCGATATCTCCGGTAGCGTTGCGGCCGAGCTTGAAGACCCGGCGTCGGCAATTCTCGAGATTGATCGGAAGGTCCTCGATTTCCAGCGTTCCGACCGGCTCGACGTCGCGGAATTCGGCGCTCCCCTCGCGGGCTCGCTCATCCCCTGGATCGACGCCGATCTGGGCAATGGCCAGTCGAAGGAAGAGTGGAAGGCCGACGCCGAAACCAACAAGATTTTGGGCCTCGACGGCGCAGATCGGGTCATTATGGACGGCTTGTGTGTCCGGATCGCCGCCATGCGCTCGCACTCACAAGCTCTGACTCTCAAGTTGACGGAAGATATCCCCGTTGAGGAGATCGAGCGGATCATTGACCAAGACAACGAGTGGTCGAAGGTCGTGCCCAATACCAAGGAAGATACGGTGAGGGATCTGACGCCGGTAGCGGCTTCTGGAACGCTCACGATCCCGGTCGGACGGATCCGAAAGCTGGCGATGGGGCCGGAGTATATTTCGGCCTTTACCGTGGGCGACCAACTCCTGTGGGGCGCAGCCGAACCGGTTCGTCGCATGCTCAAAATCGCCACCGGGTCTACCGAGATCTGATCTTCATGACTGATCGCCCAGCGACTCCACTCGCCCCGCTTCGCCCCCGGACCATTGATTGGGACGATCCGGAGGCTACCCGAACCTTTTTTGCCCTCAGCACGACCAACCGCGTACCTCCGTATGCTCAGGTGCGCCGTCGGCTCGTCGAAGCGCGCCATACTGGGGAGCTCGAATCAGGCACGCGCATTCCCCCCGTCCGAAAGCTTGCGGCCGCCTTGGGGCTAGCGATTAATACCGTTGCCAAGGCCTATAAGGAGCTCGAGGCGTCAGGCGTGATCGAAACCAAGGGCCGGGCTGGAAGCTATATTCGGCCGAAATCCCAGGTGGAGACGAGGGCGTTGCGCATGACCCGGAAGTATCTTGCGTCTTTAGCGGAGATCGGCATCTATGGGGAGGAAGCGGAGGCGATTCTCCGCCGGGTCCTCGATGAGGATTCCCTCTAGACTTTCGGTAATCGCTGCAGACCGGCCCGTTCCCGCGACGCCGGAATCACCAAGGATTTGCTTCGAAGTGGACGGTGGGGAGCACAGTTGTGGCTCCGCCGAAACTGAGCGTCGAGGAATTCCCGGTGTTGGATTCGGGCGAGCCGTTCGCGCGTACGACGGGCGCGTTTGGCCGCTCGACGTTCTTGACGTTCAGCTCGCCAATGCATGAATCGGTGCCAAGCCTGGACGACTTTGGCTTTGGCCCACTGATTGAATCGATGCACGATAGGGTACTCGGTCGCGAGAATTCCTAGGCCCAGAAAAATGGCAAGCCAACCTGGGCCAGGAGTCACCAGCATGACGATGCCGGCTAAAACGATGCTCCCGCCCACCACAGAGACCACGATTTTGTGGAACAGCGCAAGAAGCGGGTGCCGACTCGTGAACCGCCGGAAACGATGCAACGCCTGATGAAGGCGGCCCTCTTGCTGGCCTTGCTCGATTTCTCTCTCGATGCCCACGCGGCGCTCCTTCTCTCCGAGGTGGGTTCCGATGAGGGATCTTCGGCTCCCCCACAAGCCAGGCGAGACCCGCCCGCCACACTCCTCAGTTTACCGACGCCGATCTACCGATCACGGGGAATGCGATGAACGCAACCTCGGTGGTCCGAGTTTGACAGTGAAACCTGGTCGTTTCCCGACAATCTGGGTCAGAGGGACAATCCCATGATGACCGGTTCGGCTTCCAAGGTGACGCCGAATTCCTCGCGTACGCCGTCGCGCACCGCACGGGCAATCGCGAGAACGTCGTCTGCGGTGCCTCCCCCACGGTTCGTCACGGCCAGGGTGTGTTTGGTCGAGAGGCTCACGCGTCCACCGGCGAGCTTCCGTGCCTCGCCCTCCAAGCCGAAACCCTTGTCGAAGCCTGCGTGCTGAATCAACCACGCGGCCGAGAGCTTGATCTTGGAGGGGTCCACCTCCCCGTGCGGATCCAGCACCGGGTAACGTGGGGCGTCCTCGGGAACCCGAGATTGCTCGCTCGTGGGAATGATGGGGTTCGTGAAGAACGACCCGGTACTGTACGTGTCGCGGTCGGAACGGTCCAAGACCATTCCCTTCCCCGAACGCAGTCCCAGAACCGTTTGACGGACGGTCTCGGCCTCGGCCCGTTCACCTACATCAACACCCAATCGACGAGCCAGCTCGGCGTACCGGATGGGTTGGGATTGACGGTCGCGTTCGACCCGGAAGCGCACGGACAAGACGACGTATCTGGGTGAACCGCCGTGAATTTCCCTTTTCAACAGGGAGTCGCGGTACGCGAAGTCGAGGTCGTCGCCGCGAAATGTCGTGGTCTCGGCCGTCTTGCGATCGTAAACGAGAGCGGATTCAAAGTGCTGAGAGATTTCAGTGCCGTACGCTCCCACGTTTTGCACGGGGGTGGCTCCCGCCGTCCCTGGGATACCGGAGAGGGTTTCGAGCCCAGTCAGGCCCTGCTCGACGGTGTAGCGAACGACGTCGTCCCATATTTCTCCGGCGGCCGCAGTCAGGATCACGAATTCGCCGTGGTCCTCGAGCGACATCCCGCGAGAGGCAACATGAATAACAGTGCCGTCGAACCCTTCGTCGGAGACGACGAGATTCGATCCGCCGCCCAAGAGAAGCACGGGTTCGCCGCGTTCGTCGGCCGCACGCACGGCATCGACGATTTCTTCCTCGCTGCCTGCGTGCACATAGCGGCGGGCCGGGCCGCCGACGCCGATGGTCGTCAATTCGCTCAAAAGGGTCTCAGTCACGCAGGCCATTCTACCCGGGAGCAATACTCAGAATGCGTTGGGTGCCGCCGTGACGAGCGAAGAACCTGCTCTGAGCGATAGACGTGCCTGACACCGGACCCCAGCATGGGTCGCTCCGCGATAGGAATCGTGAGCGACCCATCGCAGGTCACAACCGCACGACAGCTTGAGCTTTAACCAACACCTTCTGCGAGGTGCCCTCAGCATCGGGGGCAGAAACGGCCAAGTCGACACGCACGGTCGATTCCTCCGCGTTTATGGCACCAATTTTTCCCTCGACCGTGATGACGTTTCCGCCGTGGTCTGGGCCTTGGGCGCCGTCTGCATCAGGTACCGGAACGGGCTTCGTAAAGCGTGTTTGATAGTCGACGACGCGTCCGGGGTCTCCAACCCATTCCTCAACGAGTTGCACGGCCGCGCCCATGGTGAACATTCCGTGAGCGATGACGCCGGGCAGCCCAACGGCCGTCGCGAACCGCTCATTCCAGTGGATGGGATTGAAATCTCCGCTGGCTCCGGCATAGCGGACCAAATCTGCGCGAGTCACGGGGATCTCGCGACGACCGATCACCTGCCCTTTTTCCAGGGACTCAAGAGTGGGATGCTGCATGTCTACTCCTCACCCCTCACCAGGAGGGACGATACGGCGGTCGAAACCGGCCCGCCGCGTTGATCGACGATTTCCTCGCGAGTTGTTACCAAGGCTCCAGCTCCCATGGTCCGTACGGAATCGACGTGAACGGTCGTGGAGAGCTCATCACCGGCAACGATCGGCCGATGATGAGTGAAACGCTGGTCCGCGTGCACCACCCGGGTGAAATCGATACCTGCCGTCGGGTCCTGTATGAACTCCGCATCGGCCGCCTGGCTGACGATAATCGCGAAAGTCACCGGGGCCACCAGGTCCGAGTATCCGAGTCCTTGGGCGGCTTCTAAATCAAAATGCGCCCGAGACTGTGCCTTGACTGCATTCGCGAATTCTCGAATTTTCTCTCGGGACACCGAATAGACCGGAGCACCCGTATAGGTGCGTCCTTGCAGGTCTTCGGCTATGCCCGTCGTTTCAGACATGCTTCTCCTCGTGCCATCGTTGGACTCCCGTCAGCGTGCGAACGAGAGCCGCTATGCCTCGGCCAACTCTACCGGGACTCCGCCCACACCGAAGACCTCGCTTGTCACCAGTAGTGATTATGGTGCAGTTCACACCCGAGAGTGTCAGACTGGTCCCATGAACCGAAAATATCTGTCCTTCATCGCCCTAGCTATCAGCATTTTCTACGGCGTAGGCTTTGCGGCCTTTGAGGTTCCTCCACGGGGTTACGCAGTTATCGGAGGTGCCCTGGTGGCTCTGGCGTGGGTAGCCGTGGGAGTGTTCGGCAAGGACGACACATCACAGAGGGATCGACGTCGACGCTAGGCATCCCCGACGGCGGTGGAGGTGACGTTCACCCATCGTCGAACGGAAGGAAAACCCTGGAACCGCGCTACGGCGAGTTGAGGGGCGCTGCCGGACGTATACCCAGTGGAATTCGCAGCTCTCCAGCGCACAAAAATACCCCCGCCTGACAGGTTCTACCTCGTCAAACAGGGGTTCTTGTAGCGGTGGACGGGCTCGATCCGTCGACCTCACGATTATGAGTCGTGCGCTCTAACCAGCTGAGCTACACCGCCAGACATGAAAGCGCCCGCGTGAAGCATGTGCTCCACGCAGGCCCTCACCATGAGAGCCCCGACCGGGAATCGATCCCGGGACCTCCATCTTACCAAGATGGCGCTCTACCACTGAGCTATCGGGGCAACGACATATAACTTTACCGTCGCCTCAAGGCTTACACAAATTGAGGAGCCAGTGTTTCTCGCCACACGATGTCACCTCTGCCCGGCCCTCACCTCGTCCACTCCGCGCCAGAAACAGATCAGGCGGGGAGGGACCTTCTTGGCCCTTCCCCGCCTGATCTCAGCACCACCCAAAACCGCGCCGTGCGGCACAGCTCAAACCCCCACAGAGGCCCTTTAGCTCACCGCTATACCCGAAGGGGCAACGCGCTCGTGTAGGTCGTCGCTATTAGTCTCGGTATCCGCCCTTACGGAAGCCACCACGGCCGCCACCGCGGTCATCACGGTAACCTCCGCGATCGTTACGTCCACCGCCACGGCCACCACGGTATCCCCCGCGGTCATCACGACCACCGCGGTCATCCCGGCGACCGCGGAAACCGCCGCGATCTCCGCGGAATCCACCGCGGCCGCCGCCACGGTTGCCGCCGCCACGAGAGTTGCCACCGCGGTCCGGAGCAATGTCGATGCTGTTGCCGTTGATCTGGATATTGCGCAGATCGTTCAGGTTGATGTTCTCGGGGAGGTCCACCAAGGAGAATCCGCCGCGAATGTCGATGTTGCCCACCTGAGAGCCGTCGAGGCCGCCTTCGTTGGTCAAGGCACCCACGATGGAGCCCGGAGAGACACGCTGGTCGTGACCCACCTGAATCTTGTAGGTGGTCAGGCCTTCGTCGCTACCGCGGCGTCCGCCGCGTTCGTTCTTGCCGCCACGATCGTCACGACCGCGACCGCGCCCTGCACCCTTATTCGGAAGCTCTTCGACCAGGAACGGGCGACCATTCTGAGCGATGAGTGCAATCGCAGCTGCGACGTCCTCGGCCGGGACATCATGCTCTTCCACGTACTTCTCGACGAGCTCCTTGAACACGGTAAGGTCCTCGGACTCAATGGTCGTCGTGATCTGTTCGGCGAAGCGTTCCAAACGATTCGCGTTGACGTCGTCGGCGGTCGGCATAGCCATCTGCTCGACCTTCTGGCGCGTGGCCTTCTCGATCTGGCGCAGCATGTGCTTTTCCCGCGGCGTCATGAACAGAATCGCCTCTCCGGCACGACCGGCACGGCCCGTACGACCAATGCGGTGCACGTAGGACTCGGTGTCGTGAGGAATATCGAAGTTCACGACGAGGCTGATGCGCTCAACGTCCAAACCGCGAGCGGCGACGTCGGTGGCGACGAGAATGTCCACTCGGCCGTCGCGCAAGGATTCCACCGTACGCTCACGCTGATTCTGGGGAATGTCGCCGTTGATGGCCGCGGCCTGGTAACCACGGGCCTTCAGCTTGTCCGCAAGCTCCTCGGTTTCCCTCTTGGTGCGGACGAAGGCGATCACGCCGTCGTAGTCCTCCACCTCAAGGACGCGAGTCATGGCATCCAGCTTGTGAGAATGCATGACCTGCATGTACCGCTGGCGAATATTCGAGGCGGTCGTCGTCTTGGATTCGACCTTCACCTCAACCGGATCGTTCAGGTACTGTTCCGCGAGCTTGCGGATCGTGCGAGGCATGGTCGCCGAGAAGAGGGCCACCTGCTTATCACCGGGAGTTTCGGCCAGAATCTGCTCGACGTCGTCGGCGAAGCCCATACGGAGCATTTCGTCGGCCTCGTCGAGCACGAGGTGCTGGAGGTGAGAAAGATCCAGGGATCCACGCTTGAGGTGGTCGATCACGCGGCCCGGGGTTCCGACGACGACCTGCGCGCCACGGCGCAAGCCAGCCAGCTGCGGGCCATAGGGCGATCCGCCGTAGACGGGCAAAACGGTGAAGTTCGGCATTTCACTCGCATAGGAGGAGAAGGCCTCGCCAACCTGCAGGGCGAGCTCACGAGTCGGAGCCAGCACGAGAACCTGAGTGTTCTTGCTGGGACCGTGAACGTCAGAGAGTTCGGCCAAGTGGGACAGGGCCGGAACCGCGAATGCCGCGGTCTTGCCGGTACCGGTTTGAGCCAAGCCCACGACGTCGCGCCCTTCGAGCAGCAACGGGATGGTTTCGGCCTGAATCGGTGAAGGCTTTTCGTAACCGACCTTCTCGAGCGACGCAAGAACGCGCGCATCGAGGCCGAGATCGGTGAATTTCAGGGAGTTGTCCTCGGACTCCGCTGCTGCGGTCGAGGTGTTTTCGGGCAGGGTCTGGTTGGTTTCAGTCACCAATGAGTCCTTATGTGTGTTGGGGTTCTCGCACCGTTCTTTCTGAACGGCGGCCGGATTATCCCCTGTTGAATCTGCCCGCGAACACCCTCTGAATATTTCAGATCCGCGTGTTCCTCCTATGGGCGCACCTCATGATCCGAAGTAGTGGGTCATTGACGGCCGGCCGATCCAAAATGTCGGCTCAAACCGGTGGGTGAGGTGTGCGCTGCGGCGAGCTATTACACGTCATGCAACGGCCGGGTCCTTCGAAGTTCAGGACTGACTCGGCACAAAACGGGGAATCCCGGTAATGACTTCCACATTACCGCATGGTTCTCGGATTCACGCCACGGGGTGACGCATCGCTCACCGGAATTGGGACATGACCACCACACCGTCTTCCCGGAACACTTCCCTGTATTCGAGCCCGAGGTGGTCCTTCGCGAAAGCGGTTGGATCCCGCGGAGGCGCACCGTTCCAGGTATTCCCCTCAAGGTTCAAGATCACGTAGTCGGGTGCGGGATCCCCCGGTGTACCCATCCACCGAACATCATGGTGAGGCACCAAATACGCCAGGCTGGTCAAATCGCTCGACACGCTCGCCGCTGAGGGGATTCGCTCCATGGCCCGAGATTCCGCCTGAACAACATGCTGGCTTGGCCCATCGTCGCCTTGCAGCGTGGGTAACAACGACGACGTTGGCACCAGAACCAGGGCCATGACACCCGCCAAAACCGGTCCCCAGGACGTCATACGCTCGACGCCGCCGCGCCATCTCCCCGGCGCATCGGCCCGAGCACGCAACGCCGCGTCGAATATCGCCGCGATGAGAACGGGCATGATCACCAGGTTGTAATGCCACGTGGGTTCCCAATACCCCGGGTGATCCGAGAGAAATCGCCAGACCAGCGTCGGTAGAGCCACGAACGACACCGGCGACCTCAAGCACACCAATGCTCCCGTGACGAGGAGTAAGCCGAGGGTCTGCGCCTTCGCCCAGGGGTACAGCATGAGAGCGAAGGATTGCAGTGGGTCGGCGATGGCGCCGAGGACGTTCACGGAACCGCCGTAATCGAAGCTACCTTCGGGGTTGAGCGACGGCACGATGACGAAGACTGCCAAGGCACTCCAGAGAATCCCCCATCCGACGAGAAATAGTCCCCACGCGGAGTCGCCGCGGACCAGGCTCCTCACGAGCCGCCTCACAGGGAATGTCTCGGACGACCTCCCGCGAGCGGCCCGATACATGACCATGAGACCGATCATCGCCGCCGTCACGCCCATGTCTTCCTTGACGAAGGCCAACGGGATCGCCCACAGCACGGCGGCACGTAGTTTTCCGACCCCCAGCAGACACAAGGATGCGCTCAGGAGGGGCATTGCGAAGGCCACCTCGTGGAATTGCACCCTGACGGACTCGATCACGCCAAAACTTAAACCAAAGGCCAGCGCCAAGCCCATTCCTCGCAGGACTCCCAAGAAACGGACACCAAACCAGCCGAAGAGGCCGACGGAGATCGCAAGCAGTGCGTCCTGGACCAACATCACGGTCAATCCAGATGGCCAGACAGCGTATATCGGCCCCAGCAAAACCAGGATCGGGTGAAAATGGTCACCTAGAAGGTTAAAGCCGTATCCCTTGATATTGACGATCGGTGCGCTTCCCGACCCGTATGCCTTGGCCAGTTGCGTAAAAATGGCCAAGTCCCAGGACGGCGTCACCATGCGCCGCCATTGAAGCACCGACACCGTGGAGTAGAGCACCATCGCCAGAATCCCGAATAGTACGGCTATGCCCGTGGCACGGCTTCGCACGACATCCCGAAGGCTTCGGAACGCACTACTTCGACACACCCCACTGACCGTGGCGTAGGCGCCATGGTCGCGAGAGTTCTGTGACGGTCTCGACGGCGTCAAAACTGGTGGGTTGTTGTGGTTCATCATGGTGTGGATCTACCGGAATTTCCTTGTCCCGACGTGGCTCGCTACGGCGCTGTCGGGCCGTGAGAGCATGGCGGTATGTCAGCCGTGCATCTCTCCGAGCGTCGATTCGTACCGCACGTGGCCGTCGATCTCGGACACACCCTCGCGGTCCTTCAGCGTGGTCGCAACGATCCCACTCTACGGATCAGTTCTGCCCCGACGCAGACCCGGGTCGCTCTCACCGCACGCATTAGTGAGCATGAGGGAGAAGGAGTCGCCGCACTACTCGAGCAAACGGCCGATACGACTCCTCGCCACCGAGCACCCATCAGGGTGATCGCGTGGGGTCATCTCGCGGCGGAGGTGGAAGCCTTTATGAGCTCTGTGGGGCGACTTCTAGGCTTCGACGACGACTGGTCTGAGCTGTTGGATTCGCCGTCGTACTCCCAGCTACCGCATGCAGTGCGATACGCGCGTGAGACCCACCCGGGACTCAGGCTGAGCGCCACACGATGGGTCTTCAAGCAGGGTGTCTCGGCCATTTTTGAGCAACGGGTCACCGGCAGTGAAGCCATCGGCGCGTGGCAACGATTAACAAAGCACCACGGAACGCCTCCCCCACCCCCGCCTCGGGCAGGTCTCCCCTTCCCCAGCGACCTCCGCGTATTTCCGACGCCGCGCACATGGCTCGATATTCCGAGCTGGCAGTGGCGACAAGCCGGCGTCGATGCGCATCGTCGCGACGCCGTGCGGGCCTTGGCAGACGCTGCGCCGGCTCTCGCGCGGCTCGAGGCCACATCGCCCATTGGG
The DNA here is from genome assembly GCF_003989425.1 of Kocuria sp. HSID16901. Taxonomy (NCBI): domain Bacteria; kingdom Bacillati; phylum Actinomycetota; class Actinomycetes; order Micrococcales; family Micrococcaceae; genus Kocuria; species Kocuria sp. HSID16901. The sequence goes on along the minus strand of NZ_RBLM01000001.1, from coordinate 238,179 downwards.
GCCGTGGCACGGGCTCTGGCCAACCTTCCCGGAATCGGCCCCTGGACCGTCGCGGAGACCCTGCAAAGGTCACACGGGCTTCCCGACGCCATCAGCATCGGCGACTATCACCTCGCACACGCGGTCTGTTACTGCCTGGAAGGCCGCCGTGGCGACGACGCACGCATGCTTGAGCTGCTCGCGCCCTGGTCGGGCCATCGGCAACGGGTGGTGCGCCTCATTGGCGTTTCGGGAGTTAACGAACCCCGGCGAGGACCAAGGGTTGCCCCTCGGTCACTCGCCGGGTAGTGGTGTGACGCCCAGACGGCGTCACTTTAAGAAGTGTGAGCGTTAAGCCTGACCGGGATCGGTGGCGGATTCACCCTTTTCCGCGGCTTCCTTTTCGGCTTCAGCGATCTGCTTGCGGACGTCGTCCATATCCAAGCCCTTGACGGCCTCGATGACCTGCTCGAGCTGTCCGCCATTCAAAGCGCCAGGCTGAGCGAAAACCAAAGTCTGCTCGCGGAACGCCATGAGGGTCGGGATCGACGTGATGCCGGCCGCGGCGGCAAGTTGCTGCTGATCCTCGGTGTCCACCTTGCCGAAGACGACGTCGTCGTACTTTTCCGAGGCGGACTCAAACACCGGGGCAAACTGCTTGCACGGACCGCACCATTCGGCCCAGAAGTCGACCAGAACGATGTCGTTCTGACCAATGGTGTCGTTCAAGTTCTCTTGCGTAAGTTCAATAGTCGACATGGCCTCGAGACTACAGATCGCCCCTGGGGGCGCCCAAAGACTTTCACCAACAGCTCAGCGTCGCCATCGTCAAAGAACCGGCAGGTGAACGGGCCTTAAAAGCATGACGCCGCAAACTCCAGAGAGTTTGCGGCGTCATGGCGGCGGTGGCAGATGAGGGATTCGAACCCCCGTAGGCAGTGCCAGCTGATTTACAGTCAGCCCCCTTTGGCCGCTCGGGTAATCTGCCGAGCGTTCCGCAGGTCAGAGACCCTGACAGAACAACGCCCCCGGCAACGGGAGCGGATACAACAGTACCCAAAGATCTTCGAGATACACAAACCGACGCCGCCCCCTGGTGAGGTTTGTGACGAACCGCATAATTCCTGACGTAGGAACCTAGGCAGAGGCCCCCGCTTGTTGCTCGGCGAGGAGGCGCACCTCCAAGCGAGCCAGAAATTTGGTGAGCTGATCCTCCGTAATTTCACCGCGTTCCCGGGAGGCCTCCAGGTCTTCTCGAACCCCTTCGAAACGCTGCACCAGCGAGGGCTCGACGAGCCGCTCGCACGTTTCGCTCCCTCCGACGGAGGAAGGCGCATACCTGGGAATCGCGGTGTGGACCGGGGCACGATAGAGGTAACCCAGCGAAGGGCGGTCCCCTACCGGAAATCGGCGCGGTGCGTTCGGTCGGCTACTTCGTGCTGGGGAAGTTTTCATGGTTCCTAGTCTTCAACCTCCAGCTGTGAAGAGGTGCAGAAATACGTGACGATTCCATAACGATTCGGCCGATTGTGTCCACATACCGACCCCATTCATCCGCTCCGCCGCGGAACTTGGGTCCAGCGTGCCTTAAGCTAGTGGGCAACATCAGTTCCATCTTTTCCCCTTCGACAGGAGCCCACATGGCCAGCGAATCCTCGTTCGACATCGTCAGCAAGGTCGATTCCCAGGAAGTTTCCAACGCTCTCAACCAGGCGGCCAAAGAAGTCTCTCAACGCTACGATTTCCGCGGCGTCGGCGCCTCCATCGAATTCTCCGGCGAGAAGATCATGATCAAGGCCAATTCCGAGGAGAGGGCCAAAGCCGTGCTGGATGTCTTCGAATCCAAGCTCGTCAAGCGTGGAATCTCCCTCAAATCTCTCGACGCCGGAGACCCGTACGCCTCGGGCAAGGAATATCGCATCGAGTCCTCCATCAAGGAAGGCATCGCGCAGGACCAGGCCAAGAAGATCTCCAAGATGATCCGCGACGAAGGCCCCAAGGGCGTCAAAGCCGTCATTCAAGGCGACGAACTTCGCGTGTCGTCCAAGTCCCGCGACGACCTCCAGGCCGTCATGTCGATGCTCAAATCTTCCGACCTCGAGGTGGATCTGCAGTTTGTGAATTACCGCTAAACCTCGTCGAGTCAAAGAGCTCAACGCCAAAGTCCCGCCCTCTCCTGACGGAGGGGGCGGGACTTTTCGTGGACGAATCGGTATGGGCTTCGGAAGCCCGTTCGGGCCTCAGCGGCGAGGAGCGTTGCCCCCGTATCCCGCCATATTCTCCAAACGCGCGATGCGCTTTTCCATGGGTGGGTGGGTCGAGAAGAGGTTCTTTGCCTGCGCCGCGCGGAAAGGATTCGCGATCATCATGTGGGCCGTGTTGACCGTCTTCTGATTCTCGGGATTCATGGGAGCTTGCTGGGTCCCCTGCTGCAACTTGCGCAAGGCCGAGGCGAGCGCCAGCGGGTCATCCGTGAGTTTCGCACCGTCTTCATCGGCGTCGTATTCGCGAGTTCTACTGACGGCGAGCTGGATGATGGTAGCTGCCAACGGCGCGAGCAAAGCCATCAAGATGGCCGCAATCGGATTTCCGCCGCGTTCGTCGCGACCGCCAAAGGCGCCACCGAAGAACATCATGAATTGGGCAACCGACGTGATCACTCCCGCAATCGCGGCAGAAATGGACGACGTCAAGATGTCCCGGTTGTAGACGTGCATCAGTTCGTGCCCCAAGACACCCCGCAATTCCCGCTCATTCAAGAGCTGCAGAATGCCCTCCGTACAGCACACGGCCGCATGATTCGGGTTACGCCCCGTCGCAAAGGCGTTGGGCGACATCGTCGGTGCGATGAACAGCCGAGGCATGGGCTGGCCTGCCTTGGCCGAAAGCTCCTCGACGATGCGGTACATACCGGGAGCCTCTTCCCGACTCACGGCCCGGGCTTGCATTGAGGCGATCGCGATTTTGTCGCTGTTCCAGTAGCTCACCCCGGTGGCGATGAGGCCGCCAATAGCAAATACCCAAATAAAGATGCTGCTACGGCTGCCCGCCGACAGCACACCGCCGACGGCCAACAAAACGGCAAACATGCCACCCATGAGGAGGGCGGTCTTAATCCCGTTGAAGTGTGAGTGCATAAGCGGTGGATCTCCTTGCGTAGCCGCGGTTGCGGCGCACGTTTCTTGAGGACTGTCGGCCTGCCGACTAGACAAGATGCTTCAACTGTAAAGCACTGGCCATCACGAAACGATTGCGATTTCATCGGTGAAGGCTGTGTATGCCCTCGAAAATCCTTCTGACCTGGGTGAACACGGCTCACACGATATCCACAGGAACTTCTTATTGTGAACCACTCAGAATAACTATATAGTGGTGCACATGACATTGGTTCAGCCAGACACCTCTCAGGAGCTCATGGGCGAGTCCCTTGAGTCTCTGCATGCGCGGTGGTCGGGCGAGCTCCGGGCCCACGGGCGAAGGGTTACTCGGCAGCGTCTCGCAGTCCTCACCGCGGTGCATCAACATCAGCACTCACCCGCCGAGGACATCGTGACGTTCGTCCGCAAAGACCTCCCCAACATCACGGTTCAGTCCGTCTATGTGGTCCTGGCCGATCTCACGGAGATCGAGATGTTGCGCAAATTCCAGCCCCCGAACACGCCGGCGCTCTATGAGACCCGCACGACGGACAATCACCATCACGCACTCTGTATCGGATGCGGCCGGGTTGAAGACGTCGACTGCGCCTTGGGTGAGGCACCCTGCCTCACTCCGAGTGAATCTCACGGCATGACGATCATCGCCGCCGACGTCGTCTTCCGTGGGCTGTGCGCCGCCTGCCAACAGCAGGCCCATGCCGAGGACTCTGAGGAGTCCACCGAGCGGGCGAAAACCACCGCTCCACCCCAAGTGTCCGGACTCGCCCCCCGTTGAGTCTGGCGTCAACACAGCACGAGCACACACAAAGTAGAAGGAGATCAACGATGACTGAGTTCGTTTCGAGCCAGAGCTCCACAGATCCCAAGAAGGCTTCGACCACAGAGTCGGGCGCGCGTCGGGAATCCGACGCTAACTCGCTCTCCGTCGGGACTGACGGTCCGCTCATGCTTCACGACGTCGCCCTGGTCGAGAAGCTGGCACGCTTCGACCGCGAGCGCGTCCCGGAGCGTAGCCCCCACGCCAAGGGTTCCGGAGCGTTCGGTGAGCTGGAAATCACCGAGGACGTCAGCAAGTACACCAAGGCCAAGTTCCTGCAAAAGGGTGTCAAGACCCCTATGCTGGCTCGTTTCTCCACCGTGGCCGGCGAGCTCGGCTCGCCCGATACCTGGCGTGACGTGCGTGGTTTCGCCCTGAAGTTCTACACCGAAGACGGCAACTTCGACATGGTGGGCAACAACACCCCCGTGTTCTTCGTCCGCGATCCCATGAAGTTCCCGGACTTCATCCACTCCCAGAAGCGCACCCCTGATTCCGGCCTGCGGAGCCCCAACATGCAGTGGGACTTCTGGAGCCTCTCCCCCGAGTCCGCTCACCAGGTCACCTACCTCATGGGCGATCGTGGCCTGCCCCGCAACTGGCGCCACATGAACGGTTACTCCTCCCACACCTACATGTGGGTCAACGAGTCCGGCGAGAAGTTCTGGATCAAGTACCACTTCTTGACGGAGCAGGGCGTCGAGAACATGACCAACGAAGAGGCCGACCAGTTGGCCGGAACCGACGGCGACTACCACCGCCGGGATCTCTTCGACGCCATCGAGCGGGGAGATTACCCCTCATGGCGCATGGAAGTTCAGATCATGCCGTACGAGGATGCGAAGACTTACCGCTTCAATCCGTTCGACCTGACCAAGACGTGGTCTCAGAAGGACTACCCGCGCATCCCCGTGGGCCGGTTCACGCTCAACCACAATCCGACCAACCACTTCGCGGAAATCGAGCAGGCGGCCTTCAGCCCCTCGAATACCGTTCCCGGAACGGGCGTATCCCCGGACAAGATGTTGCTGGGCCGCGTGTTCTCGTACCCGGATGCTCAGCGCAACCGTATCGGCACGAACTTCAACCAGCTGCCGGTCAACTCGCCGATCACGTCCACGAACTCCTACGACAAGGAAGGCCAGATGCAGTTCCGTCACAGCGGAAATGCGCCGGTCTACTCGCCGAACTCGTACGGTCGTTCGTACCAGGACGAGCAGGGTCCGGTCGAAAACGGCTGGGAGACCGACGGCGAGCTCGTGCGCGCCGCCTACTCCTTGCACTCCGAGGACGACGACTTCGGTCAGGCACACACCTTGATCCGCGAGGTTTACGACGAAGGTGCCCGCGAGCGTCTCATCAAGACCGTCTCGGGCATGCTGGGCGCCTGCGAGGAGCCGGTGCTCTCGAACGCTATCCAGTACTGGAAGAACATCGACCAGGAAGTTGGCGAGCGCATCGAGAAGGCCGTCCAGGAGAATGCCGGAGACGACGTTCCCGGCGCCTAATCTCGGCACGCTGAACCCCGGCTGACGTCCCGATTCCTGGATCGATGTCAAGCCACGAAGGGCTCCCCACCGTTTTCGGTGGGGAGCCCTTCCTCGTTCTCGGGAGGTATTACTCGCGGCTCAGCTTCTCTTGGGCCTCGACGATCTGCAGGAGCTCTTCGACCTGGGCGATCGGAAGGCGTGCGCTCGGGCCTAAAGCGTTGATCATGACGTAGGCGGCACCGGCGTCGACCGCGAATCGCAATGCATCGACGGCCTTCACAGAACGAACTTCGAGCCGGGGGTCCAGCGCCGCAACTTCGGGGGCGGAGGTAAAGAGCAGGAAAGTATCCGGGTCACGGCCGTCTTCTGGCTGCGCGTAAACCGGACGCATGTCTTGGTCGCCGTGGCGCATTCCCAGGAGGAGCACCGCCGCCGGCCCCATGAAGGACCCCACGAGCTGTTGCATGCTCCCATTGAGGAGGGCGTTTTTCGCGGCGTCGTTCCGCGGCGTTTGAATGGCCCATGCGGCCTGTGGACCCTCGATGCGACACGAGAGGCCCGCGTTCGGTTCGACGATGATGTCGGTGAGGGAATCGTCGTTGACGAAGTTCTGCAAGACGGCGACCGCAGGTTCCCGGCTGAGGACGAGCTCGTCCGGGTTTCTGCCCGAATTCGCGATGACTTGACGCGCGGTCTCCTCGCTCAAGTACACGGCCAACGATCGTTGACCATCCTTGTTGAGGACGGCTTGAACACGGATTTGAGACTCCGGTCCGGCCTGTTCACCGTTCGGTCCCGGCACGAAGGTCGACCCCGAAATATCGAGCAGAACTTCGCCTCCCATGAGGGTGCGCACGACGTTGGCGATCGTCTGTTCGGTGGGCTTGCGCCCAAAATGCGATAGTGCCCGATAAACCTCCGGATTGACGATGTCGTTGTCGACCTCCGCCGTGCCGAACGGTGTTTCCGGCGCGGACCGGGCGGCGTCTGCACCGGCGTCGGCGGCCGAAACCGCTGCCATGGAGCTGGTCGCGGCCGTCGGTTCCGTGTGCCCTTGGGTCTCGCTTCTAGCTTTCAACGCGCCTCGGATACCTTCGGTGCGCTCTCGCATCCAGGACGGCATGGTGAATCGCTGCCTCGGGAAGACCTCCCAATCCGCGACGAGGTCCTCACCGGTGAGCGGAGCTTCTTGGGCCCACAGTTCCGGCTCTTCGTCAAAGTTGAGGTCCGATCCGACCTGGTATGCCGGTTCGGGCCAGCCCTCGGCCTGAATGATGAGGCTTGCCGAAAGCCAAGCTCCGGAATCTCGCGTATAGGTGGAGCGACGCAATTCCTCGAGGACCGGGACCACGGAGGATTCTTGGGACACCACACCGGTCGCGCCGGTCAGTTCTCGCTCTCCTCGTATCTCGGTAATTCTCGCCAGGTAGGCGCCCGGCTGCTGAGGAGCGGGCTTGAAATCACCAATCAGTTGGTCCCAGCCGGGTTCCGTGGTGGTAGAGGACAAAAGCCAGTGGCCCAGGCGGTTGACCGCGCTGCCGCTGCGGCTCTGGCGCTCCGTCTCGGGCAATTCTTCCACGGGTGTTCTGTGGGGTGTGCTCGGCATAGGTGATCCTCCGCTGGTCGGTGGGCCTCATGGGCCATCGCTGTGGCATCGTGTTCGTTTCGAGCCTACACAGTGGACGCCGCGGTACCGGCGTTTACTTGCTAGCCTGGCATCATGACGAAAACTCTCCAGGATCTGATTGACGAAGCCCTTTTCATCTCCACCGAGTATCAGGCTCGCTTGGCCGAGCTGACCGGTGATTCCGATTGGTCCGTGGACTTCTCCGCCCCGTCTTTCACCCTGAAGTCTGACCCCTCCGTTTCGCTGAGCCCTTCGCTGTTGGGCACCGAATCGGAACAGCGTGGATCGTGGATCTGGTCCTGGCAGGAACTGGGACATTTCCCGGATGAGGTCGTGACGGCTGCCGTGCAGGCTCGTGAGGCCGGCGAGAGCCTCGGCGTGCAGGAACTCACAACGGATGAGCTCGTGCTCTCCGAGGGACTGGCCCGCCGTCTGACGTTGGCCGCCAAGGCTGCGACCGGCCTCTTTGCTCACTACCCGGCCACCGCCGGTGGCGGCGTCCGCGCCTGGCTCTTGGTGGACGGGCCTCAACTCGAACTTCCCGAGCCCACGGTCAACCGGATGGGCCGAGTGATGGCTCAGGCGTTGCAGACCGATACGGCCGTCCACCATCAGCGGGCCGTCGATTCGTACGCGCGCCTCCGCGGAGCCCACATTTCCTGGGACACTGAAGCCTGCGCCGTCATTACCGCGACCGACGGCGCCTTGCGCCTGTGGTTCGATGAGCACCGCATCTCGGGCATCGAACCGGCCGAACCCGTGGTGGACCAGCGTGAGCTCGCGCGAGCCGCCCAAGATGCGCAGAAGCACCGTGCGGCATCGCGTGAGGATGCCACTCGTGCTCTGGCCATCGCCCACCGTGAGGCCGAACAGCAGCGACGCGCCCGCGAAGAAGCCGAAGCACGACGCGTCGCGGCGACCGAAGCGGCGCTGACGGAGCAGTCCGGTCAGCCGATTGAGCAGACCGAAGGCGTTGAACGTGCCCACGCCGACGGCGGCAACGCCCCGTTCGATCAGGAGCCACGCCACGACGCCGAGCCCGGCATCGTGTCGATGCATGTGGTACCGGACGAGGCCGAAGAGTCGGGTCAGACCGAGAAAACCCGCGAAGAGCACGTGCCCGCCGCGGATGTCCCGGCGCAGGCCCCCGCTGCCGACGCGACCGTTTCGGGACCGGACGAGGCCGTCACGGATCAGCACCCGATCGTCGAAGAGTACACGGCCCCGATCGAGTCCGAGGAGGAGACTCACGAGGATCGGCGTACTGCATTGGAGCGTCTCCGCGCGGAGCAGCAGGCCGAGGGAGAGCGTTCCGGCACGTCCCGTCCCGGGCGCGACGAGCGTTCCACCGGGGCCACGGCCGCCGGCCAGCGCACCCCTCAGCGGGACGAAGCGCCTTACGCAGAGCCGGTGTCCGAGCAGGAAGAGGCCGCCGAACGCGAGGCCGCTCGTGCCGAGGACGGCTCCAAGAAGAAGGGCTTCTTCAGCCGCTTCTTCGGGCTGTAACTCCGACCCTGCGGTCCCCGGCGGCCGCCGCGTCGCCCAAAAAAACTGCGGGCCACGATCCTCACGGTGAGGATCGTGGCCCGCAGTTTTTGTCGTGAACCTGGCATCGCCGGCGGCACGGCCCGGCGAAAGTTTTAAGACTCCCGGTGCACCACAGCTTGGGCAAAGGAGGCGAGCGCCGACTTCACGGTCGAATTCGGAAGGGACGCCAGAGTTTCCACGGCATCGTCCGCCCAGCGGTAGGCAATATCCCAGGCCATGCGCGTGACGCGATGGGCCGACAAGGCTTCCACGGCTTCCGTCAGCGCCTGGTCTGAGCTGAGGTCTCGATCCATCAGCTCGACAACGCGACGTGCTTCCTCGTCGCCGTCGCGTGCAGATTGCCGAACCAGGATGCTGGGCAGCGTCGGTACGCCTTCCCGAAGATCGGTTCCTGGCGTCTTCCCGGAAGCCTGGTGCGTGGCGGTGATGTCGATGACGTCGTCGGCGAGCTGGAAGGCCACACCGACGAGCTCGCCGTAGCGGACCATCGTCTGAATCGTCGCCTCTTCGGCCCCGGCCAAATGCGAACCGTACTCGCAGGCGGCGGAAATCAGCGAGCCCGTTTTGCCTTCGATCACCTTGATGTAATGCGCGAGCTGATCTTCATCGGCCGCTGCACCCGCGGTTTCGTAGAGCTGCCCCAGGACGAGACGCTCGAAGGTCTTGGCCTGGGTCATCAAGGCCCGCGAACCCAGCTCCGAAACCATTAAGGATGCCCGGGAAAAAATCAGGTCGCCGGTGAGGATCGCGACGGAATTTCCCCAAATCGTGTGGGCCGCGTCGGTTCCGCGACGTTTAGTGGCGTCGTCCATGACGTCGTCGTGATACAGGGTGGCCAGATGGGTCAGCTCCGTGACGACGGCCGCATCGATCACCGACGCATTAATGCCGCCGGAAATCTCCGCCGCCAAAAGCGTCAGCAACGGGCGGACCCGCTTGCCGCCAGCTTCCATGAGGTGGCGGGCCGCGACGTCGGCCAAGGCATCGGTGTACCGAAGGGCCTCGCTCAGGCGATCCTCGACGTCCGACAGGCCCTGAAGGATCCGGGGGCCGAGTTCAGGGTCCTCGGCGATGAGGTCAAATCCTTTGGGAAGGCGCAGTCCCTCGGCCTCGGCGGCAATCGCCGTCGGGCGGTACTGGGTCCGTTCATCGGGCTGTCCAGGCTGTGTATCGGTCACAGGTTAACACTAACCGTTTCTTCTCGGGGCCAAAGGCCGTGGTGGCTCGAGGTGTTATCGCGTGGGCGTCGCCGGGGTGAGGCGTTCGAGCACGTGAATCGCGCGGTCGGCGAGGGTGCGGGGTTCCTCTGGAGTCATGTCCGCCATCAGGCCTACCACGATCTTCATCAACCGCGGCCAGGCCATGCCCAAGGAGACCGACGCACGCATCAAGACGGGGTGCCCGATCAACTCTGCGCACGCGCGCCCGAGCGTGAAATGGGACCCCCAGAGGTCTCGCACGATGTCGGGGTACTCGTTGAGCTTCACTTCCCGTTGCAACGGGCCGTTCGCGGAGGCTGCCTGGTCGACGACGTCGGACGCGATTCTGGCGGAGCGCATCGCGTTGGCAATACCCTCACCGTTGAAGGGCGACACGAGCCCAGCGGCATCGCCCAACAGCATGAGGCCGGGAATGTAGTGCGGTGTCCGGTTGAAGGCCATGGGCAATGCGGCACCCAGGACTTTCCCGCTCCGGTGATCGACGTCGAGGGTCCATTCCTCTGGCATGCCCGCGGTCCATTCCGCGAGGACCTGACGATAGTCCAGGGAACCAAACTGTTCGGAGGTATTGAGGATTCCCAAGCCAACATTCGCGGTGCCGTCGCCGACACCAAAAATCCAGCCATACCCCGGCAATAATTCGGGGCGTCCCGAGGGTCCCTGCCGACCGCCCTGGAGCTCGAGCCAGCCTTCCATCCATTCGAGGTCTCCCAGCGAGGAGTCGTAATACGCTCGGACGGCAACACCCATGGGGCGGTCGTCCCGTTTGCTCAGACCGGCCGTAACCGCCGCTCGCGACGAATTGCCATCGGCGGCGAGGACGAGTTCAGCATAAAACTCTCGCGTCTCGTCCGTTCGACGGCCGCGGTGGTCATTCAGGCGCGCCCGGACGCCGATGATGCGGTCCGGATCGGCCATGACGGCACGGGGCAGGTCGGTGATCGCGGAATCCACCTCGGAGGCCCGGATGACTTCCTGAACCGAGTGACCTTCGAGTACTTCCGCGCCTTGGGCCCGTGCATGCTCGGCGAGTTCTTGATCGAAACCGAGACGAGTGCGCACGAGTCCATAGCCCGGGACATCACCCGCAGACTCGAAGGGTACGTCGAGGCTCGTCCCTGCGGCCCGAAGCCGAAGACCCTTCTGACGGTGGTACCCCTGATCCGTTCCGTGAGGCAGGCCCAAGAGGTTCATTTCGCGAACGGCCAGGGGCGTGAGGCCGTCCCCGCACACCTTTTCGCGGGGAAACCGCGTCTTCTCAAGAACGGTGACCTCGTGCCCTGAGCGGGCGAGCCAAGAGGCGGCCGTGGCCCCAGCGGGTCCGGCGCCGACGACGAGTATTCTCATGCGTCTAAGCCTTGAAGCCTCGGTGCAATGCCACGATCCCACCGGTGAGATTCCGGTACTTGACGTCCTGCCATCCGGCATCGGAGATCGCGGCAGCGAACGCTTCCTGTCCGGGCCAGGACTGAATGGTTTCCGCCAAGTAAGAGTATGACTCGGGGTTCGAGGAAAAGAGGCCCGCGGCCACCGGCAGGGCCTTGACCAGGTACTCCTGGTACACCCTGCGGAACAAGGGCCACGTGGGGTTAGAGAACTCGCAGACGACGATCCGCCCACCCGGCTTGGTCACGCGATGAAGCTCACGCAATGCTTGGGGATATTCGGCAACGTTTCGAATTCCGAAGGAGATGGTGACGGCGTCGAATTCCTCGTCGTCAAACGGGAGGTCCGTGACGTCCGCACGCACGAAGTGGATGCCAGGATGCCGACGACGCCCCTCCGCGAGCATCCCCTCGGAAAGGTCCGCGGCGACGACGTCGAGCCCGGCCTTCTGATACGGAACGGCCGAAGCCCCGGTTCCGGCGGCGACATCCAGGATGCGCTGCCCCTCGTGAGGCTCGACGGCCTCCACCGTCGCGCGACGCCAACCCCTGTCTTGTCCCAGGGACAACAAGGTGTTCATGAGGTCATACTTCGGTGCGACCCCGTCGAACATCGCGGAGACTTCCTCGGACTTCTTATCAAGATCAGCTCGGTTCACGATGTCCATTCTGTCAGACCCTCCCGCGACCTCCCGTTTCCTGGGTGCCGGACGTGGGTTGACTTCCCCCGTTCACCCGAAATTCCGTCGACTCATGGCCATGAAGTGGTCAACCCCACACTTTCTGTCGTTGCACCGCCAAAGAATTTGCAATTACTGTAAATATATGAGCTTGATGCCACCACCCAGCGGGGATCGCCGCCATGCGCGCCGTGAGGCGACACGACAAGCAATCCTCGATGCGGCCGAGTACATCGTGGTGGAAGAAGGGCTCGAGGCCCTGAGGTCCAAAAATCTGGCCGAACGTGCCGGAACCTCGGAGCGATCGGTGTTCAACCATTTCGCCAACCTCGACGACGTCGTGCTGGCACGCGTCACCTCGTATCTCACGCGTCTCCTCAACCAACCGGACATCCCGGCCGGGATCTCGCTAGCCGAGCTGCCGCACGCCATCGACCAAAAGTTTCGGGAGAGCTTCAACCATCCCGAGGCAGACGAATTGTTCGCGGGTTTCTTGCGATTATCGATTTGCCTCAGCGCGGAAATGCTCGACCTGCTCGGGCAACACATCCTGTTGACCTTGGCCGACGTCTCGAGACAGCTCGTGGAGGACCTCATGGGCAAATACCCGTCCCTCGGCTCGGCGCAGGGTGTTGCGGTGCAAATGTACGTCCACAATTTGACGACCAGCATTGCCTTCGGCCTGCTCCACGGGTTGTACCGTCTGGGGTTTTTCGACCAGGAGGCCATGCCCGCCCCGGCTGACAGCTTCGCACTGCGCACTAATCTCCAGGACAACCCTCTTGAGGGCCGGTTGTCGCTGGATTCTTTGAAAGAAGACCTCTTCTGGGCCTTCGATCATGTTGCCCTCGGCAGACCTCGCATCTAGAACCGCCCACCCTATTAACGAGAGACATCATGGCAAAAATTCTGTACCGCATCGGCGGCTTTGCCGCCCGCAAGGCCTGGGTGATCATCAGCATCTGGATCGTGATCCTGCTGGCCTTGGGCGGCGCCTTCGCCGCTTTCAAGGGCGACCTCAGCTCCAACGTCACCATCCCTGGAACAAAGTCTCAGCAGCTTCAGGACCAACTCAGCGATAAATTCGACCTCAACGCCAATGCTGGAACCGGCCAGGCTGTCGTCAAGAACCCTGATGGTAAAGCCATCACGGCAGATCAGCAGAAGGCTCTGGCCTCTGCACTGCAAAAGGTTGGCAAGGAAGACGGCGTCGACTCGACCACCGACCCCTTTGCCCAGCAAAAGCAGCTTGACGACGGCAAGAATCAATTGAATCAAGCCAAGCCTCAGATCGACGCCGGTCAGAAGCAATTGGATGACGCCCAGAAGCAGATCGACGACGCCCGATCGAAGCTTCCCCCGAATGCTCCCGCACAAGCGACTCAGGAGATCGACGCCAAGCAGGGCGAACTCGACAAAAAGAAGGACGAGTTCAACACCAAGAAAACCGAATACGAGCAGAACAAGTCCAAGATGGACATGTCCAGCGGCTACTCCTCCATCTCGGATGACGGCTCCACGACTATTGCCCAAATTAGTTTCAAAAACGACATCAATTCGGTCTCCCCCGACACCTTGTCGAAGGTCCGCTCGGACTTGTCCGACGCCGACCTCAAGGGCCTCGACATCCAGTTCGATCAGAACCTTGAAGGTCAGCCAATGCCCGGTGGCGTCGGCGAGGCCGCCGGAATCGTCGTCGCCTTCGTGATCCTGATGATCATGATGGGCACGTTCATCGCGGCGGGCCTTCCGATCCTCATGGCCCTTGTCGGCGTCGGATCGGCGATGTTGGCCACCTACGCACTGTCCGGCGCCGTCGAGATGAACTCGGCAACCCCAACCTTGGGCATGATGCTCGGCTTGGCCGTCGGCATCGACTACTCGCTGTTCATCATCAATCGGCACCGCAATAATCTCGTGCGGGGCATGGACATGAAGACCTCGATCGCTTTGGCCACGGGCACGAGCGGCAACGCCGTCGTATTCGCCGGAGCCACCGTGATCATTGCGTTGTTGGCGCTCAATATCGCCGGGATTCCCTTCTTGGCCGTCATGGGTAACGTCGCCGCGATGGCAGTGTTCCTCGCTGTACTCGTGGCGGTCACCATGACACCGGCCATGCTGGGCCTTGTCGGCCGACGCATCATGACCAAGAAGCGATGGAAAACCATCCAGCGTCGGGCCGAGCTTCGCGAAAAGGCCGAGCAGGAAGACCTCGTGAACAGCGGGGAGTTGCAGGACCGAGCTCACCGGGCCAACCTCGAGCACGAGTCCACTCCTCACGGGTGGCTGAAGTTCGTCACCAAGCACCCGGTCATCACCACGATCGCTTCCGTGGCGATCCTGGCGATCGTGGCTCTCCCCATGACTCAGATGCGCCTCGGACTGCCCGATGCCACGAGCTCGAGCCCCGATTCGGGAGCGTATAAGAGCTACAAGACCATCGAGCAGGCCTTCGGCGCCGGTCGCAACAGCACCATGGTGACGGCCGCGGACCTCCCCCAGGGAACAACCGCCGACCAAGCCAAGGCGCTCCAGATCGAGGTGGGTCAGGAACTCCAGAAGCAGGACGACGTCAAGACGGTGGTCCCGGCGGCGATCTCCAAGGACAACAGCATGCTGATGTACCAGATCGTGCCTGATGGCGGCCCCAACGATGAATCCACCACGCAGCTGGTCAATAACCTCCGTGATCTCAAGGTTCACACCCAGGAGGGCGACGTCAGCTTCGGCGTTGCGGGCCAGTCGGCCATGAATATCGACATTTCCGAGAACCTCTTCGAGGTCTTGCCGCTGTACTTGGCCGTGGTCATCGGGCTGTCCTTGCTGGTGCTGATTCTGGTGTTCCGTTCGATTCTGGTCCCGATCACGGCGACCGTGGGCTTCCTGTTCTCGCTGCTGGCCGCCTTCGGTGCCACGGTGGCGGTGTTCCAGTGGGGCTGGCTGGGTCAGCTCTTCGGTGTCAATGAGCCTGGACCCATCCTGAGCTTCCTGCCCATCCTCGCCGTCGGAATCCTCTTCGGCTTGGCCATGGACTATCAGGTGTTCTTGGTATCCGCGATGCGCGAGGCTTACAGCGACGGTCGCGGAGGCAAGAAGTCCGTGATCATCGGGTACAACCACAGTTCGAAGGTGGTCGTTGCAGCCGCCCTGATCATGTCGGGTGTGTTCCTCGGCTTCGTGTTTAGCGGGCAGGCGATGATCGCCTCGATCGGATTCGGACTGACCGCGGGTGTCCTCTTCGATGCCTTCGTCGTGCGACTCACCCTGATCCCGGCGGTCATGTACCTGCTGGGCGAGAAGTCCTGGTGGTTGCCGCGTTGGATCGACAAGATCCTCCCGAACGTCGACGTCGAGGGGTCCTCGCTCGAGCAAGAGTAAGCGCCTCAGCAGACGCCAGACGCAGCGCACCGATCGTGTATTCGACCGGTGCGCTGCGCGCGTTAAGGCTCCTCACGGCGGGTCACCGCGTCCGATCGTCACACTCCGCCCCCAGCGCGTCACAGAGGCGCCGTAAGGGAACTTCACGTGAACAATCATCACGAATTCGGTAAAACCACGCGATTGAACCCCTAGTGCCGCTTAGCGTTGCAATGTACCGATCGGGAAGAGTCCCGAACGGGATCAATCGCTCCTCATCACCATGAAGTAGGCCATTCAGTGCGTCATCGCTTAGTCACCCGCGGAGCCGTGGCCCTCTGCATTCTCGTGGCCGTTGCCCTGATCGGCTATGGACTGGCTCAAGCCATGACCACCTCCCACCAGCAGACGGTTCAAGGCACCAGTGAGAACTCTCCTCACAGCGGCGACGGCACGAAGGCGAATCCCCGCCGCACCCGACTGGAGGTCGGACTCGACGGATGCACCAAGGGCTGGGACGACCCGGGGGCCGGAGCCCAGGTCTTCGACATCAAAAACACCTCGGACCGCCCCATGGACGTTGTCCTCCTCGGTACCGGTGACAAGGCCGCCGACCCTCATCACGATCCGCGAAAGGCGCAGATCTACGCAGAGCTCGAAGCGCTCGGCCCCGGAGTGACCCGTTCCATGACCACGAGCATCGAGGCCGGCCACTTCCACTTCTCGTGCATGCCGGAAGATGGCCCTGTGGTCGACGGCACAGACACCAACGTTCCCCAGCCGTCGGCGGAGCTCGCAAGTTCGCTCCCGAGCCCCGTCCAACATGCCGCGCCCGCGACCGAGCAGGAGCTCATTCCCTATACGCAGCAATACGAGGAATGGGTTAAGGGCCAGCTTCCCGACATAGCTTCGCAGGCAGATCAGCTGAAAGACGTGATTCAACGACGTGGTCCCAATTGGCGCGAGGAAGCCCAATCTATCTGGCTGACCGCGCATCACCGCTACATGACCCTCGGCGGAGCATATGGCGCCTTCGGCGATCTCGGCGACTCCATCGACGGGACGGCGGCCGGCCTCCCCCAAGGACCCAACGACCCCGATTTCACCGGCTTTCATCGCATCGAACGTGGCCTGTGGGCCAACGAATCCCCCGACGATCTGCTCCCCCTGGCACAGGGGTTGAGCAATGACTTATCGAGTCTCCAAGACCAAGACCTCGCCGTCGGCGCTCTCGAGATTGGTCTTCGCACCCACGAGGTCTCTGAAGATATCGCGACGCAAACTCTCAGCGGTGTCGACGATTTTGGTTCCCACTCAGGCGTCGACTCGGCGCGAGCACAGACGGAAGCCACGCAAAAGCTCGTCGAAATTCTTCGCCCCCTCTTGGCCGATCGCATGCCGGCCGACCATCTCACGGCGATCGACCAGCGACTCGATGCTGCCCAAAAACGTCTCGACGACGCCAGCGCCGCGCATCCTCAGACGGCCCCGGCCGACCTTCCCGTTCCGGAACGCAATGCCGTGCGGTCCCAAATCGGCCAACTCTCTGAGCAGTTGGCCGAAGTTGCCGCCGTCACCGACATCAGGAGAGCCACGTGAGTTCACGCCGATCATTTCTTCTCGCGGGCGGTCTAGGGCTTGGTACCGCCGGCGTAGGCTTCGCCGCCCATGCCGCCGGCTCCGACAAACCTACGTCCGGGGACCACGACGCCGGATCACCGAACCCCGCCTTCCACGGAACCAACCAGGCAGGAATCGTAGAGAACCCACGGGCCGCGTCCACCGCCGTCGCCCTGGACCTGACGTGCACCAACCGATCCGAATTGACGGACTTCTTCAAAGCACTCACCGACCGTGCTCGGGCATTGACGACCACCGGGATCTTCGATGACCAGGCCAACGGGGTAGCCTCTGCCCCTGCCGACTCAGGGACTCTCGGTGACTCATCACCGCGCGATGGGCTCGCCATCACGGTGGGCGTGGGTTCCTCGCTCTTCGACGAGAGATTCGGGCTGGAGCACAAGAAACCTCGTCGGCTGATTCCCATGGAAACCTTTGACGGTGACCGGCTCAAGGATGACCTGCGCGACGGGGATCTGTCTCTGATCATTTCCGCCGACGGACGGGACACCGTGCTTCATGCGCTGCGGGACATTCTGCGCAACACCCGCGGTGCCGCGACCTTGCGGTGGAAGCAAGACGGCTTCACCTCGACGCCGCGGCCCCAAGGTACGCCCCGCAATCATTTCGGCTTCAAGGATGGAATCTCTAACCCTGATACCTCCGACGCCGACACCATGAACAATCTCGTCTGGGCCCGAGACGCGGATCAACCCTGGACGGCCGGCGGCTCCTACCAGGTCATCCGCCTTATTCAGATGTTTTCCGAGTTCTGGGATCGCATCAGCCTGACCGAGCAAAACAACATTTTTGGGCGCGACCGCTCGACCGGCGCGCCTCTCGACGGCAGCAAGGAAACCGACGAACCGAAATACGTGGATGACCCCCGTGGTTCCGTGGTTCCGCTAACCGCCCACATGCGATTGGCTAATCCCCGCACCGACGCAACCGCCCACCAACGCATTATCCGACGTGCGTTCAACTACGAGAACGGGATGAATGCCAACGGTGATCTCGATCTGGGCCAGGTCTTTGTGTGCTACCAATCCGACATCGCGGGCCAGTTTTCGACTATTCAAAAAAGGCTTTCCGAAGATCCCCTCAACGACTACATCTCGCACATCGGCGGAGGCTATTTCTTGGCGCTACCCGGTGTGCGTGATGCCCACGATTTCTTCGCTCGGTCTCTCATGACCTAGTGAAGACCGCCCACAACCGGGCAATGACCCACACACATTTCTACTCCTCACTCACCACAAACCTTTCGAGGGAAAACATGCGAACTTTTCGTTGGCGTTCCGTCATCAACACCACCACCGCGCTAGCTTTGGCCACCGGAACCGCATTGGTCGGTTTCCAAGCCCACACAACCCCCGCGTCCGCCGAAGGGCAGACATCGACGCCGATCAAACACGTCGTCGTGATCTTTGACGAAAACATTTCCTTTGACCACTACTTTGGGACTTACCCCAATGCGGCCAATAAGCCGGGAGAAGAATTGCAGGGAGGCGGCGCCGCCGGACAGTTCACGGCAGACCCGAACACGCCTCAAGATGTGAAGACGCTGACGGGGGATCACCTCGATGGCGACAAGAATCCCAATGCCGTGAAGCCGTTCCGCCTCACCCCCGAACAGGCGGTGACCTGCGACCAGAACCATAATTACGGTGCCGAGCAGCAGGCCTATAACGGCGGGACGATGGACAAATTCGTCGAATCCGTATCCAAAGACAAGTGCGCCTCGGCCGGTTCCCAAATGTACGAAGCCAACGGCGAAACCATGGGTTACTACGACGGAAATACCGTAACCGCTCTATGGAATTACGCACAGAACTATGCGATGAGCGACAACTCGTTTTCCTCGAATTTCGGCCCGTCAACGCCCGGTGCCCTCAACCTCATCTCAGGTAATACACACGGCGCCACGTCACACGACCCCAAAACGGGTGACAAGACGGCCACCCCGGATCCTTACGCCATCCAAAGCCCCGACAAGGACGGCGTCGGGACCGTGATCAACGATCCGGATCCGCTCTACGACGACTGCTCGAATAAGTCCGGCTCCGCATCGAATAATTTGGCGTCCCTTTCCGGCCGCAACGTGGGCGACATGCTCAACGAGAAGGACCAAACGTGGGGCTGGTTCCAAGGCGGTTTCCGTCCGTCCACACCCGCCAGTTCCGGCACGAACGCCAAATGCGAGACCAAACACGCGAACGTCGCCGGACAGGAATCCGTCGACTACTCGCCACACCACAATCCGTTTGCCTACTATAAGTCCACGGCCAACGAGCATCACACGGCCCCGGCGAACGTCGACGAGATCGGGCACAACGGCCAGGCCAATCACAACTATGACCTCGATGACTTCGACTCGGTCGTGAATTCGGACAACATGCCCGCTGTGTCCTTCTTGAAGGCCGGCGAATACCAGGATGGCCACGCCGCCTACTCCGATCCCGTCGACGAGCAGCACTTCTTGACCCATCGGATCAATCAAATCCAAGCCTCGAAGAACTGGAAGGACACCGCCGTGGTCGTGGCCTACGACGACTCCGACGGATGGTACGACCACGTCGCGGCCCAGATCACCAACGCCTCAAACGACACTTCTCCCAAGGGCGATCAGTCCATTTGCACCGATGCAGCCGCACGCGGAGTCGCTATTTCCGGTGGGTACCAAGATCGTTGCGGCCCCGGCACTCGACAGCCGTTGCTCGTGATCTCTCCCTATGCGAAAACCAATTACGTGGACCACACCCAGACCGACCAAGCATCGGTGTTGCGCTTCATCGAAGACAACTGGGGCTTGGGCAGGGTCGGCGATCATTCCTTCGACGAGAAGGCCGGTTCGTTGAATTCCATGTTCGATTTCGCCCGGAGCGCCATGGCTCCAGCTCTCAAGCTGAACGAATCTAACGGCACGGTCGTGAGCAAGGGAGATTCCCCGAGCGAAAGCCCCACGCCGAGCAACACCGCAACACCGAGCGCGGAACCATCGGACAGCACCGGGGCATCGACCGGAGCCGCCCCGTCGGCCGGTTCGCAGCCGTCTGACTCGTCCAGCGCTCCGGCTTCCTCAGGGGCCGCTCCCGGCGTAGTGCCGGACGATCGAAACCCCGGGGCAGGCACGAGTCAGGGTACCGGTGGAGATAACGCCTCCACATCGAATGCGGCTCCCGGAGACGAATCCTCCTCGTCGTCCTCGAGCGACCAGGCCGGAGGTCAAGGCGCTTCCGACGGTCTGGCCTCCACCGGAGCCAAGATTGGATTGCCCATCGCCATCGGCCTGATTCTGCTGATGATCGGCCTCGGGTTGTATTTCGCTTCGCGCAGGTCGCGGCAGCAAGAAGACCACTAACCCGGGCGCGCGGCGTCCTCCATCAGAAGGGACCATCTGAGGCCAGCGGACTTCGGATGGTCCCTTCGTCGCATGAGCCATGTCTCTGCGACGGACCGGAGCGCTTAACCGTCGATGGTATCGGCCAGATCCTTCCAGCGGTCCCGTTCCTCCGACAGGCCGGCTCTGGTCCCGAGCACTTCAATCACCGTGATCCCCTCGATAGGCTCCCTCAGGGCCTCTCGTAGCTCCCCAAGATCCGTGACGCGCCGGAACGAATGACCATAGGCCTCAGTTAGTCCACCAATGTCGGCAACCTGCGGTGTACCAAAAAAGCGCTCGACGGCGCCTTCCCACGCCGAATCCTTCGCGACCTTGCCGTGTTCCAGGGTCGAAAAAATGCCACCACCGGAATCGTTGAACACCACGACCTGCACATCTGGAATGCGCTCGTGAGAACCCAGCATCAAGGATCCGGCGTCGTGCAGGAACGTAAGGTCGCCGACCAACGCTCGCACCGGGGCACGGCGAGCCAAGCTCACTCCCGATGCCGTGGCCAAGGTCCCATCGATTCCGGCTAATCCACGGTTTGCCATGACTGAAACGGGGGTTGAATCACGGTGGCTCGTGCCGTGAGCTCGAGCCTGAACCCCAGGATCGGGAACCGCGGGCAGGGAGACCATGTCCAGATCGCGGATGAGATTCGACGAGCCGACCACCAAATCCACGCCGTCCTTCTCGCATGCCTGCGCCACGGTGCGGGCAACGCCGGGGCCGCTCGGGAGGCCGTGGGCTCTTTCTCTGTCGGCAATGAGCCGCTCCAGTTTCGCTCCCACCGCAGCCTCGGAGGCCTTCCACCGTTGGACCCACGACGGATCGCACACTCCAACGGCTTGTCTCACCTCGGCCAGGCTCGCAACCGGTCGTTCAGCACGACGGCTGGGGTCGGCCCAAGCCACAGGCCGCGGTAGATAGATGATGGATTCGACATCGCCGCGAGCTAGCAAGCGTTGCACCGGGCGAGACAGCGTTGGCTTCCCGAACAACACGACCTTCTCGATCTCCCGGCCCAATGGACCGTCAAGGATCAGCGGATAGGCGCCGACGGCACAGGCGCCACCCCGAGCGCCCGAGGAGGGTTCTGCAAGTAGTGGTGCGTCAATCGCCTCGGCAAATGCACGAGCCACCTGGCCCGCCCCGTCACCGGCCACGACCACCGTCCGAGCTACGGATTCGCGTTCGGAATGCTCCGAGGGCTGGAGCGCCGCAAGCACCGTATGGTCCAGAGCCACCGGCGCGTTCGGAACCTCAAGGTCACGCAGCGATTCGGCCCACTGGGTGAGGATCTGTCGCATGCGGGCATCAGGGGTGAGAGGGTCATCAAAGGCGACATTGATCTGGACCGGTCCGACGGGTCGGTCAGAGGCAGCACCCCAGTCTCGAGGATCTCGCCCGGTGAGGGCGGCCAGGCAGTCGTTAAAGGCAGCGGTCTGTGTTGCGGGTTCTTCCTCTGGGTAGCTGGTGAGGTCTGCCGCGGCGCGAACATGGGCTCCGAAAATCTCCGGTTGCCAGGTGGTTTGGTTCGCTCCTGTCCCCCTCAACCGAGGTGGCCGGTCGGCGGAAAGAACTGCGAGCGGCGTCTGCGCGTGATTCGCCTCCATGACGGCGGGCATTAGCTCACCGACGGCCGTTCCCGAGGTAGTGACAACGCCCACTGGAGTGCCGCACGCCTTGGCCATCCCCAGCGCAGTGAATCCTGCTGATCGCTCGTCAAGACGCACCGTCACGTCCAGTACGCCTGAGCGGGCGGCGGCAGCGAGCGCGTAGGCCAACGGTGCCGACCGAGATCCAGGAGCCACCACCACCTGCCGCATGCCGGCTCGAATGAGCGAGTCCAGAACGGAAACTGCGGTGAAAAACGAGTCCTGAGAAGCCTCTTGGGAAGTCACCCCACCTATCTTACGCCGCATCGGAATCATGATTTTGGGCGCGGACTTTGGATTTTATTTGAGAATGATTATCATTCTTCATGATGAACCGGACCATTGCTCGCCTGACCCCCAACCGCCACGGAGCCCTCGCGATATTTCTTATCGCGGTCCTCGGCGCGTCAATCCTCGCCGCGATCTCATGGGGAGCGGCTGCTTATCCCCTACCTCAGACCTTCTCCCATCTTTGGGCCTGGCTCACCGGCGGATCCATCGCCTCCGATGAGCTGACGGACTACACGGTGGTCGTTGATATTCGCACCCCACGGGTCCTCATGGCCGGTCTCGTGGGCGCTGGGCTGAGCGCCTTGGGAATCGCAGCCCAGGCCATGGTTCGCAATCCGCTCGCCGACCCGTTCATTCTGGGCATCTCCTCCGGCGCTTCGGTAGGGGCCAGCGCCGTGGTCTCTTGGGGAGTGTTCTCTTCCCTTGGGGTATACGCCCTCTCCACGGCGGCTTTCGCCGGGGCGCTGATAGCCTCGGTCGTCGTCTATGCGCTCTCCCGAACGCCACAAGGGGTGGCCCCGGTTCGTCTGATTCTCACCGGCGTCGTCCTCTCCTTCGGTTTTCAGGCCCTGATGTCCGCCATCGTCTTTTTCGCCTCCCGAGGCGACGCCGCACGATCGGTCATGTTCTGGATGTTGGGTTCGCTCGGCGGAGCCACCTGGCAGCAACTCCCCTTGACGGCGGTCGTCACCATCGGGTGCGTCGTGTACCTCCGTGCGAAGGCCTCGGACATGGACGTCATTTCCATGGGTGACGGTTCGTCAGCATCCCTGGGGGTGGACCCCGATGCTCTCCGTCGCCGACTCTTTTTCGTCACCGTCTTGGGCACCGCAACGCTCGTCTCCGTCGCGGGAACCATCGGCTTCGTCGGCTTGGTCATTCCCCACCTGACCCGCATCGTCTTCGGCCCGGCCCATCGCACGGCGACCCTGATCGCTCCCTTGCTGGGCGCGATCTTCATGATTTGGGTTGACCTTGCCAGCCGCGTCGCAACCCCTCCCCGGGAGCTTCCGCTCGGCGTCGTCACGGCACTCTTCGGGGTCCCCGTTTTCATCATGTTGTTGCGACGCCGCGGATACGTCTTCGGAGGATCCCGATGACCTCAGAACCCGGAATGCATCTGAATCAGCTCCACCTCTCCGTTGCCGGCACAACGGTCGTCCAGGACCTCACCGTGTCACTCCGGCCGGGCAGCGTCGTTGGATTGGTGGGGCCCAACGGTTGTGGCAAATCCACGGTGCTTCGAGCGCTGTACAGGGCCTCACGTCCGACCGGCGGAACCATCCTGATCGACGGTCGAAAAATCGACGACCTCTCCTTCGCAGAATCCGCACAGCTCATCGCGGCTTTGCCGCAAGAGGAGCGGCCCGAGCTGGACTTCACGGTGGCGGAGGTCGTGGCGTTGGGGGCTGCGGCAGGACCCAAGGCGACGCCACCAACCATCCAGGACGCCGTGGAACAAGCCCTCGAGCGTACGGGCATGGCCGCGCACGCGGACCGAAGCATTCTCGGCCTTTCCGGCGGCGAGAGGCAGCGCACCCTTTTGGCGAGGGCCTTTGCCCAGCGGCCCCGGTACCTGCTCCTCGACGAGCCGACCAATCACCTAGACCTGAGCCATCAACTCGACCTGGCCACCGAGATTCATCGGTTCGTCCAGGAAAGTTCTGCAGGTGGTAGCCCGGCTACCGCCGTACTCGCTCTACACGACCTCAATCTTGCCGCCGGCCTTTGTGATCGCGTGATCGTGATGTCCGGGGGCGCCATCGTGGCCGATGGACCACCCCACGAGTCATTGGACCCGGCAACCGTCGAAGCGGTGTACGGCGTCCGTCCGACTCTCATCCGCCGCCCCGATACCGGGGCGATCCATCTCCTTTTTCCCATTACTCGAACCTTGGAGGTCTCGTGAAAAGCATCCATCGCTCATCCTCAACCACCCGCGGTTTCCGGCGACCAGCCCTCGCCGCTGTGGGACTGGTCGGC
Organism: Kocuria sp. HSID16901; assembly: GCF_003989425.1. NCBI lineage: Bacteria > Bacillati > Actinomycetota > Actinomycetes > Micrococcales > Micrococcaceae > Kocuria > Kocuria sp. HSID16901. The sequence goes on along the minus strand of NZ_RBLM01000001.1, from coordinate 213,978 downwards.
ATGCTTCTCGTCAGCGGTTGCGGCGCAAATGTTGCCGCGGACTCCCCGAAGGAAGATAAGACGTCCGTCACCAACTGTGGCCGCACCACGACCTATGCAACCCCGAAGAACCCGGTGGCCTACGACGTCTCCGCGATCGAAAAGATGTTCTCCCTCGGACTCTCCGATTCGATGCGCGGCATTGTCCTGCCTGCGACCGTCTCTTCCGTGATCGACAAGTCCCCGTACAAGGAGGACTACAGCAAGACCGACACCATCTCTGACACCGTGCTTGGTCAGGAAGCCGTGGTCAGCGCCAAAGCCGACTGGGTGTTTGCCGGATGGCAAGCAGGATTCAGCGAAGAGCGGGGTGTCACCCCGGATTCGCTGGAAAAGGTTGGCATCAATTCATTTATGCAAAATGAAACCTGCTTCAACTACAAGAACAACAAGTCTGATATCGATCCCGTCGACGCGACGTACCAAGATCTCAACGATCTCGGAAAGATCTTTAAGGTTGAAGACCGCGCAACGCACCTGGTGGACGACCTGAAGAAGCGTCAGAAAGCCCTCAAGGATGCGCCCCGACCCAAGACGTTGAGCAACGTGTTTGTGTACGATTCCGGGACCAAGGAACCCTATACCGCAGGACGTCGCACCGCCTTGAATTCGGTGATTGATCTCGCCGGTGCACGTTCTGTGACCGGAGACCTCGACGCTCGGTGGACCACAGTTGGGTGGGAGCCGGTCGTGAAGTCGGAACCGCAAGCGATCGTCGTCGTTGATTACAACAAACAGCCTGTCCAAGAGAAGATTCAGTACCTCAAGACCCAGTCCCCGTTGAAGGATTCGCCGGCAGTCCGGAACGACAACATCTACATCATGGACTACGGCGAGGCGATCTCCAGCCCGCGCAACATGGAGGCTGCTGAAAAGCTCAGCGACTACCTCAAAGAAAAAGGTCTTCGATGAGCGTCCTCGCAACCTCAGGTGACTGGACGATCGCTGATCTGATCGACGCCGTCGTCGAACGTGAATCGTCGACGACGGCGCGCGGTGACGAGCCCACACTAGCGAGTAGCGTCTTTTGGATTCAGCATGGCACTCGGCTGAGCGCCGGTGGGGCCCTGTACCGAAACCGCTACGTGTTGGTTCGCGTTGGTTCGGCCTTTGGAGCCTGTGCTTTCGAAGAAGGCGAGCTCTCGCCGGAAATCGCGGAAATGTCCGGGGTGCCGGTGCGCGACCTCCTGGCCCATCCGTCCCAGCCACTACGAACGGCGACTCTGGATGCCTGGCTTGGTGCAGCCTCGCCACATCGGGAGGACCCGCGGGCGAGCATCGTGCATCTTCCCACAGGAACGCCGAGGGAACGAGCGATCGCTCGGGACCGTGAGATTGCGGGCTTGCTCGACCTCAAGCCGGGTATGCAGGTCGGACTCATCGGGGTCGTGAATCCGCTCGTTGAAGCCATACGGAAGCACGACGCCGTCCCGTTGCCTTGCGACCTCTCCATGACGGAAACCCAGTGGGGCGATCCCGTCGAGCGGGATATGACGAAGGTGATTGCCCAAGCAGATGCGGTGATTGCCACGGGCATGACGCTCGGAAACGGGACGTTTGACCCGCTTCGTCAGCAATGCCGCGAGCGCGGGATCCCGCTGGCCGTGTACGCGCAGTCAGGAGCCGCGATTGCCCGAGAATTTCTCGGTTCCTCTGTCGCAGCGCTGAGTGCCGAGCACTTCCCGTTCTCGCAATTCAGCGCAGACGCGTCCCCTCTGTATCTGTATCGAGACAGGGGGATGTCTGAACATGGCTAAGACCCCCATCGAATCCGGCGCCCAGGCCACCGCCAGCGGCGCAGAGCCCTCCGACCGCCACATTGCAGCGAAAACGTGGCCGCTCTGGGTTGCCTGCGCCCTGGGGTTGGTGCCCTTCACGATCTATTCCAACTTTTTGGTGGAGATCACCCAAGAATCGGGGGCCTCGGCTGCCCTGATGGGGGGCCTACGGGGAATCGGCGGCGTCGCGGCGCTCATTGTCGGGTTCACCTGCGCTCCACTCCTGGACCGGGTGTCCCGGCGCGCCGCCGTCGGCGCGTCCCTTGCGGTACTCGCCCTTGCCTGCGTCGTCGCCCTGGTGGCGACGGCGTGGGCGTGGGTCCTTTTCTGCCTCGTCGTGGGTGCGGCAACCTCGGTGCTGAACCCGGCCGCCTCGGCGTTGGCAGCAGATTTGTTTCACGACGAGGCAACCGCGGGGCGAGCCGCCACCCAAGTCTCTTCCGTCATGACGTTGACCGCGGTCCTCTCGGCCCCGTTACTTGCCGCGCCCGCCATGCTGTGGGGGTGGCAAGGGGACTTCGTCGCGGCGGCGATCCTATGCATCATGCTGGCCGCACTGGTGGCCAGCCCGTGGACGAGTCTCGCGTCGTCCAGTTCAGCGCCTCCCGAGGCTCCGTCCGGAAAACCCCGAGGATATCTCGCGTCGTGGCGCATTGCCGGGCAATTGCGGGGAGTTCTTCCCATGCTTATTGCCTCGGCGGCCCGCACCTCGGCTTTCATGGGTCAGCTCGCGTATCTCGCCGTGTTTTATCACGAGCGTTTCAATCTTGGCCCCGGCATATTTTCTCTCGTTTGGACGCTCTCGGGTTCTGCGTTCTTCGTGGGGAACTGGTTCGGGGGTAAGGCCCTACGCTCGGTGAGAGACCTCCGACAGTCTGCACTCATCGGATGCGTCGCCGCCGTCGCGGCTACCCTCGCCGTGGGCGGCCTCTTCATGGCACCGACTGCGCCGTTGGCTCTCTGCGCGACGGCAACCCTCGGTGCCTCACACGCGGTGCTCGCCGCATCGGTGACCGTGATTCTTGTCGGACAATCTTCGGGCCATCGCGGCACCATTCTCGGGCTCAACGGTGCAGGGCAAAGCCTCGGCGTGTGCATTGGCGCCTCCATCGCTGGGCTGGGCTTGGCGCTCGGCGGATGGCACGGAGTCGGGCTGGTGCTGGCCGTGACCACCGCCGTCGCGATCGGTGCCGCTGCCTTTACGGCCGTGCGACTCCGCCCCGCACAGCACTCCGCCTTGAACGCCTCCTCAACGGGGGACGATTCGTGAGCGGCGAGGCCGTCCAAGGATCCGAAACGTTCCCCGTGGGCCACGGAAAGTGCATCAGGCACCACGGGGAATTCCTCCAGGGATGTTTCTGGGACGACGAGAGTCGAACCTACGTTCCAGGACTCGTGACGGTCCCCATCCCTGAGATCCAGACTCACGCCGTCTTTCACCCAGACGACGCGCCGGGAATCAGGGTTTCCGGGGACCGTCCCAAATCCGCACGAGCAGCGGCTTTGACCTTGGAGGCTTGCCAACGGCACGGCGGTACGCCTCCACCCGGCGGCGTCGTGGATATTTCCAGCCAGGAGGATCGCGGCTGGGGCATGGGCTCGTCGACGTCCGACGTGATCGCGACGGTTCGCGCGGTTTGCTCGAGCTGCGGCGTCGACCTCTCACGGTGGGAAATCAGTCGGCTTGCGGTACGCGCTGAGGTGGCTTCGGACCCACTGGCCTTCGAATCCTGCCCCGTCCTGTTTGCCCAACGCCACGCGCGGCTCCTCCGACAGTGGCAGCGCCCTTTTCCGCCCCTCGCGTTGGTGGGCTGCCGATTGTCCCGCGAGCCCGTCAATACCTTGGCGATGCACCATGAGCCCTACTCACGCTCGGAGCGGCGGGAATTCCACCGCCTGCGTCGAGATATCGGACGGGCCATCACGCGAGGAGACCCGAGACTGCTAGGGCGAGTGGCCACGCGCTCTGCGGAGATTAATCAGCGTCGCGTCCATCAGCCAGGGTTCGATGAGGTGCTTGAGATCTGCCGATCCGTGGACGGCGTGGGCGTACAAATTGCCCACAGCGGAAATGTTTGCGGTCTCCTCCTCGACGATCGCTCCCCCGGCACCGCCCACAAGATCACCCAAGCGCGCGATGCCCTGACGCGTGCAGGTTTTCCCCCGACCCTTGAACGACGATCGGAACCACACCATGCTTCCTGCTGAACCACATGCCCCCAAGCCCGGTCTCCCCCAGTCCATAACAACCCATGCCGGCCAAGCGCTAGGCGCTCCCGATCTGATCAGCCTCGAACCGAACCTCTACGCGTTGCGCTTCGAGGTCATGAAAGCCTGGTCGGCCCGCGCGGCCCTCGAGCACCTCTTGGAGATCGGAAAAATTTCCCCGGGCGACACCGTCATTGACTCGTCCAGCGGCATCTACGCTTGCGCCCTGGCGATGGCGTGTCACGAATACGACCTGAAGTGTTACATCATCGGCTCAACGACCATCGATCCGGTGCTTCGCGCACAATTGGCAATGTTTGGCGCCGAGCTGGAGCAGATGCCTCCGTCCATGTCCCTCCGAGCGGACCAAGACCTCCGCGTCGCTCGGGTCTTAACGCTGCTGGAACACAACCCTGAGTGGCATTGGATGCAGCAGTATCACGACGACGTTCACTGCCTCGGATATGGCCCCCTCGCGCATGCCGCGGGTAAACTACTGGCCGACGAGGGCGTGAACTCGGTGGAACTCGTCGCGCCCGTCGGGTCGGGAGTCTCCAGCGCGGCGCTCGCGACCGGACTAGCCGAGAGCGGGCTTGACGTGAGCCTCACCGGAATTCAACCTTTTGGGTCCGTCACCTTCGGATCCGAAGACGTCGAAGACCCAGATATGCTCATCGCCGGAATCGGCAGCTCCATACCGTTCCGCAATGTGCGCCACGATATGTATGAGCGGATCCATTGGGTTTCCTACCGTGTGAGTCGAGCTGGATCGGTATCGCTCTGCCGGGACCATGCTCTCTTCGCGGGTCTCAGCTCGGGGGCAGCCTACGCCGTGGCCCGCGACGCGCTCTCACACCCCACGGAACCTCACCACGCCGTCCTGATGATCTGCCCCGACACCGGCCATCGGTACCTCGACCCCGTCTTTACCGACATCGACAAAGTCCCAGCGGTGACGCAGTTCTCCCCGCATCACCTCTCGTCCGCATCCGAGACGCCCCGCCTTCCGTGGTCCGCGGTGCATTGGGGCGGACATGTCTAAACCCGGTTCCCGCGGAGAGAACCGCTAGGCCCGACCATTCAGCTCGGTGTAGCAGGCACGGAGCCGCTCCATCCACCAGTCCCGCCGTTCGCCACCGACGGCGTACCGTTCAACGCGCGCAGGATCAGGTTCGGTCCGTACCGCCGCGAGAAAACCGTCCTCGGGAATCAAAGGGCGTTCCACCAGATCGCCGGTGAATAACGACGCCGTGCCCAGGCCACACCCGTGCGACAGCTCCGGCAAAGCGGCTGCCAGCGCCAAGCCCGCGCTCATCCCAACGGACGTCTCCAACGCCGAGCTCACCACCGCCGGTAACCCAGACTCTCGGATCACTCGGAGGGCATTCTCCGGCCCGCCGAGGGGCGCCGCTTTGACCACGATGAGGTCCGCGGCCCCCTCGGCGGCCACTCGCAACGGGTCCGTTTCTTTCCGAACCGATTCATCCGCGGCGATGGGAACTCCGAGGTCTTCGCGATCTACAGCCTCACGCAAACGTGCCAGTCCCGGAATCGTGGGGACGGGTTGCTCCACATAGGCCGGTTCGAATTCCGCAAAGGCCCGAAGAGCAACCACCGCACTCTCATGGTCCCAACCGCCATTCGCGTCCATCTTCACGACGGCGTCAGGAACGACCCTGCGAACCGCCGCGATCCGCGCGAGATCATCCTCCAAGCTCTGCCCACGCTCGGCGACCTTGATCTTGACCTCGCGCACCACACCGCGGGACCGCGCCAGCACCTCGGCGACACGATCCGGCCCGACCGCAGGGACGGTGGCGTTCACGGGAACTTCTTCACGCACCGGCGTCGGGAACGGACGCCATGCAGATTCGATCGCACAGGCGAGCCATCGCGAGGCTTCTGGGGCTTCGTACTCAAGGAAGGGGCAGAATTCGCCCCATCCCTCAGGTCCACGAAACAGCAACGCTTCTCGGTGGGTTACCCCACGAAATCGAACATTCAGCGGCACCGATACGACGACGGCCGTCTCCTGCAACTCTTCCAGGGACGGACAATTGGGTAGGCTCATGCTCCCACTGTGCACCGTCTTGGCGCACAACGCGAAGCTCGTCACCGGTCACCAGGGAATATTCAGGAAAATTCCGAGAAACGGGCAGGTCTCCCTGGCATCCTCGAAAAAGAGCAGTTGACCGACGATGAGATGAGGGGGTCCCAGGCGCATGACCACCGAGCCAACCCCGGCTATGGGCCAAGGCCCCGACCGCGATTGGCCGTCGGCACGAAAGAAAAGTTCGTTCCAGCCGCCAACCACCAAGGTCGTCATCAAACATCTCATTGTCCTGGCCGTGATGATTGCCGGTCTTTGGGCGACGATCTGGGCCTTCCTGGACAGCTATTCGGGGCAATGGATCGACCAAACGGCGCTCTCCGAGGTCAGCAATAACCTTCGCCGGTACAGCCAGTCCTCCGTGACACTGCTCAATGCATTGCCGCTCATCTCTGGGGTCCTCGCGCTCATCGGCATCGTCATTGTGCTGGTTCGGCGCCATCGATTCGTTCCGGCCTTGATTGGACTGCTCACTGCCGCGGGAGCCAACGGCACCACTCAGCTGCTCAAGTCCTCCATCCTGGACAAGCCCAATTTGGGTGTCCAGGAAGCCACCATGAATTCCTTGCCGTCTGGTCACACCACATTTGCTGCGGCAGCGGGTGCCGCCCTCTTCTTGGCTGCCCCGAAAAAGTGGCGGCCCTTCTTGTCCTTGCTGATGTTCCTCTTCAGCGTCGTGACCGGCGTGGCCACCGTGATTAACGAGTGGCACCGACCCGCCGACATCGTGGCAGCACTCTTCGTGGTGGGAGCCTGGACCACCATTGGCCTGTTGACCCTCCGTTTCATTCCCGCAGAGGATCAGGACACCTCCAGCACCCGCCACACCGGGATGCTGATTATCCCGCTCATGGTCATCTCGGGGCTCTTCTTGGGTTTCTGTGCCGTCGCCACCTACACGGTCTCCGCGACCCAACACTTCGCGGGCGCCGCGCTCTTGGGGAGTCTGTGCCTGATTCTCGCCGTCGGCATGATCAACACGGCCATGCTCGTGTGGCTCTTGCGGCGCAAACAGCCTCTCGCCGAACGCCCCTACACCAAGGTGTGGACGTACTAAACCACCGGCCCCAGGGTCGAATGATCGTGAATATGCTCAAGGCGGCAGACACTCGGTGTCTGCCGCCTTGTCGCGACTTCTAGGCGTGCTCGCCCGTCGTGATCGGTCCGGTCACTCCCGACGGCGGCTCGTCGGAGACGTAATCCTTGCCGGTGATGCCCTTCTCCTGAAGCCAAGCGAGACGATCCAAGAGGATACGTGTCACGCCGGCGTCGTAAGGAAGCTTGTACATGGCCGCGGTGGTTGGCCCCGCCTCCGGATTAGCCGTCGACGCCGCGATGCGATCGATGGCCACCCGCATCGTCTCGGATTGGCGTTGCACGAAGGTTCGCTCCACGGGGGTTCCGTGCCCAGGGACGAAGACGTGATAGCGGTCCAGCCCAGCAACGGTCGCCAGGGTCTGCACCCAGACCTCGGGGAAAGAGTCGTCAAAGGCCGGGTCGGCACCCTGCTCGACGATATCGCCGGTGAAGAGGACCTCATCGACCCCCGCGAGGACATCGTTATCTGTGTGGCCCAAGCCCAGGTAGAAGAGGGTCACGGCGCGGTCCCCGAGATCGACACGGGTAAATGAAGCGCGCCCGCCGTCTCCCGGAAGCAAGCGGGTCGGGAGGATGATGTCCGTGTTGGGGCCCTGATGATGGGCCATCTCCGGTTCCAACGTCTCGACGTATCCGCGCTGACGGTCCGCGTATCGTTCCATCGCGCGCTCCGCGTTGGGATGAGCCCAAAACTCCGTGACTCCGTCGGCTGCGAAGACCGCGTTGCCGAAGATGTGATCGTAGTGGGCATGCGTGTTGACGACCACGAAGGGCAGATCGGTCAGCCGTCGCGCGGCGCGGAAAATTTCGGCGCCTTGGCGGGGCCCGGCACCGGTGTCGATGACCATGGCCTTCTCGCCGCCCACGATCAAACCGGTATTTAAACGGTAGTCATCCGTGGTGATGACGTAGATACCGTCGGCAATTTCTTGTGTTCGAGCCATATCTCTACGGTACTTGATCAGCGGTGATACGCACGTCACCCTGGTCTCCGTCCCGTCCGCTGGCCGCGATCAGGCCGCGTGCCGCTGGTTACGATGGATTCATGAATATCCCAGCTCACCCGCAGAATCCCGCGCTGGGTGCCGGTCGTTATGCGCCGTCGCCCTCGGGCGATCTTCACCTGGGAAATCTGCGGACCGCGCTCTTTGCGTGGCTTTTCGCGCGGTCGACGAATCGCCGCTTCGTGATGCGTATCGAGGATCTCGACCGCGTTCGCGAAGGCTCGGCCGAACGCCAACTCGACGATCTGGCGAGCCTCGGCCTCGACTGGGACGGAGAGCCGCTCGTCCAATCACGCCGCACGGAAGCCTATGAGGATGCCGTGGCCCAGCTGAAAGCCCAGAATCTCGTCTACGAGTGTTTCTGCACGCGCCGCGAAATCCAGCAGGCGTCCTCAGCACCCCACGGGGCCCCCGGTGCCTACCCCGGCACCTGCCGTCAACTATCCGCTGCCGAACGCGCGGCGCGCGCAGCAGAACGTCCCGCAGCCTTGCGGTTACGTGCGGAAGCCTCCAGCTGGACCGTCAACGACTATTACGCGGGAGAATATTCGGCGCCGGTGGACGACGTCGTCCTGGTCCGCAACGATGGTCGGGCGGCATACAACCTGGCGGTCGTGGTCGACGACGCCTTTCAAGGGGTCGATCAGGTCGTCCGTGGAGACGACCTCCTCTCCTCGGCTCCACGTCAGGCGTATCTCGCGGAACTCTTGGGGCTGACGATTCCCGACTATGCCCACGTTCCCCTGGTTCTCAACGGCGAAGGTGCGCGTTTGGCCAAGCGAGATGGCGCCGTCACGCTGGAACAATGGCGCGACGCCGGGCTCAGCGTGACCGACGTGGTCCGCAGGATCGCCGCGTCCATGCCGTTGCCCCCGGTGTCTTCTCCGTCAGGGCACCACATGCCCGAGACGGCCGAGCAGATGCTCGACGTTTTCGATCCAGACGCCATCTCGTTAGAACCCTGGACCATTCTCGATCCGTCATCGGAGCTTGCCCGTGTCTCTCATTAGCCGCATTCCCCCGTCGCGCAGGGGTTCCGCCGCCCTGCTGGCCGTGCTCATCGGTTCGACCGGAATTCAGACCACGACGGCGGTCGCCTCGACACTCTTCGAGAAATTTCACCCCGTCTCGGTGTCCGGGCTCCGTATGACCACGGCGGCGGTCGTTCTGTTGCTCGTCGCCCGTCCCCGGTTCTGGCGATTTGCCAAGGCGGACTGGATCTCGGTGGTGTCCTACGGCGTGGTGACCTCACTCATGAACGTCTTCTTCTACCTCGCCGTGGAGCGCATTCCCTTAGGTGTTGCCGTCACGGTGGAATATCTCGGAGCCTTTACGGTCGCGATGATCGGTGTCCGAAAGTTCAGGGACGGGCTCTTTGCCATGGGGGCCTTGGCGGGCGTCGTCCTCATTGCCGGCCCCACCTTCGGCGACACAGACCTGCTTGGATACCTGTTCGCGGCCCTGGCCTCGGCCTCGATGGCCGGCTACACGATCCTGTCCGGAAAGATCAGCAGCGGAACCGAAGCCAGCTCCGGGATTCGTGGGCTGGCGGTCTCGATTGCGGTCGGTGCCATTCTGTGGTCCCCGGCCACGGCAATGGCCGTGCCACACATGACGATGGGCGACTGGGGTATCGCGATTTTCATCGGCGCCGTGGGCCTGGCTCTCGCTTTCTCCTGCGACGCCATGGCGGTCTCCCTCACGAGCCCGGCCACCGTGGGAGTCTTCTTCTCGATGGACCCGGTGGTCTCTTCCCTGGTGGGACTTGGGTTGCTCGGTCAGTTGCTCACCACGGAGGCGTATGTGGGCATCGCTTTGATCGTGATCTCCGGGGCCGCCGTGACCTGGCGTGCAAACCGCTCGGCGGCGGCCATCGCGACTCACACGGAGGCCCTGAAGCTCATTCGAACCTCGGGAATCCCTCAGGTCAATCGACGCGACAACGGGCACTAATTCGCTTCTTAGCTCACTCGTGGCTGGGGCGGCGACGTCGTGGGCCACTCAGCAATCGGGCGAGGGCATCTTGTGTGAGTTCGAAGGGTCCATAGCACCGGCGACGTGGAAATGACATCGAGGCTAAGATCGAGACGATGAGCACTTTCGAGAATTCTCCCCTGCCCCCGTCCGTGTCCGACATTTTCGATCCTCACCGCTGGCGGTCCGTCGAAGGTTTCGAGGATTTTCAGGACATCACGTACCACCGGCAGGTCGAGCGGGATGCCTCCGGGCGTCCGATCCGTGACCTCCCTTGCGTTCGCATCGCTTTCGACCGACCCGAGGTCCGCAACGCCTTCCGTCCGGGCACGGTGGATGAGCTGTACCGCGCGCTCGACCACGCCCGCATGACCAGCGACGTCGGGACCGTGCTGCTCACCGGCAACGGCCCCTCGGCCAAAGACGGCGGTTGGGCCTTCTGCTCAGGCGGCGACCAGCGCATTCGCGGCCGCGACGGTTACCACTACGCCGATGGCGAGAACGCCGATTCCATCGACCCCGGGCGCGCGGGACGCCTCCACATCCTGGAGGTACAGCGCCTGATCCGGACGATGCCGAAGGTCGTGATCGCGGTCGTATCCGGCTGGGCCGCAGGCGGTGGCCATTCCCTCCACGTCGTGTGCGACCTGACGATCGCTTCCCGGGAATTCGGCAAATTCAAGCAGACGGATGCCACGGTCGGTTCCTTCGACGCGGGGTATGGCTCGGCCTTGCTCGCCCGCCAGGTGGGGCAAAAGGCCGCACGGGAAATCTTCTTCCTCGCCCGAGAATACGACGCCGAACGGATGTATCAGATGGGAGCGGTCAACGAGGTTGTGGCCCACGAGCGCTTGGAGGAAACCGCGCTGGACTATGCCGCGGCCATAGCTCGGCAATCCCCACAAGCGATCCGCATGCTCAAATTTGCCTTTAACCTGCCCGACGACGGAATGGTGGGGCAACAGGTCTTTGCGGGAGAAGCAACCCGCATGGGGTACATGACCGACGAGGCGGTCGAGGGTCGCGATGCCTTCCTCGGCAAACGCGATCCGGACTGGTCGCAGTATCCGTATTACTACTGATCGGTTGGCACGGACGGCCCGAGTCTAGTCTGGAAGTCTCATGGATTTCACTGCGTTGACCCCATTGCCCAGCCCGAGTTCCGTTCCCGAGACCGCCACATTCCTCGACGGCCCCGGTTCGGTCACACCCGTCGAGCTCCACCGGAATCTCTCCGGATGGCTCTCCCGGGAGACGCGACGGGGTGAGGAAACCCCCGTGCTCGTCGTCTCGACCTCAGGTTCCACCGGCCGGCCCAAACGCACCGTTCTGACCGCGCGCGCCCTGCGGGCTTCGGGACTAGCCACCGAGGCCGCCACGGGAACGGACGGCGGTGCGCAGTGGCTCTTGGCCCTCCCCGTGCATTATGTGGCGGGTGCCCAAGTCATCGCGCGCTCCGTCATCGCGGGGACCTCCCCCATCCACACGGCCTCGATTTCCAGCGACGTCAGTTTCGGGGCCGCCGATTTCCTCCGAGCCGCCGAGAAGCTCACCGGTCGTCACCGCATGACCTCGTTGGTCCCGACGCAAGTTCATACCCTGCTGGAAGACGCCGATGCGGGAAGCGTGCCACAAGACGAGCTCCTCGAGGTGCTGCGGGGATTCAACGCGATACTCCTCGGCGGCGCCCCGGCGTCGGCGGATCTACTGGCGCGTTGTCGGGTAGAGGGCATTCCCCTGGTCCTCACGTACGGCAGCGCCGAGACCGCCGGAGGTTGCGTCTACGATGCGCAAGCCCTCCCCGGAACCCGCATTGCCATACAACCTTCCGCAGAGGGCGGCCTCGGCAGGATCTGGCTCGGGGGGCCCACGCTGGCGTCGGGATATCTGGGTGATCCCGAGAGGACCGCGAGCGCGTTCCGGCACGACGCCGACGGACACACCTGGTATCGCACGGATGACCTCGGAGAGGTCGACGCACAAGGACGGTTGACCGTCGCGGGCCGCGCGGACGACGTCGTGATCACCGGCGGAATCAAGGTTTCGGCACGTGCTGTGGCCGCGGAATTGGAGCGGGATCGGGACGTACGTGAGGCATTGGTCGTCGCTCTCCCCAGTCAGCGGTGGGGACAGGAAATTCGCGCCCTCGTTTCGCGCGCTCCGGGCCGGAAGCCTGAGCTGGAGGCTCTCGGCGCGAATGTCCGGGAGAACCTCGGTCCCGCAGCCGTCCCCAAGCGCATCCTCGTAGTAGACCACCTGCCGCAAACCAGCACGGGAAAGCCCGACGCCGGGGCGGCTCGTCGTGCCTTGTCGGACGAGAGCCTCGGGACGTAACGACGACTCTCGGGCCAGGGCCCGTGAGACAATGAACTTTCCATCCACATCTTTTCTCTGGGCGGGATCGTGCCCAGAACATCGAGAGGAGCCTCCGTGGCAACCGTCGGACAGTGGGTCGAAGGCGCTCGTCTTCGCACCCTACCGTTGGCCGTCTCCCCCGTGATCGCGGGAACTGCCGCTGCGGTCCAGATGAGGGACTTCCGACCGCTTCCAGCCCTTCTTGCCTTGCTGGTGGCGCTTTTCCTTCAAATCGGCGTGAACTACGCGAATGACTACTCCGACGGAATCAAGGGGACGGACGACGCCCGCGTCGGTCCCCTACGCCTCACCGGCTCCGGAGCGGCGCCCGCCCACCACGTGAAATTCGCGGCCTTCGGATGCTTCGGCGCCGCCATGGTGGCCGGCGTGATTTTGGTACTGGCCACGCATCAGTGGTGGTTCCTCGTCGTGGGGCTCTCAGCGGTCTTCGCCGCGTGGGGATACACGGGCGGCAAGCATCCTTACGGCTATATAGGCCTCGGCGACCTCTTCGTCTTCCTGTATTTCGGACTGGTCGCAACCCTGGGAACGACCTTCTCTCAGGCGTCCCGGTTCTCCACAACGTCGGTGTGTGCCGCGATCGCCCTCGGATTGATCGCCTGTGCCCTCTTGATGGCGAATAATCTCCGGGATGTTCCCACCGATACCGACGCCGGCAAGAAAACATTGGCGGTGCGTCTCGGCGCTCCCCGCGCCCGGTTGGCCTACGCCGTCGAGATCGTTCTGGCCTTCGCCCTGATGCTCTTCACGGTTCCGGAGAATTCCTGGAACCTTCTGGTCTTCCTGGCCCTTCCGTTTGCCGTTCCCGCGGTCCGCACCGTTCTCACGGCTCAGGACCTTCGCGCCCTGATTCCCGTGTTGAAGCACACCGGGATTCTCAGCGTATTGTTCTCCGTACTATTGCTCGTCGCGTCGATCCTAGGAGCCTGATGACCTCGCCCACCTCGCCCTCGTCCTCACGCCGGGTCAGCGTGGCCTGGTGCGTCGTTGTCTTGCTGATTGCCTCGTGCTTGCGTCCGGCTCTCACCACGATCGGTCCGGTTCTCCACGAGATTGGCCACGACACAGGGCTAGGTGCCGGGGGCCTCGGGCTGATTGGGGCGCTCCCCCTGCTGGCGTTCGCCGTCCTGTCTCCGGTGGTCTCGCTGCCGGCCCAACGTATTGGCATCGAACGCGTGGTCCTCGTTGCGCTCGTGATTCTGAGCATCGGCATTCTGCTGCGCTCCACTCCGGGTGCGGTTCTTTTGTGGCTCGGCACGTTGCTGGTCGGCGTCGGAATCGCCATCGGCAATGTGTTGGTCCCGGTGATCGTCAAGAGGGACTTTTCACGTCATGTGGCGCTGATGACCGGACTGTATACCGCGGTGCTCTCGACGGGCGCGGCCACGGCTTCGGGCTTCACCGCACCGCTTTCCCATGCATTACCGGGCGGGTGGCGGACGGCCCTAGCACTGTGGGCGATTGTCCCCATCGTCTGTGCCATCTGGTGGGCTTTTCTCACCCGTCGTGCGCGCCGGGCCGAATTCGAGCGTTCGGGGTCGGTTCTGAAAGCGGTCACCGGGGCGATGCCAACGATTCCGTCTCCCGTGGAGCCTTCCGCATCTCGGCAGGTCTCCCTCTGGAAGACGCCGATTGCCTGGCAGGTCACGGTGTTCATGGGCTTGCAATCATTGATGTTCTATACGGCGGCCAACTGGCTCCCAACGATCGAGGCAACGCAGGGCTTCACGGCCGCGGAGTCTGGTCTGCATCTGTTCGTGATGCAGATCGTGGGCATTTTGGGCAATCTCAGCGTGAGTTTCTTTGCCGGTTCCAAGCCCTCACAGAGCTGGCTTGCCATGATCCTGGCGGGATTCCTCGTCGTGGCGGTGGGCGGCGCCCTCGTCGCACCTCAAGCCGCCATCTTGTGGGCCAGCTTCATCGGCATTGGATGTGGGGGTAGCTTCTCCCTCGCGCTGACCATGATTGGGTACCGCACCAATAGCTACGCCCAAACGATGAAGCTCTCGGGGATGGCGCAGTGCCTGGGTTACCTCATGGCCGCCCTCGGCCCCCTGCTGGCCGGCTGGTTCGCCGATCTACTCGGCGGCTGGGCCCCGGTGCTCTTCGTGATGTTGGGCCTCACCGTGGTGCACTTCATCGCGGGCATCCTGGCCGGCCGTGATCGAAAAATTGGTGCGGAGGCCTAACCGCGGCTCGGAGAGCTAAACGTCACGGCCTTCGCGGCGCAGCTGCTCTTCGACGTATTCGTCCTCGTCGGCAGCGGTCTCGTCCTGAGCGGTGGTTTTCTTCCGGCCGCGGAGGGACGACCAAGCGCGCATGAGGTCCCGTGTGGCGGCGGCGTGCAGCTTCGGGAAAGCCAGGTACCCCACGGCGAAACCGATCAAAATGGCAAAGACCGCCGCAAGGACCAATCCCGTATGCAACAGCGCGCACACGACGAAGACTATGACCATGATGGCGAGTCGGACGAGCGAGTAGTACAAGAACTTCACGGTCCTCAAGTCTACCCGTCTGACCTGGCAGTCCGCTCGATGCTTCCCAGCGGGTGCACCTCGGTAAACTGGTTGCATGAGAGCAGTCCTGATCATCGTCGCGGCGGCCGTCGTCGTCGGCATGACCATCTACGCGTTGTTGGATATCGGCAGGACCGAGAAACATCGGATCCTCGCTTTACCCCCATGGGCCTGGTTCATCGTGGTGTTGTTGCTGCCGGTCGTCGGCCCCGGTCTATGGCTGGCCTTTGGGTACCGCCGCGAGGCCTCTTCACGGGGTCGCGGCTCCACGCGACAAGCGCCGTCGGCTTCGGCCCCCGACGACGACGAGAATTACCTTCGGTTCCTTCGCCAACAGTCTGAACGACGCCGCAAAGACGAGGAACGTCGGCGGAATGAAGAACGTCGCCGAGACGCCGACGACGAATAGCCTCGTCGGAGTACGACGAAGCCCCCGGGTTCGAGAGAACTCCGGGGGCTTCGTCGTGGTGAGGCTCTTAGAGTCCCGAGTAGGAGTGCAGCCCGTTGAACACCACGTTGACGGCGGTGAAGTTGAAGATGATGCAGCCGTAGCCGATGATCGACAGCCATGCCGAACGCGGTCCGGTCCAGCCACGCGTCGCGCGAGCGTGCAGGTAAGCCGCGTAGACCACCCAAATCACGAAGGTCCAGACTTCTTTGGTGTCCCAGCCCCAGTAGCGTCCCCAGGCTTTATTGGCCCAAATCGCGCCCATCGCCAGGGTGAACGTCCACATGACGAAGCCCACGGTGTTGAGACGGAAGGCGAAGTTCTCCAAGGCTTGCGAGGAGGGCACGAGCCTCATGAAGCCCAGGCCAGCTTTTTCTCCTTCGATGAGCTTCTTCTCTCGGCGCGACTGGATGAGTTGCAGAACAGCCATGGCGAAGGTCAGCGTGAAGACACCGGAAGCCATCACGGCCACGGATACGTGGATCACGAGCCAGTAGGACTGCAAGGCCGGCTTGAGGTGGCCCACCGGCGTGGGGAATCCGATGGTCGCGGCCACCATCATGATCAGCGCAAGGCCCGTCACCAGAGCGCCCACGAATCGCAGGTCACGGAAAACCAACGACACCAGGAAGACCACGGAGACCACCAACGCGCCTGTGGTGCAGAACTCGTACATATTGCCCCACGGCACACGACCGGCGGCCAGGCCACGCGTGACGACGCCGATGACGTGCACGAGACACGCGATGATCATGACGGCGACGGCGACCTTGGCCGCGGGACGGCGCTGCCCGGTGTACCCCATGGAATCGTCCGCGACATGGTCCGACAGCTTGGCGCGGGTGCTCGCCGTATAGGCCCGCCCTCGACTTCCGCCGCCGCCACCTTCCACGTGAATGGCTGATGAGCCGCCCTTGGACTCGGCCCCCGCAACTCCGGCCAGAACGGGCTCGCGCTCATTCACCTCAGCAGCTGCCTCGGCTCGACGTGTTGCTCGTGAATTCGTCGCCAGATCCCACGTGAAGGACACGAAGGAGACGAGGTAGATCACCGCGGCCAGAAGCATGAATGCCTCACTCCACTGGCCCAGGTTCTCGTTGATGCTCATGCTTCCCTTTCTGGGCTACTGATTGCGGGTCGCCGCATGTGCGACGGCCTGGCCCGATGCGAGAAAATTACGCTTCGTTGAATTCTAATCCCCATTCCTGGGCGAAGAGATCGGTCAGTTTGTCTGCTTCCATGGCGATGCGGGGGTCTTCGCCGCGCGCCAAGAGCCCGTATTCGACGACCACGGCTCGCTGACCGCCGTCGAGCACGGTTTCGTGGGCCTTGACCCACACGCGACGTCGGGCCACGAAGAGGGACACGATCAAGCCGGCGAAGGCCAAGAGGAAGGAGACCAAAACCACCGGCTTGCCCGGATCGTAGTGAATGTCCAGGCCCGCGTAGCGCTTGACGCCCTCGAACTGAATGCTCCCCTTGCCGTCGGGCAATTGATACGTGTTGTTTTCCTCGGTGAGCACGATGCCGCCGTGATCCGACTTCATCGAATTCAATTCGTGCAATTTGTTGGTGTCCAGCACGTACACGTTCTGTGGCGTGCCTTTATCGAGGCCCAAGTCTCCGTAATAGGAGGACAGGACCAACGCCGGGTTGGCCGGTGCCGCGTCGACCGAGTGCGGCATCTGTCCGGACTGAATCACGGCGGTCGGCAGGAACATGCCGACGAAGCCGAGCTGATCGGGGGACGCGTCCGGCACCTTAAGCACCATCGAGGAGGTAAAGACCTTATCCGTGGGCAAGGTGACGACGGGGCCCTCGTACGAGACTTTGCCGGTGCCGTCGGTGACCTTGACGACCGGCGCATAGCCATTGCCGGAAAGGTATACGTTGCTGCCGTCTACATTGAGCGGCTCGTTGACCTTGAGAGACTCCTTGTGGGGCTCCGCCTCAGGAGAATCCTTGACCGTCATCTGGGCGTCGTACCCCAAGTCTTGGCCATAGGTCGAGGAAGTCTTGTCTCGATCGTAGGTGACGTTCAGTTTGTCGAGGGTCACCGAGAAATTGCGGAGCCAGTCCGGGTTGTAGTTGGTGCCGGGTTTGAACTGGTCGTAGCTGACGAGCGTATTGACGTGAGATTCGCCTTCCACCACGATCTTCTGACCGCTATAGCCAAACTGACCACCCACGGCGACACCGACCAAAACACCGATCATCGCAGTATGGAACACCAAGTTTCCGATCTCGCGGAAATAGCCGCGTTCGGCTCCGACGCTCGGAGTGGAGGCGTCCTCCCGCAGTTCCGTGCGGTAGTGGCGTTTTTTCAGAATCTTTTGGGCCGTTCCGACGGCGCCATCTGCGGTCAGCCCGCCCTCGACCGAATCCACCGGAATGGTGAGCGTGCGATGCTGCGGCAGCCGTCCCAAATTCCGGGGCGTGCGCGGCGGTTTAGCTCCGTAGGCCTTGGCATGCTTGATGGCCCGCGGAATCACACAACCAATCAGGGAAATGAACAGCAGCAGGTAGATCGCCGAAAACCATGCCGAGGAAAAGACATCGAAAAGCTGGAGTTTTTCAGCGATTGGGCCCCAAGTCTTGTGGGAGTCCATGTATTCCTGGACCTTTTGCGGGTCCTGGATATTTTGCGGAAACATCGACCCCGGAACCGCGGCGACGGCGAGCAGAAGCAGCAAGAACAGCGCCGTGTTCATCTTGGTCAGCTGCGTCCACGCCCATCGGATCATGCCGATAGGCCCGAGCGCCGGGGCGTCCTTCTTGGCCGCTTTCTTCTGTTTACTCATGCCATCCAATTTCGGTAGCGGGTTTCTGCCGTTGTGCTCTGGTGGTGCACGCCGATCACACCGGAAGCTCGTAGCCGGGAGTGACTCCCTGTAGCCACGACATCATCGAACTCCACAGTCCTGTGGCCATCAAGATTCCCACCAGGACGAGGGCCACACCGCCGATGATCTGAAGGGACCTGCGATGCCTCTTCAGGAACGCGAACATTTCTGCCGAACGCCTGAATCCCAGGGCGATCAGGAGAAACGGTATCCCCAGTCCAAGGCAATAGGCCACGGTGAGCACGATTGCTTTGAGGCTATTCGGCCCTTCGATGAACACCAAGGCCTGCACCGCGGCGAACGTCGGACCAATGCACGGTGCCCACCCCAGGCCAAAGGTGATCCCGAGGATAGGCGCCCCCCACAAGCCCGCCGGAGGTTTCGAATGAATCTTGCGGTCTCGTTGGAACCAGGAAAATCCACCCATGAAGACGATGCCCAGAACGATCACCAGGAGGCCGAGCACCACCTGTAGCCACGTCTGGCTTCGCACCCACGGTGCGGCTCCGACCTGGGCCAGGACCACGGACATGATCACGAAGACGAGGGAGAAACCCAGAATGAACAGACCGGTACCCGCGAACATCCGCCCGCGACGTCGTCGTTGCAGGTCGCTCCCCGTGAGGCCGGTGACATACGCCAGATAACCCGGCACGAGAGGCAAGACGCAGGGGGACGCAAACGAAATCAGGCCGGCCAGCGCTGCCAGCGGTATGGAGGCCCACAAAGAGCCCTCCAATACCACGGATCCAAAGGACGATTCGGCAGCCAGAAGCACGATGGACCTACGAACCTTTCGAGGGGTTAGTGGCGTCCTTGCCATCGATCTGGTCTTGCACCAAGGTCCGGACCACAGACTCGTCAATCTGGCCGAGGATACGGGCGGCGACCCGACCTTCGGAGTCCAAGACGAGCGTGGTCGGCACTGCCTGCGCAGGGACGTACTGGGACAAGGCCATCAGCACCCCGCCGGAACGGTCCTCGACGGATCGATAACCGATCCCGAAGGTCCGCTCGAAGGCTTCGGCCGTTCCCTGCTCATCTCGCAAGTTGATGCCGTAGAAGTTCACTTTCTCGCCGAACTCCGTGAAGAGCTTTTGCAGGTGCGGAGCCTCCGCCCGGCACGGGGCACAGCCTGCGTACCAGAAATTGAGCAGGCTCGGTTTCCCACGAAGTTGTGCTCCGGTCAGGGATTCGCCGCCGAAGAGTTTGCCCTCAAAGTCCACCGGCTTGCCTCGTTGGGCCTTGCTGAACTCGGTCACCGATCCGTCGCCCGAAATGAAGCCCTTGCCGTCGGCGGAATTTGCCTGATCCGACAGGTCGGAATTGTCCTTACTCGAACAACCGGTCACGGCCACCAGCCCTGCGACCGCGGCGACCGAAAACAGACCGCGTCGGGTCATGGGGCGGTGTGAAGAACGGGGCATGGTTTCTCTCTGCGAAGGACGACGTGACGATGTTCTGACGGGCGGCGAAAGAAGTCCGCCTCGAGTATGGGGTCGCTGATGCCCGCCTGCCGCAGGCTCAACGCATCCCTCAATTATGATCCCGGAAGCTGAATGACCCCTGGATACAATTCCGCGGCGGGCTCGGCATACGTGACGCGGGGCGCCCCCGGTGCTGAGATATCGTCGAAGGTCAACGATGTCACCGAAGCTAGGTTGCACTGCCGCGTTCGGGGATCGTGCGGAAGGGCACGGCCCTCGACGCTCGTGCGAGCCATCCAAATCGGAAGTTGGTGCGAGACGACGATGGCTTCAGCGCCGTCGCCGCCTCGCTTCACAGCCTGCACCGCGGCGTCCTTGATCGCCTCGGCCATGCGCGCGACCTGTTCCCGGTATGGCTCTCCCCACGAGGGCCGGAGCGGATTCGTCATATACCTCCAGTGCCGGGGATGACGCAGAAGCTCGTCCCTGTTCACGTGCATGCCTTCAAAGTAGTTCCCGGCCTCGATGACGCGCTCGTCCAGAACGACCGGTAGGCCCAAGGCCTTCGACACCGGCGCGGCGGTTTCTTGCGTACGAGTCAGAGGCGAAGCCGCCAGGTATGAAAAACGGGCCCCTCGGGATGCCCGCCGCTCGAATTCACGGGCGGCTAGTTCGGCCATCCGGTGTCCCGCCTCGGAGAGATGGAACTCTGGGAGGCGGCCGTAGACGATCCGATCCGGGTTGTGGACTTCGCCGTGACGCAGAAGGTGAACGGTAGCGCTGTGAGACATGGGGCTAGTCTTTCAGATCCGCGTCGGACCGGCCATTCGGGCAGGCTCCTTGAGGCAGATCACCCTTCTTCGGGATCATGCCCTTCCAGAATGCCGCGCAGAATTCGGGAAATTCTCACCGTGTCCACGCGCCAAAAGTCGCGGGGAACCCCGTCGATACGAACCACCGGAATTTCCTCGGCGTGTTGCTTCAACAGGTCAAGATGGTCCTCGACATTGATTTCATGGACGGTAATCCCCAAAGGGTCCGTCACCGAAGCCAGGTCGATACGGGCTTGATCACACAGATGACATCCGGGCGAGGTGAGCAGTTCAACCGTGGGCTTTCTCCCGGGACCGTTCGCCGAATCATGGGCCTCCATGAATCCTCCATTCGTGGACATCGCCCTGATTCGGGCGGGGTACGCATTCGGCCGCCCCTCGCGTTGCGAGGTGACGGCCGAGAATGCTCAAGACAAGAAGCGACTACTTCTTGTTGCGACGCTGGTGGCGGGTCTTGCGAAGCAGCTTACGGTGCTTCTTCTTCGCCATGCGCTTGCGGCGCTTCTTAATAACTGAACCCATAGGATCCCTACCTTGATAGTCGTACGTCGGTGGCAAGTGCGCAGGTGCGCGGCAAAGCCACCGGGTGGCGTCCTTGTCCCCCGAGCCGAGGACGGCGGAGGCTTGCTGTCAAAACGTTCGCTCACGAAGTTTACTGCAGGCAAAGAAAAGCCCAATAGAGCGAAAACGTTCCTCAGACACCTTACAAGGTGGAGTCAAATTTCTTCGAATCGGCGGCCGTGGAGCCGGTCGATTCCTCCGCGTCACCTGGCTCATCCGAAGGCCAAGCCTCTAGGTCATGCATCGAATCCCGCGCCCCTGGTGCCGCGTCTGGCAGATCGGCGTCACGGGATTTATTGTCCGCGACGTCGTCGGCAAGCTTCGACGTCGGGGCCAGCGGATGAACCTCGCCGTCTTCGCCCAGCTCGGGCTGCACAAATACGGTCGCCGACGAGCGTTGCTTCCGCTCCGGATCAACCCCGGCCTCGAGGTAATGCCCTTCGATGTGCTCCGCCACCATGCGAGCAGCAAGCTCGTTGTCTCCCGATTCGATGGCCGCATAGATCGCTCGATGTTCGGCGCACAGGCGAGTCGCCGTCGTCGACCACAGCGGAACATAGCCCACCAGCGACAGCGTGTACTCATAGATGGAGTCGCGCAATGAGGTCAGAAGGCCCGTGATGAGGCTATTTCCTGCGAGTCGGGTCAGGGCGACGTGGAAGGAAACCTCGAGGTGATGAAAATCCTTGAGAGAAAGATCGTCTCGAGACATCTCGTCGATGATCTTGGCGAGCTCCTTCATGGCCGGATGCTCCCGATTGGCACGGCGGAGCGCCCAGGTCTCCAGGAGAACGCGCGTGTGCACGATATCCCGGAGGGGATATTCCGCCGTCGCCATGTGTAATTTCAGGGCGGGGCCGGCGCTTGCCGCGGGCTCGCGCACCAGCTGAGCAATCAGTTGGTGGCGCTTCCCCTCGTAGAGTCGCACGATCCCCATGACTTCGAGATTCTTGAGAGCCTCGTGCGTCGCATTTCGCGAAGCACCGACGGCATTCGAAATTCGACGTTCGCTCGGCAACTCCTGCCCTAGGACGAGGTTGCCGTCGAATAGCTCGTTTTCGAGCCATTGGAGGATCTTACGGTCGGTAGCCATGCGGTGATGAATCTTTCATGCTGTGGTCAACGATGCGGTTCCAGGTCGGAGGTTTACCCTCCTATCGTCCACGCCTTCTGGCAAAAAGATTAGCCAAAAAACCTGATGCTTTGTGATCGTCCGAGGCGGCCTCGTCATCCGACGCGCTGTCTGCCCGGTGGACTTTGGGGTCCAAGGGTTCCCAGCTCTGTGGTCCTGAGGTGCTGGGCGCATCCTCCGAGGCTGATTCACCCTGTGCCGCGGTGGTCACGGGACGAGACGCTGAGGGTTCCGTGGAAACCTCAGACTCGTGGGCTGCAGGGGTCGACGAAAAATCCGACGTGGTGGGCGCGGGGTCGTCCTCTCGACCGGAAACGCTCAAGCCGAGCGGCATCAGGGGCCGGAAGGTGACGCCGTCGTGGCGGGTTCGGTGGATGCTCGAGGCGCCATCGGTCCCGGTTGCCTGGGCGACGACGGGGACGGCGGGCACCTGCTCCTCGACGTCGGTGGGTTCTGGATCAGCACCATAGTGCTCTTCCGAACCCGTCCTGGGGGCCAGGTGCGGGCGGGCGGGGCTCGGCGGGGAGTCTTGGGCCGCAGAGTCTTCGCGCCCACTCGATGGCACCTTCTCGGGCTGGGGCACCATCCGACTCGTCGGTTCGGCAGCGGCCGGTTCGGCCTGCTCGGTGGATTCGGTCTCGCCGCTGTTCTCGGCATCGTCTCGTTCGACGGAAGAGGCCGAGAGCCCCTCGATCCAGGCCCGGATCTCCTGCAGGGGTTCAGGGTTGAGCGAATACAGCCGCTTCTGCCCCTGGGCCTTCATCGTGACCAGTCCAGCTTCCCGCAAAACCTTGAGGTGCTTGGAAACGGTCGGCTGGCTCACGCCGAGTTCGGTCACGACGTCGTTGACGGGGCTCGGCCCTTCCTTGACGACGTCGAGAATACGCCGGCGGGTGGGGTCAGCCACCACGGCAAACACGTCAGTACTCATGTATCCACCATAACGGTGTATTCCGGCAGACGTATGCACACACGCCCGCGATGTTGCCGCCGGCCGTGGGGAGATTCCCCTCGATCAGTCGAACCAGGGATCGAGCCCCCAGAGCGGGAACACCGATTTGCGCGTCGCCATGACGGTTCGATCCAAGCTGTCGGCGGGATCAAACCCAATTTCCCAGGACCTCCACCAAACGTCGGCTTCGTCGCCCATCATGCGCGGAGCACGGACCCCATATTTCTCGGCGATGTACGAACGCCAGGTTTCCGGGGTCGGCAGGGTCGGTTCCACGGGACGGCCCGTGACGATCCCAATCAAGTGCGCCCACGAGCGCGGCACGGCATCGAGGCAGTTATATCCTCCCCCACCGAGTGCCAGCCAGCGGTCTTCCGTCAGCTCATTGGCGAGGTCCGCGATGGTCAAGGCCGCCTCGCGCTGCGCATCGACGCTCAGTCGCATGTGCGTCATGTCGTCCTTATAGTGCGAGTCGCACCCATGTTGCGAGACGATCACTTCCGGTGCGAAGGCCCGAGCCAGCTGGGGAACGATGGCGTGGAAGGCTCGAAGCCATGCCGCGTCGGAGACCGTCGTCGGCAGCGCCACATTGACCGCTCCACCTAGCCCCTCGCCATCGGGTCCGACGTCGCTGGAAAAGCCTGTCCCGGGGAAAAGAGACATCCCGGTTTCGTGCAGGGAGATGGTCATGACGCGGGGCTCGTCCCAGAAAATGCTTTGGGTACCGTCGCCGTGGTGCGCGTCAATGTCGATGTACAAGACGCGTTGGGTGCCACGATCGAGCAAGCGTTGTATGGCGACGGCGCAATCGTTGTAGACGCAGAATCCACTCGCGTGATCCCGGTGGGCGTGATGCATTCCGCCACCGAAGTTGACGGCACGTACCGTAGTGCCATCGACCAGGGACTCCGCGGCGAGCTCGCTTCCGCCCGCCAGCCTCGCCGCAGCCTCGTGCAGGCCGGCGACCCCGGGGGTGTCCTCCCCATCCAAGCCACTCCCCGGAATCTTGAGGGTGGGATCGGCGCTGACCGCTTTCACGCTGTCGATGTAATCCCTCGAATGCGCCGTCAGCAACGTGGCGTCGTCGGCGACGTGCGGCTGGTCCACGCGGACGTGGTCCCCTTCGAAGAGACCCAGATCCGTGGCCAGACGAGCCGTAGCGTCCAGGCGCGACGGGTGCATGGGGTGGTAGTCGCCGAAGAAGTACGCGGTCATGGCCGGATCCCACGTCACCATCGTCGTGGGGTCGGATCCTCGCCCGCTTCCGCGAAAGTTTGTAAGTGAGGTCACAGAGACATTGTGGCACGCTCCCCAGCCACATCCCACTCGGCCCTATCTGCCGCCCCGGCCGCTACGCTAGGGAGGGTCAATCATCCATCGGCAGCTGGGCAGGAGCGCACGTGCGGAGCAAAGACTCGACGCTGGCCGCGGAGCCCCGGCGGGCCTCGGATCGGATCAGGGATCTGGGCAATCGGCTCTTCGGGTCCACACCGTCGCGAATCTCCATCACCTTGTTCTTCCTGGTGATCGTCCTCTGCTCGCTGTTGTTGATGCTTCCCATCGCGAGCAAATCCGGGCACCCTCCGGCTTTGTCCCAGGCCTCATTCACGGCGACCTCGGCGGTGACCGTCACGGGATTGACCACGCTGACGACGGCGACTCAGTGGACGTTCTTCGGCCAACTCGTGATTCTTTTCGGGGTTCAGATCGGTGGGCTCGGAACCCTCACGATGACGTCCTTGCTTTCGATGGCCTTGGGCCGAAAATTGGGTCTCAAGACCAAGCTGTTTGCGCAAGAAGGCCTGAGCATCACGAGCAAGCAGGGCAAATTGGGGGAAGTTGGGTCACTTCTTCGGGTGGTGGTTCTGACCTCGGCCAGCATCGAGGCCGCGATCGCTGGCATCGTGATGTTGCGCCTCATGACCCTCGGGGAGTCGCTTCCTGAGGCCCTATGGCACGGCGTCTTCTATGGAATTTCCTCGTTCAACAACGCAGGCTTCACGCCGCACTCCGACGGTTTGGTGCCTTACGGCAATGACTGGTGGATTTTGCTGCCCTTGTGCGCGGGCGTGTGGTTCGGGTCCCTCGGGTTTCCCGTCATTTTGGTGATTCGCATGTTCGGATTGCGTGTTCGACACTGGAATCTCAACGCCCGCATCACGGTCTTCGGGTCCATCGCCTTGGTCATCGGTGGAACGTTGCTCTGGGGTCTGGCGGAGTGGGATAACGACGCGACAATTGGCGACGAGAATCCCGTACAACGAATCCTGCATTCGTTTTTTGCCTCCGTCATGACGCGTTCAGGAGGCTTCAACCTGGTGGATATGGATCAGTTGCATCCGATCACCAAGTTGTTGACGGATCTGCTGATGTTCGTCGGCGGCGGTTCCGCTTCAACGGCCGGTGGTGTGAAGATCACGACCATGGCGGTCATCTTCATCGCCATCATCGCGGAGGCTCGCGGCGACCAGCACGTGATTGCCTTTCACCGAACCATCCCGGATACCGTGCTTCGCATCGCCATTTCCGTCGTGATGATGAGCGCGACCATCGTGGTGCTGGGCACCGCCGTGTTGATGCTCATTTCCCAAGCATCCCTCGACGAGATTCTCTTCGAAGTGATTTCCGCGTACGCGACATGCGGGTTATCCGTAGGATTGTCCGCGGAGCTACCGGCCTCAGGCCTGTATGTCCTGTCCGTCCTCATGTTTATTGGACGTCTAGGAACCATCACCGTGGCCACCGGCTTGGCACTTCGAACTCGTAGCCGACTGTACAAATACCCGGAAGAGAGGCCCATCATTGGCTGATCGGTCACCCCATAACGCGCCCGTCCTGGTGATCGGCCTCGGCCGGTTCGGAGCGGCCACGGCGCAGCAACTCAAACGCCAGAATAAAGAAGTTTTGGCGATCGAACGCGACTCCGAGATGGTGCAACGCTGGTCTGGTCTACTCACCCACGTGGTTCAGGCGGATGCTTCCGACATCGATGCCCTTCGTCAGGTCGGCGCCGGAGACTTCACCTCCGCGGTGGTCGGCGTCGGAACCTCGATCGAATCCAGCGTGCTCATCACGGCAAACCTCGTGGACCTCGGCATCGACCGTATCTGGGCGAAAGCCATCACCCCGGCCCACGGCAAGATCCTCTCGCGTATCGGAGCACACTACGTGATATTTCCCGAGGCAGACGCCGGACGCCGTACCGCCCACTTGGTGTCCGGGCGGCTCCTCGACTACATCGAATTCGACGACGACTTTGCGATCGTCAAGATGTACCCCCCGAAGGAAACGCACGGTTTCACGCTGGAGGAGTCCGACGTCCGGAATCGCTATGGCGTGACCATCGTTGGTGTGAAGTCCCCGGGTGAAGAGTTCACCTACGCTACGGCCAAGACCAAGGTGACCTCCCGCGACGTGTTGATCGTCTCGGGGCAGGTCGACCTCATCGAACGGTTCGCGGCGCGTCCTTAACCCGGGGCCTCAGCAATGGTTCCGGCCTAGCGGCGGAATTCCTTGACCATCTCCGCATTGCGATGAGCGGACGCCTTGGCCGCTTTCTCGGTCAGCTCGATGAGGCCACCTTCGGCGAAGACATTGACGGCCCGCTCCGTGGTGCCGTTGGGGCTGCACACGGCCTTCCGCAGGGCTTCAGGGTCGGCGTCGTCTGCATGGAGCAGTTCACCGGCGCCCGAGACCGTCTCCTTGGCCAAAAGCCGGGCCGTTGCCGCATCGAGACCCATGGCTTCGCCGGCCTTTTGCATCGCTTCCGCCAGGAAGAATGCGTACGCCGGGCCCGAGCCGGAAATGCCCGTGACGGCGTCCAGCTGGCTCTCCTCCACATCGATCACGGTGCCAGAATTCTGCAGGACCCGATGTGCAAGCTCAAGCTGATCCGCCGAACAATGCGCACCCGGTGCCAGCGCGATGACGCCGCGACCCACACGTGACGGGGTGTTCGGCATCGAGCGGATCACCGGTTGGCCGTCACGAAGTTCGCCTTCCAACATGGCGAGGTCGATGCCCGCGGCTACCGATAGCACCAAAGCATTGGGGTCCAGCGCATCCTTGATCTCGGCGGCGAGGTCCAAAATTCCTTTGGGCTTCACGCCGAGCAGCACGACGTCGGCACCCTCTACGGCCTGAACGTTAGCCGATGAGTCATCCTCGCTCGAGAAGATGGCGACCCCACGCTGGTCTTCCGGGAGCGAATCCGCCAAGCTTTTCGCGCTGTCGGCGGATCGTGTGGTGGCACGAATCGTGTTGGGATCCGTCCCGCCAGCGAGCAGACCGGACATGATCGATCCGTTCATCGAACCGGTACCCAGAAAAGCAATGATGGGTTCGGACATGGTTCCTCCTGAGTCGTCGAGTTGATGTCTTCATGGTCCACGGTATCGGAGGAGCAGGACCGCCGATACGTGACGGACTATTTGTGGATGATGCTTCGCCACAGGATGTCATGGGGTTTCCCGTGGAGGCCCGCGTCGCATCAATCGTCGGACTCCCAAGTGCGTCTGCTACCCGCCGAGGTGTCGTTGGGCGAATTCCAGCGAATCGTAGAGCCATTCGTCACGCTGGGATGTGCTTTTGGCTTTTCGTGTGGAAACTTCGACGCCCACTACGCCTTCCCAACGTTGTTGAGCCAAGTACTGCAACGTTTCGGCGACTGGCTGCGTTCCGTATCCCGGCCGCGCGTGCTCATCCATCAGAGAATTTCCGGAGCCATCAGTCAGGTGAACGTGGCCCAATCGATCCCCGAGCTCGGTGACGGCTGCCAAGGAATCGGTTCCCGAAGCGGCGGCATGGGAGAAGTCCCAAGTAACCCACTCGTAGTTCTGTCCCAAGGGGGACCAGTGCGGTGCATACATCAGCACTTCACGACGCCCAAAACGCCACGGGTACATGTTCTCGACCGCGATCTTCACTCCCTCAGAATCCGAGATCTCCCGGACGCCATCAGGGAACCCTTTGGCGTAGCGGCGTTGCCAGACGAACGGCGGATGCGCAACCATCACGTCCGCGCCCACTCGCTTGACCATCTTGGCGGCCAACCGAATCTTGTTCCAGGCATCACCCCACACATGTTGGGTCAGCAAGAGAGTCGGCGCGTGGATTGCGGAAATGGGCAGTTGGAACTCCTGGATGTAGTCCAGGAGTTCATCTGGATCACGGGACAAAGGGTTTCCGGTGATCATGACCTCGACGGCGTCATAGCCAAGATCCTGGGCGACGGCGAAAGTGTCCTTCACGCCCAGAGGGAATACCGAGGAGGTGGACAAGGCGATGGGAGGCCGCGACCACGAACCCGATGCGGTGCCGGATCCTCGAGAAGCAGGCTCCTCCACGATGTGTCCTCCTATGTGTTCGGCGTCAATGACTTCGGGTCCACCATAGCCGCCGAATCTTGGGAGTTGAGCCGATCCATGCGCCGAAGGATCAAACCTTCACGCAATGCCCAGGGAACAGAACGCATCGTCGTTATGCCGTAGAGGTCCATCGCGGTTTCTGCCACGATTCCTCCGGCGAGAATCTGTGCGGCCCGCTTGGAGGACACACCGGGCAGATCTGCACGTTCGTCGGGCGTCATGGCTTCCATACGACGGGTCCACAAGCGAAGATCTTCCAGGTGGAATTCGCGTTTGACGTAAGGCCCCGCCGCGTACGGGGCTGCCCCGCAGATGCGCGCCAAAGAGCGAAAAGTTTTTGACGTCCCGACGACCATGTTGGGCGTGCCGGCCCGCTTCACCGTCTCGACGGCGGGTTCGAGCGTCGATTTCACATGCTTCCGCAGCGCCTTAACTTCCTTGGGCTTGGCAAGCTCGTGATGGATGAACTGTCGGGTCAACCTCCCAGCCCCCAGCGGCGTCGACACAGCAACGTCCGGCAAAGCATCGTTGCCTAGTGCCATCTCGAAAGAGCCTCCGCCGATGTCGAGGTCCAGGATGGTGCCCGCTCCCCAACCTTGCCATCGCCGCACCGCGAAATACGTGATCGCGGCTTCTTGGTCACCCGAGATCTCGGTGAGATTGACTCCGGTGGTCGATCTGACGTGCTCCAAGACCTCGGCGCCGTTTCCGGCCTCGCGGATCGCCGACGTGGCGAACGCCAAGAGGTCTTCGGCGTCGTGGTCGGCCGCGAAATCCCTCGCTTCGGCCACGAATTCGGTCAGAGCGGTGCGGCCCTCGAGCGTGATGTCGCCCTCCGCATCCAAGTACTGAACCAACTGAAGAGGCATCTTGTGGGACGCATAGGGCTCCGGCCGCGATCCCGGATGGACATCCAGAAGGAGCAGGTGGACGGTGTTTGAACCGACGTCGAGGACCGAAAGACGCACCTTAGCCCTCCTTGGTCTTCCGGGTGGAGGCCGCGGGCTTCTTCGCGGCGGAGGTTGTCGACTTTTTCGCCGTCGTCTTACGGGTACCGGTCGCCTTCTTCGCCGGGGCCTTAGACGCGCTGGTCTTCTTCGCCGTGGTCTTCTTGGCCGGGGCTTTCCGTTTTGCCGGCCCCTTCGCGCGCTTGTCGGCCAGGAGTTCGACGGCGCGGGTGAAGGTCATGGATTCCAACGTCTCCGAGCGAGGCACCGTAACGTTGGTTTCCCCGTCCGTGATGTAGGGCCCAAAACGGCCGTCCTTAATCACAATCGGTTTGTCGTTGCTGGGATCCTTGCCCAGCTCCGCCAGCGGGGGCTTGGCAGCAGCCCGACCACGCTGTTTCGGCTGGGCGTAAATCTCCAGTGCTTCGTCTTGCGTGATGGAGAAGATCTGGCTCTCCGAGGTCAGCGAGCGCGAATCCGTCCCCTTCTTCAGGTACGGGCCGTAACGACCATTCTGAGCGGTGATTTCCACGCCCTCGGCATCTTGACCCACGACTCGGGGAAGGGACAGGAGCTGCAAGGCCTCGTCGAGGGTGACCTCCTGCAACGACATGGACTTGAACAACGACGCCGTGCGCGGCTTTTCCTTTTTCGGCTTTTTCGGCGGCTTCGGCTTGCCGTTCTTGTAATACTCGACCGGCTGGTTGGCGAGCTCTTCCTCGGTAATCTCTGGGACGACTTCCGTCACGTAGGGTCCGAAACGGCCGTCCTTAGCCAGGATGGTACGACCGTTCTCAGGATTCTGGCCGAGTTCACGGCCATCCGCCTTACCCCGTTCGATCAACTCAGCGGCCTTTTCAGCGGTGAGTTCGTCAGGTGCGAGGTCGTCAGGCACATTGGCACGGATGGGATCTTTAATTTCCCCCGTCTCCTCGTCAACGCCGCCACCGGTTTCCAAGTACGGCCCATATCGTCCGACCCTGAGCGTTACGCCATCGGCAATATCGATCGAATTCACCGCACGGGCATCGATCTCCCCGAGGTTTTCCACGATCGGCTTGAGGCCGCTCCTGGCATCGTTACCGAAATAGAACCCGGTGAGCCAGTCGACGCGTTGGGTCTCGCCCCGGGCAATGCGGTCGAGATCGTCTTCCATCGTCGCGGTGAACTCGTAGTCCACGTACTTGGAGAAGTGCTCCTCCAACAAACGGACCACGGAGAACGCTGTCCAGGACGGCACGAGCGAACCCGACCGGTTGTTGACGTAGCCACGGTCCATGATCGTCGAAATGACCGCCGCATAGGTCGAAGGACGCCCGATGCCCAACTCGTCCATGGCCTTAACCAGGGAAGCCTCCGTGTAGCGCGGGGGCGGCGAGGTCTCGTGACCATTGGCCTCGATATCCCGACCGGTAAGGCTGTCCCCTTCCTTGAGCTGCGGAAGCCGCTTGTCCGAACCGCCGGTCTTGGCGTCCTCAGCGTCGCGTCCGGCGTCTTTGCCTTCCTCATACGCAGCCAGGAAGCCGCGGAACGTGATCACGGTGCCGGAGGCGGAGAATTCCGCGGAACGACCGTCCTGGGTTTGGGCTTCAAGCTTGAGCGAAGCCGTCTGGCCCTTTGCATCGGCCATTTGCGAGGCGACCGTGCGCTTCCAAATGAGTTCATACAGTCTGAACTCATCTTGCGACAGCTTCTTCGCTACGGCCGTGGGCGTCCGGAAGGAGTCACCAGCAGGGCGGATGGCTTCGTGAGCCTCTTGTGCATTCTTCGATTTGGATGCGTAAAGACGCGGCGATGAAGGAACGTATTCCTTCCCGTACAGCTCTGTGGCTTGGTGGCGGGCCGCGTTGATGGCCTGATCGGAGAGGGCGACCGAGTCGGTACGCATATAGGTGATGTAACCGTTTTCGTACAGTCGCTGGGCCACCTGCATCGTCGAACGTGACGAGAACCGGAGCTTTCGGGCGGCTTCCTGCTGAAGCGTCGACGTCGTGAACGGTGCGGCCGGCCGGCGCGTATACGGCTTGGTTTCGACCGAGGAGACCGAGAATTCGGATCCTTCAAGGCCTGTGACCAAGCCACGGGCCGTTTCCTCGTCCAGGTGCGCGACCTTGGACTGAGCGGAGGCCTTCAACTCTCCGGAATCCGTAAAGTCCTTGCCCGATGCAACACGCATTCCGTCGAGTGCGGACAACTTTGCCCCAAAGCTCTCGGAGGCCGCAGTTTCGAAGGTTCCCGAGAGGTCCCAGTATTGGGCCGAACGGAACTTCATCCGTTCCCTCTCGCGCTCGACGACGAGGCGCGTTGCCACCGACTGCACTCGGCCGGCGGAAAGTCCCTGAGAGACCTTTCGCCACAGCACCGGCGAGATTTCGTAACCATAGATGCGGTCCAGAACACGGCGCGTTTCCTGCGCATCAACCAACGAGTCGTCGATGGACCGGACGTTCTCGAAGCCGCGTTCCACGGCTTCCTTGGTGATTTCGGGGAAAGTCACGCGGTGAACTGGCACCTTAGGCTTGAGCACCTCGAGCAGGTGCCACGCGATGGCTTCGCCCTCGCGATCGGCATCGGTTGCGAGATACAAGGCGTCACAGTCTTTGAGGAGCCGTTTGAGCTCGGTGACCTTTTTCTTTTTATCCGGGTTCACGACGTAGTAGGGCTCGAAGCCGTCGTCGATATCCACCGCGAACTTGCCGACCGGGGTCTTCTTCAATTCCGCCGGCAACTCGGAGGGCTGCGGAAGATCGCGAATGTGCCCCATGGAGGACTCGACGATGTACGCATCTCCCAGGTAACCGCCGATGGTTTTGACCTTGGAGGGAGACTCCACAATGAGGAGACTCTTACCCGTCGTCTTGCCCTTGGCCTGTGTTGGCACGTCGCTCCTTGAGTCCGATCCGGTGAATACGCCCCCACAATAGCCGAGGAAACTACCGGTAGGTCACGTATCCACAGGCACGGTGAGGTACACCTCCCCTGAAATAGGGAGTGGTTCCATCCCACGCTACTCGACCAGACGCGCGTTAGAGGCGGTTGTTAGGCCTCCGGCTCACATACCAAGAATCCCAGGTCAATGAGCGAGCGGACATGATCCATGAGTTTGGCTTTGTCGTCGTCACCGTCCCAGTCCAGCAGGGCATCGAGAGCGTCGAGGATCTGTCCAACCGTCAGTTCGCCGTCGCAGGCAGAAACGAATCCCGCGGCCTCTGTCGACAGCAATTCAGTTCGTCGCAGGCCCGCGCCTTCCCTCAGGAGAATCACTCCCGGGTGTTCAGCGCCCGGACGCTGGTGTCGTTCTTCGGTCACGTCCTCGGCCACGGTGAGGTGCACAGCGCGCAAGGCGTCGTCGTCGAGACCCGCGACGAGGTCATGGGCCGCAATCGCGGCGGTCATGAAGGGGGCAATCGGTTGTTGAATGGGGTGTTCTATCGATTCGAATCGGAGGAAAGGTTGCCCTTCATCTCGCCGGCGTAGCCAGATCATGCCGAATCCGACGGCGGCCACACCGCGACCGTGAAAGTCTCGGATGTAGTCCAGATACGCCGCGTCGAAAGCCTCCGGATCGCGGTTCTGGCTGGCATCACGGAGCCACGTTTCGGCGTAAGCCTCTGGCGTGGTCTCTTCACGCTGGATGAACCAGCCGTCACAATTGGCGGCCAACCAATCTCTTGGTCGACTGTCCCACGGAGCCTGGCCGTCCTCGCCGTCCTTCATCACGGGAATTTCCCAGTTGCCCAGCATGTGCGCTCTGCCGCCCGGAGACAAGACGCCGGGAATATCACGAACCAATCCAGCCACGAGTTCGTCACCGGGCAATCCACCGTCGCGGTAGGTATAACGAGATTCCGAGGTCTCATCGGGATGACGCGGGGTGATGACGAAGGGGGGATTGGAAACCACGAGATCGAAACGTTCGGAGGCCACCGGCTCCAGCATGTTCCCTTGACGCAGAGACACACGTTCCTCGAGGCGTGCCGGGTTTATACCCAAGGCCGATGAATTCAGCAAGAGGTTGAAACGCGTCATCGCGAGCGCCCTGGGGGAAATGTCCGTCGCGGTCACGTGATCGGAGTGCGCCAAGAGATGGAAGACCTGGATGCCACAACCGGTTCCAAGATCAAGTGCCCTCCGAACTGGAGTGCGTTCGGTGAATTGAGCCAGGGTAAGTGACGCTTGCCCAATGCCTAGGACGTAGTCGGTCGGTAATGCCCCGGCAGTTTGATGCGCGCCCAGGTCGGAGACGACCCAGAGATCGGTTCCGTCGTCGGCCGAATGCGGCCTGAGGTCAAAAGCCGAGCGTACCGTGCCGTCGTCCGACCCGGGATGGGCAGGTTCCAGCAATCGG
This sequence comes from Kocuria sp. HSID16901, assembly GCF_003989425.1. NCBI lineage: Bacteria > Bacillati > Actinomycetota > Actinomycetes > Micrococcales > Micrococcaceae > Kocuria > Kocuria sp. HSID16901. The sequence continues at coordinate 180,018 of NZ_RBLM01000001.1, read as the reverse complement.
AGCCTATGGAAAATGGAAAATACTCCCTCACCGAGGGTCGCTTCGAGCGACTCCTCGGTGGCTACACCTCCGAGCATCAGGAACTCCACCACGCCGGCCAGCCTGCGCTGCCCCGGTTTGGCACCGACTCGTCCCCTCAGAATCTCGGTGATCCGATGCCGGGCAGGTACCACCTGCTCGCGGATCATGGCGTCAAAAGGGCCCTGCCCTAAGAGATCAAGAATGGCATCGTACGAGTAATCGACTGCGGCAAGGGCCTCGGCCAAGGCTTCGACGGCCTGGAAGTCGTCGCTGTAGGGGGCGTTCGGGACGCGGGAGAAATCAGGTGTGGAAGTCACCGGGTCATTCTATCGACGCGACCAAGCGTCGGTTCGAGAAACCTAGGCTACTGGTGCGGTGGCCGGGACTTTGGCGCATCCTGCGGGGCACATGGCATTTTCGGTGGCGCAATCGGGGCACAAAAGAATTAACTCTCGACAAGCCTGGTTGGCACAATTGACGAATCGATTTGACGGTGCCTGGCATTGTTCGCATTCCCCGATCGTGACGGCGTCGGGAGTGAATTCCATGTGCATCCGCTGATCGAAGACGTAGAGGGAACCTTCCCACAGGCCCGCATCGCCGAAGGCTTCGCCGTATCGGACAATGCCACCGTCGATTTGATAGACGTCCTCAAATCCTCGGTTTTTCATGAGCGCCGAGAGGATTTCGCACCGAATCCCACCAGTGCAGTAGGTGATGATTTTCTTGCCCTTGAGCTCGTCGTACTTGCCCGATTCGAGCTCCGACACGAAGTCGTGCGTGGTGCGGGTGTCGGGAACGACGGCGCCCTTAAACCGACCGATGCGAGCCTCGAAGGCATTGCGTCCGTCGAAGAAGACGACGTCGTCCCCTTCGCGCTCTACCAGTTCGTTGACTTCCTGCGGGCTCAAGTGAATACCGCCACCGACGACGCCGTCCTGATCCACCGTGAGTTCATCGGCAGCGCCGAAAGCCACAATTTCGTCCCTGGCTTTGACCGAGAGCCGTGGGAAGTCCTCAGCCCCGCCGTCGGACCATTTGACCTCTAGCCCCCGAAATCCCGAGTACTGCCGTGTGGTGCGGACATACTGTTTGACCGCGTTGATTTCGCCTCCGACGGTTCCGTTGATGCCGTGTTTCGAGACGAGGATGCGTCCACGCAATCCGAGCTTTTCACAGAGGGCACGCTGCCAGAGCACCACGGACTCGGGGTCGGCGATGGGCGTGAAATGGTAATACAGGGCGATTCGGGAGAGTGACACGGTGGATATTTTAGGCGACGCCGCCGATTTCCGGCATGACCGCTGCCTCACTCTGGCTCTCGATTATTCACCCAGTCGAAAACGTCGCCCGGTAATTCGCGTGGGCGTGATTTCTACGTATTCGAGCTTTTCGGTGTGCAACCACGGGGTGATTCCCAGGTCCTCTATTCGAGCAATCTCGGAAGAATCGGTCAGGAGTTTGGCCGTGCCTCGGACGACGACGCTCTGCGCGATTCCCCCTTCCACCCGGTCAGTTTCCACGGCCACGGAGGGGTTCAGCAGCATCGAGGTCAATTTATGCCCAGCGGCGGTCTTGAAATAAATCCGCCGGTCCGAAACCGCGATATTCAACGGCGTGATGTCAATGTCGTGGTCATCCGCCGTCGCGAGGCGGGCAAATCGAGCGTGGTTCAGGAATTCCCAACACTCGTCGTCGTTCAGTGGGAGAACCCGAGGTCCGGCGTCCTCTGCACCCGAATTTTCGGAAATATTCATGGGATGGTTCATGGCCCTATTGTGTCACGTTTCACGGATTCATCCGCCCCTCGGCGGTGACAGCGCTGGGGTGTCACAATGGGTTCGTGCCTCAGCCAGCTCACCTACTCCACGCCCTGAATCGGGGCGATGACCCGCCCGAGATCGTGCACACCCAGCTCCTGCCGGAACGCGAAGCCGTCACCCATGAGTGGCCGCAGTGGTTGCATCCCTCTGTGGTGGACGCCTTCGTGTCCCTGGGGGTTCCGGAGCCGTACCGCCATCAAGCGGACGCGGCCACGGCGGCACACTCCGCGAGCGAGGCCTCCACCCGCTACGCTTTCGACCGTCGGGCTTTGGGCCACTCCGTGTCCACGGAGGTCGGCGACCACGTCATCATCTCTACGGGCACGGCATCGGGAAAGTCTTTGGCGTATCAGTTGCCGGCCTTGGACGCGATCGTCCGTGGAAGCCACGATCCCGGAAAGGGACTTCGCTCTCAGGAAGCTACGGCACTCTATCTCTCCCCCACCAAGGCATTGGCCGGTGACCAATTGGCCGCGTTGAAGGCCTTGGGAATCCCAGAACTCCGGGCCGATACCTACGACGGCGATACCGAATTTGGCGAACGTTCTTGGATTCGAGACCACTCGAATTTCGTCTTATGTAACCCGGACATGCTCCACGCCGGCGTTCTTCCTCATCACGAACGGTGGGGCCGCTTCTTGCGACGATTGCGCTACGTGATCGTGGACGAAGCACACGGCTATCGAGGCGTGTTCGGTGCCCACGTGTCGATGGTTCTTCGGCGCCTGCGCCGCATCTGCGCATTGCATGGTGCGGCCCCTACCTTCATTGGCGCTTCCGCGACGTCAGCGGCCCCCGCCGAATCCTTTTCCAGGCTCTTGGGGGTGGACCAGACGAGGGTCCAGGCATTCGAGCGCGACGATTCACCCCACGGAGCCGTCACGGTGCTCTTATGGGAGCCACTCTTAGAAGATGCGGCCGCCCAGGATGGACTGGCCGCCCAAGTGCCTTCCCGGGAAGGAACCCCCATTCCCGGCTCGGGGTTCAACGGCGCGGGCGCGGGGCACGGTGAAAACGGCGCCCCACGTCGTCGATCTGCATTGGCGGAGTCCGCCGAAATGCTGACAGATCTCGTGGCCGAGCGCATTAGGACTATTGCCTTCATCAAGTCCCGTCGAGGCGCCGAAACCTTGGCCCGGATCGCACAGGATTACTTGCAGGATATCGACCCCTCTGTGGCCCACCGCGTCTGCGCATACCGGTCCGGGTACCTCCCCGAGGAGCGACGCGAACTCGAACGGCAAGTCCGATCGGGTGAAATGCTCGGTGTCGCATCAACGCCCGCGCTCGAACTGGGGATCGACGTCGCCGGTCTCGACGCCGTGATCATCGCCGGTTGGCCCGGGACACGCGCATCCTTCTTTCAACAGATCGGACGAGCCGGACGTGCGGGACAGGAATCTCTCGCTGTCTTTGTGGCCAGCGACGATCCCTTGGACACCTATCTGGTTCATCATTCACGGGACATTTTCGACGTCACCGTCGAGGCGACCGTCTTCGATCCTCATAATCCCTATGTTTTGGCTCCTCATCTGTGTTCCGCAGCGGCCGAGAAGCCCTTGCGTCCCGAAGAGCTGAACCTTTTTGGAAGGACGGCTGAGGCCGTTTTGGAGTCACTGGTCCAGGCCGGCCATTTGAGGAGGCGTCCCACGGGTTGGTTTTGGACGCACCCGGAGCAAGCGGCGGAGATGGTGGATATTCGCGGCGACGGCGGCCACCGTCTGCACATCATCGAAGCTGAGACGGGCGGCATCATCGGCACGATGGAATCCGGGCAATCTCATTACCAAGCGCATCCCGGTGCCATCTACGTTCATCAAGGCAAGACGTGGCACGTCGAAGACCTCAATGAACAGGATCGAACGGTTCTCGTAAGCCGAGCACATCCCAATTTCTACACTCAGGCTCGAGACATCACCGAGGTGAGCATCCTCGAGGTCGAGGACACCCGAGATTGGGGTCCCGTGACGCTTCACCGGGGGCTGGTCAGGGTGAGGACGCAAGTGGTGTCCTTCCAACGCAAGGCAGTGGCAACCAACGACGTGATCGATGAGGAGCCTCTAGACCTCGAATCCCAGGAACTCATCACCCGTGCCGTGTGGTGGACGATTCCCACGACGGTGCTCTCGAGTTCCGGCGTGACGGAACCCGAGATTCCCGGTTCCCTTCACGCAGCCGAGCACGCTTCCATCGGACTGCTGCCGCTCGTAGCGACATGCGACCGGTGGGACATTGGCGGGCTCTCGACGGCTCTTCACGTCGACACCGAGATGCCCACCATCTTCGTCTATGACGGCTTCCCCGGTGGGGCCGGATTCGCCGAACACGGATTCGAGGTCGCAGGAACCTGGCTTCAAGCGACCCTTGACGCCATTCAGTCCTGCGAGTGTGAGACGGGATGCCCCTCTTGTGTCCAGTCCCCGAAGTGCGGCAACAAGAACAACCCTCTGAGCAAGTCAGGCGCGATATCCCTCCTCCAAGGCTTACTCAAGACCGCAGACGAGGATCGGTCCTAACCCGACAACTCAAGCGCACAATGCGAGATCGGCGCTGTGGGCTGGTCCATCGTCCCCAGCTGGCGGGCCGGCTCGCGCCACGCCGGCCACGGGTCCGAGCCGTCGCAACCAGCTGGGTAGATCTACATGCGTCCGAACGTCGATCACATCCGCTCGCCCTTGAGGCGAGCAACATTGCACTAGTCGGGCATCGTTCTCCTCCACCACCTTTCTCCCCACGTCGCACGGAGCTCCGGAAAGGAGCCCTCGCGCTGCATCGGCCGCAGCCAACGCCGCCAGATCCGCCGCGGTGCGCGCACGGTGATGGGCGGCCGCCACCTGTCCGACGACGGCCACTCCTACCGCCAAACCGATGATCAGCGCCACCACGGCCACGGCCAAGACCGTCCCGGAGCCACGGTCTGGCGGATCGTTTCGTCGAGATGATCCGATCTGTGCGTGCGGTGGCTGCATCATCTGCCTGCTTCCTCCGGTAAAAGCGCATGAGCGCGGGCGGAGACCTCCAGCCCACCCCACGTTCCAAGAACTCCCGGAGCCGGAGCCACCACGGAGATTTCTGCCCCGGTAGCGCTCTTGGAAATACCGACCTCGGCTTCCCGCCCGACGATTTTTCGCGCCGCACTTTTGGCCGTCTCCCAGCTGTCACCACGAGCCACCGAGCGAGCCGCAGTCCGTGCCGCCTCCTGGGCAGTCACGGTCCGCGCCCCGTAAACACCCACGGAAAGCACGAGTGCAATGAGGGCAACAACACTCGGTAGCAGGACGGCAAACTCTGCGGTGACGGACCCCCGATCTGCCTCATCGGTTGGCATATTATCTTGAAGCGAACTATCGCCCGTCATAGTTCTGGATTGGGCCACTTCGTGAAGTCCCATCGCTTCCGGCCGCCTCTGACAATTCATCCCGTTGACAATGCGGTTCGAATAATGCCCATGAGGAGCTCTTTGACCTCCCCGCTTTTCAAGATCGCGACCAAGAGGCCTGCGAAGCCAACGGCGGCGAGCATCACGACGCCGTATTCGGCCGTCGACGCACCCAATTCCGGGTGATCCGGCGAGATCTCCCTGTGGGTTGTACCGCTACTTTCCTCTAGGCCTGTATTCATTGAGGCTTTAGTACTTGCACCGTCTTTTCCACGGTCAATGAATGACGGGTTGTTTCTTTGAATCATGATTTTCCTTTCTGACGAGGTTCGACTTTGAGGTCGAATCGGTGAGAATTTTGAGGACAAGTCATCGGATACCGGGGATGAGACCGAGCAGAACTGGTAGCACGCCCCAGCACACCAACGCGGGTAGGGAACATAGGCCCAAAGGAAGGACCAGCCTTACGCCCAAAAGCGTTGCGAGCCGCTCCGCTTCGTAGACTTCCCGTCGTCTGAGGTGCTCGACTCGCGCTCTGAGAAGCCCTGAAGCGGGACTATCGGTCTGTGCCGAGAAATCCAGGGCTTGTTGAAAGGCTGCAAGGCGGTCGGTGTGTCCATCGATGCTCCACCGCCCAGCAACGCCGCTCACCCCTAAACGACTCCCTTTTCGGGGGTCTCCCGTGTGCTGGTGAACGTTGGCCCATGCGTGATCCCAGGCAAGACCTAGGTCAAGCCTCGAGGCCACCGGCTCGAGTGTGGAGTTACCTTCAGCGCGAATGACTTCCACCACGGCTTGTCGTAGCGGCAATCCTGCGTCTAAAGCCGCAGCGACTAGCTCTAGTCGCAACCTCGTCGACAGCTCGGGTGACGCACCCTCGTTGACCGTCCGAACTTCGCCCAAGGGACGTTTCACCGTAAAGGTCACCACAATGAGACCGACCAACCACATGGCCCAGATCATGACCAATTCACCGCGCTCCGTGTTGTAGCTGGAGCGCTGAGCCTCCACAAGGCATGCCGCGGACCGGTTTGCGAGGCTCCGGTGGCGACAAGAACCATGCGGCGGCTCCACATGATGCCCAGCACGGTCAACGCTCCCCCACAGAGGAAACACACTCGTCCCCAACCGGTGCCAAACAGTACCGTCCAGGGATCGGCACCGAATACGGCGCCTAGCCCTAAACCGACGATCGGCAGTGACGCCAAGATCCTGGAGGTGGCTCGTGGGCCGGAGATAGCAGAGGCTCGAGCATCCGCGGCATTGATGTCATCTTCCAGGCTTTCGGCCATGCGGGCGAGTACATCCCCGAGCTGCGCTCCCGTCCGCTGAGCTAGGGACATGGTGACGGATAGCGCTGCAACCATGTCCTTCGACCTGTGGTATCTCGCTTCGAAGGTGCTCAATGCCGTGCGTGGGTCTAGCCCTGCCCCGGTAGCCCGGCTCATGTGCCCCACGAATCGTGCGATCTCCTCGGTATCTCGTGACGCACTTCGCGAACCGTTCGCTCGTTCTGCTTCGGTCGCGCGATTCAGAACGCACCACACACCGTGGGGAGTTTCTCCCGACTGCAAGAGGGCGCTGAGTCGGCGAATCATTTCGGGCCACGCCCCGGCATCTGTCCGTAAACGCCGCCCCACCCAGCCATGCATCGGCGATAAAAATACTGACGTGCACCTCGAGTCCTCGCCCCGCATGAGGTTTCTCGTGTAAGAGCTCAGGTTTCCAGTCCACGATGCCCAGCACAGCACACCTGCTCCCAGCAGAATGACCCAAAGGATCATGGCTGAACCACCACTCGGTCTTGCGGAGGGTCGGGAACGACGACGGACGGTCCTTTCCCTTGGGCGTTCGATTCTTCGGGCAGGCCAAGGATCTTACTGAGCTGACTCCACCATCGCGTCGTGGTGATGTGGCCGAGCACGTCGATGTCAACCGCCGGGCGCACCATCAAACCACCGGTCGGGGCCTCGAGTAGTCCGATCTGTCGGAGGCGGCGCCCCTCCGGACCCCGCTCTAGATGGATCACGACCCGGATCGAGGCAGCCGTCTGCTGCGTCACCGCGTCCGGGCTCATGCCGGCCAATGCCCCAAGAGCCATGAGTCGCGCCGGCACAGCCTCCATGGAGTTGGCGTGGATCGTGGCTCCGCCACCTTCATGCCCCGTGTTCATGGCTACCAGGAGGTCGGCCACTTCTGGCCCTCGGCATTCGCCCACCACGATTCGGTCCGGTCCCATACGAAGCGCCTCTCGGATCAGATCGGTCAACGTGACGGCTCCCGAACCTTCGGCATTCGCAGAACGCGAGCGCAACGACACCACGTGAGGATGACGAGGCGCCAGCTCGGAGGTGTCTTCGAGGAGTAAGAGCCGTTCTGTCAAGGGACACAATTCGAGCATCGCGTTGAGAAGCGTGGTCTTTCCGCTCCCGGTGGCACCGCTGATCAGGAACGAGGCTTTGGACGCCACGATGTGCCTCAGGATCGTCTCGACGAAGGACGGGAACATGCCCTGATCAGCAAGCAGGTAGAGCGGAGGACGTTCTTCGGGCTGAATCCGGATGGACAGATGAGTGGTCGCCGCCGTAACTGGCGGGATGGCCGCGTGCAGTCGGTAGCCCATGGATGTTTGGGCACTCGCGCAAGGGTGACTTGCATCGAGCCGTCTCCCCTCGGCCGAGAGAATCCTAACGGCGAGGTTACGGACCTCTTCATCTGCGGAGAATCGGATGGAGGACCGTTCCAATCCACGAGGCCCGTCGGTCCACACTTCATCCGGGGCGTTGACGTATATATCAGTCAGGTCGGGGACCCACAATAAGGGTTCGAGGACTCCGAGACCTTGATATTGGGCCCGCTCCGACTCCCAGGACGCGAGTTTGGCGCCGGCGTGTTGAGTCATGACGACTCCCTGGAAAAGCGGCTTCCTCCTGGGGCAGCGATGCCCGTCAACCGTGGAGCGCCCGTAGACATACGACGTCCTGACGATAGTGGTTCCGCCACGGCGCTCCGGATGGCATCCACAAGGTCCGCTATAGGCCGCCTCAAGGGCCGCCGATAAGCCAATTCGAGGACCTGACCGGCCTCATATGCCTCGGCCGCCGAGGAAAGATGCGGGATGACCGCTGCCAGCGATTCGACACCCATAAATTGGGCCGCTTCTCGACCGGAGACATCACACCAGCGGGGACCGCTCGCCACCACCAGCACCGGTATTCTCTGCCGCCACCGACAAATCAGAACTTGGGCATTCGCCATGCCACGCAGTGTGAAAGGGGTGACGACGACGAGGCAGGAGCATTCTGTCATCACGAGATCTTCGTCGCGTGATGCAGGCAGACCGCTACCGGTTCCACAATCGATCACCAGCGGCGCTTGCGAAGCCAAGCTGTTCACTACCCTGTAGCGATGCCAGTCCTGCTGTTCAGAATGCGATGTCGTCTCGAGGCCTTCGGCCAGGACAGGTATTCCGTGAGGGCTGGGCAATGACGCGAGAATGCGCGCGCCGTCCGGCACGGAAGGAAGACGCTGAAGTTCGCCCCATCTCACACCGCTAACGGGATCGGCCGACATGCAAGCGTCGAGGGCGACGCTTCCCGGCGCGGCGTCAATCACGATGGGGGCCAGGCCGTCGTCCTTCATCCTGAGGGCCGTCCATATCGCTATGGAGGTGGTCCCGACGCCGCCGCAAGCCCCCACAAAGCCGATACGAGCGAAGGACGTCGCGTGGGAGGTTGCCGCGAAGATCCTGTCCGCCAGCCACGTTCTTCCCTGTGGCAACAGGACCACATCAGGGGTCCCCCAATCACCCGGAATGTCCTTCATCACGGACCACGGGTCCACGCCGCCAGGAACTCCCGCGATCACACATTGACGGGGACGTGGCATTTTCCGAGAAGTCTTGTCTACAAAACGCGCCAGTGAGGAAGCCGCTCCGGCCTCGATCACCACGACATCGCTACCGCACCACCGCGGTTCTTGCCCGGCGGGTATATGGCGAAATGGTCGGTCCGTGGCCTGAGCCGCGTCTTCGACGGCTCGGAGAAAACTCCGGCGTTCCCCGAAAGCGACGACGCTCCATCCGCTTTCTCCGGGGCTTGTCTGGAGGGCTTCTCGGCGAGAGATCTCGGCCAAGAAAGACTCCGGTCCGGACAACGATGAGGGTGAGGAATTGGTGTGCGCGACGGATTTCATGTCGGCAGAATGCTTCAATCACGCCCGAGTTCACCTGCTGGTCATCGTGTAATTCCACATCTTGGGGACGGATCCGTAGATTGGTTCCTCATTCGCCGGCTGTGGATGGCTAGTTGTCGCCAACCTCGAAATACAGGTCGTAATGCAGCGCGCATCGTTCATTGAATTCGGACAGGCAATCGGGGCATCGGGAACTCGCCATGTAGATGGCTATGGTGAGTTCACGCTTGCAGACACCGCAGAGAATTGCGGTCTCATCGCGTTGATGGAGCGACCATTGCCGCGCGGGATGGTCCGAGACTTCTTCATGACATCGGTAGCACGGGAAATACCTGCCGCAGCACACAAACTTGAGGGCGACGATGTCTTTCGAGGTTCGATAGTGGACGCAACGTGTTTGATCGTCGATGACAGGGCCGTAGACGTGGGGTCCGCGGGCTGAGTCGCTGAGGGCATCAAAGTTATCCACAGGCGTCATCGTATCGAGTGATCAAACGGCAATAATGGAGCCATGCTCATCGTGATCGGTCCCGATTCGCCGGACCACCCTTCGGACCCAGAAACCGCCACGTGGTCCGCTGTGTCCTTCAGCCAAGGACGCGAGGGAAATCGCAAGAGTTTTCCGTTCCATCGACTCGCCGCATTCGTCGCCTCGGTGGCCGAACATGCACCCGAGCCTCATCGGATCCGCTGGGTTTGGTCCTCAGCCCACGCCGCTTACCCGCGCATCTTGAAGGATGGCGCCACGATTGCTCGCTGCTGGGATCTGTCCCTCTGCCAGGCCATACTTGCCGACGCCGCCACCCTGCCCAGTAATGAGCTGACCTATTCTCCCACCATTAAGCTCACAAATTCCCAGGATTCCGCACCCCCAGGGTCTCTGCCTCCGCCTCGAATAAATCCAGATCAGACCTCTCTCTTCGAGGTGCCGACAAGTTCGTCGGCCCCACCTAGGCCCACTGTGGACGACCTTGTTACCGAGTGGAAAGCCCAACAATCAAGCCTTGACTCTTCGCCGAATCGGCGGCGTCTTCAATTGCTCCTTGCGGCCGAGTCTCAAGGTGGGCTCATCGCCGCGGAGATGCACCACGAGGGGTTACCGTGGGACACCAACCGGCACCGAGAGATCCTCATCGAGCGACTCGGCGTCGAGCCCCAAGAAGGTCATCGGCCCCCTCTGATGCAGGATTTGGCCGAATCCATCTCGGCAACCCTGGGCGCAGAGCACCTCAATCCGGATTCACCGCAAGATTTGCTCCGTGCGCTGAGGGCAGCTGGAGTCGGAGTCTCCTCGACGCGCAAATGGAGCCTCCTGGAATGGGCCGACCACGGGGGCCAACTCAGCCAAGCCCGGAGGGAATTGATCGCACCGATTCTCGAATATAAGCAGCTCTATCGTCTGTGGACCGCCAATGGTTGGCATTGGCTACGCGAATGGGTTTCCGACGGTCGGTTTCACCCCGCCTATGTTGTGGGCGGGGTCGTCACCGGCCGTTGGGCCGCGCACGGCGGAGGGGCAATGCAAATCCCTCAAATCGTCCGAGACGCCGTGCGTGCCGACAACGGCTACCGCCTGACCGTGGCCGATGCGTCGCAAGTCGAGCCACGAATTTTGGCGGCCATGTCGGGCGACCAAGCCCTTGCCGTCGCGGGACGCGGAAAAGATCTCTACCGGGGCATCGCAGAATTGGGGCAGCAAACCGGATCCGCGCTCAAAGACCGACCCGCCGCCAAAATTGCCCTCCTCGGAGCCATGTATGGTGCAACATCCGGCGAAGCTGGGGCCTTGGCACCCCATCTGAAACGCTTGTTCCCCGAAGCCATCAGCTTGGTCGAACGCGCTGCTGTTACAGGCCAACGCGGCGGCCAAGTCACCACGTGGCTAGGGAGAACCTCACCGGCCCCAGACGAATCGTGGCTCACTTCGGTTCGTGATGTGAGCACGTCCGCAGCGGAGTCACGATCCCACTCCATGTCCCGCTCTCAGGGGCGGTTTACCCGCAATTTCGTGGTCCAAGGAACCGCCGCCGAATGGGCGCTCTGCTGGATGGGCGAGATTCGACGTCGTCTTCGCCGCGATGGCGTGGAAGGCACCCCCTTAAAGACTTCACTGGTCTTTTTCGTCCACGATGAGGTCGTGCTCCACGGCCCCGAGTCGGAAGCCGCCGACGTTGCCCGCATCGTCAACGAATCCGCCGCGGCTGCCGGACGACTCCTCTTCGGCGACGCTCCCGTTGATTTCCCGCTCACGATCGCGACCGTCGAATCCTATGCTGACGCCAAATGACGACGCCGGCACACCTTCGAGGTGCTAGCAGCGGCAAGGCCTCAGATTGGCGCGGGTTTCCGACGCTTCCTATCCCATGGTTCGTCCCAGCCCAATTCGTGAAACACCCGGTCCAGCACGACCCCTGTAAAACCCCAAATGGTCACCGTTCCGTCCACCGAGGGCACCTCAAAAGCGGGCGATTTATAGGTGGAGCGGCCACGCGTCACGGTTGCGTAGTACCGGTGCTGCGGATTCGTCAGATCACGAACGGGCACCCTGAAGACCTGCGCAGACTCGGCCGTATCGACCACGTCAACCTCCGACGGTGAAGTCCACCACCCGAGTACCGGAGTCACCATAAAGTTGCTGACAGGAAGGGGGCACGGGCGCTAGTGTCCCCAGGACGGTCACTCCGGAGCGATCCAAACCGGTTTCTTCCACAGCCTCTCGGAGCGCCGCCTCCACCATGGGGTTTTCCGCTTCATGATCCACGGGATCGACCTTCCCACCGGGGAATGCCGGTTGTCCCGCGTGTTGTCGCAGCGTATCGGCCCGGACCACGATCAACACGTCGAGGTCTTCACCGACCTGCTGAGCGCCGCTATCACGGGATCGTGCGGGAACGTCGTCGAGCACCCCAAATAGAATTAGGACGGCCGCATCCCTGACGGAATCTGGGTCGATGCCACCGATCCGCCATGGTTCTCGGTCGTCCATGACGACGTCGGCTCCCCGTGCTGCTAAAGCGTGCAAGCCCGCTAGTGCCGCCTCATTTTTCTTCTCAGGCGCCAAGGCTGTACCCCTCCTGACGAAGTTCCCGGCGGGTCGCGCCTTCCAAAAACCTGCGGTGCAGCTCTTCCCGTCCAGGGGCAAATTCGTAGCGGAGTAATCGTGCCGCGGCCTCTTCATCGGTGACGCCGGCACCGTAGGAGGGGCAGAGATCGGCGATCGGGCAGACGCCGCAGGCCGGCGTTTTGGCATGACAGATGCGGCGGCCGTGGTAGATCAATCGGTGGGACAGCTGGGTCCAGTCGGAACGCTCGAAGAGGCCCTCGATGTCACGTTCCACTTTGACGGGATCTTCCTGGCGTGTAAATCCAAGCCGTCGGGAGAGTCGGCCGAAGTGCGTGTCGACCGTCAGCCCCGGTTGGCCAAACGCATTGCCGAGAACGACAAACGCCGTCTTGCGCCCCACACCGGCCAGGCTCGTGAGCTCCGTGAGGTTTTCAGGCACTTTTCCATCGAATTCGTCCACGAGCTGAGTAGACAGCTTGATAATCGACCGCGTCTTGGCCCGATAAAACCCGAGGGAGCGAACGATCTCTTCGACGACATCCGGGGAAGCCGCCGACAAATCCTCGGCGGTCGGATACGCCCCGAAAAGTTTCGGAGTCACGGAATTGACCTTGATGTCTGTGGTCTGGGCCGAAAGAACCGTTGCGACGAGCAGTTCAAACGGGTTATCAAAATCGAGTTCCGCGACCGCGTACGGATATGTTTCACCCAAAATTCGGTTGATCTTGCGTGCGCGCCTCACCAGTCCACGGTGGGTCTCTTCGGCTCCGGTACGACGACGCTTCGCGGCCCCGGCCCGAGCTTTGGCCTCCGGAACCTGACGAATCTCAAGGCTAGGGCGCTGGCTGTGCTCTTCGACGGTCATACCGCCCCACACTACTCACAGGACATGGCACGGACGATGTGGTCACGGTGTGTGAGCGGGTGACTCGGTGTTCCCTCCGTGCGAAACCTCTTGTCTCAGTGATTCGGATCACGAGATGTCTATTACAGTGGAGGCCAGACGTCCACGCGGATGAAAAAGGCCGCCGTCCATCACACGAAAGGAAGAACCGTGAGCGAGAATTCCCAGACTTTCCCTCCGTCCAAAGACTTCGCGGCTCAGGCCAACGCCACCGCCGATCTTTACGAGCAGGCAGAGAACCAAGGTACGGACTTTTGGGCGACTCAAGCCAAGAAGTTTCTCACCTGGGACAAGGAATTCACCCAGACCCTTGATTGGAGCAATCCGCCTTTCGCCAAGTGGTTCGAGGACGGTGAACTGAACGCCGCGTACAACGCCGTCGATCGCCACGTCGAATCTGGTCACGGTGACCGCGTCGCTATCCACTTCGAGGGAGAGCCCGGAGACTCCCGCACCTATACCTATCGGGACCTCAAGGATGAGGTCTCCCGAGCGGCTAACGCTTTCTCCGAATTGGGAGTCGGCAAAGGCGATCGCGTCGCCGTTTACCTCCCGATGATTCCCGAGGCCGTCATCACCATGTTGGCCTGCGCGCGTCTTGGAGCGATTCACTCGGTCATTTTCGGCGGATTCTCTGCCGATGCCATCCGCTCCCGCATCGAAGATGGCGAGGCCAAGCTCGTCGTCACGGCCGACGGTTCGTACCGGCGCGGACAGCCCACCACGCTCAAGCCCGCCGTGGATAACGCTCTCGCGAAGGGCGGAGACACGGTCGAGCACGTCGTCGTGGTCAAGCGCAATGGCGAAGATGTGGATTGGACCGAGGGACGCGACATCTGGTGGCACGACTCGGTGGAGTCGGCCTCGACCGAGCACACCCCGGTCCCGCACAACGCCGAAGATCCGCTTTTCATCCTGTACACCTCCGGCACTACGGGAAAACCGAAAGGCATCTTGCACACGACGGGTGGGTACCTGACGCACGCCGCCTACACCCACTACAACGTCTTCGACATCAAGCCCGAGACGGACGTCTTCTGGTGCACCGCAGACATCGGCTGGGTCACCGGCCACACATACGTGGCGTACGGTCCGCTCTTGAACGGAGCCACACAGGTTATCTATGAGGGCACCCCCAATCACCCGCACCAGGGCCGTTTCTGGGAGATCGTCGATAAGTACGGCGTGACCATCATGTACTCCTCCCCGACCGCCATTCGCACCATGATGAAGTGGGGCGAGGAGATTCCCAACCAGTATTCGCTCGAGTCCTTGCGGTTGCTGGGCACCGTGGGCGAAGCGATTAACCCTGAAGCCTGGCAGTGGTTCTATCGGGTGATCGGCAAGGAGAAATGCCCGATCGTCGACACTTGGTGGCAGACCGAGACGGGCGGCATCATGATCTCCCAGCTTCCGGGGATCACCTCGGCCAAGCCGGGGTCGGCTCAGCGTCCGTTGCCAGGCATCGGCGTCGACGTCGTGGACGACCTGGGCGAAAAGCTCGGCAATGGGGAATCCGGCCTGTTGGTTCTGACGAAACCGTGGCCTTCGATGCTGCGCACGATTTGGGGCGACGATCAGCGGTTCGTGGACACCTATTGGTCCCGTTTCAACGAGACGACGTACTTCGCCGGCGACGGCGCTAAACGCGACGACGACGGCGACATCTGGGTTCTCGGGCGCGTGGACGACGTCATGAACGTTTCCGGGCATCGCCTGTCGACGCCGGAGATTGAGTCCGCCCTCGTTTCGCACCATTCCGTGGCGGAAGCCGCCGTCGTTGGTGCATCCGATGAGACGACCGGCCAGGCTGTGATCGCGTTCGTGATTCTCTCGGATGAGGCTACGGCCGAGCATCGCGATCCGACGGAGCTCGCCGCGGAGATCCGTAACCACGTGGGCGAGGAAATCTCGCCGATCGCCAAACCGAAGAAGGTCCTGATCGTTCCCGAGCTGCCGAAGACCCGCTCAGGAAAGATCATGCGTCGGTTGCTCAAGGACGTCGCGGAAGACCGCCCGGTCGGCGACGTCTCGACCCTCGCGGATCAGACCGTGATGGATCAGATCACGGAGTCGCTCGGCAAATAGCCGGCCGATCCGCAGATGACGGGCGCCCCGGAGTTTTCTGGGGCGCCCGTCGCTTTACCCGCACGAAGCGTGCCAGAATGTGGCCATGACTAAACCGATCTTCGTTCTCAACGGCCCCAATCTGAATATGCTCGGTCGACGCAAACCGGAGATCTACGGAACGACGACTCTCGCCGACATCGAAGCGACGGTCCGCGAGCACGCAAGAGCATTGGGCCGAGGGATCGAGTTCATGCAGTCCAATCACGAGGGCGTTCTCATCGATGAAATTCAGCGTGCCCGGGACGAAGCCAGCGCGATCATCATTAACCCCGCTGCGTTCACTCACACATCCATTGCGATTCACGATGCTTTAGAAGCGGCCGAATTGCCGGTGATCGAGGTTCACCTCTCGAATGTGCATCGGCGCGAAGAATTTCGCCACCGGTCTTATGTCTCTTTGCAAGCCGAGACGGTCATTGCCGGGGCCGGAGCCTATGGGTACATCATGGCCCTCGATTACCTCGCGCAACGCTAACCGACGGTGCACTGCCCCGTTCCTACGGGATTCGTGAGCGACGTGGCTGCGTCGAGTGTTGAGTGCAGTTCCGTCATGGACAGCGCATAGCCGGTCTCGCCTTGGGTGGCCTTGGCGAAGATCACTCCGATCACCTGACCTTGCTCATTGAGCAATGGACCACCGGAATTGCCTTCTTGAACGTTGGCCGCCAATTGATACATTTCCCGCGGCTCGTTCGTGGTGCCATTTTGCGTTTTTGTCGTCGTATATTGCAGGCCCTGAATGGAAGCGGGGCGGGACATAAAGGGGCCGCCGAGGTCGTACCCCATGATGGTCGCCTTTTCTCCGGCCGTTCCGTTCTGTCCCAAGTCCAGCGGCTGGGCCTCAAGATCCGGTGCATACAGAACTGCGAGGTCCTTCTCCGGGTTATAGGCAACAACCGTGGCCTGTATCGTCTGTCCGTTCCGACTCTGAATCACGGGATGCACGACTCCGGCCACGACGTGCGCGTTCGTCACCACGTGGTCGCCAGAGGCGACAAAGCCAGATCCGGACTGATTTTGGGAGCAGGCATCGGCCGATCCGTTGATCTTGACGACCGAGGCCGACGCCGTTTTCAGCCCGTCGCTCTGTGGCCCGGTTTCGGTGGGCGCGGCTTGTTCGGGGAAGATTTGCTGCTCCAGCCGCGGGATGCCGGATTGTTGCAGCACCGCCGCCCTCGCCTGAGCAATCCCGCGCTGCACCGGTTGCGGTGTCAGACGTTGCAACGTCGAAATGATGGTGGAATCACCGACCGTGGTCGAGATCGATGGCACGCCGAATTGAGAGGCTGAAAAGCTGAGGGCGACGATGACGAACGCACACGTGACGAGGTTCAAGATGGCCCCGCCGATGCGGTCGAGAGGCCCCAGGCCGGTCCGTTCGGTCAATCGGCGCAAAGGCCGCCCAAACGCAATGCCGAGTGCCTGGCCGATACAAATCAGCACGAGGATGCTCGCGACGGCGACGGCGATCTTCCAGCCGCCACTCACCCTCTCGACCAGGAACGGCGTCACATAGAAGGCCGCGACGGCGCCGGCGGCGAATCCCACAACCGCCCCGAGGGTCATGAAAAATCCGCGGGCCAGTCCGCCCAGGAAGTATCCCAGGAGAACGAGAAGGAGAATCCAGTCGAGAACTGTGAAGTCAATCATGTCGAAGCACCAATCATCGCGAACGCATCGCAGTAAAGCCGTGGTCGGTGGAGACCTCGACGTTACCCTTCCCACCTGGCAAGAGCCTCATACTCCACTCGCTCCCAAGCTGTGCGCGAAGAGTGGCTCCGGTCTGTGGCGAATTCGATACGCAACTTATAGAGTGGCATCAAGGTACGTTGAATTTGTCACAGGTCGCCGCAATCTTGCCCAGGCTGCAGGATTGTTGTGATGCAGAGATCGCATTGGGCACCGAAAATGACGCTGATCACTGAGGAGAAAGATGGATATCGAGGTTCTGCGCAGGGCACCGCTTTTCGCAACTCTTGACGACGAGGCTTTTGCCGCACTAACCGACGATGTAACCGAGGTAGATCTGTCCCGCGGGGCGACCTTGTTCTACGAGGGCGACCCCGGAGATCAGCTGTACTTCGTCGTCTCCGGCAAGATCAAGCTGGGCCGCACGGCCTCCGACGGACGCGAAAACCTGGTGGCCATCATGGGTCCCGGGGAGATTTTCGGCGAAATGGCCCTGTTCGATCCGGGCCCCCGCTCGACGTCGGCGACCGCCGTTTCGGAAACCCGTCTCGCTGGCGTCAAGCACGCAAGCCTCAAGAAGGCCATGGACAAGAGCCCCTCGATTTCGGGCCAGGTGCTCCAGGCACTGGCACGTCGCCTGCGGCGCACCAATGAGAATCTTGCCGACTTGGTCTTCTCCGACGTTCCGGGCCGCGTCTCCAAGGCTCTGCTCGATCTCGCAGATCGCTTCGGTCGCCCGGCGACGGATGGCATCCTCGTGGCTCACGAGCTCACTCAGGAAGAGTTGGCCCAGCTCGTCGGAGCTTCTCGCGAGACCGTGAATAAGGCTCTCGCCGAATTCGTCCAGCGCGGATGGATTCGACTCGAGGCTCGCGCCGTCGTGATTCTCGACCTCCAGCGCCTCCGTCAGCGGAGCCGCTAACGCTTGATGGTTCGCCGTCACGGCGGATAGGCAAAGGGCCGGATGCTTCAAGCATCCGGCCCTTTGCCGTTGTCTTCAGTTAAGTCCTGGGTATCGGTTCAGGCTCCCTTGTCGCGTGTCCTCACGGCGTCGCGAGGCGGATCGAAGGCGAGCATCAGCTGCCCATCCTTTTCCACGAGTTCGGGCTTCTTCACGTGAACGCGGCGCTTTTTCGTGAGGAATGCGATGGTCGTGGGGCAGGCCGAAATGGCTTCCAGGAGGAAGAGGGTTCCCGGCGTTACCAGCTGGGAAATGGTCTTACCTACAGTATCTTCCAAACCGATTTCGTCTCCGAGAGCCGTCGAGTCCCGGTTCCCCACAAGACTTCCGGCGGATACCCAACGCCCCCACTGACCTTTCGAGGTCAAGAGTTTAGGCCGCTGCCCCACCGGAACGACGGATGCGAAGAAGTGCGTATCGAAACGACGGTGTGAGAAATCTGGCGTTTGCCACCGACCAATAGGCTTCAAGAGGTCAGTCCGCACTTTGAGCCCGGCCCTCTTGAGATAGTCGATGAAACCGAGCTCGTGTCCGGCGATGGCCTCCCGAGAATTCATCGTCTCGCTGGCCTCGGTGTATTCGACCGTGTCCTGGTCCGTGGGACCCGCGAACAACACACCGACCTCTTCAAAGCTCTCCCGAATCGCCGCGATCACAGCGCTTCGGGCGGCCACCACGTCGTCGTGGCCAAGTTTGACGGCCCACTGCGACGGCGTCGGCCCGTACCAACCGATCGGCTCGTGATCACCCGGTTCGGAGACCCCGCCGGGAAAGGAGACACGACCCAAGGGCGAACCAGGGGTGGTCCTATAGGTAAGGAAAGTCTCCAGCCCGTCGTGGCCTTCTCGGATAAAGATCACCGAGGCCGCCGTCTTCATCTGACAGCACGCGGACTGGTCATTCTCGTCGAGCCAGGCCCGCGCCGCCGTCTCTTGACGCTCGGAGAGCGGAAAATAGTACGGCGACGACGCAACGGTGCAGGTCGGGCGCCCAGATTGCGCGGCGACCCGGTGGCCCGGGAAGGCCAGAGGTTTAGGAATATTCAACGATGAGTTCCACTTCAACGGGGACGTCGAGGGGAAGCACGGCAACGCCGACGGCGGAGCGGGCGTGGATCCCGGCTTCCCCGAACGCTTTACCATACAACTCCGACGCACCGTTGAGAACCTGCGCCTGACCAGTAAATTCAGGATCCGAACTGACGAATCCCGTGACCTTAACCACGCGCTTGACGCGGTCGAGGTCTCCAATCACGGATTTAACCGCGGCCAATGTATTCAAGGCACACACACGAGCCTGATCGATGGCGTCATTCAAACTCACGGTGCCATCGGCTCCGGTTTCTGAAACCTTGCCCTTGAAAGCGAATTCACCGTTCTGCACGGGAATCTGCCCTGAGGTATAGACATACTGTCCCGAAATTACGGCCGGCACATACGAGGCCACGGGCGTCGCCACCTCGGGAACCGTGAGTCCCATGTCTTTCAACCGCGCTTCGACCTGTGAAGTCGTCATCGCTTAGGCCTCCTTAGGGCGCTTGAAATAGGCGATCGGGTTAGTCTGCGTCGGCGCGACCATATTGCCGGAGGGCGCATCGCCGGCCGGAGCGTTACCCGGCAGCACGGTGACGAGCTCCCATCCGTCGTGTCCCCAATTGTCGAGGATCTGCTTGGTCGCGTGGATCATCAGCGGCACGGTGGCGTATTCCCATTGAGTCATGGAACAAGACTATCCACGTCGGACACATGGCGCTATTCCAAGCGGCGGAGAGCGAACCTGAGAGAAAGGCCAGAGGCTCGCATCAACAGGCGGGATTTTCAGGGGTTTTCCAGCCGATTTCCGGACACGGTGTGATTTATCCACAGAGGGCTCGTTCGCCACACGTTTTCCCTGATCGACTTGTATGCTGTTGGAATGGCTTCACCCAAGAAATCAGCTCGGCGGCGCGAACGGCGCAATCCGAGCGACTTCATTCAGTTCATTGCCCTGAGTATCGTCGCGGGATTCGTGACGGCCGGATTGTTGATCCCGCCGGCCGCGACCGCCGGTCTCACGGCCAGCGCCTCGATCAACTGGTTCAAGGGCCTCCCTAGCGACCTCTCCGACGGCCCACTCTCAGGTCCGTCGACCTTTCTGACCAGTGACGGCAAGACCCTCGCGACGTTCTATTCCGAGAACCGTGAAGAAGTGTCGCTGGACCAGATCTCGCCGAACATGGTTAACGCTCAGTTGGCGATCGAGGACGACAGCTTCTATGAACACGGCGGTGTTGACGCGTTCGGCATCGGCCGCGCGGTGCTGAATAACCTCGTGCACCCCGGAACCCGACAGGGCGCCTCCACCATCACCCAGCAGTACGTCAATAACCTGCTGATTGATCAAGCGACCCAGAAGGGCGCGGACGCCACCTCCACCATGGGCGCCAACAAGGGCATGCTGGACAAGATCAAAGAGATGAAGCTCGCCATCTCGATGGAGCAGAACAAGTCGAAGGACGAGATCCTCAACGGCTACCTCAACATCGTGAACTACGGCGGCAGCAACTACGGCGTTCAGGCGGCCTCGCAGTATTACTGGGGCAAGGACGCCAAGGATCTCAATATCCAGCAGTCCGCACTCCTCGCGGGCATGGTTCAGTCGCCGACCTACTACGATCCCGAAGCCAATCCCAAGGCAGCGACGAACCGACGGAACACCGTTCTCCACTCGATGTTGATCCATAACAAGATCACCGAGGCCCAGTACGAGGAAGCCAAGGCAGCCCCGCTCGACCTCGACATCCACCACACAAATTCAGGCTGTACCGCAGCAACAGACGCTCCGTACTTCTGTGACTACGTTCGTAACGAATTCACTCAGGACGAGCGATTCGGTGCCAATTCCAAGGAGCGACTGGCCAAACTCACCCGCGGCGGCTTGACCATCAAGACGACGCTCAAGAGCAAGGACCAGCAGACCGCTCAAGACCAGGTCAACCAGACCCAGCCCACCGACAACAATCCCGATTCGGTGAGTACGTCCTTGGTCTCGGTCGAACCCGGTACTGGCAACATTCTTTCGATGGCCCAGAATTCGAATTACAACAATGGCAAGGGCGTCGGTAACACCGTTTACAACTACAATGTCGACTCCCAGATGGGAGGTACCCCAGGCTTCCAGCCAGGTTCGACCTTCAAGGCCTTCTCCTTGACCCAGTGGATCAAGGAAGGCAACGGGGTGGACGCCACGATCGATGCGTCACCGTTGAGCTACCCAGCTGGCACTAAATGGCGCGCGAGTTGTAAGCCTGGCGGTTCCGTCGTGAACCCCGGTGCCAACGGGGCATGGTCCTTCCAAAACGCGGAGACCGGCTATAACCATCCGATGACGGTCAACGAGGGAATTTACAACTCCATCAACTCGGCCTTGTACGCGATGGATAATTATCTCGATCTCTGCGGCGTCGGCCAGACTGCTGCCGACCTCGGCGTGGTCAAGGGCGATGAGTCCAGGGGTCGCATCAACACCGAGGATTCCTTGGCCTCGTTGATCGGTACGGAGAACGTAGCGCCGATGGCCATGGCCAATGCCTTCGCCACCTACGCTGCGGAAGGCAAGTACTGCGCTCCGCGTTCTATCACGGAAGTGACCGACCGCAGTGGCAAGAAGTTGGACGTTGCTCCGAGCAGCTGTCATCAGGCCGTTGATCCCGACGTCGCACGCGGTGTGAACTATGTGCTCAAGAACGTCCTGACCAAGGGTTCCGCTTACAACCGCGGCATTGGCCTGGAGAATGCATCTGCCGCCAAGACTGGTACGACGGATAATTCCACCCAGACCTGGACGGTCGGCTACACGCGTGGCGTTTCGACCGCCTCGTGGGTGGGCAACGTCGATCTCGGTTCGCGCTCCTTGAATGGCCTGCGCATCAACGGCCAAACCAAGGATTATGTGGATGGTTCCACGTACGCCGGTAAACAGTGGCAGAACTACATGCAGGCTGTGGCCCGGGACTACAACACGGACGCGTTCACCAATCCCTCTGACAAGGTCGTGAACGATCAGATCAAGTCCAAGAAGGCTGACTAGCCTGCGATGAGCGGACGCCTTCACACCACGGCCCCCGCCTCGATCACCTCCCTCCCTGCCCTCGTCGGTGGGATCGGGATGGCGACCGCGGCGGGGGCCGCGTCCGTCCTTGCTTACGGACATTTCATCGAGCTCAACCGCTTTCAGGTCCGCGAGGAACGTCTCGCGGTGCTCCCTCCGGGCTCGCCCGACATCGTCATTCTGCATATTTCCGATATGCATATGATCCCGGGCCAACGCCGCAAGACGGCCTTCATGCACGGGCTGGCCGAACTCCAACCGGATTTGGTCATCAACACCGGCGACAACCTCAGCCACATCGATGGCCTGGACCCGCTCCTCACCGCGCTGGATCCCCTCATGGACTTCCCTGGAGTCTTCGTCCCGGGGTCGAACTGTTATTTCGCTCCCCGATTGAAGAATCCAGCGCGTTACCTGTGGCGTCATACCGGCAACGAAGCCCGCGATCCTGACCATCAGCGGCTTCCCTTCGAAAAAATGCACGCCGCTTTCGAAAAACGCGGGTGGAAAGGGCTCATCAACCGGACCGATGCCCTGACCATCCGTGGGGTTCGTCTGGATTTCTCGGGTGTCGATGACCCGCATCTCGGTTACGACCGCCACCCGGGTTTCAACCCCGAATCGAATGACCCGCAGGATTCTTCCGTGCGCATCGGCGTCATGCACGCCCCGTATCTGCGCACCATCCGTCAGTTCGCCGAGGACGGAGCCGAAGTAATGTTCGCCGGGCACACCCACGGCGGGCAAATCTGCCTTCCCGGTGGACGGGCCGTCGTCTCCAATTGTGACCTCGCCCCGTCCCGAGCGAAGGGTGTGAGCTACGAAGGATCGGCGCCACTACAGGTTTCTGCAGGCCTTGGAACCTCTCGCTTCGCACCGGTTCGGCTCTTCTGCCCGCCGGAAGCCGTCGTCGTCCGGCTCACCGCGAGGTCCGGTTCCTGACACCGAGGAGTCATGAAAGAGGAGCCCTGCACGGTGGCTCCTCCCCGACTGCACGTGACTTGTGAGGTATGCCTGACCTGCCTAGGAGGACGCACGACAAATACCTAGGATGGGCCCATGAGCCAGACCACATCCTCCCCCGCTTCTCACCGCTTCACCGAAACCACCCCAGAATTTTCCGCCGTCGAGACGGAGTTGGCCGCCCACCAGATTCCTACGAGCCACCGAAATATTGACCGGCTCGCGATGGCACACGATGCCTCCCATTACCTGATGGTTCCGCAGGGCATCGTGAGGCCCTCATCGGCAGGTGAGGTGGCTCAGGTGATGGCCGCCGCTCACCGAGCGGGCCTGCCGATGTCCTTCCGGTCGGGCGGAACGAGCCTCTCAGGCCAAGCAGTTTCCGACGGCGTGATGGTCGATACCCGCCGCTCGTTCCGGGGCATCGAGATACTGGATGAGGGAGCGCGCGTTCGGGTGCAGCCCGGAGCCACAGTCGGCGCCGTCAACGGTGCGCTCAAACGGTACGGCCGGAAATTGGGACCTGACCCCGCCTCATCGTCGGCGTGCACGGTGGGCGGCGTCGTCGCCAATAACTCGTCCGGGATGTCCTGCGGAACCGACTTCAACACTTATAGAACCCTCGAGTCTATGGTGTTCATCCTCCCGTCCGGGACCATGATTGATACCTCTGATTCCGACGCCGACCAGCAGCTGAAGGAGCAAGAACCCGCCATCCATGAAGGGCTCCTGCGGCTTCGTCGGCGCGTGATGGACAATGCCGAGTCGCGGCGCATCATCGCGCACCAATTCTCCATGAAAAATACGATGGGATATGGGGTTAACTCTCTGGTGGACTTCGAGTCGCCCGTGAAAATCCTGGAGCACCTCCTCATCGGTTCGGAAGGCACGCTCGGCTTCGTTGCATCAGCAACCTTTCGCACGCTGAAAATCCTGGACGCCACCTCCACAGGACTTCTGGTCTTTCCGGATCTGCTTTCCGCTGCCTCCTCCGTTCCGGACCTGGTGGAGGCGGGCATGTCGACCGTCGAATTGCTGGACGCTACCTCGATTTCCGTGGCCCAACGATCCGGTCAAGTGGCCGATGCACTGGCGGAAATCGATGTTGATCAGCACGCCGCGTTGCTCGTTGAATTGAACGGTGAATCATCGAAAGAGATTACCGACCTCAAACAGCAGGCGTGGCCGGCTCTGAAGAATCTCAACCTGGCATCTCCGCTGTCTATGACGGAGGACGCCTCGCAACGAGAGCTTCTGTGGGCCGCCCGCAACAACCTGTACGCTGCGGTCGCTGGCAATCGACCTCAGGGAACCAATGCACTCTTGGAAGACGTCGTCGTTCCCGTGGAAACGCTGGGTGAGACCTGCCGCAGCTTGGGGGCCATGTTCACGGACCATGAGTACAAGGATTCGGTGATCTTTGGACACGCGAAAGACGGCAATATCCACTTCATGCTCAATGAAGAATTCGCCGTGGATTCCAAGGTGCAGCGGTACCAACGGTTTACGGAAGACATGGTCGATCTCATTTTGGGTCACAACGGATCCCTGAAGGCCGAACACGGCACGGGTCGCATCATGGCCCCCTACGTCCGGCGTCAATTCGGTGATGAGCTGTACGAGGTCATGCACGACATCAAACGGCTCGTCGACCCAGGTTCCATGTTGAATCCGGGGGTCATCATCAACGACGACCCGGATTCCTACGTCAAGAACCTCAAGGTCGAAGAGCCGGTCGAGGAAGAGGTCGATCGGTGCGTGGAATGCGGCTATTGCGAACCGGTATGTCCTTCTCGGGATCTCACCCTTACGCCGAGACAACGCATCGTGATGCGGCGCGAGATCAAGGCGGCCCATACCCGGGGAGATCATGAGTTAGCTCAGAGCCTCGAAGGAGACTGGGACTACGAAGGCGTCCAAACCTGCGCCGTGGACGGCATGTGCCAGACGCGCTGCCCGGTCGGCATCGACACAGGTGACCTGGTCCGTCGACTCCGATCGGAAAACCAGAATCCTCTCGAGGCCGCCGGATGGAAGGCAGCCGCTCGCGGGTGGGGCGCGGTGAATACCGCTGCGGGGTACGGCTTGCGGACCGCGAAGGCCCTCCCCTGGCCCGTTCCCACGACCGCAACCGACGTCGCGCGCAAACTCGTCGGCGACGACGTCGTTCCGCGTTACAACGCCCAGCTTCCCTCAGGTGGTCAACGCCGGGCACCCCGTCACGACGACGCCGCATCGTTCGTGTTCTTCCCGGCCTGCGTCAACGCCATGTTCGGCGCGGTCGACGAGCAAGGTTCCGCGACAGAGCAAGGGGCCACAGGCTCTCTCATGGCCGTTGCTCAGCGGGCCGGCCTCCGATGGTCGACCCCCGATGGCATCGGCTCGATGTGTTGTGGAACCCCATGGAAATCCAAGGGATTCAGTGGAGGCTATGACGTCATCTCGGAACGGGTGCTTCCGGCCCTCTGGGATGCGACTCAGGGCGGCGAATTACCGATTGTCTGCGATGCGTCGTCGTGCACCGAGGGCCTCCGGACGATGAAGGCCAAGGCCCTTGAAACGGCGGAACACGGTCCCACGGTCGGCCACGACGGAACCGTGCGCGACTACTCTGCCCTTCGGTTCGTGGATTCCGTGGAGTTTGTCGCCACCGAGGTGTTGCCGCGCCTCACGATTCGTCGAAAACTCGACGCTTTGGTCGTTCATCCCACCTGTTCCGTGACCCATCTGGGGCTTAAGGACCATCTCGTCGAGCTCGGTCAGGCCGTGGCCGAAACGTGTGATGTTCCGACACGTTGGGGGTGCTGCGGATACGCGGGCGACCGCGGGATGTTGCATCCCGAACTCACCGAGGCCGCCACTCGAGCCGAGGCCGCAGAGGTCAATCAACGAAGCTATGACGCGTATGCGTCGACCAACCGCACCTGCGAACAGGGCATGACCGAAGCCACCGGCCATGCCTATCAGAACATCGTCCAGCTCGTGGAGTGGGCCAGCCGCTAACCCGTGCCCACGGAATGGCTGAGAGCACATCCCGCTGGTTTGCCGCCTTTTCACCGATCGGCTATTCTAGAGAAGTTGCGTGACGCAATAGCGAGTATTCGCGCGGACACGTCAACATCGGGATGTGGCGCAGCTTGGTAGCGCGCGTCGTTCGGGACGACGAGGTCGCAGGTTCAAATCCTGTCATCCCGACATAATGAGCCCCGGAGCGTTTTCACGCTCCGGGGCTTCGTCGTTTCTCGTCCCTCTGACTCTGACGATCAGGCGTTGGGGGCGGCTCGTCGTCCTTGCATCATGTCCCGAACTCCCACACATCCCGCCAGAACCACCACGGCGGCGATCACGAGCAAGCCGGTCATCATGGCCGTAGGCCAATCTGACGAGGCGACCGTTGCAAAGACCACCCCGGTGATGGCGGCGATACCAATCGAGGTGCCGACGCGTTGCCCGGTTTGAAGCACGCCGCCGGCCGAACCCGCGTATCTCATCGGCACGTCCGCGAGCGTCAAAGTCTGGTTGGGGCTCACGACGAGCCCTTGTCCGCCACCCACAAAGGTCAAGCTGAGCAGCATCCACCATTCGCTGAGGCCGATGGTCCCGTGCAAATACACCAGAAAGGCTGTGCTGAGCAGGCCGAAGAGCACGGACATCATCCCTATCAAGACCAGGGGCCGACCGATGCGCACAATGTGGCGGCCCGCGATGGGGGCGCTGATCGCACTGGCCGCCGCCGCGGGGAGACCCATCATGCCCGAGGCCAACGCCGTGTGATGAAGACCCGACTGCATGTACAAAGCTACGAGCACCCAGACGCTCGTTACACCCACGAAGTACAGCCCGATCAGCATGGTCCCGTTAGCGAACGAGCGGGTCTTGAACAGGGCCATGTCGACCATGGGCTCACCACCGCGGCGTCGGTAGCGCGATTCCCACAACACCCACAGTCCGAGGAGTCCACAGCCGACTACCAACGAACTCCAGATCCAGGTGCCCGCTGCCGACTCAACAAACGGCAACATGATCAGCAATATCGCCAAACCGAACATGACCAGCCCCACGGGGTCAAGATCGACCTTGCGTTTGCGCATCGGCCGATCAGGATCGACCACCGGAAGGGACGACGTCGTGTGCTCAGCCGGAACGGGCTTCCAAGCCGAGTCCGGCAACCAGGCCTTGGCCAGCAGGAGCGCGACCACACAGATCGGCACATTGACGAGGAAAGACGCGCGCCAGCCGAGGGTCTCCCCGAAAACAGCCACGAGCACGCCACCGAGAACGGGTCCCACCGCTACCGATACTCCGACGACGCCGCCAAAGAGCCCGAATGCTTTACCGCGGGCGGTGCCCTTGAAGTATTGCTGCATGAGCCCAATCGTCTGCGGATTCAATAATCCCGACCCGAGCCCCATCGCAACGCGCGCGATATTCAGCACCAGGGCCGACGGCGCAAGTCCCGAGGCCAAAGCCCCGGCCCCAAAAAGCCCGACCCCGGCAAGGAAGAGAGGCCCGCGTCCGTAGACGTCCCCGGCACGCCCAGCCGCAACCAGGAGCACACCAAAGGCCAGCGCATAGCCGGATAGAACCCATTGCAATTCGGAACTACTCGCCCCGATGGAATCCTGGACCGAGGGGAGCACGACATTGACGATGGAAACGCTCAACAACGACATGAACAACGGGACCAGCGTCAGCGCCAGGATCTTCTTTTGCTCAGTGTCGAAGGAGTCAGATTGCGGTGGGGCCATGATGTCCAGTCCTACCCCTCACTTGGGCATCCGTCCACCTCACCCGAACTGAACCCCCGGCTGCGGGCGTGCCGATATGTCCTCACGAGCTGATGAGTTGAGTCAGGTAGTTGCGCCGTTCCGCACTTTCGCCAACCTGCCTTTACACAGAGGGCCACTCCCTGCACACCCCTACAAGGCTTGACCTTCAACACAGTATGCAGTAATTTACTACTCCAAATTTGAATGACTGTGTTTTTCTGACTTTGGAGTTGCAGTGAAAAAACTTATCTCATCCACCCTAACCACTTTACTCGCAATCTCTTTTTCACTGACAGGCGCCTCCCCAGCGCAGGCCCAGCGAGGCCCCCAAAATGGGTTGTCAACACAGAAAGTAAAAGATGCTTTGTCGACAATTCCACCCGACAAACTTCTAGAACCTAAAGAAAGTCAACCCAACCCGACCTTCTCCTTAATGCAAGATGAAATACCTAAACAAATAGAAATTAATGGCCCGTCCATTTCTATTGGGACGTTTGACATATCACTACCAAATTCGTCAGAGATGCAAATGGGTTCAACTGATAACAACCATCGCAAACTCTAGAGCTGATGAAGTTTATGAGTACGATAAACAAACAATGATAATTACTATCTTCTGACGCCCTGAGGTTCCATGGATAGCAAGCATGGAACTTCAGGATTGTCATTTTCATCGACCCGTTGCAACCGGATGTGAGAGGTTCCGAAGAAACATGGACAACAGACGAGACCATTAGCCTGCGTCAACGCCGACAAGGCACGGATAACGTGAGCTTTCTTAACACCTGCGGCATCTAACCGTCCCGACCTGCTGAGCTGCATGGTCAGACTCCCAGCGACCTGCTCTTCATGCGGAGGGCGAACGGCCCACGACATCAAGGAAACATAGTCGTACATTGATATGTGGATCCCATGACGACTATTTCAGGAGGCATCCTCATGCCCATCTCCGTAAAAGCACTTCAGAAGACCGGGCCCGACCAGCCGTACCGGGTCGCTCGCATCGAATTGCGCGATCCCCGCCCCGATGACGTCCTCATCGACATCAAGGCCGCCGGCATTTGCCACAGCGACATCCACACCATTCGCAACGAGTGGGGAGAAGCTCATTTCCCGTTGACCGTCGGTCACGAGATTGCGGGCGTCGTCGAAGCCGTGGGCTCGGACGTCACCGAATACAAAGTCGGTGACCGCGTCGGCGTTGGTTGTTTGGTCAATTCCTGCGGCGAATGCGAGGAATGCCAGGCCGGGCAACAGCAGAACTGCACCAATGGCTCCGTCGGCACGTACAACTCGAAAGACGTGGACGGAACCATCACTCAGGGCGGCTATGCCGAAAAGGTCGTCGTGAATAAGAACTTCGTGTTGAGCATCCCCGATGCCCTGGATTTCGACGTCGCAGCCCCGTTGCTGTGCGCGGGAATCACCACCTACTCGCCCCTGGCTACCTGGGATGTCCAGGAGGGTCAGAAGGTTGCCGTTCTCGGTCTAGGCGGACTGGGCCACATGGGCGTGCAGATCGCCGCGGCCAAGGGTGCAGAGGTCACCGTGCTGTCCAGGACCCTCAAGAAGGAAGCCGAGGCTCGTGAGCTCGGAGCCGCTCGTACGCTGGCGACCACCGATGAGAACTTCTTCTCGGAGCACCGTGGAGAGTTCGACATGATCCTCAACACCATTTCCGCGTCGATCCCGGTGGACCAGTACATGAGCCTGCTCAAGCCTCGTGGTGTCATGGCCGTTGTCGGTCTCCCGCCGGAGAAGCAGGAACTGAGCTTCGCTTCCGTGATCATGGGCCGCAAGGCCCTCGCTGGCTCGAATATCGGCGGTATTCCGGAGACTCAGGAAATGCTCGATTTCTGCGCGGAGCATGGGTTCGGCGCCAAGATCGAGAAGGTTTCCGTTCACGAGGTGGACGACGCCTACGACCGCGTCGTGGCCGGTGACGTCAAGTTCCGTTGCGTGATCGACACGGCGACCTTTGCAGACGCCGAGGTGACCGCCGAATAGCGCATTGCCTGTATTCGCGCCCTTGTGGCAGCGAATCAAGGTTGGCCCCGGTTTCCTTCGACTCCGCCGCCGGGCGATTCGGAAGGAAGCCGGGGCTTTTCGTTGCCCGCCCATCGGAAAGGTGGGTGGCCACACAACGGTCGGCCGCCACGAGATCGTGCGGCAGAATAGAGAAGCACGTCGTCGTCGTAGAGAGCATCCTGAGCTATGAAACCACTGGTTATCGGCATTGCCGGAGGCACCGGTTCCGGTAAGACCACGCTGACCCACGAGTTGATTTCGCGTTTCAACGAGCACGTGGCCGTGGTGTATCACGACAACTACTACAAGAGGCACGACGACCTCACCTACGACGAGCGGTGCCGACTCAACTACGACGCCCCCGAAGCCTTCGACAATGAACTGCTCGTCAAGCACTTGGATCAGCTGATCGCCGGTGGCAGCATCGAATGCCCCATCTACGACTACGCGGATCACAACAGATCCGAAGAAACCATGATCATCGATTCCCAACCCATCGTGATCATGGAGGGAATCCTGATCTTCGCCGAGGACGACATCTGCCAACGCTGCGACATCAAACTGTTCGTCGACACGGATGCCGACGTGCGCATTCTGCGGCGCATCAAGCGCGATGTGTTGGAGCGCGGACGGTCCGTCGAGTCCGTAGAAGAGCAGTATCTCTCCAGCGTTAAGCCGATGCACGAGCTGTACGTCGAGCCATCCAAGCGACGCGCAGATCTGATCGTGCCCGAAGGCGGAACGAACCTCGTGGCGTTGGACATGTTGGTTCACCGTATCAACCGCCAACTCAATCCCGGAGTCTGAGCCGGACGGTTCAAGCCGGCGAACGGCACGTCGCGAGCACGTTAAGCATCGCCGTGCGCTCCGGCGCGGTCACGGTCAAGTTATAGCGCGCCTTGACTCGGATCTGACGCACGACGTACGCACATCGATATTCTTCACGAGGCGGCAACCACGCGGATGCGTCGTTAGCCCCCTTGGCTTCGTTCGTGGGCCCGTCCACCGCAAGAAGATTCTCCGGATCATTGGCAAAAGCCCGACGGCGTCCGGACGTCCACCGGGACGCGCCTGAGGCCCATGCATCCGCTAGTGCCACCACATGGTCGATCTGAACCCTCCTCGATTCCTTCCCCGCCGAGAAATCGATGTCACGTCCCGTATAGGGATCGTGCAATGTCCCGCTTGCCACCAAACACCCTTCCCCTTTCATCGAAGATTCGACGAGGTCACGACGGAGAATGTCGTTGCGGGTGTCGCACCCATTGCGGTCTTCGTCGAACCACGCGGGACCGAACAGCTCACGCCGATATCCTGGCGGATTCTCTTTGACACCCACGCGAAGCCCAGCCATCTGGGTCGCGATCTCTTCCGGCACCACGGCACTCCGAGACGTCGAGGACCGCTGAGGCCTCATCCACGGGATGTGGGGCTCCCACACGACCACCAAGGTGCCCACCATGATCGCGGCGACCAAAGCTCCGACGACCCTGCGTAATACCGAAGGCCGAGAGCGCCTGAGTCTCCATGTCACTGTCATGGCGACATCATCCCCTCACGCCATCGACGCCCGGGCCGGGCGCGCCCCTAAAGGCTCCTTGCTGTGGATCCCGCCGAAAAAACGCGGTGGTATTTCGCGGTGTGGACGAGGCAAGACAAAGCCCCGCGTTGACGGCTTCGAGGAAACCGTCACCGCGGGGCTCGCGGAGGCCGCAGTTAGCGGTCGAGAATGATGACGTCCAAGGTCCGAGGACCGTGAACCCCTTCGACGCGCTGCAATTCGATGTCCGAGGTTGCCGACGGGCCCGAAATCATCGTGATCGGACGCTCCGGATCCACCCGCCTCATGGCTTCGGGGACCAACTCCACAATGGATTCGGCCGGAACGATGCAAATATGATGATCCGGAACCAACGTGATGGCGCGGCGGCCTTCCTCATTCGTTCCGTTGAGGAAAATGGTGCCTGTCTCCGCGCACGAGACGGTCGACGAGGTGACCACCGCGTTGACCGAATCCAATTCCCGATGGGTCAAGGAGCCGGCCTTCGGGGCATTCCCCGAATCGACGATATGACGACGCGCCGCGCTGTCTTCGGGAATCCACTCGAGATTCAGACCGTTGGGGATCACGTACATCGACGAACGCCCCAACAGCTCCTTGATCTTCTCCGCTACGGTCGACGTCGTCTCTTCGTAGACGTTCGCCTTGTAATCGATGAGACGATCCTTGAGCATATCCCGCACGGCTTCGGCCGATTTGGTCGACTCGGTGCGGTATTCCCGCGTGGGCGTCGGGGGCACGGGATGATCCGCGAGAGCGTCGCGGATCCGGCCCAGAATGTCAGCCTTGGCATCAGACATCGCTAGTCACGCCCTTCCTGGGTGGTGGTATCTCCCGACTCCTCGGACCGGCCTTGCTCAGCGGCCCTGTCCTTCGCGGCCTTCGCCTTGAGTGCTTGCTCCTCGTGCAATTTCTGCGCGAGCCCCTCGTTCTTGGCGAGCAGGGCCTGCACGTCTACCGGCGCTTGTCCCGTCCGCTTCTGCGAGGCGTTCTTACGATTCTTCTTCCACCAATGGCGGAAGGCCTGGCTCGGCGGTTCCGGGATGTCACGGTACTTCGTCCAGCCTCCGACCAATCCGGGAAGCCAGCTAATCTTGTGGCTTCGGCCAGCGGCGATGCGCCCCACCGGGAGCCCACGCACCGCGGTCGAGAGCAAGAACGGCCGGGAGAACATCTCCTTGGCACCGGCCATCATCGCGTCCATCTGGTCGGGCAGGTGGCGCTTTTCGCCGTCGTCGCCCTTGCCGTGTTTGGCGTCAATGTCCTTGCCGCGCAGGTGAACCAGCACGTCCGGGATGTTGATCTTAACCGGGCAAGCCTCGTAGCAGGCACCGCACAGCGAGGAAGCGTACGGCAATGAATTATTCGATTGTTCCTCGACGCCGGTCATCAGCGGCGAAAGAATCGCCCCGATGGGTCCTGGGTACACCGAACCGTACGCGTGCCCGCCTGCGCGCTCATACACCGGGCACACATTCATGCAGGCGGAGCACCGGATACAGTGCAGAGCCTGACGTCCGACCTCGTCGGCAAGGGCCGCCGTCCGGCCGTTATCCATCAGAATCACGTGAAGATTCTGCGGGCCATCGCCCGGGGTCACGCCGGACCACATCGAGGTATACGGGTTCATCCGCTCACCGGTCGAGGAGCGGGGCAGCAACTGAAGAAAGACTTCCAGATCCTGGAAGGTGGGAACGAGCTTTTCGATGCCCATGAACGAGATCAGAGTGTCCGGCAAGGTCAGGCACATACGCCCATTACCCTCGGACTCAACGATCGTCAGCGTTCCGGAGTCGGCGACGCCGAAATTCGCTCCCGAAATCGCCACCGTGTTCCGGAAGAACTTTTCGCGTAGGTGGTGACGGGAAGCCTCGGCGAGTTCCGACGGCTGATCCGTGATGTTGGGATCAATTCCGGGCATCTTCTTGAGGAAGATGTCACGAATCTCGGACCGATTGCGGTGAATCGCGGGAACGAGGATGTGTGACGGCTTATCGTCACCCATCTGAACGATTTCTTCGGCGAGGTCGGTTTCGATGGCCGAAACGCCTTGTTCCTCGAGAAATTCGTTGAGGCCCGTCTCTTGCGTGGCCATGGACTTGATCTTGATGACCTCTTCCACGCCCTGCTCGCGGATGATGTCCAAGGCGATCTGGTTCGCCTCGTTGGCATCACGCGCCCAGTGAACGTGGCCTCCCCGCTCGGTGAAGTTCTTTTCGAACTCCTCCAAGAGCTCCGGGAGACGAGCCATGACATCTTGCTTGATTTCGGATCCGGCCGTACGCAGGAGCTCCCAGTCCGGCAGCTCGCTGACAACCTTGAGGCGCTTATCGCGAATCGTGTGCGTCGCGAAGCCCAGGTTCTCCCGGAGCTGCTCGTTCTTCAGCTCGCGGCTCGCGAACTGCGTGAACGACTCCTTGGCCACGATATTGCCAGTTCCGTGATGAACCTTGGGCATGCCCAATGAGGTAACAGTCATGACTACTTGCCTCCTGAAGTAGTGGAGATCGCTACGGGCCCGGAAACCTCAAGGGGATTTTCCCGAGTGCTCGCGAGGATTTCGGCAAAGTGGACGGTCGAAACGTTGGAGCCCTTGCGGGACAGCGCGCCGTCGATGTTCATCAAGCAGGACACGTCACCGCCGGTACACAGTTCGGCGCCGGTGGATTCAATGTTCTTTACTTTGTCCGCGACCATGGCGCCGGAGGTATCCGCGTTTTTGAAGGAGAAGGTTCCGCCGAAGCCGCAGCACTGGTCAAGATCGGGAAGGTCCTCGAATTCGAGTCCTTCAACGGTCCGGACCAGGTCGGACTGGCGCGTGCCGAGCTTCATGAGCCGCATTCCGTGGCAGCTAGAGTGGAACGTGACCTTGTGCGGGAAGTACGAGCCCAGCTGTTCGGCCGCGTTGGTGATGCCCAGTACGTCGATCAGCAATTTCGACAGTTCAAAGGTTCGTCCGGCCACTTCCTCGGCCGCCAGAGCCGTCTTTTCGTCGCCGGCGTGCCGCGCGATCATAGGCTGTTGATGATCCAATGACACCACGCACGAGGCCGACGGCGCCACGGCGACGTCGTAGTCCCATTCGGAGAAGGCTTTGACGTGGTTCTTGACCACGGGATAGGCATCGTCGAAATAGCCGCTATTGACGTGCATCTGGGAACAACACGTCTGCCCGGGAGGGAAGATGACTTCGTGGCCCAAGCGTTCCAAGATATCCACGGTTGCCCGTGCGACCCTCGGGTACATCGCGTCCACGATGCACGTTGAAAAGAGTGCAATCCTCATGGCGTCTCCAAATTCTGTGGATGCAGGCGGAGCTTCTCCCGTGAAGGCATGAAAGGACCGCCGGAGTTGACTTCACCTTAGTGACATTTTGTTAACTGCCTCCAATAAGGCCGGCCTAACTCACTGCATCCGCCCTCTCCCACGCGCAAGTCACCACGTCATGTCGGGCAACACTTCGATCCGGAGTGTCGTTCAGAAAACGTCATCCGCCACCCGGACGCTTCCCCACCCCCGTGACGCACTGGATGTTTTGGATTCGGACCATGATCTGGGTATGGTCTGGTCTGACCACAGTGTAATGGGCGACACAATGACGTGCAGGCCGCATACACCGTGCATCGTCACAGATCGCATCAGAGGTGAAGCGGCCTTCGCGGCTTCCCCTCCATGACACAAGGAGACCGCGTGGACTCGTTCACAGCCACCACCACGGCCGTCGCAGGCTCGGTCGGCCTCACGGCCCTCGTCGCAGCACTGCCGCTGTTGACCTTTTTCATCATGCTTCTGGGCGTCAAAGCCCGAGCGCACGTCTCAGCGCTGACGGCACTTCTGGTTTCTCTATTGGTTGCCTGGATTGGCTTCCATATGCCTCTTGGTTTGGCTCTGCTCTCTGGAACCCAAGGTCTGGCCTACGGCGCCTTCCCCATCGTGTGGATCATCGTCACGGCCCTGTGGTTCTACCAAGTCACCGTGGAGTCCGGGCGATTCGAAGACCTGCGCTTGATCTTCGACCGCATCGGCGGCGGTGATCTGCGCGTCCAGGCCATCCTCATCGCCTTCTGCTTCGGCGGCCTCCTGGAAGCCCTTGCCGGATTCGGCGCTCCCGTGGCCATCACGGCCACGATGATCCTCGCCCTCGGGGTTGCCCCGTTGCGCACCGCCGTCGTGGTTTTGGTGGCCAACACCGCTCCCGTCGCCTTCGGCGCACTGGCTATCCCGATCACGACTGCTGGAACCCTGACGAATGAGGACCCGGCGCTGATCGGAGCCATCGTGGGCCACCAGGCACCGTTCGTCGCCGTGATTGTTCCGCTGATCCTGCTGTGGCTCCTCGATGGCTTCCGGGGCGTTAAGGACGCTTGGCCGGCCGCCATCGTCATCGGTCTGTCCTTCGGTGTAGCCCAGTGGTGGTCCTCCACGTACTTCTCCTACGAACTCACCGACATCGTCGCGTGCCTCGTTTCCATGGGTGTGGCCGTGCTCTTCCTCAAGGTTTGGAAGCCCCGAGGAGCGGAGGACTTCCGCACACGCAACAACATCGCGGCACCCCCTCAGGCGGAACAGTTGAAGCCCGGCCGAGTCTGGATGGCACTGGTTCCCTACGTCGTCGTCGTTGCCGTCTTCGCGATGGGCAAGTTGTGGAAGGCCGGCGTGAATTTGCCGGAATTGCTGGCCAAGACGGATGTCAAGATTCCCTGGCCCATCATTTCGGAGCACATCGTCAACGCCAGCGGCAAGCCGATTTCCGGAGCCGTTTACAAGTTCCAGTGGCTGTCTAACCCTGGAACCATGTTGTTGATCGCGGGCCTCATCGTCACCGTGGTGTACGCCGTTTTCAACGAGAAAGGCCGCTACCGCCTGGGCATCGGGCACGCCGTCGCCCAGCTGTGGACGTGCTTCTATCGCATGCGGTGGTCCGCACTGACCATCGTGTCGGTTCTCGCGTTGGCCTACGTCATGAATTTCTCGGGGCAGACGGTCGCGATCGGTACGTTCCTCGCCTCTCTCGGTGGAATTTTCGCGTTCCTCTCCCCGACCCTCGGCTGGTTGGGCACGGCAGTGACGGGATCGGACACCTCCGCGAACGCTCTGTTCTCGAACCTCCAGCACACCGCGGCCCAAAATGCCGGATTGGATCCCAACCTGATGCTCGCCGCCAACTCGAGCGGCGGCGTCGTGGGCAAGATGGTTTCGCCGCAGTCCCTCGCCATTGCCGCCACCTCGGTCGGTATGGAAGGTCGGGAATCGGACATCTTCAAGAAGGTTGTTCCCTGGTCCATCGCGATGCTCTTGATCATCTGCCTGTTGGTCTTCTTGCAGTCCAACGTGCTCGCATGGATGCTGCCCTAGTCAGAGCCGGGAATCTTACGTCTAGGCTATGCATGTGGAAAATAAGGCCTACAGCATCATCGTCCAGTCCCTCGAACGCAAATTGCGCAGCGGCGAGCTTACCGTCGGCGATCGGTTGCCGTCGGAACGCGCGCTGGCAGAGAGCTTCGGGATCTCGCGGGCATCAGTCCGCGAGGCCATCCGGGTTCTCGAGGCGATGGGTCTGGTTCGATCCGGCGTAGGTTCCGGCCCCAGCGCGGGTGCGGCCGTGGTATCCGAGCCATCGGCCGCCCTGGGCTGGGGCCTGCGCATGCATTTGGCATCGAAGTTTCTGCCGGTGAGCGACGTCGTTGCCACGCGCGAGCAACTCGAGTCGCGAGCCGCATCCGACGCCGCGAATCTCTGGCAAGGCACGTCCGACAAGGTCACGATGACCCGTGCCGCGCGTTGCCTCGATGAGCTGGACGACCCGAACCTACCTGACGCCCGCTTCCACGAGCTCGACGCCCAATTCCACTTGCTGATCTCCAGTCTCGGCGGGAACGTGGTGGTGACCACGATCCTCGATTCCCTCCGCCAGGCCACGGTCGGATACGTCCAAGAAGGCGTGCCGAGGATTACCGATTGGCCCGAGGTCAAACGTCACTTGCAAGAACAACACCGCGGGATACTCGCGGCGGTCAAAGATCGTGACGCGGAGCTGGCCGCCGAGCGAGTCAGCGCACACATCCGATGGTTCTTTGGGGTGGCCTACGCGGAGAATTCCAGCCCGGTGAGCTTCTCATAAGCTTCCACGTACCGTGCCCTCGTCTTCTCGACGACCTCCTGCGGAAGCTCCGGCGGAGTCGTCTTGCCGTCCCAGCCGGAAGCGTCCGACGTCAACCAGTCACGCACGAATTGCTTGTCAAAGCTCGATTGAGGGCGGCCGGGTTCCCACTGATCGCGATCCCAGAATCGTGAGGAATCCGGGGTGAGCACCTCATCGCCCAAGGTCACCTCGCCGAAATAGGAGTCAAGGCCGAATTCCACCTTGGTGTCCGCCAAAATGATGCCTCGTTCTCGGGCGATCTCCTCCGCGGTGGAATAGATGTATAACGTCAGCTCGCGAACCCGCTCCGCCATCGATGCGCCCACGGCATCAGAGACTTCCTCATAGGTGATCGCTTCATCGTGCTCCCCGACCTCGGCCTTGCCTGTCGGGGTAAAGATGGGCTCCTCCAAGCGCGAGCCGTCCACCAACCCGCCTGGCAACGGCACGCCACAGACCGTCCCCGAGGTTTGATATTCCTTGAGCCCGGTCCCCGTCAGATACCCCCTCGCGATGCATTCGACGGGAAACATCGACAGAGACTTACAGATC
The DNA here is from genome assembly GCF_003989425.1 of Kocuria sp. HSID16901. NCBI lineage: Bacteria > Bacillati > Actinomycetota > Actinomycetes > Micrococcales > Micrococcaceae > Kocuria > Kocuria sp. HSID16901. The sequence goes on along the minus strand of NZ_RBLM01000001.1, from coordinate 141,749 downwards.
ATGGCCCGTCCGGAGACCTCTTCGGGAACCGAGGTCGACAGGACGTGATTGGGCACCTGCTTCAACTGGTCGAACCACCACAGGCTCAGCTGGGTCAGGATCTTTCCCTTGTCGGGAATCGGCGTGGGCAGGATGTGGTCGAAGGCGCTAATCCGGTCGGTTGCCACCACCATGACGGAACCGGCCCGAGCCTCGGCATTATCCGCGAAGGAACATCCGACGACGTCGTTCCCCTCGGCGGGAACGTAGAGGTCTCGGACCTTACCGGAATAAATATGCTTCCAGCCGGGAATTTCGGTGGGTTCTTCGGACATGCGCTGTACTCCTGTGTGCGTGGTGTGCGGCCCGCGCCGCACGCGCGTGGCCCGATGCGTGATGAGCTTTAGGTGGTGGGGACGACGACGTCGCCTGCGGCGGCCAATTCCGCAATATCAGTGCGATATTGGGCGCCTTCCCACGTAATTTTGTGGACCCCGGCGTATGCCTTGGACCGGGCCTCGGAAAGATCGTCGCCGAGGGCAACGACCGCCAAGACGCGACCGCCATGAGTCACGATGGATGGGTTCCCGGAGGTGTCCGTGTCGATACGGGTTCCCGCGTGAAGCACAGAGACATCGTCGAGAGCCTCTGCGTCGTCGAGGCCGTGGATCGCGTCACCTTTACGCGGCGCATCGGGATAGTGTTCCGCAGCCATGACCACGTCGACGGCGGTGCGGAGGTCCCATTGCAGAGCCTCGCGCCCGCCGAGGTCCCCGTTGGCGGCCGCGAGCAGCAACTGGCCCAACGGCGTCTTGAGACGGGCCAGGACCGCCTGGGTCTCGGGATCACCGAAACGGGCGTTGAATTCAATCACCCGAAGTCCACGGCGGGTCACCGCGAGCCCGCAATACAGCACGCCAACGAATGGCGTGCCTCGCTGCGCCATAACGTCCACGGTGGGTTGCGCCACGCGGCGAATGACCTCGTCGGTAAAATTCTCCGGCAGCCACGGTAAGGGAGTGTAGGCCCCCATTCCGCCGGTATTGGGCCCTTCATCGCGGTCGAAGATGCGCTTGAAGTCTTGCGCCGGGCTCAAAGGAACCGTGCGCTGTCCGTCGCAGATCACGAAGAGCGAGACCTCGGGGCCGTCCAGGTACTCCTCGATGACCACGCTGGACCCGGCGGAGATGCAGGCCATGGCGTGTTCAAGGGCCTCGTCCCGACGTTCCGTAACCACCACGCCTTTGCCCGCGGCCAGGCCGTCGTCCTTGACGACATAAGGGGCGCCAAAGTCGTCCAGGGCTTCCTCGACCGTCGCGGCATCGTGCGCCACACGCGACATCGCGGTGGGGACATCGGCCTCGGCCATGATCTCCTTGGCGAATGCCTTGGACCCCTCCAGCTGGGCTGCGGCCGCGTCCGGGCCAAACACCGGGAAGCCCGCTTCTCGCAGGGCATCGGCCACGCCGGCCACCAACGGTGCCTCGGGTCCAATGACCACGAGATCTGCCTCGAGCCTCTCGGCGAGCGCCGTCGCTTCTTCGGGACTGTTCGCGTCGATCGAGTGCGTGGGGACGATGGCAGAGATGCCCGCGTTACCCGGCGCCGAGTGCACCTCCGTCACGGCGGGATCGCGCAGAAGCGCAGTGATGATCGCGTGCTCTCGCCCACCGGGGCCAAGGACCAAAACCTTCATAGAGCAACAATAACGAAAAGGTCACGATCTCGAGCCATCGGCCCGCTCCTCCCCTCCTAAGTTATTACCTCCTTGTGAGGCACACCATGCTGTAAAGCGGAATGTGCTTTGCCAACCACTCAACTACGACGTCCCGTGACGCGGTGGCCACAGGGCCTCGACGTGGAAGAATGTGCCCATGGAGACTTTCAGCGCAGACAGGGCGGCCGAGCTGGCCGTCGTCGAACGGAGCGGATTCGTAGAATCACGCCATCTTGGTGCGGCCGCCGTCGTGTCTCCCGAGGGTGAGCTGGTGCGCTCGCTGGGGGATTCGGCCGCCGCCATCTACCCGCGATCCGCTCTGAAACCCTTCCAGGCGATTGCGTCGCTCAAGGCTGGCGCCCCTTTGCGGGGTGCTCAAGTAGCGATTGCCGCCGGTTCGCACGAAGGGTCCTTCGAGCACATGAAGGTCGTTGCGGGCATGCTTCAGGCTGCCGGTCTCACCCCGGGGCATCTGCAGTGCCCAGCGGCCTATCCCAAGGACGACGCAGCGCGCGCGTATCTCGTCTCGCACGAGAAGGGTCGTCAGCGCATTGCCTTCAACTGCTCTGGAAAACACGCCGCGTTTCTCTGGGCCTGCGCCCACAACGATTGGGATACCGAGACCTATCTTGAGCCGGACCATCCGCTCCAGCGCCTGGTCCTGGAGATCGTGGAAGAGGCCACGGGTGAGCGCGTCCAACACGTCGGCGTGGACGGTTGCGGGGCTCCCGTCCCCACGATGAGCCTCAACGGACTCGCCAAGGCCTATTCCACGTTGGGTGCGGGCATCCGCAACATTTCGGCCGATGCGAGGATGGCAACCATGGCCACCGCCATGAACGATTATCCCGAAATGGTTCAAAACCACGGCCGCCCCAACACACTCGTGATGGAGGAACTGGACGTTGTCGCGAAGTTCGGTGCCGAAGGCATCCTCGCGATCGGTACTCGCGAGGGAGCCGGCGTCGCGGTCAAGGCCTTAGATGGTTCTCCCCGGGCGATCACGATGGTCGCGCTCTCCCTGTTGGCTCAGGAAGGCTATGTGGATCCGCAGATCGCGGACGATTTGATCTCACGTACGACTCCGCCCATCAACGGCGCGGACGTGAGGGTGGGCGAGATCCGGCTCGGCGGTGCCTTCAACCCAGAAGCCACCGTGGAAGACGATCCTGGCGTTGCGGACGCTTCGGAAGGCCTCGAGTAGCTCCATGGCCCGCCGCAAAATTTCCGACGACGTAGGCCTCGCCGCGATCCGCTCTTGGGAGAAGGATCCAGAGGCCACCGACCGGAAGACCCGTGCCACCGCCGTGCGCTACTCCCTCGAGGAACTGGCGCATCGGGCACCGGGTAATTCGGTGGAGGTACGCGTTCCCCCTTATGGAGTCACCCAAGCGATTGAGGGGCCGCGTCACACGCGAGGGACCCCGCCCAGCGTCGTCGAGACCTCCGCCGCCACCTGGCTCGGACTCGTGACGGGCCGCCTGACCTGGACGGAGGCTCGAACCCAAGGTTCCATTGACGCGTCCGGGAACCGAAGCGATATCTCGGCGTTACTCCCCCTTTTTGCGACCCGCGTCTCGATGAAGCGTGACGCGGAAAAAGGTACCCTGAATCAATGACCGAATCACCCTCCGCACCCACCGGTTCCAGTGCGTCCCGTGACAGTTCCAGGGACGATGCGCCCTCCCGCGGCCCAGAAGAGCGCGAGATCCTCGTCCGGCGGGCCCCGTCGGTCATCGCATTTCTTGTCACAGGCTTGATTCTTGGCCTGATCGTCGCGGCCGTTTCCACAGTATTGGGGCCGCCGGATCAGATGTACACGGCCGGAGCCATCTTCGGCATGATGGCCGTGATTTTCGGGACCGCGGGTGCGGTGCTGGGTGCCGTCATCGGACTCATCGCGGACCGTCGTTCCCGGAAGAAGGCTCAACGATTCCGCGCCGTACGCCTGGATGATGATGGCCGGGAGTAACTCCTCGGTCCGAACCCTCCGGCCCGGATACACTGAACCCTGTTCGCGGTATCCGCAACACCATCACACGATCACACGGCCCATTTCAGGAAGAAGCTCCTCGTGATTCGACCCGACGGAAAACTGTCGCATGATATCCACCCCGGCGAGAAGGCTCCCCAGGATGAGTGCGGGGTGTTCGGCGTTTGGGCCCCCGGAGAAGATGTCGCAACCCTCTCCTATTTCGGCCTCTATGCGTTGCAGCACCGAGGGCAAGAATCGGCCGGCATCGCCACGAGCAACGGCGAACGGATCTCCGTATATAAAGATCTAGGGTTGGTTTCCCAAGTCTTCGACGAAACCATCCTCGGAACCCTTCGCGGGCATATGGCTATTGGCCATTGCCGATACGCCACCACGGGCGCAACCACGTGGGCCAATGCGCAGCCGACGCTCGGGTCGACACCGCATGGCACCGTCTCGTTGGCTCACAATGGCAACCTGACGAACTCGGCGGATCTCTACGACCGGCTGATCGACAAGTCGGGTTTCCCGTCGGCGGGCGAGGTTGCCCAAGGCAACACCACGGATACCGCGCTGGTGACCTCGCTCCTGGCCGAGCACCCCCACGATTCCTTGGAGGAAGCCGCGATCGAGCTGCTTCCGACGCTGAAGGGCGCTTTCTGCCTCACGTTCATGGATGAAACCACCCTGTACGCGGCGCGGGATGCGTACGGAGTCAGGCCGCTCGTCCTGGGCCGGTTGGAACGAGGATGGGTCGTCGCCTCCGAGACGGCCGCTCTCGATATCGTCGGTGCCACATTCGTCCGCGACGTCGAACCCGGCGAATTCATCGCCATCGACGAAGACGGACTCCGGAGCCGTCGATTCGCCGAGGCCACACCGGCCGGCTGCGTGTTCGAGCACGTGTATCTCTCCAGGCCGGACGCCGTCATCAATGGACGTGCCGTCTACGAATCCCGCGTCGAGATGGGTCGTCAGCTGGCCCGAGAGCATCGGGTCGAGGCGGATCTCGTCATGCCGACACCGGAATCTGGCGTCCCCGCGGCCATCGGCTATGCGGAGGAATCCGGCATCCCCTACGGAAATGGCCTGGTCAAGAACGCCTATGTGGGCCGCACCTTCATCCAGCCGACCCAAACGATGCGCCAGATGGGCATCAAACTCAAGCTCAATCCCTTGCGCACCGTGGTGGAAGGTAAACGACTGGTCGTGGTCGACGATTCCATCGTTCGCGGCAACACCCAGCGGGCCCTGGTGCGTATGCTTCGCGAGGCGGGTGCCGCCGAAGTCCACGTTCGCATTTCGTCCCCCCCGGTCAAATGGCCCTGTTTCTATGGCATCGACTTCGCATCGAGGGCCGAGCTCATTGCCAACGGGATGACCGTCGAGGAAATTGGCGCATCCATGGGCGCCGATTCCCTGGGCTACATTTCCGAAGACGGCATGATCGCCGCCACGCAGCAACCTCGAGAGAAACTGTGCACGGCCTGTTTCACCGGTAACTACCCCATCGAGTTGCCCGACGCGGACCGCCTCGGAAAAAACCTCTTCGACGCCCACCGTTCGTCCCGTTCCGCCAAACGGCCCGTCGACCGTCGGCCTGGAACGTCGAGTACGGACGGGTCCACGTCCACGTCCGGCATGACCCGCACCGCAGAACGCCAGATGGTTCGTGGGTCGTCATGCGATCCGGGCCCGGATTCCGATCTCGAATCCCTGGTTCTCCCCGAGGACCGAACTGACACCGACCAATAACCTCTTCGACCGTTACACGATCACCGACCCTGAAGGACCAGCGATGGCTCAAACCCACCCGACCACTTCCGGACTAACCTACGCGAGCGCAGGTGTCGACGTCGACGCCGGCGACCGGGCCGTCGAACTCATGAAAGACGCCGTGAAAGCCACACATGGGCAAGGCGTCGTGGGCGGTGTCGGCGGGTTTGCGGGTCTCTTTGACGTGTCCGCTTTGGCCCAATACACGAAGCCGTACTTGGCCACGTCGACCGACGGCGTCGGAACCAAGGTCGCCATTGCTCAGGCCCTGGATATCCACGACACGATTGGGTATGACCTGGTGGGGATGGTCGTCGACGACATCGTGGTCGTCGGAGCCAAGCCTCTATTCATGACCGACTACATCGCGTGCGGGAAGGTCGTTCCCGAGCGCATCGCGGATATTGTGCGCGGCATCGCTTCGGCTTGTTCCGTCGCGGACACGGCGCTGGTCGGTGGCGAAACCGCCGAGCATCCGGGGCTCCTCGGTGACAGCGAATACGACGTCGCGGGCGCGGCGACCGGAATTGTCGAGGCCGACGAACTCTTGGGCCCGGACCGCGTCAGGGCGGGCGACGTCGTGATCGGCATGGCTTCCTCCGGGATCCACTCCAACGGATACTCCCTGGTGCGAAAGGTCATCAACGTGGCCGGTTGGTCGCTGGACCGCGAGGTCTCAGAGTTCGGCAGGACGCTCGGCGAGGAGCTCTTGGAACCCACCCGAGTCTACGCAGCGGACGTGCTGGATTTGGCTCGGACCTTCCCCGTCAACGGCGACGACGGGCAGCTGGGTCACGGGGTTCGTGGGTTCTCTCACGTCACGGGCGGCGGTCTGGCCGCGAATCTGGCCCGGGTCTTGCCGCGAGGTCTCGAGGCCCGCATCGACCGTTCGACGTGGGAGATTCCTGCGATCTTCCGCGTGGTTGCGGAGTTGGGCAAGGTCCCCCAGCCCGATATGGAGCGGACGTTGAACCTTGGCGTCGGGATGGTGGCCATCGTCGATCCTTCGGTTGCCGACGCCGCCGTCCGACACCTGAACGACCGGGGTGTCAGCTCATGGACCCTGGGTGAGATTTCCGAGGCCAATCCCCCGGAGGCCCCGAGCGTGGACTACGTTCAGGGCGCCAAGGGCGTTGACGGTGGCGCGGTGCGCCTCATCGGATCCTACGCGTAGATCCCGGGAACCCCAGACACAACATTAACGCCGCCGCGCGCGTCAACCAGCCCAATGGGCGGTTGACGCGCGCGGCGGCGTTTTCGGTAAGGACGAGCGCCCTAGACGCTATCGGTCCTCGCCAAGTTCCATATCGTATTCCTCGAAGCGCTCGGAACCTCGATCTTCGCTCGGCTGAGTCTCACCGCGCTGGGCGCGGCGCTCCTTGGCCGAACTGAGTTCGCGTTCGAGTGCCGAGTAATCGGTTTGCGGGCTGAAGTACTTGATCTCCCGCGCCTGCCTCGTTGCCTTAGCCTTTTGACGGCCGCGCCCCATGGCGTGACCCCCTCTTATCGCTCGCACCGGCGGCGCCGCAACGTGCACACGACGCACCACCGGAATGTCCGTTAATCTTCCGTGTGTTAAGGGTACATGGTTTATCGGTAGTATGCCCACCGAGGAACGTACGTGACACGGGCGTTCTCTTCCGCCCGCGGAGTGCCCGATCAAAGGTCCAATTCGTCCAACAAGCCGTCAAAGGCGCGGGCCACAGGCGTTCGCCACACGACGTCGGCACGGGTATCGGCCCTCCCCGGACCGCCGTTAATGATCGCCACGGGCTGATCACGGCGCATCGCGTCAAGGGCCAACCGCAGGCCGCTCATGACGGCCAAAGACGAGCCGACGACCAGCAACGATGTGCTCTCCGCCAACAGCGAGCGCGCGTGCCTCTTGCGCTCTGCGGGCACGGGCTCTCCGAAATACACCACGTCTGGTTTCACGAGCCTAGAGTCGCACACCAAACACCCGACCATCTGGAATCGGTTAACCCATTCGCCGGTCAATTCGACGTCGCCGTCGGGGTTCACCAAGCTTGGGTCCAATTCGATGGATTCCAGATATCCCGGATTCGCGGCGCGCAACCGAGCGTCCAGGCTGTGGCGCTCCTCCACCGCGCCGCACCTGAGGCAGACCACTCGGTCGAGATCTCCGTGGAGGGCGACGAGTCGCCGCGTTCCCGCCTGGGCATGAAGCCCATCCACGTTTTGTGTCACGACGCCGCTCACGTACCCCGCGTGTTCGAGTTCGGCGATCGCATAGTGCACACGGTTGGGCATCGCTCGGTTCATGAGCCTCCAGCCCACAAATGAACGCGCCCAGTACCGGTGAGAAGCCTCCGGGTCGTGGCGGAATTCCTGATACGTCATGGGACGATGGCGCCGCAACGATCCGCCGGGCCCTCGATAGTCGGGAATTCCCGAATCCGTTGAAACCCCAGCCCCGGTCATCACCAGAGCTGGGCCTCGTCGAAGCATGTCGGCAACGCGCGGTAGGGCTTCTTCGGGCGGGGTCGCGGTGGTCGTCTCTTCGACGACGCGCGCGATAGAACGCAATGCGGCTCGGTGGGCATTGCTCCACGGCGGGTCATCACCCAGGGAACCTGTCATCACGGGATCACCATACCGCCCTTCGCATCAGCCGGGGCCCGTCCCTGACAGCGAAACGGAGGGACACTCTTTTCGGTGCCCCTCCGTCGTTCCACGACCGGGTCTAACCCCTCACCTGATTCATCGCTCCCCGGCGTTACTACCCGGCCGTTCCGCCGTCACGACGAGGCCGTCGTCAGCGATGTCGGGGCTGACGTCCACGTGGACGACGTCCCCGTCGTGGATCTCTCCGGACAGGATGCCCTTGGCCAAACGGTCACCGATCTGACGTTGCACCAGACGACGCAGGGGGCGGGCCCCGTAGGCCGGGTCGTAGCCCGTCATGCCGAGCCACTCGGTGGCGGCCTGGCTGACGTCCAGGAACAGGCGCCGGTCTCCCAGGCGGTGCGCCAAGGCATCCACCTGCAGACGCACGATCTGCGCCAAGTCCGCGCCGGTCAGGGGGTCAAACATGATGATCTCGTCCAACCGGTTGAGGAATTCCGGCTTGAACGAGGCATTGACCACGTTCATGACCGCCTCATTCTTGGCGTCCTCATCCAGGTTCTGGTCCACGAGGAACTGGCTGCCCAGGTTCGAGGTCAGGATCAGGATAACGTTGCGGAAATCAACGGTGCGCCCCTGCCCATCGGTGAGACGGCCGTCGTCCAGAACCTGCAGGAGAATGTCGAAGACCTCCGGGTGCGCTTTCTCAACCTCGTCCAGCAACACCACGGAATACGGACGACGCCGCACCGCCTCGGTCAGCTGGCCGCCCTCCTCGTAACCGACATACCCGGGAGGGGCTCCCACCAGGCGAGACACCGAGTGCTTTTCGGCGTATTCGCTCATGTCGATACGCACCAGAGCGTGCTCGTCGTCGAATTGGAACTCGGCGAGGGATTTGGCCAACTCCGTTTTTCCGACGCCGGTTGGCCCGAGGAACAAGAAGGAGCCGATGGGTCGATCCGGATCGGCGACACCCGCACGAGAACGACGGACCGCGTCGGCCACGGCGCCCACGGCGGAGGACTGACCGATGAGCCGTTTCCCCAGCTCCGCCTCCATGTTCAGCAGTTTTTCCGACTCGCCTTGCAGCATCCGGCCCGCCGGAATTCCGGTCCAGTTGGAGATGACCTCGGCGATGTCGTCCGCGGTGACCTCTTCCGAGACCATGGTTTCCTTGTCCCGGTTCGCCTGCTGGTCTTCCTCGGCCTGTGCGGCGTCGAGCTCCTTTTGCTTGGCCGGGATCTCTCCGTACAACAGGCGCGAAGCCTCGGCGAGATTTCCTTCTCGCTGCGCCACCTCCGCCTTGGAGCGCATCTCGTCGATCTGCGACTTGATGTCGCCCACCTTGTTCAGGCCGGCTTTCTCCGCCTCCCAACGGGCGTTCAACGCGGTGAGCTCTTCCTGTTTGTCCGCGAGGTCGGCCCGAAGAGCTTCCAAACGCTCGATCGACGCCGGGTCAGATTCGCTGGCCAGCGCCAGCTCTTCCATGGTCATCCGATCAACCTGGCGACGGAGCTGGTCGATTTCCTCGGGCGCGGAGTCGATCTCCATGCGCAAACGCGACGCGGCTTCGTCCACGAGGTCGATCGCTTTATCCGGAAGCTGACGTCCCGTGATGTACCGATTCGACAACGTCGCGGCGGCAACAAGCGCGGAGTCGGCGATTTGTACCTTGTGGTGGGCCTCGTAGCGTTCCTTCAACCCACGGAGAATTCCGACGGTGTCTTCGACGCTGGGCTCCCCCACATAGACCTGCTGGAAACGGCGCTCCAACGCGGCGTCTTTTTCGATGTTCTCGCGATATTCGTCCAACGTGGTAGCGCCAATGAGCCGCAGCTCCCCACGGGCCAGCATCGGCTTGAGCATGTTTCCGGCGTCCATCGAGCCTTCCGACGCTCCGGCACCGACCAGGGTGTGCAGCTCATCGATGAAGGTCACGATCTGCCCCTCGGACTTCTTGATCTCGTCCAGGACCGCCTTGAGACGCTCCTCGAACTCGCCACGATACTTAGCACCGGCAATCATCGAACCGAGGTCCAGGGAGATGAGGGTCTTACCCTTCAATGACTCGGGCACGTCGCCGGACACCATGCGCTGGGCGAGGCCCTCTACCACGGAGGTCTTGCCGACGCCGGGTTCGCCAATGAGAACCGGGTTGTTCTTGGTTCGCCGGGAGAGCACTTGCACCACCCGGCGAATCTCGGAATCCCGACCGATCACGGGGTCGAGTTTGCCCGAGCGCGCGACGGCAGTCAGGTCCGTACCGTATTTCTCCAGGGACTTGAAGGTTCCCTCCGGATCGGCGGAGGTGACCTTTTGGTCTCCGCGAACCGACGGAATGGTCTTTTCGATGGCCTCGGGGGTGGCGCCAACGTCGCTCAACGCTGCGGCCGCGGGGTCGCCGTCGACCTGCGCGAGACCCCACAGCAGGACTTCGGTGGAGATGAAACTATCGCCGAGTGACGACGCCGCCTGCTGGGCGTTCTGAACGACCCGGAGCGATTGCCTCGAGAATTGCGCCTGCGCCACGGAGTTTCCGGAGGACGACGGGAGGTTATGAATGATCTCGCTGACCTGAGTGGACAGCGGATCCAGGGAAATGCCGAGGGCTTTGAGCACGGCGACGGCCACGCCTTCTCGTTGATCCAGAAGGGCCTTAAGAATGTGGGCCGGCTCAATCTGCGGGTTTCCCGCCGTTTGAGCATTCATGGTCGCGGCGTTCAGAGCCTCTTGGCTCTTGGTGGTGAATTGAGTATCCAAGGTGGGCTCCTCATCGTTAGTAGTGGTTCAGTTGCTACGTCTTTGTTCAGCTAACTTGAGTCTACTACGCTCAAGTTCTCACGTATAGAGGTTTCCGAAAAGTTTTCCACAGGTTTTGAGCTGCCATGCCGGCCTTCGATGGCCACAGCCGCTGGCGGTCGCGTCAGTACTCGCCGTCGTTGTAGTTGAGGGAATCGAGGAGTTCATCCTCCGTTGCGGGTCGTCCGTTGGACTTGTTGGCGCTGAAACGGTCCTGCGCGAAGGCGACGATCAGCGTCGCGAAGGCCGCCACGAAGGTCAGAATGCCGAAGGTGTTCCCGAAGCCGGCGGAAAGGCCCACGAGGTCGGCACCAAAGGTTTGCGAGAGTGCGGAAACGGTTCGGCCATCGAGCCGGTCGGGAATGAGGAACCCAAAGATCGCGGCGAGAACCCAGGTGATCACTTGGAGGCTTGCCACGGTCCCCGACGTCGCCCGCGCCTCATACCGCGACGCATCCCGGCGAATGCGCCACGTCGCAACGAGCATGACGACCAGAAACAGCGGACCGACGCTCACCAAAAAGGTCACCATGAGCGAGCCGCCGGCCCCAAAGAGCGCACGCCCCGCCGTGATCCAGGCGGCACCGAGCACGCTCATCGGAATGCCCAACCACGTCGATATACGCAACCAGGCCGAGGAACGACGACCGTCCACGAGGGGTCGAGGGGAATCCGAGGAATCGATGGTGTGCACGTCGCTGTCTGCTTTCACCCTTCCAGTTTAGGCAACGACGGAACGGCCCTCACCCGCCCAGTGGTCTTCCCAGAGACCAGTAGGCTATATCCATGACTTCACATCTTCCCGCGGCAATTTTCTTCGACCACGACGGCACTCTGGTGGACACCGAACCCTTATGGGCTCAAGCCAAGACCGAATTGGCCGAAGAATTTGGCAAGACGTGGACCGAAGAAGACACCCTCCTCTGCCTGGGTCGCCCCATGTCGGAAACCATTGACCGACTCCACGCGCTCGGCATTGATCTCTCCTACGACGAGCTCATGGAACGTTTGACGAGCGACGCCCGGGACGTCATCTCTCGCACGGAAATCCCCTTCCTCCCGGGCATCTCCGCACTCCTCCATGAAGTGGCCGAGGCGGGGATCCCCGCAGCCATTGTGACCAATGCGACCGCCGAAATCGCGACCATGACCGCTTCTCGAGGTCCGGAGGGCTTGTTCAGAGCCGTTATAGGAAACGAAAACGTCACCTCCCCGAAGCCGGACCCCCAGCCTTACCTCCTGGCGGCTCAGAAACTCGAGGTGGATCCGGTGCAGTGCGTCGCCGTCGAGGACTCCCCCTCCGGCGTCGCCAGTGCGATGGCCGCGGGCATGAAAACGGTCGTGGTCCCCGGGATGCAACCCGTCGGTCCCCGAGAAGGAACCGTCCACTGGGATCACGAGGAATTGACGCTCGCCAAGCTCCGTGGGCTTTTCGCCAACCCGGACGCCTGACGCGCCTCCCCACTCCGGGGCGTCCTCGACCTAACGACAAGGCCACGGCACGGTATAGGGTTGTCACCGGGTGGGTGACCGGCACACGTGCTCGGTGGCCCGAACCAGAAACCTCACGAAAGGAAACGACCATGGCCTTTTCACTCTCCAATGCAGCTCTTCGCGCCATCCCCGGCGCCTTCATCATTAACTCGGGGCTCGGCAAGCTGAACCTTGACGAGCAGACCGCGGGTTACCTCCAGTCCATGGCGGGCAAGGCATTCCCGGCCGTCAAGGACCTCGACGCCGCAACTTTCGGCAAGGCTTTGGCCTACTCGGAGCTGGCCGTCGGTGGCGCTCTTGTCGCTCCCTTTATTCCGACCCGTCTGGCTGGCCTCGCGCTCGGCGCCTTCTCCGGTGGCATGCTGACCATGTACTTCAAGACGGAGGAGTTCACCCAGGAAGATGGCATCCGCCCCACGCAGGACGGCACCGCGATTGCCAAGGATTCCTGGCTCGCAGCGATCGCCCTGGCTCTTCTGGTGCAGACCAAGGGCAAGAAGAAGTCCAAGAAGAAGTAGTTCTCTTCTCCCCACGACGCCGCCCGCGCACCCCGCGTGATTCATCACGCATGGCGCTCGGGCGGCGTTCTGGCGGTGAGTCCGCCTTTCCCTTCGTAACCGCAATATGCCCCGGAGTGCCTGTCCCGTGAGCGACGTTCCCGCTAAATTTCATCGCCAGCCCTATTCCTTTGTTCGACGCGGCGACCGGCTGACCGCCCGACGACAAAAGGCGTGGGACACGTACGCCCCGACCCACGTGCTCGAAGTCCCCCGGGAGGTCACCGATACGTCGGTGGCCGAGGGCGCGGACTTCGATCACCGCAAGATCTACGGACGCGAAGCCCCGCTCGTGGTGGAAATCGGCTCCGGTTTGGGCGAGGCGATCGTCCACGCTGCCTCGGAACACCCTGAATTCGATTACCTTGCGGTTGAGGTCTACAAGCCCGGCCTCGCCGACCTGTTGCTCAAGATGAGCCAGGCCGAGGTCACCAACATCCGATGCATCCAGGCCAACGCCCCGGAAGTTCTGGACCATTTGCTCCAACCCGGGTCCGTCGACGAGATCTGGGTCTTCTTCCCCGACCCCTGGCACAAATCACGGCATCACAAGCGCCGCCTCGTCTCCCCCGCCTTCGCGGAAAAGGTCGCCCGGGTTCTGAAGCCCGGCGGCGTGTGGCGCCTCGCGACCGACTGGGAAGAATACGCCCTCGTGATGCGTGATGTCATGGAAGCCGCGCCAGACTTCGAAAACCTCTATCCCGGTGAAGGCGCCACCGAGGAAGACCCGCAGGGAGGATGGGCGCCCCGGTGGGAAGGACGCACCCTCACGAGCTTCGAACGCAAAGCAGGCGAGGCCGGGCGCCGCGCGCACGACCTCGCCTACCGTCGCATTGAGTCCAACAACTCAGACTCGGAGCAGTAGCCTCCGAGTATCTAAGGCATAGGCCAGGGCGGCTTCCGCATGACCAGGGCCTTCGTCTTCGGCTGCGATACGGGGCGTTGTCCGCGCCCCAACCGAACGACGTCGCCCCCTATAGTCGCCGCGAATACCCGGCTGGATTCCGCCAGCTTATCTTGGGTGTCCTGAAGCTCTTGAGTGAGCTCACGGACCCGCGATTGCAAGGCGTCAACCTGGTTTTCGAGTTGCAGAATTCTCTTGATGCCTTCCAGGGATACGCCCTGTTGGGAAAGATCCTGAATCTGACGTAGCCGCTCGACATCCCGCTGGGAGTACCGGCGTGCGCGACCAGGCAGTCGTGACGGTGTGACCAAGCCGAGACGGTCGTACTGCCGCAGGGTTTGCGGGTGCATTTCCGCAAGCTCCGCGGCCACGGAAATCACGAAGAGTGGCTGATTCACGTCACTGAACTGCATGGACTATCCCACCTTTGCTTGCTCCGCGAGGTCGGCCCGCGGGTCGCTCTGGCCAGAAAGCTCTGTGAATTTCTTCAGGGCTTCCTCGGCCTCCGGGGACAGATTCTCCGGCACCTGGATCTCCGGGATGACGTACAGATCCCCCGAATGTTTTGTGGTTTTCACGCCGCGACCGCGCACCCGCATTCGAGTGCCTGCCTCTTGGCCCGGCTTGAGCCGCAATCGCACGTTCGAACCGTCGGTCGTCGGGACCGAGAGGATTGTTCCCAAAGCCGCCTCCTCGAATGTCACGGGGACGCGCACGGTCAAGTTGTCGCCATCGCGCTCAAAGAACGGGTGCGGGCGCACATGGACCGTCACGATGAGGTCCGATTTTCCGCCCGGCCCAACGTTGCCTTTGCCGCGAAGGCGAACTTTTTGGCCATCCCGAACGCCTTCCGGCAATCGAATGGTCGTGCTTCGCCCGTCCGGCCGATTGACCTTGACCTTAGCTCCCTCGAGGGACTGATGGAAGTCCACCGTAATGGAGGCTTCGACGTCGGGGTTTCGAGGTGGCTGCTGGGCACCAAAGGGATTCTGCCCTCCGGAACTGAAGCCGCCGCCCCCGAAGAGGTCGGCAAAGGGGTCTCCGCCGCCTCCGTACTGAACGCGGGGCCCACCGGCACCGCCGAAGGGATTTCCGCCATACGAGCCACGGGACCGCCCGCCGCCGAACATGTCGCCGAACAAATCCTCGAAGCCGCCCGCTCCGGGCTGACCACCGGCACCGCCCGGACCGCCGGCTCCCGCGCTGAATCGCGCGCCGGAACCCATCGCGCGAATGGCGTCGTATTGTTTCCGTTCCTCAGGATCCGATAGCACGGTATGCGCCTCGGATATTTCTTTGAACTTCTTTTCGGCAGCGGCATCACCGGGATTTTGATCGGGGTGATATTTGCGCGCCAGTTTGCGATAAGCCTTCTTGATATCGGCGTCGCTAGCGTCTTTGGAGACGCCCAGAACCTTGTAGAAGTCTTTTTCTAGCCAATTCTCGCTGGCCATTGACGCCTCCTTTCAAAGCGTTTCGTCGTGATGTCCTGTTCTTGTGAAGGTAATAGATGCGAACGACGCCGAGGCCGAACCTCCGCCGTTGCGGCGAAAGTTCATGGCCTCGGCGTCGACGATTCGCGAGAGCTCACTCGCGAGGACGCTTCCGTCTCTGGGGGATTAGCCCTCTGCGACGGCCACCGCGACCTGCGCGGCCCGCAAGACGCGGTCCTTAACCTTGTAGCCGCTCCGCAGCACCATCGCGATGTGGTCCGGCTGGACCTCGCTCGTCGGTTGCTGGAGGACGGCCTCGTGAACCTTGGGATCGAATTCTTCGCCCACCTGACCGTATCGCTCGAGCCCCTGCTTATTCAGGGCTTCCTCGAACTTGGTCGCGATGGAAGCAAACGGTCCCTCGTTGAGGTCGCCAGCGTTCCGCGCGGCGTCGATGTCGTCGATCACGGGCAACAGGGCACCCACGACGTCGGCGACGACGAATTCGCGAAGCTGCTCGCGTTCCTTCTGCGACCGGTTCTTAAAGTTCATGAACTCGGCCTGCAGACGGCGTAGGTCCTCGAGACGTTCGTTGGCGAGCTGCTCGGCCTCAGTGGTGGGGTCCGCGATGGGCTCCGCCTCGGCGGGATCCGCGGCGTCGTCCGCCGCGGATCCTTCTGGTTCGCCGGCCTCGGCACCTACACCCTCGGCGTCTTCCGCCGCGGGAGCTCCCTCCGCGTCAGGAGCGTTGAAGGCATCCTCGAGCGGGTCGTTTCCCTCAGGGTTAGTGGTGTCATTCGGCTCAGTCATTACTTCTTCTTCTCATCCTCATCGTCGATGACCTCGGCGTCGACGACGTCCTCATCGGCCGACGCGGAATCGCTCTCGGAGGAGCCCTCCGAAGCGGCACCTTCCTGGGCCTGTGAGTAGATCGCCTCACCGAGCTTGGTCTGGGAAGCCTGCAACTTCTCGAACGCAGACTTGACGGCGTCGTCGTCTTCGCCTTCCAGCGCCTTCTTGACCTCGTCGATGTCGCCCTGGACCTCGGACTTGATGTCCTCGGGGAGCTTGTCCTCGTTGTCCTTGAGCAACTTCTCGATCTGGTAAGCCTGGGTCTCCGCGTTGTTGCGGGTGTCCTGGGCCTCACGGCGCTTCTTGTCGGCCTCGGCGTTCGCCTCAGCGTCCTTGACCATGCGATCGATGTCTTCCTTCGACAGCGAGGTGCCGCCGGTAATCGTCATCGACTGCTCGGTACCGGTGCCCTTGTCCTTAGCGGACACGTGCACGATGCCGTTGGCGTCGATGTCGAAGGTCACCTCGACCTGCGGCATGCCGCGGGGAGCCGGGGCGATACCGGTGAGCTCGAAGGTTCCGAGCGACTTGTTGTCCCGGGTGAACTCACGTTCGCCCTGGAAGACCTGGATCGACACGGAGGGCTGGTTGTCCTCTGCGGTCGTGAAGGTCTCCGAACGACGGGTCGGGATCGCGGTGTTGCGCTCAATGAGCTTGGTCATCACGCCGCCCTTGGTCTCGATGCCGAGGGAAAGCGGGGTGACGTCGATGAGCAGAACGTCCTTGCGGTCGCCCTTCAACACGCCGGCCTGGAGGGCGGCGCCGTCGGCAACAACCTCATCCGGGTTGACGCCCTTGTTGGGCTCCTTGCCCGAGAGGTCCTTCACGAGGTCCACAACGGCGGGCATACGGGTCGAACCGCCGACCAGCACCACGTGAGCGATGTCGGAAACCTTGACGTTGGCTTCGTCGATCACGTCGTGGAACGGCTTCTTCGTGCGGTCCAGCAGGTCCTGGGTCATGTCCTGGAACTTCGCGCGGGAGAGCTTCTCGTCCAGGTGGATCGGGCCATCGGCGGTGACCGACAGGTACTGCAACGAGATGTTGGTCGAGCTGGCCGAGGAGAGCTCCTTCTTGGCCTGCTCGGCGGCTTCCTTCAAGCGCTGCAGAGCGATCTTGTCGTTGGAGAGGTCTGCGCCGGTCTTCGACTTGACCTGCTCGAGCAGCCAATCCACGATGCGCTGATCCCAGTCGTCGCCACCGAGGCGGTTGTCACCGGCAGTCGCGCGAACCTGAATGGTCGAGAAGCCGTCGTCATCCTTGCCCACTTCCAGCAGGGAGACGTCGAAGGTGCCGCCACCCAAGTCGTAGACCAGGATGAGCTCGTCTTCATTGCCCTTGTCCAGGCCGTAAGCGAGGGCCGCGGCGGTGGGCTCGTTGACGATGCGCAGAACGTTCAAACCAGCGATCTCGCCGGCTTCCTTGGTCGCCTGACGCTCGGCGTCATTGAAGTACGCCGGAACCGTGATCACGGCATCCGAAACGGTGTCGTTCAGGAAGGCCTCGGCATCTGCCTTGAGCTTCTGGAGAATACGAGCCGAAATCTCCTGAGCGGAGTACTTCTTCTCGTCAATGTTTTCGGTCCAGGTGGTGCCCATGTGGCGCTTCACGGAAGCAATGGTGCGATCCACGTTGGTGACGGCCTGGCGCTTGGCGATGTCGCCGACCAGAGTTTCGCCGTCCTTGCCGAAGGCAACAACAGACGGGGTGGTGCGAGCGCCCTCGGCGTTCGCGATGACCACGGGCTCGCCGCCTTCGAGGGCTGCTACACAGGAGTTGGTCGTTCCGAGGTCAATGCCTAGTGCACGTGACATATGGTTTTCTCCTTTTCTTAATCCGAAACCGGGTCCGGGGAGGATCCGCACGAAATGATCATGTGCGAGTCGCCCCACTTTGAGCACCCGGAGGTCTCACTTCTTGAGTTGTCCTGACTCAAGTCTGCCACACATCCGACTCCTGTCAAGAGAGTTGAGCTAACTAGACTCAACTTTATTATGCGTACCGGTGGCCACCTCTGAACATTGGCTTCGCTCCGCCCTCGTTCAGCCACCAGCCGCGGGTAGGGTGGTGTTCATGTATCGCATCGTGACTGTTTGCACCGGCAATATTTGCCGTTCCCCCATGGCGGAGTACCTCCTCCGTCGGGCCGCCGAAGAATCGGGTCTGGACGGCGTGGTGGTCGATTCGGCCGGGGTGAGCGACGAAGAACAGGGCAATCCCATCGATCCGCGAGCGCGGAAAGTTCTCGCGCGCTTGGGCATCGATACGCAGGATCATTCGGCTCGCCAGGTCACGCGCCGAGACCTGGCGGATTGCGACCTCGTGTTGGCCCTCGACCTTCCGCACGAAAAGGCCCTGCGCCGCATGGCGTCGGACGAGGAACAGGCCAGCAAGATTCATTTGCTTCGGGAATTCGATCCGGCCGTCAGCGACCAAGCACACGAAGACTTGGGAATTTACGACCCCTGGTACGGCGACGCATCGGATTTCGAGGCCACCTTCGCCATGATCCGCGACGCCGTGGATGGCGTGATCGAAGAGGCCTCAGGTGATCCGCGGGCGCGCTCCGCGAGCGATCATTCCGACGGCGCATGAGCCTCCGCCGGCGGCATCGGCCCCTATGGGTGGTGCCGTCCTACACCATCACGTCCGAGGATGAGTCCGCCATTTGGAAAGCCATCCGGCGCGAGTACGAGGCATTTACGGGCCCGGGTCCGTTCATCGTGACCATCGACGGCCGCTCCGGCTCCGGAAAATCACGGCTTGCCGAGCGGCTTTTAGACCGCGCCCGCGCCGACGTCTCGCCGAAATCGGAGCTATTCCACTTGGAAGATCTGTACCCGGGCTGGGAAGGCCTGGCCGCAGGCGTGGACCACTATGCCGCCATGCTGAATCAACTCCTCACCGGCCACGACGCCGCCTGGAACGCCTGGGACTGGACCCGCGGCCAGGCTGAAGAAGCCCAACGCACGGTCTCAGCGAGCGTGCCTTTCCTCATCGCCGAAGGAGTGGGAGCCTCAGCCCCGGGGCACCCCGAGGTGAGCGGCCATTTCGGTCTGTGGTTACACGTGGAGACTCCCGTGCGCCGGTTTCGCGCGCTTCGTCGCGACGGCGACCTCTACCGGCCATATTGGGCGCTCTGGGCGGACCAAGAGGCCAAGCTCTTCGACTCCTGACCGTTGTTTGAGCCGCCCTCAGGAGAAAAATTTGCCATGGCGGACCGAATGAGGAGTTTAATGAGAGCCATGACACCCACCGTTGTTCGCATTGATGCACACTCACCTCAGGGTCGGCTCCTCGACGCGTCGCAACCGATCATCGACGTCGAAGACGAGGGCTACACCCGAGGCGACGGCGTCTTCGAGACCATGCTGTGCGTGGATGGAGCCGTTCGTAAGTTGCCGCGGCACCTCGCTCGCCTCGACCACTCGGCACAGCTCCTCCAGGTCTGGAATCCGGGAGAAGATTCGTGGCGTGCGGCCCTCGACCTGGCCTTGCAGTCGGCAGCCGAAGGAACCACGACGTCGCTCGGCCGTGAGCACACGGTCAAATTGCTCGTGAGCCGAGGCGTTCCCTCCGAGCAACCGTATGGTTTGGTCATCGTGAGCCCTGTCCCCGCGTCCACCATCACGCAACGCACCGACGGGGTGACCGCGCTTCTTCTTCCTCGAGGTCATGACCCGGCTGAAGACACCTCCTTGCCGTGGTTGCTCTCGGGGGCTAAGACCCTGTCATACGCCATCAACATGGCAGTCCTGCGCTACGTCAGAACACTGGGTGCCCAAGAGGCCGTTTTCATCGGTACCGATCGCCGGATTCTTGAAGGAGCGACGAGCTCTGTGATCGTGGCGCACCGCACCGAATCGGGAGTGCGAATCTCTACGCCCGAACCCAACCACGGAATCCTTCCCGGCACCACGCAGGGAGCGATCTTTGCTGGTGCCCGCGATGAAGGTTGGGAGGTCGGCTTCGGCCCGCTGTATCCCGCAGATCTCATGGAGGCCGACGCCGTCTGGCTCGCTTCTTCGGTCCGGTTGCTCGCCCCGGTGACTCAACTCAACGGACAGGCCTTGGCCACGGATGACCAGTTGACGCTGACGCTCACCGAATTCTTGAGAACCCGATGAGCAACGTCGCGCCGTCGGGCCGATAGCTTCCCTTAAGCGAGACCATCCGGATGCCCGCCGCAAGGGGTCGGGGCATCCGGATGCCCGTGCCGGGAGGCCAGATTTAGACCGCGGCCAGGGCCCGCACCGGAGATTCCTGTGCCCTCTTCCGGGCCGGAATGGCGGTCGCAACGCCGGTGATGAGGGCGCACCCTGCTACCACCGCAATCAATACTCCCCACGGCGGAGTCGGGCCAAAGAATTGCACGCCGTCAACCGAACCGAACATGCAGTAGGTTCCGACCCAGCCGTAAAACACGCCCAGCGGTATGCCGAGGCAGGCCGCCGAGATTGTCAGTTGGCTGGTCTCGCCGAGAATCATGCGCCACATTTGCCCGATCGACAGTCCGACCGTGCGAAGCATGCCCAACTCAACACGACGCTGCATAATGGCCGCCCGCATGTTATTCGCGACGCCGATCACCGCGATGATCACCGCGAACGCGACCATGCCATAGACGAACAGGAGGACGTTATCGATCATCTGCGACATCAACATGACCTCACCTTCGTCGTAGACGCCGCTGTCAGCCATGGAACCCATCACCGATTTCACGGTCGAGCCCACGGTCCCGAACATCACTACCAGGGTGATGCCGATGACCAGACTCATCGAGATTCGGGCCGAGCGCAGCGGGTAACGTCGAGCGTTGCCGACCGCCATCCGACCTGACGTTCCGTGACCGACCAGGAGACCGGACAGGCCAAAGAACGGGGGCATGACCCAGGCGGACCCCAGCGCTATTCCTGCAAAGGAAAGCAACCCTCCGAAAACGGCGGAGAGAATGGAAATGGGCGATTCGGACGCGGACACGATGCCGGCTCCGAGGAAAAACGCTCCCAAGACCACCAGCGCGATCGACATCCCGAGCATGGGCTTACGACGGCGAAGTTCGCGCCCCGAAGGTTCGACGCTACGACGTGTGCCTTCCAGCGGCGAGACCGACAGCACCGGACGGGCGCCGTTCCATGCGGCAACCCAGCTGGTCAGCACCACAAGCAGTGCGGGAGCCAAGCACCACGGGTTGAACGCTGTGGATTCCAAGTCCGTACCTGCATTTTTGGCCTCCGCCCATAGAGCAAGAAGCCACGTCACGATGCCGCCGAGCACGAGTCCCACGGCCGAACCCAGGGCACCGATGAGCAATCCTTCGGCCGCAATGCCCCGTCGTAATGCCGACGCTTTGGCACCGATCAGCCGCATCAAAGCCAGCTGATGGGTGCGACCCGCGACAACGATGGAGAAAGTATTGGCCACCACGATTGACGAGACAAACAGGGCGATGGCGAAAAAGGTCATGGTGGTCATCAACAGCATGACCAAGAGGGTTCCGCCTGCTTCTCCGGTAGGATCGAGGATCTTCCGGAGTAACCCCACAGAACCGATGAGTCCGGAACCGAACATCGCTCCCACGATGACGACCAGGAATGTTGAGATGTGCTGTTGGGGATGACGAGTGAGTTCTCTCAAGGCATCCTTCACGTCAGTTCACCTCCAAGGAGAGCATCCGCTGCGCGATCTCCTCGGCACGGGACGGGCCATTGCTCTGATAGACGATCTGCCCGTCCGCGAGGTAAACCACGCGGTTGGCGTGCGAGGCTGCTTTGGGGTCGTGGGTGACCATCACGATGGACTGTCCGAGCTCTTGGGAGGCCATGCGCAACAGCTGAAGAACCTCCAGGGCCGAGCGGGAATCGAGATTGCCCGTCGGCTCATCGGCGAGGATCAAAGCGGGACGGGTGGCCAGCGCGCGGGCGATCGCCACTCGTTGCTGCTGACCTCCAGACAATTCGCTGGGACGGTGCCTCAACCTCTCCGAGAGTCCGAGCCGCTGGAGCAATTCGTCGATCCACCGTTTTTCCATGGCATCGGGGGTGCGACCGTCCAACTCAAACGGCAAGAGGATGTTTTCACGGACATCCATGGTGGGCATGAGGTTGAAGGCCTGGAACACGAACCCCACGCGGCGTCGGCGCACCTCGGTGAGGGCGGCGTCATCGAGATGGGTAATTTCCTGGTCCCCCACCCACACGCGGCCCTTCGTCGGAGATTCCAACCCAGCCATGAGATGCATCAGTGTTGATTTCCCAGACCCGGAGGGGCCCATAACCGCGACGAATTCGCCGGCATGTACTTCAAGGTCGACGTCCTTGACCGCGGCCACGGCCTGGTCGCTCGTCCCGTAGATCTTGCTCACGGTTTCGGCCCGGGCAATGGGCATGGCGCTCGCGGCCCCCTGCCCGTGCGTCGTTGGCTCGTGAGTTTGCTGACTCATCTGGTCTCCCTCGAATCTCGCTGGTGATGTCACCCTCTACTGTTCCGCGTACGGAGCGAGCGCACAGTGGAGCGGAGAGGATAGCGAGGTAGAGGCAGTTCTACTCTTGCCGGTCGGGTTTCCTACAGCATGTCGAGGGGAGGACGGCGCATCCTGGGGTCATATCAGTGGAAAAACCGGTACACGCCCAAGGCCCATGAGGTGCCGATGGCGACTGTGGGGATGGCAATGCCCACGCACAGGGCGACGACGTCGCGCCAGGAATACGTCGGTCGATTGACCCAAGTCCGCGGTCCGGCACCGAACCCGCGGGCCTCCATCGTGACGGCCAAGCGGCTCGCCCGTCGCAGAGATTGGACGATCAAGGCGAAGGCTTGGGATCCGAACCCGGTGATCCGCCCGACCAGGCCGCGGTCCGATCCCAGTCCTCGCGCTCGCCGGGCTGCCGCTAGGGTTTCCCATTCCGCGATCACGATCCCCACCAGGCGGAACGCCGCCACGGCGGAGAGGACAAAACGCGCCGGCAATTTGAAGGTCTGAGCCAGAGCATCACCGATCTCGCGGGCATCGGTAGTCAAGAGCAATAACACCGAGATCATCGCGAGGACTCCCCCGCGCAAGGCGATCGCAACGCCAGCGTTGAGGGAATCGGAGGTGAGCAGCAAGGGGCCCAGTTCGAGGAGGTGCTGGCCCGTTTTCGGTGCCAAAATCGCCGTCGCCCAACCGCTGAAGAGTGCCGCGAGAAATACGGGCCACAAACGAACAACGATGTTCCAGGGGTTGATTCTGCTCGAGGCCATGACGGCCACGAGGGAGGCCCCTCCAATGGTCGCGGTCAGCCAGTCGGCGCTGACGAGGAAGGAGGCCGTCAGCAGGAGACCGAGAGCGAGTTTGATCGCGGGGTTGACCTTGCCCAGGCCGGAATGCGCCGCGACCGCTGGATTCATGACGTCCATGCCGAACTCCTCTCTCCCCTGACGACCTGGGGCTCGGGGGCGGATGCGGCTCCCACCCGAAATTCGCGGCCTCCGAGGGCTGCCACGAAATCGGCGTCGTGGGTCACCGAAACCACGGCGACTCCGGCCTTCAAGGTCTGACGGAGAAGGTCGACGAGGCTGGCCCACGTGGTTGCGTCCTGCCCAAAGGTCGGCTCGTCGAGAATCAGGATTCTCGGCTGGGTCGATAACGCGGTGCCCACGGAAAGACGACGTTTTTCCCCGCCAGAAAGGGTAAAGGGGTTGGCGTCGGCCACGTGGGCCAGGCCCAACCGCTCCAGGAGTTCGGTTGCCCTCTCTTCAGGGTCGACCGTTCCGCGTGCGGATTCGCCCGGATCATGGCTCGTGAGCTCGGCACCCAGGCGAAGTTCGTCGCGGACGGTGGATCGCACGAATTGGTGCTCGGGTTCTTGGAAGACCATGCCAATTCGGGCGATGAGCTGCGTCGATGACCAACGACCGGGATCCCACGAGGGCCGTCGCCGTGAATTGATGGGTATCCCCTGGTCGAGGTCCCGTAACGGGTCGCACGCGCCGACCCAGCCCTCGGCCGGTTCCAACAGCCCCGCGAGCGTCAGAGCCAACGTGGATTTTCCGGCACCGTTCGGCCCGGTGATGGCCAGGTGTTCCCCCGCACGGACCTCGAGGTCTATTCCTCGGGCGGCTATGGGAACATCGCGGAGCGCAGGAACCGGATCATTCGGAGAGCCCAGCACGGCACGACGTCGGGCGCGAATCCACCGACGGTCCGCCGGATGCCTCGAGACCCCCAGGCCTTCCGCGCGAAGCAGGGGCACGGCGGGGTCGGGGACGACGTCGTGCGCTGGGGTGCGCGGCGTGTACCCGGGAACCCACACCCCCGCGTGAATCAGCTCGTCGCGCGCTTCGCCCACGACTTTTCGCGGCGGCCCGTCATGTCGAATTCCGCCACCTGCGTCCAGAACCACGATGCGGTCCACGTGGTCGGCCCAGACCTCGACCCGATGTTCGACGACGATCAGGGTCGAACCGTAGGACTCGACCGCCTTCAGGACCGAATCGCGCACCTCGAGGACGCCGTCTGGATCGAGATTGGCCGTGGGCTCATCGAGAAGCAGAAGCGCGGGCTCCATCGCCAAGATTCCGGCGAGGCCGAGTCGTTGCTTTTGACCGCCCGATAACGCGGAGGTCGGGTGGTCCCACGGGAGGTCCAACCCGACGGCGTCGAGGGCCTTCCGGCAGCGAGGCACGATCAGTTCCGGATCCACGCCAAGATTTTCGGGTCCGAACGCGAGATCGTCTCCAACCCGGGAGAGGACGATCGATGATTCCGGGTCTTGTTGCATGAGGCCGATACGGCCCCGCGCGTCTCGGGGCTCCACGCCATCGATCAGGAGCGTTCCACTGGAGGCGTCGTCGTCCTCCAGCACCCCCGCCATCGCGTGCAGCAAGGTGGATTTTCCCGCACCAGAGGGTCCGAGGAGAAGGACCTTTTGCCCTTCGGAAATCTGGAGGTCCACCCCCGAGAAGGCGGGAGATTCGCGGTCCGCATGCCACCAAGAAAAGTCGCTGGCCTGAACCGTCGCCCCCACCGCCGTCACGCCCGAGCTCTCCGGCTCCGGGCGTCCCGACCGGCCGCGACCGACGAAAGCACCCCCGTCGATACGAGCGCCCGGGTCAGGGCCCACGCCAGGAACCCGGCGATGACCAGACCCGAGATGACGCCGAAGATCGCGTAGGTGATCTTGAACTGTGTTTGCCAGAAGGCGTAATACATCGCGATCTCGCTGACGGTCATGAACAGGCCCGAAACGGCTCCGGCCAGCAGCGCGATGGGAAGCTCAAAGCGGCGGTATCGGAAGGCCGCGAAAACGACTTCCGCGCCCAAGCCCTGCACGAGCCCGGAGATGAGGACGGCGAAGCTGTAATGAGTTCCCAACAGCGCCTCAACGAGGGCCCCGAGAATTTCGCAGTAAAGAGCTGCGCCCGGTTTGCGGATGACGAGTCCTCCGAGGACCCCAGCGATGAGCCATCCCCCTCCGATGAGTCCGGACAAGGGCGGGAATCCGACCGTCACGGTGCCGATCAACGGGGCGACGCCGTTCGACCAGATCCAAAAGATGACGCCGCACACCACGGCGAGAACCGAGGCAATGACGATGTCGATAACGCGCCACGAGCCTCGTGGGAAGGTTTTGGATGGCGCCTTGGGCGATGATGCGTTCACGGTATATCCTCCTGGAATTGCGGTCAGGAGGGGAGGCCTTGCCCGAATTCTCTTTCGGGAACACCCGAGATCTCGACTCCCTACGCCGGTGCTAACCGGATCAGGTCGAGGGTCTGCTTGCGCACTCTCAGCCTCGCTTGAGGCTCCCCTGTCGTGTGGTGAACTCGGACCATCCTAACGGATCACGAGAGGGACGGAGAATCTGCGGTCGTTTGAGACAAAGCCATTGGCCTGCGATTAGGCTAGAGGAAGCTGCACATGACCGGCCGAAATATCGTCCGACAATTACAGGAGATTCGTATGAGCAATCCCGTCATCAAGATCGGTTCCACCGTGGCTTCCCTGGGTGGAGTTTTCGCCGCCAATAAGATCATGACCCTCGGTTGGAAGAAGATCACCGGCAACGAGCCGCCCGCCAACAACCCGGACCCCGAAGAAAGCCTTCGTGACGTCATCATCTGGACCGCCATCAGCGGCGTCGTCGCCACGCTGATCAAGATTGGCGTCACCCGGGTTGCCGCCCGGATGGAAAAGAATGAAGACATCGAGACCGGCGGCCAGGCCGAGGTCTAACCGTCCCCTTCTCAAGCTAACGCCGATGGGCGCGTGACGTTGTCACGCGCCCATCGGCGTTGTTGTCAGGATTGCCGAGGCTCTTGTTCGTCCGGCTTGTCTAATCCCGCGGTATCCGCGTCAACCTCTCGAGGCTCGGGCGCGGCCTCGGCCGGAGCCTGCTCTTGTTCCTCTTCGCGGTTCATCTGCTCGACGAGGTCGGCCAATTCGTTGACGGTCAACGACGACGCCGCGAAGTGCCGGTTCCGGAATCCGGACCGACCGACCATGTGCGAGGAAACCGGCGTCGCGAGCATCTGCAAGGTCCAGGCCAAAATGAGCGCGGGGACGAGGCTCCAACTGCGGGCGGCGATTCCCATGCCGAGGAGTAAGAGAAACAAGCCGAAGACCTGGGGCTTTGCACCGGGGTGCAGGCGCGACAGCACATCGCTGAACCTCATGATGCCGAGTGCGGCCCCCAAGGACATGAGGCAACCGACGATCAGACATGCTCCCGTGAGAATGTTCAGAACGGTGTCCAACATCTATCGCTCACCCCCTGAAGGCTTCTGATCCGAAGGGTTCTGACTCTGGCCGAGGGACGACGCCGATTCTTGGCGTGTCGAGGCACTGGCGTTATATCCGCCGACGGCGTCTCGGGCGAGGTCTTCACGTTCCCGCTTGTTATTCGCGAATCGAGAGACCGTCACGGACCCCAAGAAGCCGACGAGGGAAATGACGATGAGCAAGGTGACATTCTCGTAGCTGTCCCGATTGACCATGTCGATGACCAAACCGGCACCAACGATGGCGAGCAGAACGTCCGAAGCGATCACTCGGTCCAAGAGCGAAGGCCCCTTGGCCAGACGGTAGATGGTTCCGATGGCTGCCAACACCAGAATGATGCCGCAGATCACCATGACGACTTTCATGGCTTCTCCTCACCGAGGGTGCCGGATTTGAGGGCTGCATAGCTCTCCCGGGTACCCATCACCCGAATCACATAGGCCTCGATCTTGCGAACGCTGTTCTGGAATTTCGTGACGTCCTCCGCGGACTCGATGTTGATCACGTGGAAATAGATCGTTGCATGACGCCGGTCCACCTCCACGACGAGCGAGCCCGGGATCAGGGAGACGATATGACCCACCACCGTGATGAGGAGGTCGCTATTGATGTCCAATTGGGCCGAGACGACCGCGGATCTGGGTGCTCCCCGTGGCCTCACAGCGAACCACAGAATCTCGAAGCTTGCGACCGCGATCCACCAGATGAACTTCATGGCCAATACGAAGGCCCACAGTGGATTGAACCGCCCGGACAATTGCACCGGCGGTAGGTAGAAGACGCGGACCAAGATGAAGGCCAGAATCAGGCCGAAGAGCAAGTTGCCGGGAGAGAAATCCCGCCAGAGGGCGCCCCACACCAGAACGAGCCACACCAACAGCGGAAGTTCCGTACGGAAGGTATTTTTGGGCCTGATGCGAGGGGCCCGGTGGGCGGACGGACTCATGTCAGTGGCCCCCTTCCGAGGCGGCGTCGTGGCCCAATACGGCTTCGATGTACGCGTGCGGATCACTCAAGTTATCGGCTGCTTGGTAGGAGAGGTTGAATAACGGCCCGGCCAAGAAGGTGATCGCGACTCCCACGGCGACCAATCCGATGGTCGAGCCGATCATCGGCCGCGGCAACAGGGTGACGTCGCGGCCCTTGTAACGCCTCGATTCGATGTCAATTTCTCCCGAGGTCCGGACGCCGTAATGACCATCGGCGTCCTTTGCCAAGAGGATCGGATCGGGGAATTCGGCATCCTCTGGCTTACGCCAGAACACACGGTTCCAAATACGGGCCAAGGTCAGCAGAGTCAGGAGTGACACGAAGACGCCGATGCCGGCCAGGGCGTATCCCTGCCAGGTTCCGGCTCGCACGCTCGCGTCGATGAGGCCAACTTTCCCGATGAATCCGGAGAACGGCGGTATACCGCCCAAGTTCATGGCCGGGATGAAGTACAGGATGCCCAAGATGGGCGCAATCTTCGCGAGCCCTGCGAGACGATCCGTATTCGCGGAACCACCGCGTCGCTCGATCAGGCCCACGACCATAAACAGGCTCGTCTGGATCACGATGTGGTGGGCAACGTAAAAGACCACGGCCACCAAGCCCTCCGGCGTCGACAACGAGATGCCCCAGATCATGTAGCCGATGTGACTGATCAGAATGAACGAGAGGGTTCTCTTGATATCGCTTTGAGTCAACGCTCCCAGGATGCCCACCACTAAGGTTGCAGCCGCGACGAAGGCGAGGAGGTTGTCCACCATTCCACCGGGGAACAGGAGGGTCTCCGTCCTGATGATCGCGTACACGCCGACCTTGGTCAGCAAGCCCGCGAACACGGCCGTGACCGGCGCGGGCGCGGTCGGATACGAGTCCGGGAGCCAGAGGGACAACGGGAAAACGGCGGCCTTAATCCCGAAGGCCACCAGTAGCATCAGGTGCAGTTGCATCTGGGTGCCCACGGGTAGGTCCGGCACTTTGGCGGCGATATCCGCCATGTTCACGGTGCCCAGGGCCGCATAGATCATGCCGATGGAAATCAGGAACAGCATCGAGGAAATGACCGAGACCACGGTATAGGTCACGCCGGCCCGGATGCGCGGAGCCGTCCCGGACATGGTGAGAAGTACGTAACTGGCAGTCAGCAGAATCTCGAACCCGACGTACAGGTTGAAGAGGTCCCCCGCCAAGAAGGCATTGGACACTCCGGCCAACAGCACCAAGAAGGTCGGGTAGAACACCGAGATCGGCGCGTCGCCGTCACCATCCGCGAGACCCTGACCGGTCGCATAGATGAGCACCGCGAAAGAGACGAGCGTGGAGACGACCAGCATCAAGGACGACAACTGATCCACGACCATGACGATGCCGAAAGGCGCCGCCCAGCCGCCCAGCGTCACGGATTGCGGGCCCGTTCCCCAGGTCGA
This sequence comes from Kocuria sp. HSID16901, assembly GCF_003989425.1. Classification (NCBI taxonomy): domain Bacteria; kingdom Bacillati; phylum Actinomycetota; class Actinomycetes; order Micrococcales; family Micrococcaceae; genus Kocuria; species Kocuria sp. HSID16901. The sequence continues at coordinate 112,498 of NZ_RBLM01000001.1, read as the reverse complement.
AATCAAGAGCACGATTTCGAGGGCCAGGATCAGCGACATCGCGAGAAGTGACACCAACCGCTGGGCGTTCGGGAACTTGTACAGCGTGAAGTTCAGGCCTGCGGCGAGCAGGGGCAGAATCACGGCCACGGGGGCTAACTCAACGATGTTCATGGACGCCACTCCCCCTGATCGCGATTTCCCTGACCCAAGTGCGAGTGGTGTTCCTTGGCGAGACCAGGCGCCTCGTCGTCGGCAACAGTCCGCGCATTCTCACGCTGAGACCGCTCTTTCTGCTTCCGCTGGCGATAGGCTTCCTCTCGTTGTTCCTCGGAACCTTCGAATTCGGAGGGCTCGATGGGGGCGGCGTCGTCGTCCTCCGGATCGTAGTCCGGCTGGGCGGCAACGCGGCGGTCCTCGGCGTCGTCCATGATGTCGTCTCGACGGGACAAGACCCAGCTGCGGTAAATCATGCCCAGCATCAGCGCCGTCACCGAAAAGGAAATCACGATGGCCGTCAGGACCAAGGCCTGTGGCAGCGGGTCGAAGTATTCGTCGGCGCTCCTCGTCGGGTCGAAGAACGCCGGGATTCCTGAGGAGCCTGCGGTGTGCAAAATCAGGATATTGGTCGCATTGGTGATCAGCATCAGGCCCAATAGAACCTTGGTGAGCGACTTCTCGAGCACCAGATACACGCCCACGGCGTAGAGAACCCCCATGACCAGGAGCATTGAGGCATCGATCATGAGTGGTCGTCCTCTCGGGTGCGTTCGGCGTGACCTGTATCGGCCGCGGCGGTTGGTCGCTCGCCGTCCAAGTGTTCTTCTTCGCTGGTCGCGGTGACCGGCCCCGAAGGAATCGCTACGGTCTGAGGACCACCCGAACGGCGCACCTTGATCCGGCGACGCTTGCGTCCGGTCTGACGCGACCGTTCGCGCTCCTGGCGGCGCTCTTCCTCTAGGACAGAATCGATCTTTCCGCCCAAGCTGCGCAGCACGTCAAGCACCAAGCCGACGACGATCAAATACACACCAATATCGAAGATGGTGGCCGTCACGAAGTGGATCTCACCGAAAACCGGCCAGTGCACCTCGAAAGCGTAGGAGGCGAAGACCGAGCCTCCCCACGCCAGAGGAAGAAGCGCGTAAACCGCCGAGAGGATCATGCCGGAGCCCAAGAGGACACCCGCATTGACCGGAGTGGCTTCCTCGAGCTCGTAGCGGCCACCCGCCAGGTACCTCAGCCCCAGGGCGAGTCCCGCCAAGAGGCCACCGGCGAACCCGCCTCCGGGAAGATTGTGACCGGCCAAAAGCAAGTAGACCGACACCAGGACGACCGTGTGGAACAGCAACCGCGTGATGACCTCAAGCATCAACGAACGGTTTTCCGGTGCAAGGGTGCGCCCAGCCACGAGGAAGGGATCCCGCTTGACGTTCATGAAGTGTCCGACGACGCGCGTTCCGGTGCTCAGCCCAGTGCGGCCCGCATATCTCTTACTGACTGCCCGGATGCGTCCCGTATCCAAGGCCGGACCGTTCCGTCCGGCGTCTTGCCGTCCAGCAATGAATATCAGGCTAGCGACACCCGTCGCGGCCAGAGCCAAGACCGAGATTTCGCCGTAGGTGTCCCAGGCACGCATGTCGACGAGGGTCACGTTCACGACGTTCTTTCCGTGACCGATCTCGTATGCCAACCGCGGCATATCCAATGAAATGGGGCTAGCGGTACGCGACGAGATCGAGAATGCGGCCAGAGCCATCATGAAGAGTCCGAAGCCCACGGCGATCACGACCCGGGCGGGCCGCCGGGTGGTCTTGCGCTTGCCGATTCCCGAGGGAAGCATGCGCAAGGCCAAGACGAATGCGATCAAGGAGATGGTCTCGACCAGCATCTGTGTGAGCGCCAAGTCCGGGGCACCCCGGAGCGCGAAGATCAAGGCCAACCCGTAACCCGTGACCGAAACCATCAGGATCGCCAGGAATCGCTTATTCGCTCGAACCGCGATCAGAGCGGCCCCCACCATGACGGCGGCAATGGCCCATTGAGCGGGGGAATCCGTCCAGTTAATGGATCGCAACGGCGGGGTCTCGACGATAAACAGGCCGATCGTCGGAACGATCACGGCCGTCGCAAGAATCACCGCGAGGTAAAAGCTCAGGGAACCACGCTGAGTGAAGCCGGTGATGCGAACCGCGGCCCAGTCAATGAAACCAATAATTCCGCGGTACACGGAATCGGCCGTCGGCAGCGAAGGCACCGCGGATTGCGCCTTGAGGACGGGCACTCGAGCCAGGTAGAGAACCACACCCGTCGCGATAATCATCGCGGAAATTCCCAGAGGCGGAGTCAGACCGTGCCACAAGGCGAGGTGCTGGTGTATCTCGCCGCCCTGCTGAGCGACCGTCCCGACCATCTGATGGATCGGCTCCGGGAAGAGGCCCAGCGCGAGGGTCAGTACCGTGATCACGCTCGGGGCCAACGCAAAGGTCAAGGGAATCGCGTGAAAGTCGGTCGAGTGAACGGAGCCGCCCTGAATCAGATCGGGGTGCGCGTCACGAGGCTTTTTGGTCGCGAAGGCGCCCCAGACGAATCGTGCACTGTAGGCAAAGGTCAAGACCGATCCCACAGCGATGCACAGGAGGACGAGCCCTGATTGTCCCGGGCCGAGGGCACCCATGCCGTGGGCCCAGCCTTCGACGCCCAGTTCAAGGATCGACTCCTTGGTGACGAACCCAGCGAGGGGCGGAATTCCCGCCATCGACGCCGCCGACAGCACGGCCAAGACGAAGAGGACCGGTGCCTTCCGCCAAATTCCGGAGAGTCGAGTGATCTCACGGGTACCCGCCTGATGGTCGATGATGCCCGTACACAGGAACAAGACCGACTTGAACAGGGAATGCGCAATCATCATGGCCAGCCCCGCATAGATGGCGTCGGGGCTTCCGATCCCCACGACCGTCAGGATGAATCCGAGCTGGCTCACGGTTCCGTACGCGAGGATGAGCTTGAGGTCATACTGCTTCAGGGCTACGTATCCGCCGAAGAGCATCGTGAAGAGCCCCACGATGACGACGATGCCCGTCCACGGTGCAACGCCCGAGAATTCCGGGGCGAATCGGGCCACAAGGTAGATGCCCGCCTTGACCATCGCGGCGGCGTGGAGGAACGCCGAGACCGGGGTGGGAGCGGCCATCGCCCCGGGGAGCCAAAAGTGCAGGGGGAAAAGTGCCGACTTCGACATCGCCCCCACCAACAACAACACCAGTGCGGCACCCATGACGACGCCACCGCCTGGCGACGCAATGGTTTCTGGGGCCCGAGCGATCACGTCCGAGAGCAGATAAGAACGGCTCGCCACGGCCAACATGATGATGCCGATGAACATCGCCAAACCGCCGGCCGTCGTCACGATCAACGCTTGCAGGGCGGCCCGCCGGGCGAAGAAACGCACGTGGGCGTATCCGATCAACAGATACGACAGAATGCTCGTGAGCTCCCAAAAGACAAACATGACCATCATGTCGTCCGCGGTCACGAGGCCGAACATGACTCCGGCGAAGAGCAGTAGTTGAGAGGCAAAGGAGCCAGAATACTGGTTCGTGTGCTTAAAGTACGCGGCGCAATAGAAGATGATGGGTGCGCCGATCCCCAAAATCATGGCGGAGAGGATCCATGCGAGGGCATCCAGACGGAACGACAACGAAATGCCGAGCTGGGGTATCCACGGATAGCTCTCGGTTATGACCTGACCGCCGAAGACGGCCGGAGCCGTGGTGCAGAGCCAAATGAAGCTCACGGCGGGAACGAGGGCGAAAACGTAGAAGCATGTGCGACCCCACCGTCGGAAACACATCGGCGCCACGAGAGCGGCCACGACGTGGGCCAGAATCACGATGCCCAAATGGTGCCCCCTCTACCTCATCACGGTTCTCGTCCTGGCCAAGCTTATCAGCGGCGATTTTTCCAGGTGGGCGGCCAAGCTCTGAGCTAACTCCTGTGGCAAGAAGGTGTCATGTCTCTGGAGGAATGTATCGACAATTTCCCTACTGGCTACCTCCTACCGCTATGGCGTGGCATAGGCCACTTGTATCCTGTGGATTATGCAATCTGCCGCTTCCCACAAGAAGCCGGTGATTCCGTGGGCCCTGTGGGATGCCGGATCGTCGAGCTTCAACGCCGTGATGACCACCTTCGTCTTTACGGTCTACTTGACCAGCGATGCTTTCGGGTCCAAGGAGCACACCACCCAGGTGCTCTCGGCCGGGCTCACGATTGCGGGCGTCGTCGTGGCCCTGACGGCTCCCGTGACCGGCCAGAGAGCGGATCGCAATGGATCACGACGGCGAGCGCTCGCCTGGACGACCACCGCTGTGGCGCTGTGCGTGGCCCTCTGCTTCTTTGCCCGCCCAGAACCGTCCTATCTCTATCTGGGCGTTGGCCTGATTGCCCTAGCCAACGTCATGAGTGAAATCGCCACCGTTCACTACAACTCCCTCCTCCCCTCGATCTCGACGCCGGAAACCGTTGGCCGCGTTTCTGGGCTCGGTTGGTCCTTCGGGTATTTCGGAGGAATTGTGGCCTTGGGGATCGTCCTCGTGGGGTTTGTCTCGCCGGGTCTGCTGGGCATCCCGGAAGATGATTCCCTCAATCTGCGGGCGATCGCCGTCTTTTCGGCCGTGTGGCTCATGCTGTTCTCGTTGCCATTGCTGCTCCGGTTCCCGGGAGCCACCGCGCCATCGAGCGACTACGGCTTGGCCACCGGCGAGCAAAGTCCCGGCCCCCGCGATTCGATCCTCGACTCCTACAAGCGTCTTGGTCGGACCATACGTCGGTTATACCGAGAGGAACCGCTCGCGCTTCGGTTCCTGATTACCTCCGCGATCTTTCGTGATGGATTGGCGGGAATCTTCACCTACGGTGGAGTCCTGGCAGCGGGAACGTTTGGTTTTAGCTCGAGCCAGGTGATCGTCTTCGCGATCGCCGGCAACGTGGTCGCCGGTCTCGGAGCCGTGTTGGGTGGGCGGCTCGACGACGCGTGGGGGCCACGCCGCGTCATCCTGGTTTCCCTCGCCGCACTCTTAATCGCGGCCACGCCCTTGTTGTTCCTTCAAGAACAGTGGTTATTTTGGGTGTGCGGACTCGCTCTGTGCGCCTTCGTCGGACCGGCTCAGTCCGCGGCACGGAGCTACCTTTCGAGGATTACGACGCCCGGTGACGAGGGCGAATATTTCGGTTTGTACTCCACGACGGGCCGCGCCCTCAGTTTCTTGGCTCCGGCCCTGTTCACGGTGTTCGTCAGCGTGTTCGGCGCTCAAATCTGGGGTGTGCTGGGCATCATGATCATTCTGGCGATCGGTCTTGGTTTGGCTGTGCGGCTTCCAGCTCGGCCCGAACGTCCCGCACAAAATCCATAACCTCACGACCGAGGACCGGCCCTCCAGCGAGCAGACCGTCCGCCCCTAAGAGGACGGCCGCGGGCGTGCCCGCCAGGTCCATGACGTCGGTGACCACGTGACCGACGTCGTACAGAGTCGAGTCCCACAAGCTACGATCGGCTACCGTCTCGAGGGCCTGGCGGCTGGACGGGGTCATGAGGTGAACGCCGACCGCCGGTGCCAGTTCCTGCCGCCATTGCGCCGCCTGGCGCATGACCTCGGAACACGATCCGCAACCTGCCGACACCCAGAGCACGAGCCGCGCCTGAGTCGACGCCATCCTGCGGAGCGACACCAGTTCCCCGTGAGCGTCTTGTACCACGACGCCGGGAATCGGCAATCGAACATAGTCCAATTCATCCGATGGCTCGCCGGCATCGTTCTGATGCGGGCCGTCTGCTCGCCTCGGTTCTTCGAGGCGCCCACGGCCCTGATCCAACGCCTCGGACGAGTACCCAGCCCCGTTGTCTTTCATGATGGTGAAGACCGTCGTGCCGACCGCCACCAGGCCGAGCGCCCAGAGCGCGTCCGAAGCCGAAGCGGAACGGACCAACTCGGGGACGCTCGTCTCGCAGGACACCACCATCCACCACACGGCTAAAAGCAGGAATACCGTGTTGCGCCAGAGAGTCCGACGCGTCACCCGTCCACTCGACGTCGAGCCGAAACAGTGGCAACTGACCGATTCGCCAAATCCCAGGGCGCGGTAGATCAGCACCCAATATGCGGCAAAGAGAAGGAGTGCAAGAGCAGCTATCACCGTCGCGAGCACTCCGGGGGACCCAACGATCAGAAGGCCGAGCACGATCTCCGCCCAAGGGAATACCGAGGCCATCAGTCGCCCTCGCGACATCAGAGGTACCCGAAGATTCTCCAAAGCGGCCCGGACCGAACCCGGTTCGCGGCATTTCGCCACCCCAGAGAACACCAGAATCACGGCAAGAATGACCGCGGGCGCCAAGTGCGCGGTCATGACGACAGGTCCCGCGATCCTGCCGCCGCCTCATCGGCAGGTGATGGCAGAGCCGAGGGTTCCTCCGCTGAGGCCGGCGAACTGGAGACGATCAACGCACCGTCTTCAAGAACCGCGTCCAAGGCCAGCTCGAAGGCACCTTCCGGAGGCGGACCATAGATCTGCTCCAATCTGGACCGGAGCTCGCCGACCGTCGCACCGCCCTCAGTCAAGAGCCACAGGTCCGCCCCCAGCGGGGTGTACAAAACCGTCCGATCGGCGTGCATGATCAGGAGGCCTTCGTTCGTCAGCAATCCACTCGCTTGGGGGCTCCGACTGATGCGGCAATAATCGGCCAGGGCTTGAGTAGATGCGGGGCGTACATCCTGCGACAGGACGTGAGTCTCAGCGTCTCGGGAGCCCTGCGAGGCAAGATACTCCCATGTCTCGTCGTGAGGTTCAGGGATCGCATCCGACACGGAAGCCAAGATGTCCGGCAGCTCGCTGGAATCCCGATATCGCACCTTGCTGATTCCGCCCACTCGGTCCACGAGCCGGGCTAATTCCCGCAATGCGTGAGGCGTTTGTGCGAGGCCGGACGATTGTTCGGCCAGACATTGCAGGCCTTGCAGCAAAGTCACCGGGAAGAGTCCGACCGGCTCATCGCCCTCCCCCTCCAACCGGTCCAAAATGATGAGCCGTGACAGTGTCGGCACCGGAGAGTCTGCGTCGGTGGGCGTTCGCAGCCCGAGGGAGGAGGCAGCGAGTTGGGCCTTGGGCGATCCTTGATGTTCTATGACGGACAAAGGCTTGGGATACGGCTTGACCATCAGGGTTTCGGGGTCGATGGCGCAGGTCTCGTCGCTCAAGTAGGTCCAGCCAGAGCTCGCGAGAGCGCGTGACGCCGTCGTCTTTCCACGTCCAGAAGGCCCGATGAGGGCCAGGGTTTCTCCGGTCTCCGGTCGCATCAATGCGGCGGCGTGGAAAAGATGTAATTTCACAATGAATTTCTTGATGAGTTCGATCGTCACCAACGATGTGAAGTCCTGAGCGGCGAAGGGCCACTCCGATTCAGGGCCAACACGCAAGAAGGCGCCGTCTTCTGGTTCCTCCTGGATCGAAGCATCCTGAGGAACCACATAAATTCGTACGTCGGCCGAGGACTCGGCGGAATCAGTACTGGCTGCAGGGCTGGGAATGCAGTCTGCCCAAGAATCTTCTAATGCGGCAAGAAACCGCGGCGAGATCCCCTCTCGAGCGACAATGTCGACGACCGCCCCCATAGCCCTCATGGAAAACACGAGGGTCTCGGTCATTGCGTGATCTAACTTTCCGAAATATCCGTGACGTGAAAATTCTGATAGCTCCGCGACGCCGTAGGCCCGCGTTGCCCCTGATATCGGTTGTGATAAAAGCCCGAACCGTAGGAGTGGTCCGCCGGCGAGGTCAGCCGGAAGAAGCAGAGCTGGCCAACCTTGGAGCCGGGCCACAACATGATCGGCAAGGTCGCCATATTCGACAATTCCAGAGTCACGTGCCCGGAGAATCCCGGATCGATGAAGCCCGCGGTGGAATGGGTCAGCAACCCGAGACGCCCGAGCGACGACTTCCCCTCCAAACGAGCCGCAACGTCGTCGGGAAGCGTGACCTGTTCGTAGGTCGATCCCAAGACGAATTCCCCAGGATGAAGGATGAAGGGCTCCCCCGGAGCAGTTTCGATGAGTCGAGTCAGCTCGGGTTGGTCCTGGGACGGGTCGATATGCGGGTACTTATGGTTATCGAACAGCCGGAAGAACCGATCCAAGCGAACGTCAACGCTCGCGGGTTGCACCATGTCCGGATCGAAAGGATCCAGGCGGATGCGACCGCGGTCAATGTCTTGGCGAATATCGTGATCTGAAATCAGCACGATTACAGAATAGGCCATGTTCCCGAGGTGCAGCCGCCCGGTTCGCCCCAACTCCGGCGATGCGATAGAATAACCGTCGTGTCTTTTTGACGCCGCGCGGCTGTAGCTCAATGGTAGAGCGCACGCTTCCCAAGCCTGATACGCGGGTTCGATTCCCGTCAGCCGCTCCACAAATAACGACGGGCCATGCGAGGAACTTCTCGCATGGCCCGTCGTTTCTTTTCCCGTGGTCTCCACGTCCGCACCGGGGTTCACCCGAGAAGGCTGACCCTCTCCCCGAGTTCCCGCGCGGGATTTTCCGGCTTTTTGAGGATGGATACCAAAAACGTTGACCCGTCTTCGAACGGTTGAAGATCCCACGTTGCCAAAGTCAGGTTTCGGCCGAGACCAGCCGCCTCGGCGTCGGCGAAAAATTCCTCAAAGTCGTACCCACGGCCAGCGCCAAACCCAATCGCGGCACGCCCACCTGGAGCCAGAGCTTCCGCGAAACCGGCCAAAACCGCTCGTCGCGAGGACGGCGCCAAGAATGTCATCACGTTTCCGGCACAGACGACGGCATCGAACGACCCCCGGTATCCCTCGGGGAGCGCGGAATCGAGGTCCGACAGATCCCCGACATGCCAGTTGCCGGCGGGATGGTCCAACTGTGCCTGATGAACCAGGTCGGCGTCGATGTCCACGCCGACGACGTGGTGCCCCAACCGCGCCAGTTCTCCACCAACCCTGCCCGGGCCGGCGCCCGCGTCCAAGATGGAGGCGCCGCGAGGAACCATCGCATCAATCAACCGCGCCTCACCATTCAGGTCCGCCCCTTGCGCACGCATGGTTTCAAATCGTTCGATGTACCACTGCGAATGTCCAGGGTTTCGCTGTTTTTGTAATTCCCACAAAGAAGGCTCACGCATGGTCATATTCTATTCCCCGAGCTGCGCGATACCTTCCCGAGCACCGAAGACCTCGGGCCACACACCGAGCACCACGATGAGGGCAAGAAACGCTAGCCCGAGCAAGACGACCGCCGTCGAACGGAACGTCGGATGAAGTTCCGACCAGCTGACCAGACCCTTCTGGCGTTCGGCCAATTCCGTCACATTGATCGTGGAATATCGCGTAGTCTCCGGGGTGACCAACGTGGACAGTTCCCGCAAGGTCTTTGCGTCCCACACGCGTCCGTCGAATCGAAGCACCCGTTTGCCAGACTCGTCGGTGAACCACAACCCCGGCATTCCTCGGTAGCGCAATTTGGCCAGCGGTCCGTCTCCTGCCGTCAACGCCGCTTTGGGCTGAAGTCTCTCGACGAAAACCGTGTGATGGATCTTATCCCGACGTACCGCTTTCCACCCGATGAGACGGCCGCGAAGCACGTGAGTATCGGTGAGCACCGCAACCGCCGGCTTCAACAGGGAGTAGACCATCAGGGCTGCAATGACCTCCGCCGCAAGAACCACCACCACAAAGGCGGCGGCCGGACGTTTGAAATACAGAATGGCCAAGAGCGCCAGTGCTAACGCGATCGTCGGAAGGACCGCCATGATGCGGCGACCGTACGAATTGATGCGCGGGTAAAAGCCCCGCTGCTGATGGCCGAACTTGGCGGGAACGTCACGGAGGTTTTCTGCCATGGCCTCAACCCTATGCGATGACGATGGAACGGGCAGCGGACGGATATCCTGGATGACATGTCTCCTCAGTCTCCGGTAACCCGCGCACTCGCTACCTTTTGCGCCGGAGTTCTGGTGGCCGCCGCCCTGGGAGTCGCCATCATGGCCTTGATTTCCATCTACGCGTTCGGTCCGACGTCGCCGGTCCGTGACTACATCCAGGCCATCCGCAACGGTGACGGCGGTCGAGCGATGACTCTCTTGGATGCCAAGGTCCCCGAGTCCAACGCCGCAATGCTCGACGGGCACGCCCTCTCGGAGTCCACCAAGACGCTGGGACACTTCCGGTACAACGTCAAGCAGAGTTCCGAGGATCGGGCCGTCGTCACGGTGACCTACCGGCTCAACGACAAGGACTCGTCCACCGATTTCCCGGTTCACCGCACGGGAATTCACGCGGGAGTTCTCGAGGACTGGGCGATCGACTCGCAGACTCTTCCGACGATCAACGTCAAAACCCCCGGGGTCGAGACCGCAACTCTCAACCGTCAAAAGGTCGGGGTGCCCCAGGGAGAGGAACGATTCGCCGTCTTCTTCCCGGGGGTTTACACCGCCCAGTACAGCTCATCTCTCTTGGACGCCCGAGAATCCACGACCACGATCTGGAGCCCTCATCCCCAGGGAGCCTCCGACCAGAACCCGTCGCTCTCCTTGGATCTTGCCCCGAGTCCGGCTGCCCAGGAGTCCATTAGGCGTCAGGTGGACGATGCGCTCGAACATTGCGCTTCGCAGGACACGCTCTACCCTCAGGGATGCCCCTTCGAGTACGACTTTGACGGGCGCGTGCAGGGCGACGTTTCCTGGTCCATCGTGGAAAAGCCGGACTCCTCAGCCACAATCGACCCGCAAGGCCATTGGAAGCTCACCAATCCTCAGGGGAAAGCCCGCATCGAATTCCAGGCCCTCGACCTGTACACCGGCAAGGTCAGCACCGTCAGCAAAACGATTCCGTTCCAGATCAATGCCGACCTTGTCGTCAACGGCGATCGGATCGAGGTCCAGCGCAAGTGATCAGTTGACGCCCCGGAGATCGAGCACCATCGAGCGTTCGTCCGTCTCCTCACCCGTGACTTTCACCGGAATCCCCCAGTCCTGCTGGTAGAGATGGCATGCGGCATGATCGGGAATTTCGCCGCCTGGCTCGCCATCGCAGGCCGCGGCCCTGGCGGTGACGTGGAGTACGGCGTCGGTCACCTCCGGGTTCAGTTTCAGAGTCCGGGTCAGCCCCTGCGCTGCACCTTCCCCGTCCAGGATGAAATCCGGCGGGGTCGACGAGACCTTGAGCTGGGTCGGGTCTCCCCATCGATCGTCGAGCTTCTGCCCGGTGGGCGCCGAGAATCGGGACACGATCTCCAAGGTGCCCCCGGCCAGCAGAGACGGCGGACGCTGGGTCTGGGAGGCTCCTTCGTCCACACGCTGCGCCTCACGCGGAATTGGCAGCCGCACCACCTGATGAGCATTGGTCTCGACGACCAGCAACAACGGCTCGGCCTCGGGCCCGCGGTCTTCAACCAGGACATCGGAGGGCTCGGCCAGGTCCCGCGCCAGGGTGGTGAGTTCTCCCGACGCCGGATCCCAACGGCGCACCGCACCGTTATACGTATCAGCAAGAGCTATGGACCCGTCGGGTAGTACCGCAACGCCGAGGCAGTGCTGCAATCGAGCGTCCTCCGAACCGCCGTCTCGGAAGCCGAAGTCGAAGAGCCCCTGGCCGACTGCCGTTTCTACGGAGACCGCATCCCCCTGGAAGGTCACGCGTCGCAGAGCGGAAGTTTCCGAATCGGCAACCCACAAGGTTCCGTCGGATGCTTGTGCGAGGCCCGACGACTGGGCGAACCAGGCTTCGTCGGCCACGCCGTCCTGGAGCCCCTCGGCCCCCGTTCCTGCGAAAACCTGGACCGCGCCAGAGGCGGGGTCGAAACTAAAGAGCTGGTGGGTGCCCGCCATCGCCACCACGAAGGCCTCGGCCGTTTCCGACCACACCAGGTCCCACGGCGACGAGAGGGAGACGGTACGGGGGTCGGCGTCGGGATCGATGACATTGGGGTCACCCGTCCTCGCACCCTCGGCGTCGAGGAGCCGCTGCACGCCATTTCCGGCGAGCGTGCTGACCGCGCCATCCGCCAGGCGAATTCCACGCAGGCGGTGATTGACCGTGTCCGCGACGACGACGTCGTAATCGAGGCGTTCACGAAGGTGATCTGGGAGCACCGCTAAGCCTTGTGGTTCATTGAATCGAGCGGATTCGGCGGGGCCATCCACGTAGCCCTTAGACGTGCCGCCCCAGACCCGCAGGACTCGTTCGAGTCCGGAGTCCAATTCGACGATTCGGTGGCGGCCGGTATCCGTGACCAGGTATGTGGGGCCCTCCGCCCCATCCGCACGGAGAGTCTCCGGTACGGCGATGATCTTGCCAGGGAACGATAAGATTCCCTCGGCCTTGGGACGAGGAACGTACGGACCGGAACCCCGATGCAAGGTCCCCTTGGCCTCGTGCTCTTCGGCCAATTCACGCACCAATGAGACGAGCCCCTGAACGTGCCCCTCCCCCGACAGATGGGCCACGATGTAGCCCTCGGGATCGACGACGACGAGCGTCGGCCAAGCACGGGCGGTGTAGTCCTGCCACGTCTTCAGCTCGGGATCGTCCAACACGGGATGAGCGATGTCGTATCGGTCGACGGCCGCGGCCAATGCGTCGGGGTCGGCCTCGTGCTCGAACTTCGGTGAATGCACACCGACCGTCACGAGAATGTCGGAGAATTCCTCCTCGAGGGGACGCAACTCGTCCAAAACGTGGAGACAGTTGATGCAGCAGAACGACCAAAAATCCAGAATGACGATCTTTCCGCGCAGGTCAGACCAGGACAGGCTCTGACCACCGGTATTGAGCCAGGCCCGGCCTGTGAGCTCAGAGGCACGTACACGGGGAGCGCGGTCAACCATCGAATCCTCTTTCCTTAAAAATCCTCACGGGGAATACCATTCCACCGGTGTGCTTGCGTTAGAGTAACAAGCCTTCTCCCCCGGTTGTTCCGTATTGCGCTCCGACGTCACCCGCTGGTGGATAACTGTCATATTTCGTCGTGTTCAACGCACCGTGGGGATGATCAATCCTTCGCCCGGGGCTCCGATTCGCCGCCCTCGTTAAGGCGCGCAAACATATCGTTATACGCTTCCAATTCGGCGTCGCCGTCCCGATCCGCCTGGCGGTCGATCCGTTTGGCCAAACGGCCATCTGCGATGGACCACTGGATGCCGACCACGACGGCGATGAGCATCGTCGGAATCTCTCCCATGCCCCACATGATCGAACCGCCGAGCTTTTGATCCGCGATCGCGGACAGACCCCACGGACGGCCAACGTTGCCGAACCACGACGCTTGCAGAAGGGCGTTGGAACTCATCAATGCGATACCCACAAAGGCGTGGTATCCGAGAGTCGCGATGAGGAGAATGAGCCGAATCGCGAATTGCGGCCGCCTCGGAATCGGGTCGATGCCAATCAAGACAAGCAAGAAGATGTACCCAGTCATGAGGAAGTGCACCATCATGAACTCGTGGCCCACGTGGTATTTCAGGGCGATCCCGAAGATCGGGGTGAAGTAAAACAACACGATGGACCCGGCGAAGTTCACCGCGGCAAAAATCGGGTTGGTGACCACCTTGGCCCACGTCGAGTGGATAAATCGAAGAATCCACTCACGTGCTCCTCGCGTGCCGTCCGCCCGAGGCTGGAGCGCCCGCAACAGGAGCGTCACGGGTGCGCCCAGGACCAGGAAGATCGGGATGATCATGGTCAACAGCATGTGTTCGACCATGTGGGCCGAGAACAGGACCCGGGAATAGACGGTGAGGGACCCCGACGTCGCGAACGTCAGGAGGGCCAGTCCGATCGCCCAGGAGCACAACCGCAAGGGGTTCCAGGAGACACCCCGCGAGCGCACCTTGGTGAAAGCCCACACGTAAGCGACGAGTGCGAAGATCGCGATGGCCACCCACATCCAGTCCCAACGCCACGTGGTGAACCACGAAGCCGTCGTCGGTTCCGGAGGCATCTCGTACCACGTGATGATGCGGGCCGGCGAAGCATCCGGTTTCAATTGTTCCGGAACTGGCGGAGCCGAGCGGGACAACGTCACGGCGATGCCCGAGGCCGCCCCCATGATGATCAATTCGGCGAGAATGACTTGCCAGATTCCGCGGAAGGCCTTGATCGCGCCCGATTCGACGCGAGGTATGAGGTACAGGCGATGCGCGGCGCCGGCGATCCCGAGCAGGAGGGTCAGTGCCGCTTTGGCGACAATCATGGATCCGTAAGGGGTGCCCAAGTCGGCCCAGCCGTAGATCCTGATCTCCGAATTAATGATGCCGGAGAGGAACACCATGATGAATCCGGCCAACGCCAACTGCGAGTACCGGTGCAAGACGACCACCGCCATGGGCGCGCGACGTTCCGAGGTCGGTCGGCTCCCACGGGTTCGCTCAGGCATGGTTCCCGTGCCCGCGTCTTTCCCGGTGAGTTGACGAGACAAATAGGTGAGCACGATGAGTCCGCCGAACCAGATGCTGACGCCCAGCAAATGCAGTCCTAGCGAATTCACGGCGCCCATATGATCATCGCCGCCCGAGGAGTGACCGCTCAGGGCGAGGGCCGTCACGGCGACCATCGTGACGCCCAAGGTGATCAGCAATCCGAGCAGTTGGCGTACGGCAAATATCAGGGTGGTCACGACGGCGGCAACCACGACGATGGTCGCTTGTTCCTGTCCCCCGGAAATCGACTGCATGTAGGTGATGAGCTGCGAGGTGAAGGCCTTGTCGGTGCCCACCTTGGTTCCGGAGACGTCCGCATAAGCGAGAATCAACACCGCGACGGCAGAGATGGTCCAGGTCAGCGCGGCGATGGCGCCAAAATTCAAGGTCGCGGTGAATGGAGGATATTCGGCTTTGCCCGTGTCCTCTGCCTCGAGGAGCTCCTGGGCTTCATCCGCAGAAGCGGAAGCCATATCTTCGACGCTGATGACGTCCGCGTCCACGGTCTGGGCGCGCCGCTGTCGGCGTTTGCGCTGGCCGGCGGCGTCGGCAGCGTACCGGGGAATCAAGAAGACGGCGAACACCAGCGCCCCGATGGTCGCAGACATCGACAGGTTGTGAATCGCGGTGGCCACCGGCAGCGCCCACCGCACGAATGCGCCGGGATCATTGAGATCGGTGGCGTTAGAGATCCCCGTCGCGACGAGGGAAATGATGAGAAAGACCAGCGTCGCCGCCGGGGCCACGAGTAGCCAGGGCCGGTAGAGTCCCCGAGCCAAACCCTGCGGGGCCTCGCGCATCAGCGTTCCGGCCTTGCTGGGGGTGTTCGCCTTGGTACGCGTCATCAGTTCCTCGGATCGGCGGTCAACGGTGGTGGGGTCCTCCCGCCCAGGCCACGGGTGCGGCCAGGGAGGGAGGACGGCCTGGATCATTCCTTGAACAGGAAATCTCCGACGAACCCATCGTCCTCGCATCCCGGAGGAATTGCGAAAACGGCGGACCCAATCGGAACGGTCCAGGTATTGAGCATGTCCAGTTCGGCCAGTCGCTGCTGGATCGGCACGAACTGTTTGATGGGATCGGCTTGATACGAGGCGAAGATGAGGCCCGTTTGGCTAACTCCACCGGTGCTCGATCCGGCCTTCGCTAGGCCAGATGCTTGAGAAACCGGCAAATCATAATTGTACGGTCGTCTCAATATTTTCTCGTGCGGAGCCTGAGCGGTGGCCCGCCGAATGTGGGCGTAATCCGCGATCACCGGAAACCCGATGGGGGTTGTGGCTGAAAGATCGGCAGGATCGGTTTCTTTCTGACCCGTCAACGGTGCCCCATTCGACAGTTTCCTCCCGATGGCGTCCTCACGCCCCGGAACATCGACTTCGTCCCAGGTGTCAACATTCATGTGAATCCGGCGAAGGACGAGCGAGGTACCGCCGTCGACCCACGGCTTGAGCCCGTCCATATTCCCGTACACGACGTCGTCCATGCTGGAGTCCTCGGTGGTCGGGTTGATGGTTCCATCCACCTGCCCGAACAAATTCCGCATCGTGGTTCCCTTTTTCAGAGATCCCGCCGAATTGCGAAAGCCATCCTGCACCCAATGGACGGTCCCGAAGCTGCGGGTTTCCTTCAACAACATGCGCTGAGCATGGGCCAACGTGACCTTGTCATCGCAACACAGTTGCAGGAGAAGATCGGCGGCTCCCCACTCGTCGGAGAGTTTGTCGATCTTCTCGAAGGCCGGCAACGGCTTAAGCCACGACGGCTTGGCACCCGGATTGACGACGTCGAAGATCCGTTCCCCGAAACCAAGCGTGATCGTCAGGTTGGCACTGATCGCGGCCAGCTCCGGTTCTTGGTCGTTGATCGGGGCACGTCCCGACATCAATTCCCGTGCGTCTTCGCTGAGGATTCGAAGCAGACGCTTGATATCCGATGCACCCACGGAGGGTCGGAGGCGCAACCCGATGAAGTTCCCAAAAGCCGGGGCCGGCGTCGCAATACCGGCCTGTCGTTTTCCACCGAAGGTCACTCGGGACGAGGCCAGGGGCGCGTCGCCGGACGCGACGGCCTGAGGGTTACCCTCATGACCGTCGCTCCCAGCGTTGTTTCCGGAGGTGCCGCCGCGATGGGCGAGCTCAATGCCCACCCCGGCGACGGCACCCGCGGACGCGGTGGCGCCCCCGATCAGCAGATTTCTTCGACTAAACAGCGAACGCCGTCGAGCCGTCTCATTCTGATCGTTGGACATGTGACCTGCCCCTACGACGAGCAGCTCGGCAGTTCGCTCTCCCCCGAGCTCATGGAGGACATGTCGTCTCCGGATCCATGGTCCATGCTGTGCGACGAACCGTGATCCATGCTGTGCTCGGACGAGTCGGAGCCCTGAGAGGGGTCGTAGTTTTCCTTGGCCCCCGTGTAGTCACGAATCGGCGCGTCCATGACCACTGACTGCCCGTCCTTCACGTTGAGCGTGACCTTAAGGCTGTCTCCGGCGAGCAGGGAACACTTGAGCTTCATCAACATGATGTGGTCACCGCCCGGCTTGAGTTCTTTCGTCTCCCCTGGCTTGAGCGTGAAACCGTCCTTCTTCTCCTGCATCGACGACCCACCCGTCTTCGGGTCGATCACGGTCTCGTGGAGCTGAACCTCGTCCGATGCGTTCGTGGTCGCCGAAGAGATGACGATGTCGTGGTCGGTCGTGTTGGTCAACTTGCCGAACACGGCCGTCATACCGGTCTTTGCAGCTTTGGCCCACGGCTGCTCGACCTTCAGCCCCGTGTCCGAGGAGGAGGCCGAAGCCGAGCTTGAGCTCGATGAGTTCTGAGAGGCTTCCTGCGCCCCACCACATGCCGTGAGGGTCAGGGTTGCGGCCGCCAAAACGACGACGGGCGCCAAGAGGTGTCGTGAATTCTTCATGATGGGTTACTTCCGTCCGTTCTGTTCGTCGTTTTTCCGTGCTCGGTTCCGCGCTAGAAGAAGCGCGACAATGGCCACAATGCCGAGGGCGATGATGGCGCCAATGACACCGCTCACCCACAGCGGGACTCCCGAGTTGGAAGCTTCGGAATCCGAGGAACCGGAAGAAGCGTTCGGGCTGGCCTCATTGGAGGCACCGGCGCTGGACGACGACGCATCGCCGGATCCGCCCTTGCCCACCGTGAAGTTGAAGGCCCCCTCGATGGGGTGGCCATCCTGCGAAACGACGCGCCACGCAACCTTGTAGGTTTCATCCGTGGCGTCGGACTTGATCTTCTGAGTGACCTCACGGCCATTGACCGTGGGGTCGCCCGTGCTCACGGTTTTTCCGTGCGAATCGGTCACGATGACCTTGTTACCGTTTTGGACTTGGGTAATTTCACCGGAATAGGTGAGGGTCACGTGATCCGGTGCGGTTTCGACCGTTGCATCCTGCTGCGGGTCGGTGCCGACCAATTGGTCGTGGGCTTGGGCGGCCGTTCCACCCATGAACAGGACGGCGCATGCCATAAACACGGTCGCTATGACGGCGGCAATACTGCGCGGCTTCTTATGGTGTGTTCTCAGTTTCGTCTGAGTCGATATAGCCATGACTGGCTCTCTCTTTCATCGCTGGATTCTCCGGTCCGCGGGCAGGTGTCCCAGAGCGGATTCCGGAGTATTGAATGTTTAAGCGAAAGCGGAGAGAGCGGGCGGTCCCCGTGGCGAGGTGGGGCCAGGGAAGAAACTCTGGATTCGCACGCGCAACGGCGCGCCACACAGCAGTGGCCGGGGCGCACGAGCGATCTCCACGCGGCGCGGCGGCAGAGGCGCGAGCCATTGCAGGCCAAGGTGCACGGCCCGCCGAAGAATGACGACGGCCTCATCCCCACGCCGAATCGCCACGTACGTCAGGACAGCCGCGAGCGAGTGCGTCAGAATCATGGCCGGCGACATCACGTCGCCGTGGGCCATGCCCGTGACCGACATCGAGCCGGATCCGTGGGACATGTGCTGGTGCATCATCATGGCCGACCCTCCACCGGAGGGAGCCATCACCACGCCTTGGCCCGCCTGGGCGAAGAGGAAATGCAGGACGCCTTGGGTGACCAGGACTCCGAGCGCCGTCGACAGTGCCGAGCCCCGCAAAGCGGCGGCAAGAACCGACAACATGCCCGACAGAGCCCAACACACGAGAATCAAGACGATTCCCGGCGCGTGCCCCATCGCGAGGACGTGGGACGCCACACCGGTGAAGGTTGCAATCGTGGCCACCAGCCAGCCTCGTCTCAGAAGTGACAGCCGGGATCTCGGAGCACGTTGATGTGTCACGATGATCCACCCCCTGCGATTCTTCTGTGATGACGAGCGATTGGGAGGGGCCACGACGTCGCGGTCACTCCGGCGTCAGTCTACCAACGGATTCAGCACGTCGTCGGGCGTTGGCAGTGACCTATGCTTCGCGAGGGCACCCCGTGAGTGGAGACGCGTCGTTCGGCTCACGGCATGGCAAAGGCCCCGCATCCCATGAGGGATACGGGGCCTTTGAAGCTCAGCAGTCTCGGAGGACTACTTCTTGGCGACAGCTGCCTTCAGCTTGGAACCGGCGCTCAGCTTCACGCCGTGACCGGCGGGAATCTTGATGGCTTCGCCGGTCTGCGGGTTACGACCGGTGCGAGCGGCACGGTCGGTGCGCTCGACCGAGAGCCAACCGGGGATAGTGATCTTCTCGCCCTTGGAAACCGAGGATTCAAACACCTGGAAGACGGCATCCAAAACGCCATTCACGGCGGCCTGGCTCATGCCGGACTTCTCGGCAACCTCTGCAACGAGTTCGCTACGGTTCTTAGCCATATCTGTGTCCCTCCTGAGACTTGAATTTTCTTGGCTCAAGCCGACTATACCGGCCTACACCCGAAAAATTACCAGCTGGACTTGGTAATTCCCGGCAATTCGCCACGGTGCGCCATCTGGCGGAAGCGAACACGGGAAATACCGAACTTCTGGAACGTGCCGCGGGGACGACCATCGATCTGGTCGCGGTTGCGGACACGGATGGGCGACGCGTTGCGGGGAAGCTTCTGGAGACCCAAACGGGCCTCTTCGCGCTCCTCCGGAGTAGCGTTCTCATCAACAAGGGTCTTCTTGAGGGCGGCACGCTTTTCCGCGTAGCGCTCAACGATGACCTTGCGCTGCTCGTTGCGAGCGATCTTGGACTTCTTGGCCATTGCTCTTAGCGCTCCTCTCGGAAATCGACGTGCTTGCGGACGACCGGGTCGTACTTCTTCATGACCAGGCGATCCGGGTTATTGCGACGGTTCTTGCGGGTCACGTAGGTGTAACCGGTGCCGGCAGTTGACTTCAGCTTGATGATCGGACGAACGTCCTTGGTATTCGATGCCATGCTTAAATCTTCTCCCCGCGTGCAAGGATGTCCGCTACGACCGCGTCGATGCCACGAGCGTCGATGACCTTGATGCCCTTAGCGGACACGTTCAAGGTGACGTTGCGGCGAAGGGACGGGACCCAGTAGCGCTTCTTTTGAATGTTCGGGTCGAACCGGCGCTTGGTGCGGCGGTGCGAGTGCGAAATGCTGTGTCCAAAGCCGGGAACAGCTCCGGTCACCTGGCAGACGGCTGCCATAGTTTCTCCTCCAATGTTGACAAAATGACGGTGCGCAGTTGTTGCCCGTACGAAGGCGGGCATTCCGAGCGCTCCGTCACCTACTTAGAGCACCGGGTTATTCGCCGGGCCTGAGTGTGGAGCAGACGCCTGCGTGAGATTTTCAGGTGTCGCCCCCGCCGCGGGATAACGGTGAAGCTTTCTTCGGTGCCGAGAGGTGGACTCACCACTACGACAGCGTTAAATACTATGGAATTACGGGCCCTTAAGCAACCTGTCAGCCGGTGAACATGGCCTTAATCACCGGAATCGACGGTCGTGGATTCGCGCGATTCGGTCACTTCGAGCGTTTGCAATTCCGGATATCGAGGCTGCATTCCATCGCCCGACGACGTCCCCCGCAGGCGTCGGCCCACCCACGGGAGGGCGAACTCGCGAACCCAATCCACGTTGGCCCGGGTGGTCTCGACCCGAGAGACGTGACGCAACTGCGGTAACGTCTCCAAGCCCAGATCCACGACGGGGGTCACGTCCAGCGTCTCGAGGACCTTCCCCGCGAGCTTGCGGTGCCCCAAAGAATTCATGTGCAAACGATCTACCGACCACAAACGCGGATCGGAGAATTCTTTGCTCATGCGCCAGTAGTCCACCAAGATCACCCCGTGACGATCAGCAATCTCCCGCAACAGCTCGTTGTATATGGCAGCGCGCCCACGAGTGCTTCTAAAGACGCCGTAAAAGTTCTTCGCATCAAATCCCGTGAAGGAAAAGACGTGGGCGCCACTGGAACGCAATCGAGTAATCGCGTCCTCGTAATGGACCATCATCTCGTCGATGTCGAGGCTGGGGCGCAGGATGTCGTTACCCCCGGCGTAAATGCTGACCAGGGTGGGTTCCAAGGCGAGCGCGGGTTCAATCTGCTCGTCCAGAATCGGTTCCATGGTGCGGCCACGAATCGCCAGATTGGCATACGTCGTGTTGGGAAATCGCAAGGTGAGCTGCTCCGCCACACGGTCCGCCCAGCCACGAACACCATTGGGGCGCGTCGGGTCGGGGTCCCCTACCCCTTCCGTGAAGGAGTCCCCCAACGCGACGAACCTGATGGGGCCACGCTCCGGACTCTGACTCGTTTCAGGAACCGACTCTGCCGACATCACTCACCACATTCGCGTTCTTCAGGGGAACGGCACTCCGCAGACGGCGGAGGCCTACCTTGAGGCTAATATCGCACGTCAGGACGGGGCAATAACGTTAAACTCTCGAGACGCGCGGATGTGTCAGGATTCCGCGTGGCCAGCTTTCCAATACCCCATGAAGGAAATGCTCGACTTATCGACGCCCGCTTCGTTGACGCAGACGCGCCGCGAGGCTCGAACCACCGAGGCCTCCCCCGCGAGATAGACATACGTTTCGCCCGGCTGCTCGCTGGTGCCCCACACGAACTCGTCGGCAGGCAACCGTACGCCCAAGGGGCTGTCGGCGTCTTCTTCCTTGGGGTCCAAGCCAAAAGCCTCCCTCAACGCCTGGAGGGTGAGCTTACCGCGTTGGACGCCGTCGTTACGCTGGAGCCAGTGCACTTCAACCTCGGAATGCTTCGAGGCGGCCTCAATCAACGGCTTCGCGGATTCAATCAGGCTCTCGTTGCCGCTCGGAAGCTCCATCAGGAAAATCGAATGTGACCCCTCGGGTAGGAACCGCAGCACTGACAATGCAGCGGGGATCGCGGTTTCATCGGCGCAGGCCACAACGTTGCTCGCCTTTGACGGGTTCCACATGGTCCACAGTTGCCCCTCCCGGGACGGACCAATAAACGTCAGAGGGTCGCCGACCTGGGCGTTGTCCGCCCACGACGCTCCCGGTCCCATCGTCTCGTCCTCACAGGAGCCCTCGGGTTCGTGCAGGACGAAGTCGATATCGATTTCGACCCCTTCACGGCCCTCCGGCGAGGTCCACGGGCGGGCATCGCGCAGGGTATACGTCCGGATCCACCCTCCACGTTCGTGCGGTTCGGCGGCGAACCACTTTTGGCGCCAGGTCTCGTTGAGCTCGACCCGCACCGGCCCCTCCAAATCGGGATGGGGAATGAAGAGTTTAAGGTACGCGTCCAGGACCTGGGGTTCGCCATTGCCTGCGGGCGAAGCCAGCCGCGTCAATTGCTCCGAGGCTAGACGCACCCGGACGAAGTCGCGGCTCAGGCGCTCCTTCCCGGTCACACGCGCCTCAAAGAGTTCCATCGGGATCGCGCTCATACGAATTCCTTTCGTGGTACCGGCACCACCACGGGTGATCCGGCGTCGTCGGTGCTGACCAGCGCGTCCAAGCCGAAAACATCCGCCAGATGGTCGCGGGTGATGACGTCCCGGGGATCCCCCGCCAAGGCGATGGCGCCGTCCTTCATGGCCACCAGATGGTCTGCACACCGAGCCGCGAGATTGAGCTCGTGCAACACCAGGACCATCGTCGTTCCACGCGTGCGGTTAAGTTCAACGACGAGATCCAGGAGCTCGACCTGATGCGCTAGGTCGAGGTAGGTGGTCGGCTCGTCGAGGAGCAAGACGTCGGTCTCTTGAGCAAGAGCCATGGCGATCCAGACGCGCTGACGCTGGCCCCCAGAAAGCTCTGCCACCTGGCAGGACGCCAGGTGATCGGTGTGCGTGGCTTCCAGCGCCCAGGCGACGGCGTCGTCGTCTTCGCGAGAAGCCTTGGAGAACATTCCTTGGTAGGGGTAGCGACCACGCGACACCAGATCGACCACCGTGATGCCTTCCGGCGCCACCGGGTCCTGCGGCAGGAGGCCCACCCGTCGGGCAAATTCCCGTGAGCCATACCGGGCGAGGTCTTTGCCGTCCAGGTGTACGCGACCAGAAGCGGGCTTCAATAAACGTGAAAACCCTCGAAGCACCGTGGACTTACCGCAACCGTTGGGACCGATGATCGATGTCACGCGCCCCTGCGGCACCTCAAAGTCGAGGTTTTCCACGATATTGCGGCCGCCATAGTTCAGGGTGAGGGATTCCGCGCACAGCCGGAGACCTTCCCCGGCGGCGACAGTGGATTGAGCCATGGAAATCAAGACCTTTCCTTATTGGCCGAAGCGACGAGCCACAGCAGAATGGGTGCACCGACGACGCCTGTCACGACGCCGACCGGTAAACGCCCGCCGGGGATCAATTCGGCGGCGGCAAAGTCGGCCAGTACGACGATGATCGCGCCGATCAGTGCGGAGGCCACGAGCGAATGCCGGCCGCCGATGAGCTTGCGGGCGATCGGCCCTGACACGAACGCAACGAACGTGATGGGCCCGGTCACGGCCACGGCAAAGGCAACCATGACCACGGCGAGCCCGATGTACACCCATCGCGTGGCGGCTACGGGAACACCGAGCCCCCTGGCCAAATCGTCACCGACCTCCATCGCATGGAGATTCCGGGTCAAGATGGCGCTCAGGGGAAGGAGAATCAGGAGTACGACGGCGAGCATCGTGATCCTCGACCAGTTGGCGGAACCGAGCGATCCGGTCAGCCAGATCGCGGCGTCGGCAGCCTGATAAATATTGATTCTGGACAGGAGATAATTCGCCAAGGCGATCGCGAGCACAGCGACCCCCAAACCGATCAACACAAAGCGGTTGCCGACGAGCCCGTCCCGGCCAACCGAGAGCCCGAAGATGACAACCGCGCATGCCACGGCCCCGAGCAATCCACCGACGGCCATTCCGGTGCTCGACGCGCCAAAGAAGGCGAGGGCCGCGACCGCCCCGAGGCTCGAGGACGCGTTGATGCCGATGATGTCCGGGCTGGCTAGAGGGTTACGCAAGAGCAATTGAAAGATCGCACCGGCGCAACCAAAGGCCAGGCCCGCGAGGGCGCCCAAAACCGCATGCGGCAGTTTTTCCTGGAGAACGATGAAACGGGCACCTCCGGCCCCGGGGATCGTGTGGCCCATCAGGATCGAGAAGAAATCTGGGATCGTCACGCTATAGCTACCCAAGAGCACGCGGATTCCGATGGCGAGCACCAACGCCACAGCCAAGGCTGGAATCACGAGACGAGAGCGAAGTTTCCTCTGGTGTCGAAGCGCTCGGACGTCGACCGCTGGGTTTTTCGACCGAGCGGGAGTCGTGGTTCGTTCTGCAATCGCGGTGCTCATAGATTGACCGCCTTCCGGGAGCGAATCAGGTAGATGAAGGTCGGCACGCCCACGATGGCCATCGTGACGCCCACCTCGACTTCGGTCGGCGGCAGGAGAACACGGCCCACGACGTCGGCCACGAGGAGAATCGTCGGACCGGCCACGACGCTCAGTGGCAGGATCCACCGGTAATCCGGGCCAGTCAGAGACCGCACCGCGTGAGGAATCATGAGCCCGAGGAAGGCGATGGGGCCCGCGAGCGCCACGCTCGCGGCGCACAGGGCGGCGATCCCCACGAAGATCACGAAGCGCTTGAGGGCCACCTTTTCCCCGAGCGATTTAGCCATGTCGTCCCCGAGGGCGAAGTTATTCATGGATGAGGCAAATCCGACGGTCAAAAGGAGTCCGACGACGATCACGGGCGACAGGCTCAGCAGATCCTCGAAGGAGGAGCGAGACAAGGAGCCGATCTGCCAGCGACGGAATTCGTCGAGGGTCTTCTGCCCCTGCAAGATCAAAGCGTTCGTAATCGACATGGCCCCGGCGCTGAATGCCGCACCGACCAAGGCGAGCTTGATGGGAGTTGCCCCTCCTCGGCCCATGCTGGCAATGGAATACACCGCGACGGCTGCCACAGCTGCGCCGATCAAAGCCCAAGCGGCATAGGCCGGGGCACCCGAGGCCCCAACCCACGCGATGCCGATCACCACGAAACACGAACACCCGGCGTTAATCCCGAGGATGGCCGGGTCGCCCAGAGGGTTACGGGTGACGCCCTGCATCGCCGCACCGGCCGCTGCAAGGCTTGCGCCGATGACCACACCGATGACCGTCCGAAGAATACGGCCCGACATAATCACAGATTCCGGAGACCCGGAACCGGGGTGGACCAGCCCGCGAAGGGCAGCAGCAGGCGAGATCATGTTCGAGCCCAAGAACGACGAGCCCAGAACAGTCAGGATGAGGAGTGCCAAGACGCCGACCAAGACAGTGCCCTGGCGGGATCCTGCCTTGACCGGCGCTTGATGTCGACGGGTATCGACGGCTGTGGACATGAAGAGCCTGTGCCTACTTCTTACCGTTGGTGACGGCGTCGGCGATCTTCTTCACGAACTCGGTGTTATCCAGGAGCCACTCGATGCCGATGGGCGAATTACCCATGCCGAGGGCTTCCTTCTGGTCCGCGTCGAGGACGGCGGCGTCCTTGGCAATCGCGGGGATCTGCTTGAGGACGGCGTTGGACTTGATCTTGTTGATGCTCTCTTCGGAGTCGACCCAGGAGTAGAGCATGTCCGAGGTCAGCTCGGAGGCGCGCTCATTGGACCAGGTGCCGTAGAAGGTATCGGTCTTGAGGGACTTGACGGAGTCGGCGAGCTTCATACCCAACGACTCGAGGAAGTTCACGCGTCCATCGCCTTGGGCATACACGCTGATGGAGGGCTGCGCCTCAGCGACGGAAAGGTTGGAGGCCACGAACGTCGCGTCCTTGAGCTGGCTGTACTTCGATGCCGCGTCCTTGAGCTTGCCCTCGACCTTCTGGACGAGGTCGTCGGCGGCCTTGCTGCGGCCGAGCGCCTTACCGATGGTGCGCGTCGAGTCCTGCCACGGCACGGTCCAGCCGTCTTGGTGGTCCTTGCCGTAAACGACGACCGGGGCGATGTCCTTGAGCTTATTGAAGGTCTCTTGATCCATGGTTCCAACCGCGGAGACGATCAGGTCCGGGGACAGTTTGGCGATTTCTTCAAAGTTAATGCCATCGGTCTCAGGGAAGCGCTTCGGCAATTCTCCACCGAGGTCCTTGACCTTCGCATCAAACCAGTCGGTCGAGTGGTTCTTGTTTTCGCCCCAGTTCACATAGCCCGAGCCGATAGGGACGACGCCCAGGGACAGAATGATTTCGGCGTTGATCCAACCGACGCCCACGACCTTCTTGGGCTCAGACTCGATCTTGGTCTCGCCGAACGGGGACTGAAGAGTCACGGGGAATGCACCAGACTCGGCGGAGGCACCATTGCCACCCGATGAAGAGTCGTCCTTCGAGCCGGTCGAGCAGCTGACGAGCGCAAGCGCTGCGGCTGAGGCCGCGGCGGCCTTCAGGAAGGTGCCACGTGAAAGGGAAACCATGGTGTCGTTACTCCTCTTGGTCGGGGACAAGACCGCTGAATACGAGTCCAGAGCCCGCGCGAATGATGTTTGGCCTACTCATCCCGCACATGCAGAGTTTGTAAGGCAAGCCTCAACATACCACGCCCGTGAGGTAATGAGGTAATTAGGACAAGAAAAAATGACCTAAATGATTCCGGATGCCGCTTCCCCTGCACACCCCCGCCGCGTCGTGACATGTCATGAATGCGGCACTTCGCGCGACGTTCTGCGGCCTGCCATGATGGGATTCATGACGTTTCTTTCCTGGTCAGCACCGCTGAGCCCGTCCACCTTTTCCCCCGATTGGACCCCAACAGCGGTGGTCTTTGACTGTGATGGAGTTCTCATGGATACCGAGCGGTCATGGGGCGAAACAGTCGCCCGAGTGAGTCACGACTTGGGCATAGGCGACCCTCATCTCATGGCCGACAAGATGACCGCCATGCCGGCCACCGTCATCGCCGAGGGCCTGGCGCGAGAAGAACTACCGAGCGGCACGTCCGAGGAGGAACTCGCCGGACGCAGCCGTGAAATTTTGGATCGTCTGAGCGAGCTCGACCGCGAACGCATTGCTCGCGGCGTCGACCTCATCCCGGGCGCCATGGACCTCGTCCGTGCCTTCGCGGAGGTCATCCCCGTGGCTGTGGCCTCAAATTCTTCGCGGGAGATCCTCGACATCAAGCTGGACGTGGCCGGCTACAAGCCGTATCTCACAACGTGGGTGTCGTCGGACGACGTCGCGCATGGCAAGCCGGCTCCAGATATGTACCTGGCCGCTATCAACACCCTCAAGGCAACCCCCGAGCACGCTCTCACCTTCGAAGATTCGGGGCCGGGAGCCGCGGCGGCGGTAGCGGCGGGAACACGCGTGATCGCCCTGAGTGACCCCGCCGACGAAGCGCCAGCCGCTCACTTTGCGACGTCGAGCTTCACGGATCCCGATTTCCTCCGACACATGAACGCGTGGATCGGCTAAGACGAGTCGTCAGATTCCGCCCCGGGCAACACAATGCCCGGGGGATCTGCGGCTCGCACTTCCTCAAATCCCCCGGGCTTTGCATAGCAACAGTAACTAATTGATCTGAGTATTTCGTGCACCAGATCTGAAATTTGTCTGGGAAATGGGCCTGTGACGATCGGTATCGTCAGTGACTCGGGCCGACGGCGCGGCCTACCATAGAGGCACGGCACCACACGTCGCCGTCCCCACGGTGCGCCGAAATTCCCCGCACCTCACAAACCTCGGAGGGAGGCCCGGCTTGAGCAACGTCGACCCGACGCGACCCCACGACCCTTCGGAGGACCACCCCGCGTACGGCATACGCGCCTCGGACCATGACGGCTCAGGCTCATTCCGCGATTCGTCCCCCGAGAAAGCCTCCGGCTTTTCCCGAAACCCGGGAGACCGCCCCTCCGCGTACCGGCGCATGGCCGCCGGCCTCTCCCTGGCCGCCGGGCTATTGGGGATCCTCCTCTTCTTTGGGCTCGCCGCCTCGGGACATTCGAGGTGGGCGCTCATTGGGATCGCGCCGGTCCTCGTGGGCGCGGCAGGACTCGTCTCCGTTTGGTGGCGCTTGTTGCCGGCCTTCCGTGAGCCCGGTGGGCGGCCCCACCGACGCCCCGGGGCCCGGTGGTTTTGGATCCCGATCGGAATGTTGCTGATCAGCGTCGTCTTTTTCGTCATCAGTTACCTGATCCCCGGGTGGCTTAGCGGCGAAGACAGCGTCCACATCCGCACCCATGTGCTGATTTGGTCCGAGCTCGGCTTTCTCCTCCTGCTCATGGCGAGCCTTTCCGCTGGACTCGTCGCCCTGAGGCTATGGACGACTCCCGATGAGGACGACGCCATTCTCCGCAAAACCGACTATGCGGAACGCCGCAGGAACCAGGACCGCGGTCAAGACCCCGACCATTACGATTCGGACTGGATTCGGGGACACGGACCTTTCGATTAGCGTGCCGACCTAGCCCGACGTGAAGGTCGTGCGCCACTATGGAATATATGACAGATCACGCTTTTTTCGGTCTCGACGTCGGAACCTCCAGCACCAAGGCGGTGCTCGTCAGGCCCGACGGATCCGTCGCGGCAACTCGAAGCCTCACGCACGAGGTCGAGCGCCTTCCCCACGGCGTCGTGCAGATGGATATGACCACGTGGTGGCGTGAATTCCGTGAACTCTACGCTGAGCTCGTGGGCGGCGCGGGAGTACGAATAACGGGCATCGGGGTTTCTGGGATGGGCCCCTGCGTCGGAGTGACCACTCTTTCCGATGAACCGCTGGCGCCGGCGGCCCTCTACGGCGTGGACTACAGGGCTCGTGCCGAAATCGACGAGCTCACCGAAGAGCTCGGGTCGTCGTCGATCCTGCGGACCTACGATTCTCCACTAACCTCGCAAGCGGCCGGACCCAAACTCCTGTGGTTCGCCAAGAGGCATCCGGAGGCCTTCGGCGAGGGGGTGCGATTTTACATGCCCTCCAGCTGGATTATTCGGCATCTCACGGGGGAATACGTCCTGGACCGGCACTCGGCCAGTCAATGCACCCCGTTCTACGACCCGGAGAACTGCCAGTGGGCCCACGAGACGACGCGTCGGTTCACCGACGGGCTGGAGCTGCCGCGACTGGGCTGGAGCAACGAGATCTGCGGACAGACGCGGCCCACCGACGAGTTGCCCGAGCTTGAGGCCGGAATCCCCGTGATCTTCGGAAGTATCGACGCGTGGTCCGAGCAGGAATCCGTGGGGGCGACCTCCGCCAACGAACTGTTCCTGATGTACGGGACCACGCTCTTCCTGATCGCGAATTCGCCCGAGCGGCTCCGCCACGCCTCAATGTGGGGCACCACCGGAACGCGCGAAGGAACTCGCAACTTGGCCGGCGGTTTGGCCACGTCCGGCGCGCTCACGCAATGGTTTAAGAACTTGACCGGCGCGAACGATTTCGCGGAGCTTATCGCCGAGGCCGAGCAGATATCGCCCGGTTCCGAAGGGCTGCTGACGCTCCCCTATTTCGCGGGCGAGCGGACACCGATTCAAGACCCGGACGCCAGGGGTGTGATGGCCGGGCTGACCTTGGATCATACGCGCGGACACATCTACCGTTCCCTGCTCGAGGCAACGGCCTTCGCCGTTCGGCACAATATCGACGTCATGGAGCAGGCAGGGGCCCAGATCGACACCATCACCTGCGCGGGAGGCGGAGTGGGCTCGGATCTCTGGCCCCAGATCGTTTCCGATGTTACGGGTCGGCCACAGCGCATCCACCGCCACTCGGTCGGTGCCTCGTATGGAAACGCCTTCATGGTCGCTCAGGCCCTGGACGCGGCCTCCGAATTGGACACATGGAATCCCGTCGCCAAAGTCATCGAACCCCGCGATATTCCGCTGTACGACGCGTTGTACGAGGACTACCGAAGCCTGTACGAGGCCACGGCAACCATCACCCACCACCTCGCTGGTATCGGTGCTTCATCCACGGCTACTCCCCACGAGTAGCCCGATCCTGAGGAGAAATATCATGGAACAGACTCACCAAGGGCGCATCGCCATCGTCACCGGTGCGGCCAGCGGCATCGGCGCCGCCATTGCCCACCACCTCGCCGAGCGCGGGGCACGCATCGCGGGTGTGGATATCGCGGCGGGGCTGGACGACGCCGTCGCGGCGTGGCCCGGCGAAGGCCATACAGCCCATCGCGCGGATCTGACCGACCCGAAGGCCGCCCGTTCCGTGGTGGACGACGTCGTCCGCTCGCTGGGAACGCCGGACATCCTGGTCAATTCCGCCGGCGTGGTCTTCCTCGGCCCCGCCAGTGACCTTTCCGCGGAAGACTGGCAGCGAACCATCGACATCAACCTCAGCGGTTCGTTCTACATGGCTCAGGCCGCGGGTTCCGTGATGGTCGAGGCCGGTTGGGGGCGCATCGTCAACTTGGCCTCCCAGGGTGCCGTTGTCGGTTTGGACCAGCACGTGGCCTACTCGGCGTCGAAAGCCGGAATCCTGGGAATGACCAAAGTGATGTCCCTGGAATGGGCCCCGCGCGGCGTGACGGTCAACGCCGTGTCGCCGACCATCGTCGAAACGCCGCTCGGCAAAAAGGCTTGGGCCGGCGAGAAGGGCGAACGCGCGAAAGAGCAGATTCCCGCCGGTCGCTTCGCCCTCCCGGAAGAGGTCGCCGCCATGGTGGGCTACCTTGTGTCCGACGACGCCGCGATGGTCACCGGCGCGAACATGGTCATCGACGGCGGATATACCACCGTATGACTCTGTCCCGGAGCTAGCCCTTCGGGGCAAGCTCCGGGTAGGTCGCGTTGCGGAAGTCGAGGTAGGCCTGGAAAACCTCCGTGGTTTCCTCCGGTTCGACCGTTTGAGTCGTTGCCACGGCCGAATCCCAGGTGGGCGGTTCGCTTCCGCCGTCGAGCGCCCACGCCGCCTGCCGCGCGGCGCCCAAGGCCACAAATTCCTCCGCAGCTGGGACCTCGACGGGACGCCGCAAGATACCGGCGAGGACGCGACGGAAAGCCTCCGACTTTGCCCCGCCACCGATGAGCAACACGCGCCTCGGCTGCCGTCCGACCTGGTCCGTCACGTATCCCATCGCTTCCACGACGGAACACGCCAGCCCCTCGACCATAGCCCGGGCCATCTGCGGTCGGCTCAGATCCCCGCGTAGCCTGCCGAATTGCGCCCGAGCCTCGGGCAGATTCGGGGTGCGTTCGCCATTGAGATACGGCAGGAAAATCGCCCCCTCAGGGTCCGGATCCGCCGAAAGCGCCAGACGGGAAAATTCATCGTGGTCCACCCCCAGAAGGCGACATCCCAGGTCAAAGACCGGAGCACCATTGAGCGTGCACGCCAGCGGCAGATAGCGACCCGTGGCATCGCAAAAGCCCGAAACCAGCCCGGAAGCGTCGTGAGTCGAGGTTTCGCTGACCATCATGGCCACCGCGCTGGTCCCCATGGACAACACGGCGTCTCCCGGCTCCAGATTTAGCCCCAAGGCCGCGCCCATGTTGTCGCCGGTTCCGGCGCCCAAGACGGCTCCCCCTCTGGTGCGCCCCACCGACTGCCCGGGTTCTGCGAGTTGGGGTAAAGACACGGGGTGGCCGATGGCCTGTTCGGCGATGTCGGGAAGCCATCGACGTTCGGCCGTCGAGTAGTACGCGGTCCCCGATGCATCACCGTGATCGGTCCACAGTTCGCCGTTCTCGTGGAGCACCGACGTCAAATAGTCATGCGGAAGTACGACGGCGGAGGCCTTCGCGGCGTTCTCCGGCTCGTGGTCGCGTACCCACTCGAGTTTGGTCGCCGTGTATGACGCGACCGGAACACTCCCCAGACGCCGGGCCGCAGCCTCGGGGCCGCCGAGACGTTCCGTCAGTCTGGTGGCGGCACCGGCCGAACGGGTGTCGTTCCAGAGCAACGCCGGCCGAACCACCTCACCCGCAGAATCCAGCAACACCATGCCGTGCTGTTGTGCGGCGATCGACACGGCGTCGGCTCGCGGCAGGAGATCCTCGGTGGCCTCATGTAAAGCACGCGCCCACTCGCGAGGATCGACCTCGGTGCCTTCGGGATGGGAGGCACGCCGAGAATCGACCACCTCGCCGGTCTCCGCGTTGACCAACAGGGCCTTACAGGACTGGGTGGACGAGTCCACCCCCAGTACGAATGTGCTCACGGAACCTTCCTCGTCGAGCCGGCGGGATCACGTGTTCATGCTACTCGGCGAGCAGTTTCTCCAATGTCTTGAGGCTCCCGACGTCGTGGAGGGAACGCAGGGTTTCCCGGTACGGCGTCGTGAATTCTTCATGCTCCACCAAGTCCCCGAAGAAGTCGCGGTTGCGCAGGAACGCGAGGTCGTCCTCGTGCTGGTCCTGGGCCGCGGCGCGCACAGACTCTTCCGCGTTGTCGACGATCGTGATGCCTTGACCCTTCTCGTCGATGCCTTCCGCGTACCGAGCCCAACTCGCGACGATCGCGGCGGAGTACCGAACGCTGCCCCCGTCGCGCAGGTTGTCCTGGATGACCGGAACAAGCCACTTGGGAATGCGGTCCGACGACTCGGCGCAGAGCCGGGGCACGGTGTCTTTGACGTAACGGTTGGTGAACCGGCGGATGAGGGTTTCTGCGTAGGCCTCGACATCGATGCCTTCCACAGGATCCAGGGTCGGCTCGGCCTCGTTTTTCATGTAGGCGCGCAGGAAATCCGCAATCAGAGGATTCGAGACGGCCTCATCGACCTTGTGATACCCCGCGAGGTGGGCGAAATAGCAGAGCCCCTGGTGGGACGAGTTGAGCATGCGGAGCTTCAACTTTTCGTAGGGCTCGACGTCGTCCACCATCTGAACCTCGACGTCCTCATAGGGCGGGCGGCCATTGACGAAGTTGTCCTCCATGACCCACTGGATGAAGTCTTCAGTGACCACGGGCCAGCCATCCTCATAGCCCAGTTCCTCACGGATGTACCGGCGGTCATCATCCGTCGTCGCGGGGGTGATGCGGTCCACCATGGAATTCGGGAAGCTGACGTGCTGCTCGATCCACGAGGCCAAGTCGGAATCCACGGCGCGGGCATGAGCGGTGAAGACACGGCGCGCCATATCGCCGTTGGCCTGGATGTTGTCACAACTTCGGACTGTGAACGGCGCGATGCCACGTTCCCGTCGCACCTTGAGCGCCTGCGTCACCAGTCCGAAGACCGTGCGAGGGTGTTCCGGATCCGCGAGGTCCGCGGCGACCTGGGGGTTCTCGAGGTCGTACTCGTGTGTGACTTGGTTGAAGTTGTAGCCGCCTTCGGTCACGGTCAACGACACAATCTTGATGTTCTCCCCCGCCAGATACTCGACCGCACCGGCCGGGTCTTCTGGGGCCCACACGTAGTCGACGATCGAACCGATCACCCGAACGTCTTCGTGCCCGTCCGGGAAGCGGGCGACGAGCGTGTACAGGTAATCCTGTTCCGCCAGTGTGTCTCGCATGTGCTTGTCCTGGGGAAGAACCCCCATCCCGCAGATCGCGTAGTCCTTCGCTTCACCACGAGTGAGGAGCTCATCGAGGTATCGCGCCTGGTGAGCCCGGTGGAAACCGCCGACGCCGAAGTGCACAATGCCCGCAGTCAGCTCCCCACGGTCATAGCTCGGCACCCGAAATGTGCTGCCCTCGGCGGTGCGTTCCGAGGCGATGCGTTCAACCTCGTCCAGAGTGGAGTTTTTCAATGTGACCATGGTGGCCGCCTTTCGTGCTCAGTCGACGCTCACGGCCCGCTGGCGAAGCAAAGCTCGGTGGCGCGGGCGCCGGAGGTCTCCTGCCTACAGGTTTTCTCCGAGGAGATCGAGAATCATCGCCATCGAGATGGCCCCGGGATCGGGGTGACCCAGCGACTTTTCCGCCAGGGGCCGCGCGCGACCCTTTTGGGGGCGAAGTTCTGAAGTCTCCTCGGCACTCTTTTGCGCCGCCTGAGTTGCTTCGGCCCATGCCTCGGACAGCGAACCGTCCGCTGCCTCCAGGGCATCTGCGAAGGGAAGCAAGGCATCCAGCAGGGTCTTGTCTCCGAGCTTGGCACCACCCAGAGTCACCATGGAATCGGCGAAGGTACGCACCGCCTGCACCAGGTCTTCCGGGGCAAAGTCTTCGGCGGCGTCGTCAATCTTTTGGGCCGCGGCTTCCAGGGACGCTCCCCAAAGAACCCCCGAAGTCCCTCCGGCCTGCATGGCCCAGGCTCGGCCCCCGATGCGAAGCAACGCGGCGGGGCCGGCTTTCTCGGGTGCGCCGTCGATCGCGGTTTGGGCCGCTTCGCTGCCTCGCACCATGCCTCGGCCGTGATCGCCGTCGCCCGCGAAGGAATCGATCTCGCCCAGGTAGGTCTCCTGCTCACGCATGAGATCGGCGACCCGCGCCGAGGCCTGACGGACTCGTTTCGCGAGGTCCAGCGCCGCGGGGCTCGCCTCGACGAGAGACTCCTCGTCGATCGCCGCGGCAGACACCTCGTAGTTTTTGTCGATACTCTCCAGCGGGGCTTTCTGCTTGCGATAGGCGGCGGCATACGCGTCGGCCGTCCACAGGGGTTCGAGCTCGTCATCGAGCCACAGCACCGTCAAGGAGACGCCGCCCATATCCAAACTCGTGACCAGCTCGCCCACCTCGGGGTCGACAATCTCGTAACCCGCCTCCCGGAGCATGGGAGCGACCGTGCGGTACAGCAGGAACAGCTCTTCGTATTTGGTGGTGCCCAGACCGTTGACAATCACGCCGATCCGGCCGCCGGGATTCTCCGGCGCATCCTTTAAGACCGTCTTGACCAGGAGCTTTCCGAGTTCCTGAGCCGAGGGACGGGCCTCGTCACGGATCCCGGGCTCCCCGTGGATTCCGAGGCCGACGCCCATCTGCCCATGCTTGACCTCGAAGAGCGGGGTATCGGCGCCGGGCATCGTGCATCCGGCGAATGCCACGCCCAAGGTACGGGTCCGTTGATTCGTGAGATTGCCGAGTCGCTCCACCTCGTCGAGGTCCTTGCCGGCAGCGGCGGCTGCACCCATAGCCTTGAAAACCGTGAAGTCACCCGCGATGCCGCGGCGCTGATCGAATTCCGGGGCCGAGGCGATGTCGTCCGTGACCACAACGATGCGGGTATCGATTCCTTCGGCTTGAAGCATTTTTGCCGCGATGCCGAAGTTCATGTTGTCGCCCGCGTAATTACCGAAGGTCAGGACGACGCCCTTCCCCTGGTCCGCGGCCTTGGCCACGGAGTACACGTGAGCGGCCGACGGGGAGGTGAAAATGTTTCCTACCACTGCACCGGAGGCGAAGCCCGGACCGACCAATCCGGCAAATGCGGGGTAGTGCCCCGAGCCGCCACCGACGATGACCGCGACCTGCGGCGTCTTGGGCGGCAAGGAGATCACCCCACCCGGAACCTGCGCGAGACGGTCCGAATAGAGGTCGACGAATCCTTCCAACTGGTCGTCGCAAAAATCGGCGGGGTCGTTGTACAGCTTGGTCATGGGGCGGTCTCCTCGGGAGTCGTCCGGGTGTTGCGATGGCCCGGTGTGCCTGTGGGGCGGACGACCCGTGCGTTGGGCGGGTCAAGGAGCGTGGGCCGGGTCAGGGCCCGGCCCACGCAACGCAGATTAGGACTGCGGCATGATCGAGACCTTGATCGACGAGCCAGCCGAATCGGCGACGCTGTCGAGGGCCTCCTGGAACTTCTCCAACGGGAATTGGTGCGTGCAGACCTCATCCAACGGGAGCTTGCCGGACTCGATCATGCTGATCGCCTTGGGCCAGGTGTAAGGCCCCAGGTGGGCGCCCAGCACGCTGAGCTCCTTGTCGTCGGAGATGATGGACCAATCCACGCTCACGTCCTGGCCGAACACGGAGTATTCAACGTACGTGCCGAGCTTGCGGAGGATGTTCAGGCCCTGGCCGACCGCGGAGGGGTGACCCGTGCACTCGATGTACACGTCTGCGCCGTATCCGTCGGTCATCTCCTTGACCAGCGTGATCGCATCTTCATTCTTGATGTTGATGGTCACGTCCGCGCCACACTTCTTGGCGAGGGCCAACTTGTCGTCGTCCATGTCGAGGGCGACAATCTTCAGCGGATTCTTCTCTCGCACGCCCATGATCGCGCCGAGGCCG
Organism: Kocuria sp. HSID16901; assembly: GCF_003989425.1. Taxonomy (NCBI): domain Bacteria; kingdom Bacillati; phylum Actinomycetota; class Actinomycetes; order Micrococcales; family Micrococcaceae; genus Kocuria; species Kocuria sp. HSID16901. The sequence goes on along the minus strand of NZ_RBLM01000001.1, from coordinate 76,532 downwards.
ATCGGGCCCGCTCCTGCGATCACGACGACGTCCTCAAACTTGATATTGCCCCGCTCCACCGCGTGCAAGGAACAGGCCAGCGGCTCGGCGAAGGCCGCGTGCTGCGGCTTGACGTCCCGGGAAATCTGGTGGACGCGCGCACGCTGGGGAACCAACATGTACTCGGCCATGCCGCCGTCGAAATGGCGGAAGCCAAACATGTCATGCGGTCCGCACATCCAGTACTCGCCCCGACCACAGAAGCGGCACTCACCACACGGCACGATCTGCTCGACGACAATCCGGTCGCCTTCGTGCACGCCGTGATAATTGAAGGCCTTGTCGGTGCCGGAGACGACGGTTCCGGTGATTTCGTGTCCGGGAATCGTGTTTTCGAGGGCCCACTGCGGGCGGTTCTCGTCGCCCCAGAACTTGGCGGCTCCGTGGTAGCACTTCAGGTCCGAAGCGCAGACACCGACGGCCTCCACCTTGATGATGAGGTCGTCTGGGCCGAGTTCGGGAACCGGGCGGGTTTCTAGGGTGTAGTCCTCCGGCTTGTTACAGACGACGGCTCGCATCTGTGTAGGCAGGGCGGTGCTCATGGTCACTCCTTTGTGTCGTGCGCGTTTGTCACGTACACCACATTCTTCGAGCACCCAGCACATATGTCAAGCACATATGTTCATCGAGAAGAATCCGAGATACGATAAGCAGGCCCTATTCGCCTATGATCGAGCACACCATGGACCAACGCCATACCTCTTCCCCGGACCTCTACGACGTCGACCGCCTCTACGCCGTCGCACGGATGTACTACGAGGAGAGAAACGGCCAGTCCGCCATCGCGGAGGCGCTCAAAGTCTCCCGACCCACGGTCAGCCGCATGTTGTCGCACGCTCGATCCATCGGAATGGTCCAAATCCGCGTGATTCACCCCGATGCCGAAGGCCGCTCCGACTTGGCCGAGCAACTCCGCGCCGCCCTTCAGCTCGAAGAGGTGTACCTCGCCAAGGGCATGCAGCCCGCGACCATGGGCCAAGGAATGCTTCCTCCCGTCCAGCGCGCCCTGGACGACATGCATCTCGCCTCAGGGGATGCCCTCGTCGTCTCGTCCGGCATGGCCCTCTACGGCATTGCGCACATGAACCTCTCCCGCATGAACGGGGTAACCCTGGTCCCCTCGGTCGGCGGCGTCTCCGAACCTGAGGCCTGGCACCAGACCAATGAGATCGTGCGCATGCTGGCCCAGAACACCGACAGCCGATACTCCCCACTCTTTGCGAGCGCCGTGCCTTCGCAAAGCATCTACCGCGCGCTTCAAAAGGACGAGTCCTTCACCGAGGTTCAGCGCTTCTGGAGCACGGCCAAGGGGGCCTTGGTAGGCGTCGGGTCCCCCACGACCGGTCGGACCTCGCTCGCCTCGTCGATTCCGAAGGACAGCCTCACGGATTCGATCGGCGATGTGTGCCTGCACTTCTTCAACCGCGGGGGCCAGGAACTCAGTTTTCCAGGCTCCGATCGAACGGTGCGCATTCCCACGGAAGACCTCTCGGCCATCCCGTTCTCCACGGCGGTCGCCGTGGGCGAGGAAAAGAGCTGGTCCATCATTGGCGCCGCGTCCATGCGGTATTTCCGGCGCTTGGTCACGGATGAAGCCACCGCCACCCATATCTTGCAAGCTCTTCAGGCCTGATCGAACCCACGGTTCGTGAGCAAAGACGACGGTCCCCGCACCTCTGAAGGAGATGCGGGGACCGTCGCTCGTTAACTTCAGCTACCCGTTAGTGGCGCTCGCCTTGGGTTTCGGCGTCGGGCTGATGAATAGTCACCCGATTTTCATTGGCCGCCTGAACTGCCAAGGCCTGCGTATCCGCTTCCTTGATCTTGCGGCGGTGTTCGGGGTCGTCCTGCTCGGTGCGCAGATTACCAACCATCACGAAGGCACAAGCGTACAGAGCCACGAACGTCCAAATCACCGCGGAATTCTGGGCAAAGGTGCTCAGCCCCATGGCCCCGGTGATATTCAGAACCACCGTGACCACGGCGGTTCCGAGGAAGGTCGCTCCACCGGCCGCCGTCGTATACATGGCCATGGCCGCTCCTCGGTGAAGCGGGGCGTTGGCCGGCATAATCGCGCCCATCGGCACGAAGCCCGCCAGGAAGATGCCGTAGCACACGCCGGCGCACACCGAGAGGATGTACCCCCAACCGGATCCGGCGGGAACCATGTGGGGGACGTACCACCACGCGAGCAGTGACACCGCGGAGCAGAAGACGCCGAACCACCGCACCGTGGTGACCCAGCCGAGCCGGTCGCCCAGGTTTCCGAAGAAGGCGTTGAAGAGGATATTGCCGGCATAGACGGCCACCGTCATGGCCAACCAGCGCGACTGACCCCACCCGAGGCTCGTGCTGATCACGGCGGGCATCACGATGAACATCCCGAACTCAGGTGCGGTGTTGATCAAGCGAACCAAGAATCCCTGGAGCACCTTGGTATTGGTGAACGTCAGACGCAGGCCGGAGAAGATGACCTGCGAGGCGCTTTCATCGGCAGGGGCAATGCGGCGCTTACCCTTCTCGTCGTGACATCCGAACCACACGAACAGGAAGCCCGCGACGTTCAAGACGCACGAGAAGATGATTGCTCCGGTCTCACCGCCGACTCCGCCGCCAAAGGTCGGGATGGCACCGATCGCCACGAGAGAGCCGAGGGTCGGCAGGCCACCCGTGAACATCACATAGAACCAACCAATGGCGGTACCGGCCTTCGACTTCAGCGCCGTGATGTTGACCCATACGAGGAAGGAGAACGTGAACAGCGGCATGCCGAATCCACGGAAGAAATAGGTCACTGCCACGAGCCAGAACACGCCGCTGGCCATGGCCAGGATAAAGCCGACCTGGAAGACGGCCCACACGAGGAAGCCGATCAGCATGACCTTCTTGGGGCCGATGAGGTCGGACAGCGCACCCGAAAGATAACTGCCGACGGCGACGGCCAAGGAGTACGACGCAATGATGGCTGCGACCGCACTCTCCTTGCTGTGGAGCACCTCAACCAAGTGGGGAGTCAAGATATTCGACTCGACTCCCAAGCCGGTCATGAAGAGGAGTACCCCCAAGAACCCCCATTTAAGGACCTGAGGAATTCCGATGCGATCGAGGAAATGCCCCTCGATCTGTGGAGGAGCCGAAGTGCCGGCGGTGGAAGACATAAGGTGCTCCTTTACGTGGGGCGCGACGTTGGTCCCCATTGACGAACACTGTGTGGCACTCACGGGTCGACCCTCCGAGCTTCAACGTGAGGCGCCCCACAGACTTGCGGATAGCATAGGCGGGAAATGTTGTTTCGCACAAGCGTTCTGAACAAAAGTTCACGCCTCGCTCTCACATGGACCGTGTTCCCACGGCATCGAGCAAGAAACCGAGACCCACCATCGGCCGTCCGCCGCGTCGCTCAGCCTGAAATATGTCGAATTATGAAGCTGAATGAAGACCGTGACTACACATATCCGAGACTTCTATCCGCCGGATCTCCTCATGATGTAATTGGCTGGCGATGAGCCTCGGTGGAGGCCCATCTTTTTATCGTTCACCGCACCGAGTAGAGAGATTCATAGCCGTGAAGAAAAAACTTGGCGCCCTTTTGGCAATCCTGCCGATCGCCGTGGCCTTGTCCGCGTGTGGCAACGGTGGGACCCCCAGCGGCCCCGAAACCAAAGATGGCAAGACCATCGTCAAAATCGCCATCACCAAAGAACAAGACGTCAACAAGGTTCTGAAGGAAGAAGCGGCGAAACAGGACATCGATGTTGAGTACAAAGAGCTCAACAACTACACCGAGGCCAATCCGCAGCTGACCCAGGGTGCGGTGGACCTGAACTGGTTCCAGCACATTTCCTACTTGGCTAATTACAACGTGGATAACGACGACGACCTCCAGATCGTCGGCCCCACCGCGATCTTCCCGATGGGTCTGTACTCCAAGAACCACAAGTCCGTGGATGAGATCCCCCAGGGCGGCAAGATCGCCATTCCGAACGATGCCGTCAACGAGGCACGCGCAATCAACCTGTTGAAGGCCGCTCATCTCCTCAAGCTCAAGGATGACAGCGTCATCCAGCCCAGCGAAAAGGACATCGACAAGGACAACTCCAAGGTTGAGGTCACCGCGGTTGAGGCCAACCAGACCGTCACCTCGATGGCTTCCGTCGACGGTTCCGTGGTCAATAACGACTTCCTGGACGACGCCGGTTTGGATCCGAAGAACGCCCTCTACCAGGATGACCCCAGCCAGGAGTCGGCCCTTCCGTACGTGAACGTCTTTGTGGCCCAAAAGGGCCAGGAAGATAACGAGACGTACAAGAAGCTCATCGATATCTACCGCAGCAAGCCCGTTCAGGAGGCCCAGCAGAGGTCGTCCAAGAACACCGCCGTCGTGGTGGATACCGACGTCCAGAAGCTTCGCGACACGCAGAAGAAGCTCGAGGACGAAGACAAGAAGAACGAAGACAAGTAGTCGCGCAGCGTTCGCGAGGATTCCTGATCCCGCGGTCGCACGACGCCGGCCGGCCACCGCCTGCCGGCGTCGTGCGCGCTCAGGGGCTTGACCGGCCCCGCTACGATTCGCCTACCAGCAAGGGAAAACACATGACCGAGCACACGAGCTCTGTGTCCGAGGAACGCTCCTCGGACATGGTGGTCCTCGATCGCGTCTCCAAGGTCTTCACCGTCGGCAAGACCACCGTGAAGGCCGTCGACGACGTCTCGCTGACCATCCGCCGCGGACACATCTTCGCGATCATCGGCTATTCCGGTGCAGGCAAGTCAACGTTGGTTCGCCTGATCAACGGCCTCGAATCCACGACGTCGGGAACCCTCACCGTTGGGGAAACGACGATCTCGGGAGCCAATGACGCCCAACTGCGCCAGGCTCGGACCAATATCGGGATGATCTTCCAGCAGTTCAACTTGATGAACTCCAAGACCGTCGCCGCCAACGTCGAATTTCCGCTGAAGGTCGCCGGTTGGTCGGCGGCCCGGCGTCGCGAGCGTGTGGCCGAATTGTTGGAGTTTGTGGGCCTTCGCGACAAGGCGAAGAATTATCCGGATCAGCTCTCGGGCGGGCAGAAGCAGCGCGTCGGCATTGCCCGCTCTTTGGCCACCGAACCGAGCCTGCTCTTGGCCGATGAGTCGACCTCGGCCCTCGACCCGGAGACCACCGAGGAAGTCCTGGGCCTCCTCAAGAAGGTCAACCGGGACCTCGGGATTACCGTGGTCGTGATTACGCACGAAATGGACGTTGTGGCGTCCATTGCGGATCGGGTCGCCGTCATGGAAAACGGCAAGGTTGTGGAAGAGGGCAACGTTTACGATGTCTTCTCGAATCCGCAGACCGCACCGGCGCAGCGTTTCGTCTCGACCACGGTCAAGCCCACCCCCACGGGTGCCAGGGCCAGCGAGCTCAAGGAACGTCACGAGGGGCGCCTGATCAGCGTCGAGGTGACCGACCAGACCAAGCTGGGCGATGTGCTGTCCCGCTTGGGAGAACGCGACGTTCGGTTCAACATCGTCGACGGCGGATTGGAGACCCTCCAAGGCCGCACCTACGGCAAACTCACGCTCGAGTTGTTGGGTGACACCGCGAATATCGAGACCGTCATCGAACAGCTCACATCCGTCACTCTCGTTCAGGAGGTGCGCGCCTGATGACTCTCTCGGCTCAAACCCTGTTGTCTTCCTCGATCGAGGCGAAGCCCAAGACCGACTGGTCAGAGGTCCGCCCCGACCTCTTACAGGCCACGTGGGAGACCATTCAGATGGTCGCGATCACCATGGTGATCGCGGGTGTTCTCGGTTTCATCGTGGGGCTACTCCTGTACACGACCCGTCGCGGAAATATTCTGCAAAATCGGCCGCTGAACTGGATCCTGAACCTCGTGGTGAACTTCGTTCGCCCCATTCCGTTCATCATCCTGTTGGTGGCCCTGGGGCCGGTCATGCTCGCGACCATCGGCACCACGATCGAGATGAAGGCGGCCGTCTTCGGCATGGTCGTGGCCGCCGTCTTCGCGGTGGCCCGCATCGTGGAGCAGAACCTCGTGTCGATCGATCCCGGAGTGATCGAGGCGGCCCGCGCTATGGGCGCGACCCGTACGCGCATCATGTTTTCGGTGATTCTCCCCGAGGCCCTCGGCCCGCTCGTGCTCGGGTACACATTCCTGCTGATCGGCGTCGTGGACATGTCCGCCATGGCGGGTTACATCGGCGCCGGCGGCTTGGGTGATTACGCCCTGTCGAAGGGCTACCAGCGCTTCAACTGGGACATCACCATGGCGGCCGTACTCGTGATCATCGTGATGGTTCAGTTCGTCCAGCTCTTTGGCAACTGGCTGGCACGGAAGATCATGCGCCGCTAGCGTTCGTCGCTACGGAACCGAAAGGCCCGCCGTCTCTCCCAAGAGAGACTGCGGGCCTTTGCGTCGGTGGCTCGGCTGAGGCCGGTCAGTCGATCCGTTCTTCCACGAGCTTCTTGACCTCACGGCGCAGGGTTTTGCCGAGCATCGAACGGGGAAAATCCTCGAGCTCGACGATCCGACGCGGGACTTTGTAACGCGTGACCTTGCTGTAACAGTGCTGGCGCAGAGCCTCAACGTCCAACGCGTGCCCCGGCTCCATGATGACGGCCGCGACGACTTCCTCTCCGCCACTTGGAGACGGAAGGCCCACCACTGCGGCGTCCTTGACGAGGTCGCTGGTTTTGAGCGCCGTCTCGACCTCCGAGGGCGACACATTGAACCCTCCGGTGATGATCACTTCTTTGAGTCGGTCGACGACGAACAGAAAGCCGTCGTCGTCCATCGTGACGATGTCGCCGGTCCGTAACCAGCCGTCCTCGGTCACCGACTCATGAGTGGCCTCTTCGTTCTTCCAGTACCCACGGAACACCTGCGGGCCTGAGACCCACAGTTCTCCTGGTTCTCCGTCCTCGACGTCTTGCAGTGTTTCCGGGTCCACGATGCGAATTTCCGTGGAGGGGAACGGGACGCCAATGGAGCCTGCGCGGCGTGAGCCGTTGAGAGGGTTGCAGCACACGAGAGGGGCGCATTCGGTGAGGCCGTAGCCTTCGACGAGGTATCCGCCGGTTTTCGCTTCCCATTCGCTGACCAGCTGTGGCGGCAGATTCATGGCTCCCGAGACCGAGTACCGAATCCCGGAAAGATCCGTGCCACGCTCACGCGCCATGTCCATCATGCGCTGGTACACGGGAGGCACCGCGGGCAAGATGGTCGGCTTGGTCTTTTTCATGGCAGAAAAGACGAGGTCCAGGTCCACCGTCGGGAAAAGCACGAGTTTGGCGCGAACAGCCATGGCGATGCCCAGTCCGAGGGTCATGCCATAGGCGTGGAAAAGGGGTAGCAACGAGTAAATGACCTCGTCGTTACCGAGTCCGATCCATTCCTCGCCCATCTTGGCGTTGGATTCGAGGTTTCGGTGGGTCAGCATGACCCCCTTCGGCGTGCCCGAGGTACCTGAGGTATACAGCAAGAGGGCCGTGTCATGAGCCGTTGGGCGGTGATGCCCGACGTCGATCGCCGGGTACTTGAGCATCTTGCGCCACGGGGTGGTCTTCGGCGCGGGGCCTTCGAGCTTTTGCCGCGAGGCCTTGGATCGAGATATCGGGAGTTTGAGGCCTAACCGCAGATGCGTCGGCATCGCCTCGATGAGGTTCACCGCAACCACCCGACGCGGTCGAATGTCGGAAGGCTGGTCGGTGATCTTGTCCGCGATCTTGTCCCACACGAAGGCCACCTTGGCACCGTGGTTCTCAAACTGGTGCCGGAGCTCGCCTTCGGTGTAGAGCGGATTGTGTTCGACGACGACGCCGCCCACCCGAAGAATCGCGTAGAACGCAACGATGTGTTGCGGGCAGTTCGGCAGAATGATAGCCACGCGGTCGCCAGGCTGAACCCCCATGAGTCGCAGGCCTTCGGCCACGCGGGAGATCTGGTCGCCCAGTTGGGTGTAGCTGGTCTTCGCACCGAAGAATTCCAATGCCGTTTTGGATCCTGCCTCGCGGACGGACCGCTCCATGACGTGGACGAGGGATGTTTCGGGAAGATCCAGGATTTCCGAGGTGTTGGGATTGTACGTCTTGAGCCAGGGGCGCCGTTGGGTGGTGGGTGCTGAGCCATCGTGAGGAGCTTCATCCATGTAGGCGATTCTGCCATGCTGGCGCGACACCTGGAATACTGACCACCATGACTCAACGCCGCAAATCTTCTTGGACCGACGAAGAGGTTCACGCCGTCATGCGCCAGATCCAGCGACGCCTGCTGATCGCTACGGGAATCGCGATCCTGGTCGGACTGGTGGTGATCGGGCTAGTTGCCGTTCTGCACTAGTTCCCTCGCCCCCTCCCTACCGAAAGGTTCGACCCCATGAGCGCACCGCACCCCACCCCTGATTCCATGACCATGCGCGAACGCATGCACGCCGGCCTCCCCTATCGCGGAGACGGCACTCCGTCCGAGTCTGCCTACCGGACGTCGTCCGAGGCCGCCCGTATGACGGACAACTACCAGCGCCACGACGTCGAAGGCCGTACGGAGGAGGCCCAAGAGCTCCTCCGCGAACTGCTCGGAAGTATGGGCGACGACGTCCGCATCCGGGCTCCCTTCCGCGTGGACTACGGGTACAACATCCACATCGGCGATCGACTCTTCGCCAATTTCGGCTTAACGATCCTCGACGTGTGCGAGGTCCGGATTGGCGACGACGTCCAGATTGGCCCCAACGTGCAGTTGTTGGGCGCGACCCACCCCTTAAACCCCTTGGACCGGAAACGGATGTGGGAAGGCGGGCTGCCCATCACCATCGAAGACAACGTCTGGCTCGGTGGCGGAGCCATCATCATGCCGGGCGTCCGAGTGGGCCACGATTCCGTGATTGGGGCTGGAGCCGTCGTCACGAAGGATGTTCCGGCGCTCTCGGTAGCCGTGGGCTCCCCCGCCCGAGTCATTCGCACTATTAATCCGGAGGAACGTTCCGGACAGTTCGCCCTGGATAACTTTCCCCCTGCTTATCGGGAACAGGTGACCCGAGAAGCCCAGGGCCAGAACCCCGATCAGGAGAAGACCGCATGAGCTCATCACGAAATAGCCCCTTGCACGATCCGCGGGACGATGATTTCGATCCGAACCGCACCATCCCTCTGGACGACGACCGGACGGAGGTATTCTCCCGGGATTCCACCGGATGGATCGATCACGATCGCACGGAAGTTCTGGACGACGACCGAACCGAGGTTCTCGATCACGATCGGACCGAGGTGCTCTCCGACGATGATCAGGCCACTCAAGTCTTGGATAACGGTTCGTGGACGTCTGGGCCGGACCGCGCGAATGAAACCCTCCCGTTGCCCGCCTATGGTGAGGGTCCGAATTCCCCAGGGGCGGAGAAGGTGTCTGGTCTCGAATATGACGAGAATTCCGGATCAAACGCAGCATCCCGCTACGACGCAGACCAGCGCACGCAGGTCTTGAGTCAGGCCGACGCACCAAATCGCGACTACTCAGGGGCCAACGCTCCCGGTGCGGCGCCAGGGGCTCAGGGTTCGTACCCCACCGGCCCGACGCCGTCGGGATACCCCGGAAACGCAGGATCTTCTGCGGGGGGTTACGCACCGGCGCCGACTCAGGGGCCGTCCGGCGCCGAGCTACGGGCGCTGATCCTCCGTCGGCAAAAAGCGGAATACGGGCGCATCCAGCTATTACCGGGGTTGATCGGCTGGCTCGTGGCCACCGGCACGGCGGGGTTCCTCCTGTGGCTCGTCGCCGCCCTCATTCCTGCGGTGGGGGCGACGGAGATGCCGACCACCGTGGGCGCCTCGCTCCACGAGATCGCCCAAGGTTCGGCCGGAGGCGGCGTGTGGGTCCTCGTCTTTGCTGCGGTGTACTTCCTCTCCTACCTCATCGGAGGTTTCGCGGCGGGGCGAGCCGGACGCTTTGCGGGTGCCAAGCAGGGCATCGCCGTCTGGCTGTGGCAGCTCATGGGCGTCGCGGTCACCACGGTGCTCTCGCTCTTTCTGCCTGATCGCGTGGGGACGAGTGTTCCGTTGGGATCCATCCAGTCCCTGGGCGGCGACGACTTCCTGTGGGGCCTTGCCGCCGCCGTCTGTGCCCTGGTGATAGGGCTGGTTGCGGCCATTCTCGGTGGCTTGTGGGGCACGCGCTTCCACCGCTCGGTTGACCGCTGGGGCTTCGAAGGCCGCTGACCTCGTTGAAGACCAAGAACCCGCTCGGGCCGAAGTCCGAGCGGGTTCTTGTTGTCTGAGCCTTTGCCGCGCGTCTACATGTCGAGCAGAAGCGCCGGCTCCTCGAGGACCGCCGCGACGTCGGCCATGAAACGAGCCGAAAGGTCGCCGTCGACGATGCGGTGATCGAAGGATCCACCCAAGGTGGTCACCCAGCGGGGAATGACCTCGCCGTCGACGACCCACGGCTTCTGCTTGATCGTTCCAAAGGCCACGATGGCCGCCTCGCCCGGGTTGATGATCGGCGTACCAGTATCGATCCCCAGGGCGCCGATATTGGTAATCGTCATGGTTCCCGAGGCCATGTCTCCGGGCTGCGTTTTGCCTTCGCGAGCCTTCTTGGTCAGGGCGTTGAGGGCCACGGCGAGCTCCCGCAAGGAGAGATCCTGGGCATCCTTGATGTTTGGAACCATCAGGCCGCGTGGCGTTGCCGCGGCGATTCCGAGGTTCAGATACCTCTTGATGAGGATCTCGGAATCGGTCCACTGCGAGTTGACCTGCGGGTTACGAGCGGTCGCCCAAATGACTGCCTTCGCCAAGATCAGCAGGGGTGTCACTTTGACGCCTTCGAAGGTCGGCGAGGCCTTCAGCCTCTTGACGAACTCCATGGTCCGCGATGCATCCACGTCCACGAAGATCGAAACGTGCGGTGCCTCGAAAGCCGACTTGACCATGGCCTTCGCCGTTGCTTTGCGGACGCCCTTGACGGGTACGCGCTCCACCCGGTCCTCGCTGGCTCCCCGCTCCGCCCAGAAATTGGCGGGCCGGCGGCTTTCGACGTCCTGCGAGTTGGCCGCAAAGTTCACGAGGTCCCGCTGGGTGACCTGACCTTGTGAACCGGTCGCGGGAACGTCGGCAAGGTCGATCCCGAGGTCCTTGGCCGCCTTGCGTACCGGCGGCTTGGCGAGCGCGGGCCGACGCGGAGGTTCGCTACCCACCGTCCGATGCCCAGAGACCTCGCCGGCCGGTTCCTCAGGGGCACGGCCCGGCAACCACTTCAGGGCTTCTCGACCTTCCTCGGCGAGCCTCTTCGCGCGTTCCGCGATTCCGATGCCGCCCGAGCGCTGCGTCCGGTTGAGCAATTGCGTCAGGAGCGTCTCGGGCTGTTCCGCCGCGGGGCCAGCGGCCACGGAATCCTGCGACGTCGCGCCCGCGTTCGAGGTCGCGCCAATCGGTCGCTTGCGGGTACGGCGTCGGACCGGGTCTGCTTTGGGCCCTGATCCGACCAGTGCCTCGGTTTCCTCGGATCCGCGCGTCGAAGGGGTCGGTTCCGCCGACGGCGTCGATCGATCTGTGGCGGATGGCTCGGGCACGACGTCGTCGCGCGGCGTTTCGACCGATGCGGCTTCCTCCGGCGGGGCCTTCTCGACCTGGCTGGCCTCGGAGGTGTCAGATTCGGCAGCGCCGGCTTCGCCCTCGGCCCGCACCGAAATCAATGGCGCACCAACCTCAACGGTTTCGCCTTCTGCGGCGATGATCGACTCGACCGTTCCCGCGTAGGGGGATGGCAATTCGACGACGGACTTGGCCGTTTCGATTTCCAGGACGACCTGGTTGACCTCCACCGTGCTGCCGGGCTGTACCTTCCACGACAGGATCTCGGCCTCAGTCAGGCCTTCCCCAACGTCTGGGAGATGAAAAATCGACGACAATGCGAGCTCCTGAGTGTTAGGGCTGGTCAGTAATTCAGCGACTGGTCTATGGCGTCTAGCAACCGATCGATATTCGGAAGATAATCTTCCTCCACCGCGGCCACGGGATACGGCATGTGGAATGCGCCGACCCTCAAGACGGGCGCTTCCAGGCCGTAGAAACAGCGTTCCCCGATGACGGCGGCCAATTCGCCGCCCATGCCACCAAAGGTGGGCGCCTCATGGGTCACGATCAGACGGCCCGTTTTCTTAACCGAGGCCTCAACGGTATCCACGTCCAACGGCGAGATGGAGCGCAAGTCGATGACCTCAATGGACAGCCCGTCGTCTCGGGCGGCGTCGGCAGCCGCGAGGGCGACCGGCACGAGCGGGCCATAGGCCGCAAGGGTCAGGTCCCGGCCTTCGCGCACGATCTGGGCCCGTTGTGATTCCGCGGTGGTCGCGGAGCGATCTACCTCGCCTTTGAGCCAGTACCGACGCTTGGGTTCAAGGAAAATGACGGGGTCATCTGAAGCGATCGCTTCCCGCATCATCGAATATGCGTCTTGGGGATTCGAGGGGGACATGACCCGCAGGCCGGCCGTATGAGCGAAAAGGGCTTCCGGGGATTCCGAGTGATGCTCAATCGAACCTATGTTTCCGCCATAGGGGATGCGGATCACGACCGGCAATTTCACCGACCCCATGGACCGGGCATGAATCTTGGCCAATTGCGAGGTGATCTGGTTGAACGAGGGAAACACAAAGCCGTCGAACTGAATTTCGCACACCGGCCGGTAGCCTCGCATGGCCAGCCCGATCGCGGTACCTACGATTCCGGCTTCACCCAACGGCGAGTCCATCACGCGTTCGGCGCCAAACTGTTGCTTGAGCCCTTGCGTCACACGGAAAACCCCACCGAGTGTGCCGATGTCTTCCCCCATCAAAAGAACGGAGGTGTCTTCGGTCAGCGCATCCTCCATGGCGGCGTTGAGGGCCTTGGCCATCGGCATGGTTTCCACGGTTGCCCCCTGCTTCTCGTTGTCGCTCACGTTCAGCGCCCACCTTCCGCGGTTCCGGCCTCTTCAAATCCCGATTCGTAATCACGGAACCACGCCCGCTCCTGCGCCACCAGAGAGTTTTCCTCGGCATAGACGTGCTCAAAGACGGAGTCGAATTCCGGGGGCTCCATGGCCAGTACGGCATCCCTGATGGTGGCGCCGTACTGCTTGGCTTCGGCGTTCACGGTGTCAAAGAAATCCTCGGATGTTCCTTGGTCACGAAGGTACTTTTCGAGCCGAACCAACGGGTCTTTGGCGGTCCACTCCGCTTCTTCGTCGGCCGTTCGATACTTTGTGGGGTCGTCCGCCGTGGTGTGCGCACCAATGCGATACGTTTCGGCCTCGATCAGCACCGGCCCCTCGCCCCGATGAATTTTATCCATCGCGTAAGCCGTGGCCGCCTGGACTCCCAACAGGTCGTTGCCATCCACGCGAATGCCTTCGAAACCGTACCCCGCCGCACGTTCCGCGAGGGGCACCCGGGATTGCGTCGAGAACGGCACCGAAATGGCCCACTGATTGTTTTGAATGAAGAACAGCACCGGTGCGTCGTAGGAGGCAGCAAAGACCATGGACTCGTGGGCTTCACCCTCGGTCGAGGCTCCGTCGCCGAAGTAGACCACGGTGGCTTCATCGGAAGGCCCGCCACGCAATGCCGCGTCGAGCTTCTGTCCCATCGCGTATCCCACGGCGTGAGGGATCTGGGACGCCAGCACAAAGGAATACAGGTGGAATCTATACTCCTGGGGGTCCCACCCTCCCGGGGCGAAACCGCGGAACACCTTGAGAAGATCGCCCAAGTCCACTCCGCGCGCATAGGCCAGGGCATGCTCTCGGTACGACGGGAAAATGTAGTCACGCTCAGGAATGGCGTTCGCCGAGCCGATCTGGGCTGCTTCTTGACCCTTCGAAGGCACCCACAAGGCCAATTTGCCTTGACGCTGAAGGGACGTCGCTTCGTCGTCGAACCGACGCACCATCAGCATTTGCCGGTAGGAGCGTTGCAGGTCCTCGAGTGTGACGTCCTTGATATACGGATCGAACGTGGGGTTCGTCCCGCGGTGACCGTTCTCGTCGAGAATGGTCACCCTGCTCAAACGACCTTCGGTAGCCCCAGGGTGGTGGGTTTCCGCGGTTTCCATGAGTCCTCCATGCGGCTTAGTTGTCCGACGCCCGGTGTGACCGGGACACCCGGGTGCGGGCGATCCTTCGGACACAAAATACACTCATTAGCCTACCGCTCCACCCGTTCCCGGAATTGCTCCGCGATCTGCAAGAATCGCGTGTTGGCTTCGTCTTCACCAATGCTCACACGCACGCCTTCGTTACCGAAAGCACGCACGGACAGAGCGTGGGCATCCGCCACTTCCGCGAATTCCTGGGTCCGTTCGCCGAGCGGGAGCCAGACGAAGTTCGCCCGGGTTACCGGAATCCGCCAGCCCTGCTCCGCCAAGCCCTCGACGACGCGTGTTCGCTCTGAGACGAGACGTCGAACCTGTTCGAGGACTTCCTCATGGTGCTCGATCGAGGTGATAGCGGCCTCCTCGGCCACGGCGGTCACGGCAAAGGTCGTCGCGGCGACTCGAAGATACTGGGTTACCTCGGGATGAGACACGGAATACCCCACGCGCAACCCGGCGAGTCCGGCAGCCTTCGAGAAAGTCCGCAACAGCACCATATTGTCGTAGTCGGGGTAGAGGTCCATGCCTTCGGCGAGGCCGCCCTCGGCGATCTCCGTCTCGTTCAATTCGGAAGCCTGGCAGAACTCCAGGTAGGCCTCGTCGAGGATGACGACGATGCGCGAGGGAACCTTCGCCATGAAGTCCCGGACCTTCCGCTGGGTCAAGGCCGGGCCCGTGGGATTATTCGGCGTGCAGAGAATGATGACTCGAGTACGGTCCGTAATAGCGGCCAGCATCGCATCGAGGTCATGCTCACCGTTCGGAAGGTTTGGAACCCGAACTTCTTTCGCGCCGGCTAGACCCGTCACGATGGGGTAGGCCTCAAAGGAACGCCACGGATAAATGACTTCGTCCTGGCTACCATCCGTGTTCCCGCCAGCAAATGCCGCAAGGATCTGCCCGAGTGCACCCAAACTCCCGGCGCCCGTGACGATGTCTGCGGGGTCCACCCCGAGATGTTCGCCAAGGGCTCCTCGCAGGCGCGTGCACAACGGATCGGGATACCGGTTCGCCGTCTCAAAGGTACGGATCACGTCCCGGACTGCCGGTACCGGACCATAGGGGTTTTCGTTCGACGACAGCTTGTACTGTGTCAAACCTTCGACCGCACGAGGGGGTTTACCGGCGGCGTACTTGGGGAGTTTGCTGAAGACTTCGCGGGGTTGGATGCGGTCCGAGGATAGGTTTTCGTGCTGACTCATGAATTCCACTGTAACGGGCGTTTGCGCTAGAAGTGTCATCGCTCACGTTTCTTCGGTTCACCTGTGAATGCATCATAGGTTTCCGATCCCGATTCGAAGGTTGTGGTTCGCAGGGACGATCCCTTCGGCATCATGTCGGCGAGCAATTGTGCGTGGACTCTCCCCTCATGAGTGGTCGCCAACGCGTCATCGGCGGACCGCCCCGCTCTGACATACTCGCGGGAGCCGTGGGTGAATTGCATCAATCCGCCGGAACCCACATTGGTGTGGACGACGACGGCGTGATCGTTTCCTGGGTCCCCGCCACCTCCGGTGGCCACCGGGATGGGGTCGTTCACATCACGAACGTGAAGTAACCGAATATCCGACGAGATCCCGGTGTACGGTGCGGTGGGCGCTCCCGTCGTGACGACGCCTCGCACCGAATACTTGCTCGTGAATTCCCGGTTGGAGGCAAGCGCCATGGCCGCCATTCCCCCTTGTGAAAAGCCGGACAGAAGCACGGGATCGTTCCGGCCCACGCCTGCGTGAACGAGGGAACGTTCCACGAGTTGGAGGAGAGCCGGAGACTGAGCCAACGGCGTTCCTGGGGTGGTCGTCGCGACGTCGGCGATGCTGAAGGCCCCATCAGGATCGGTGCGACTTGTGAGGTGGTCAAAATCCGTTCCCGGAATCGAGACGAGAAATGAGCGAGTTCCGTCGGGCCGCGTCACCTCCGTGACGTCCACATGAGCCAACGACACCTCGTCTTGCGGGCCCGCCGCGGCGTCGAACTCGTCGTCATGACGGCCGGCTTGCTCTAGGGCCTGTGCAACGAACTCGAGAGAACCGCCGTGGCGAGCTTGAGAAATCGCCTTCTCCCCGACCTTCCGAAACCCGCTGAGGCGAACGAGCCCCAAACCCGCGGAGCGTCGTCGTGCTTTGACAGCAGCGACCTCCGAACGCAGGTTCTCCAGCGGAAGCCCGCTTCCGGCCAATGAGGAGCGAACAGCCGCGGCAGTCCCTCGACTCGCCGAGTCCACCGCCAGGAGGGTTCCCTCCGCGACGACGAATCCCGCGGCTCCGGTCAACAGCCCCAACGGGTTGCCTCCGACGGCGAAGGCGGATCCATACAAGGTGCGGTACGGCACGGAATGCACCGCATCAAAGCCCTGGACCAAGATCTCGGCGAGCTCCTCCGCGTGTTCGTAGGAGGCCCGCGCAATGCGAAGTTTTGCCGAATACTCGCCGGCACCTAAAGCCACCCCGTGGGATCCGCGCCGTGCTTCTCCAAGGGCTTCCGCCGCGGCCCCAACGTGCTCGGACACGAAGGTCCAGACGGCGGCCGCTTCGGCAACCATCAGGACCAATCGGCCCTCGAGCGCCAGCATCCGGCTCGCGGCGCCGGCGAGCGAAGCACTCAAACGCCCCAGTTCCTCCGTATCCACGCGAATGCGGGCAGATGAGGAGCGCAGATGTGCACCGCCTTGAGGCACCAGGCCCAACGCGGTCTGAAAACTTCCCGTCTCCTTCGCCGGTTGCGTAGCGAATTCGCCCCACTCGCGCACCTGCTCGGCCATCGATGCCATGACCCTCACCGCCCCTGCGAACCCGAGAGCGCACGCTGCAGACCCACGAGCATTTCAGGTTGTGATACCTGCTCATAGACCTCCCGCAGATGACCCAGTTCCTCGAGCGCCGTCCGCGCCCGCGGGTCCTCGAGCATGTCGTGGAGGTGCGTGAAGATTGAACCCACCGTCACGCCGAGGTGCCCCGCGTGCCGCACGGCCGAGTCGACTAGGCGGCGCTCGACCCCTTCCATGGCTAAGGCGATGCCGTCCACCCATTGTCGTATCTCCTCGGCCGCCCGGAGGAAGAGATCGACGGCACGGCGCAGGTGATCAGCGGCATCGTCGGCCTGCCCGAGGTGCCGTTGGATTCCCTCACGAAAGGTTCCGGCGGCCGGGGAATCCCAGGTGGTCCCGGCGGATTCCGCGATCTGGGCTCTGGCTTCCAGCAAGTCCTCGGCCAGGCCCGCCGCCTCCTGGGCGAAGCCGTCGAGTCGTTCCGCTGCCAACCGCCCCATGGATCGGACGGCTTCCGGCATCTGAAGCCCCCATGCACCGGCGATCTCCATGATGTTTTCCTCCCTCGAAGTTCACGACGGTGGCCCTCCCGCCCCGTCCCCCTCAGGATCCCGGCTCCGCCCCACATCCATCTCTTCCACGGTGGTTACCTCATCCCTTCCGTGGAGAAGTACCCGCAGCAACCGTCAAGACGCATGCCTGTGGACGACGCCGAAGCGAAGCCGGAGCGTGCCACAATAAGGCCATGGCCAATTCCTCAGAGAAAACCTCCCTGTCCACAACGACCCTGCCGAATGGTCGCCGGAGTCTCACCGACGTCTCGCCCGCGATCGCTTTGGGGCCCCTTGACGGTCGCTATCAGCCGCAAACGGCGCCCCTCGTGGATTACCTCTCGGAGTCCGCGCTCAACCGCGACCGCGTTCACGTCGAAGTCGAGTGGTTCATCTACTTGAGTAAAAATTCCGTTCTCCCTGGCCTGGAGCCCCTCACGGCGGAGCAGGAATCTGGGTTGCGGAGCTTGGTTACCGAGTTCGACGGCGAGTCCATCCGCGAATTGGCCGACATCGAGGCGGTCACGGTTCACGACGTTAAGGCAGTCGAGTACTTCATCGGGCGACGGTTGGAAAGCCTGGGATTGGGCCACTTGACCTCGCTCGTCCATTTCGGATGCACTTCCGAGGACATCAACAACCTCTCCTACGCCGTCGGCATTCGCGACGCTGTTCGAGACGCGTGGCTGCCCGCAGCCCGGGAGCTCACCGACATGGTGGCCTCCCTCGCCGAATCCACCCGGGATATCCCCATGATGTCGCGCACCCACGGTCAGCCCGCGACGCCCACCACGCTGGGCAAGGAAATGGCCGTGCTGGCCTACCGACTTCAACGCCAGCTTCGCCACATCGAGAACCAGGAATTCCTCGGCAAGATCAATGGGGCCACGGGAACCTACGCGGCCCACATGGCGTCGGCACCCGAGGTTGATTGGGAGGCCGTCTCCCGCGGATTCGTTGAGTATCTGGGCCTCACGTGGAACCCCTTGACCACGCAGATCGAGTCCCACGACTGGCAGGCCGAGCTGTACTCGACCATGGCGCACTTCAACCGGATTCTGCACAACCTGTGCACCGACGTGTGGTCATATATTTCCATCGGCTACTTCCGCCAGATCCCTGTAGAGGGCGCGACCGGCTCGTCCACAATGCCTCACAAGATCAACCCGATCCGTTTCGAGAATGCCGAAGCCAACCTCGAAATCTCCTGCTCGCTCCTGAACACGCTCTCCGAAACCCTCGTGACCTCGCGGTGGCAGCGCGACCTGACGGATTCGTCCTCGCAGCGGAACATCGGCGTCGCATTTGGGCACTCGATGTTGGCGATCTCGAACGTCGTGAAGGGCCTGGCCAAGCTCGACGTCGCGGAGGAAGTTCTGGCCGCCGACTTGGACCGCAACTGGGAGGTGCTCGCCGAAGCCATTCAAATGGTGATGCGTGCGGAATCCATTGCTGGCGTCGAGGGCATGGACAATCCCTACGAGCGCCTCAAGGAATTGACCCGCGGGCACCGCGTGGATCAGCAGCGGCTCATTGAGTTCGTTTCCGGGCTAGGCCTCTCCCCCGAGGCCGAAGAGCGGCTGACGAGTCTCACGCCGGCGAGCTACAACGGCATCGCCTCCCAGCTAGTCGACCACTTGCGGTAAATCACCACCGAGAATAATGACGCAGGGCATCGGCCACACCCGTGGTCGATGCCCTGCGTCGATATGTTTGCCCGCCAGAACGAGGCGGGCGCCCCTTGAGACGACGAGACCCTTAAGATTCCTTCTCGGAGGATTCCTCGGCTTGATCTCGCTCTGCCTCAGCGGCTTTCCCCGCGGGGAGATCCCCGGCTAGGGCTTGAGCTTTCTTCTCTTCCTTCGGATCCTCAAATTTGGGAGCACGGCCGTCTAATTGGACGCTGTCCGGGAAGGTCTTCGGGGCCTCACCAAAGGCCTCCTTGGTGGATTTGATGACCTGGCGGCCCAAGGCCAAGTTTGCTCCGCCGCCCACGACGGCGCCGATGCCGAAGGGCAGGGCACGTCCGAGCATGGCGCCGGACTGACGCGTCAGGAACCTCTTGATGAACATGTTGCGGATGGTTCGGGAGACGCTGAAGGTCTTGCCGTCCTCCTTGCCAAGCATCAGCCCCCACTTATTGCTGACGCCGGCGGCTCGACCCGACTGGCCCATGATCTGCTTCATGAGCACGGCGCCGTCTTCGCCGAGCATGAGGGCCATGACCATCGTGCGGGCCTTTTCGGGTTCGTCCACGTGCACACCGTAGAGCTCAGCCATCGACTGCGCGTAGATGGCGGTGCGCTCCAAATAGCCGCCGACGGCGACGAACGACAAGCCCACGGAGGTAACCGTTCCGATGCCCGGGATGAAAGCGGATGCACCGATGGCGCCGCCACCCAGGGTGACGTCTCGAAGATACAGACGCTCCAATCGATGAGCGATCTGCTCCGGAGTCTCGTCCGGATGCTTCTTGCGGATTTTCTTGAGGGCAGTGACCACCAAGGGACGCTGGGCGCGGAGCACGGAGTCCAGCGCTTTATTCAAGGCAGGCTTGGGCTGCCCGTTATCGTCGAAGGCGTTCTTCATTGCGGAATCAAAGGGGAGCTTCGGTGCCATGCCTTCATCTAACCACGGGTGACCTGGATTCTTGAGGCACTTAGCCGAGAGCGCACCGCAGCCGCGGAAGGGAAAATCAGCGATGCATCTCTCGAAGCCGTCCAACAAATTCTTGGGTCTGCGCGGGGTCGAGGACGGCTCCCGGATGGGGGCCTGCGGCTCGCCAACTCTCGGCCCGCGCGGAGGCGTCCAGCATTCCAGGTCCCGCCGCGAGGATCAGATTTCCTTCCCTCCGACCGCTGGTCATCGAGCTATCCGTCAAGACCCACGCGCCGGACTGCGCACCCAACCTCGGATCCCGCCACGTGGCCTCCGCGAGGGCCTCGGCCTGACGCGCAAAGAACGCGAGCCCGGGGTCGTCCCCAACATTCACGAGCACCACGCCGCGTTCAGAAAGCAACGGGAGAATTTCGGCGTAGAACTCCTGGCAGGCCAGGTGCTCGGGCGAATCTCGGCCGGAAAAGATGTCCAGGACTACGACGTCGAACCCTTCACCCTCCGCGAGCCCGGCGATTCGAGCGAGGTCGGGCAGGGCAGCTCGGGCGTCGTCGGTGACTCGGGCCAGCCGGGTTCCTTCCGGCAACGGCAACTCACGGGTGACCAGGCTCAGGAGTTCGCGTTCAATCTCCACGGCGACCTGCCGGGAACCCGGGCGTGTGGCTTGAATGTATCGAGGGAGGGTCAGGCCGCCCGCACCCAGGTGGGCAGCGGTGATCTGTTCCCCTTCAGGAGCAACGGTGTCCACCACGTTGGCGATGCGGCGCAGATACTCGTAGACGATGCGCTCGGGATGGTTCAGGTCCACGTGCGACTGCTCGACCCCGCCGATCTCGAGAACATACCCGCGTTCGCTGAAGCCGTCCGGGAGAATCATCGCCCCGAGCCCAGACCACGAGAGTTGGACGCTTCGCGCTCTATCCTGGCCCGTCATACGGTGAATTCTTCTTCCTCGTGGCGATAGTGGCTCTGCGGTTCAAGCTGAATCGTCGAGTGGGCGATGGAGACGTCAAAGTGCTCGGAAATGCAATTCTGAATCTCGCACAGAAGCTGCGCGCTGTGCCCGTCGTCGAAGCAACCGTCCTGAACCACCACGTGCGCCGTCAGAACGGGCAGATCCGTGGAGATCCGGCTCGCATGAAGGTCATGCACCGTCACGACGTGGGGATGACGCTCGATGTGCCGTTTAACCTCGGCAATGTCCAGGCCCGGCGGCACCGATTCGAGGAGCATGCTCACGGACTCTCGGAGAATCACGAGGGCTCGAGGAATGATCATTAGGCCAATCACGATGGCGACGACGGCGTCGGCCTGCATCCACCCGGTCAGAGCGATGATGGTCGCGGCCACCAGTACAGCGACGGATCCCAGGGCGTCGTTGATGACTTCCAAGAAGGCGGCCTTCATATTGAGGGATTTCTCCCCACCAAACAGCACCACGATGGCCGCGATATTCCCCAGGAGACCCAGCGCACCGAAGACGATCAGTTCCAGGTCGGCGACGGGTTGCGGTGTCACGAACCTTTGGATGGCTTCGACGATGACCACGATGCCGACGACGATCAACACGGTCGCCTGCACCGCGGCCGCCAATACTTCCACGCGTTTCCAACCCCACGTGCGGTGGTCGGTGGCGGGCCGCTCCATGAGGACCGCGGCCCACAGGGCCATGCCGAGCCCCGCGGCGTCCGTCAACACGTGGACCGTGTCGAAAAGCAGAGCCAATGAGCCCGTCACGGCGGCACCGATCAGTTGCACCACGAAGAGCGACAGCGAGATGCCGAAGGCAATCGACAGCCGCTTTCTGCCCGCGCCGGGGCCGTGATGGTGGTCGTGCGCATGTCCCATGGAACACCGTCCTAACACATAAGCTATTACTTATATATTAGCGTGCCCGGTGGTTCTCCGGAACCCCCAGTCAAGCCGGTTATTTCACACCGAATTGCTGGAATTCGCCCGTAGGTTCCGGGTCTTCGCGCTCGATCGAGCTGACCTCGCCTGCCGTATCACCGGAGTTCAAGGCCTCCCAGAGCGCGTCGATGCCGGATCGGGCACCTTCGGCCACGATCCACACGCGGCCGTCTGACAGGTTTTCTGCGAACCCCACGAGCGCGTTCTTTCGTGCCACGCCTCGGGTCCACCACCGAAAACCTACGCCCTGGACGCGGCCCGAGACCCACACTTCGAGCCGGGCCTCGGGCATCGCCCCGGTCGCGCCGCCGTCGCGATCATTCGAGCGGCCGCGCAGAGAATCCATCCATCCCATGACCGCCCCTTAGGCCAGCTGGTCGGTCACGGAGTCGTCACGCAAAGCTTCCGAGATGGGAGTGTCACCATCTGTGAAGGGGAACGCCTTGCGGATCGTGCCGTCGTCTTCGACGACCGCGGCCAGCACGCGTGCGACATTGGCTCGCGAGGCCTTGACGCCCTGGGGATCCGTGGTGATCGAGATGGCACCCGTGGGCTCATCCAAGGACAACGCCGTGGGGCCCACCAGGGTCCAGTCGAGGGAGGATTCGCGCAGGTGCTGATCCGCCTCGGCCTTGGACTGGGCGTACGAGTAGAAGTCGTCGTCTTCGGGCACGCCGTGGTCGAAGGAGGCTCCGAGGTAGGAAACCATGATGTAGCGCTGGACGCCGGCCTTCTCGGCACCGTCCATAGAACGGATCGCCGCGTCGCGGTCGACCTTCCAGGTGCGCTCGGGATCACCGCCGCCGACGCCCGCCGACCAAATCACGGCGTCGAAGTTGTGATCGCGGAACAACTCACCCATCTGCTCGGTCGAAAGGTCCATGACGTCCTTGACGAGCGCCTGTGCACCCGTGCTTTCGACGTCGCTGGTCTGGTCCGGATTACGAATGATCGAGGTGACCTGATGGCCCGCTTTCACGAGCAAAGGTGCCGTCAGCATCGCGATCTTGCCGTGTCCACCGATAATGCCAATGTGTGCCATGTTCGTCTCCTTCGTCATGAGATCTGCGGTCTGTGGCTATAACCATGGCACCGCTCGTTTTATGCCGAAACCCCTACACGCAATTCAGGTCACACAAGTTGGTGAGGACGGCACTCCGTCTGCTACAGTGACATTCGCGCAAAGACGCGGTCACGACAGTGTGCCGCACCAAGCGCAGGCCTCCTTAGCTCAGTCGGTAGAGCGTTTCCTTCGTAACGAAAAGGTCGCCGGTTCGATTCCGGCAGGGGGCTCCAACTACGCACGAGACCCCGGAACACTCACGTTCCGGGGTCTCGTGCGTTGTGGGGAACGGAACTTTTCCCGGCACGCCGCAGATTTGCCACAATAGGGAGAAGAAACCTAGTACCGCTGGGACAGAACACCAGGACTACACAGAGCTGAGGTTGACCGTGACCACCACCTACCACCGCAACGAACGAGCAGCGAACCTTCCTGCACGTCTTTCCCGCTCATGGCTCCTCACCTCGGCATCCAACGAGGACTCCTTCGAGCCAAATTACGAGTCCGAAGCCGACTCGATCATCCTGGACATGGAGGACGCCGTCCCCGCCGAACGCAAGGAAGAGGCTCGGGAACGCGTCGTCTCCGCCCTCAATGACGGCATGCGCGCGTGGGTCCGGATCAACGACATCACCACGGACTACTGGGAAGGCGACCTCGCGGCCCTCTCCAAGGCGAAGGGCCTCCGCGGCATCGTGTTGGCCAAGACGGAACATCCCCACCACGTCACTCGCACCGCGATGATGTCTCGGGCCGGCACGCCCGTCATCGCGCTCATTGAGTCCGCCATCGGAATCGTCAATGCCGTGGACATCGCCCGAGCGCCCGGAACTTTCCGTTTGGCCTTCGGCATGGGTGACTACCGCAAGGACACCGGCATCAGCGACGATCCGATGGCCCTGGCGTACGCACGGTCGGCGCTCGTGGTTGCCTCCCGCGTCGGCGAGCTCCCCGGACCGATCGACGGCCCCGCCAATGGCGTGGACGAGAAGGGACTGATGGACGCCTGCCGCACCACCGCGTCGATGGGCATGACCGGCAAGCTCACCCTCAATCCCGATCAAACCGAAACCATCAACCGCGGCCTCGCCCCCAGCGAAGAGGAAATCTCGTGGGCCCGCGAGATGCTCGAACGCGAAGAAGGTGGAGCGGTACCCAAGGATGGCTCCTACCTCCCCCGCTTGGCGCGTGCACGCAAGGTCTCCGAACTCGCGCAGACTTACGGAATGTGGGGACGCTAACCACGGAGCCACGGCGCGGCGTCGCGCGACGCCGTTGTCAAACGCACGAGGGGCGGGTCGGAATGTCCGACCCGCCCCTCGTGCGTTTATGGGTTCATCCGCACGGAACCCGTCCGGGCACCGTTTAGGAGAGCTTGCCGTCCCTCATGGTGACGACTTCATCCATGTGGTCCAGCAATTCCGTCTCGTGAGTGACCATCACGGTCGCGACGTTGAATTCTCGCGTCACCTCACGGAGCAGCTCGACGACCTCCAGCGAGCGCTCGTGGTCGAGGGCCGAGGTGGGCTCATCCGCGAGCAGCAGCACCGGATCCCCCATCAGCGCCCGAGCGATATTCACGCGTTGCCGCTGCCCACCGGAGAGCTGATGCGGACGGCGGTCGCCTTGTCCCTCCAGGCCCACGCGGGCCAACAGTTCGTCGGCGGCGTCGTGGCGCTTCTTGAGCTCACGACCCCGAATCCCGCGAATGTGGTCCGCCACCAGAAGCTGCTCCCGAGCGGTCAGGGAAGGAATCAGGTTCGGTTGCTGGAAGACGACGCCGATCTCCTCGCGCCGCAATCCGGCCCGATCCTTCTCCGAGGCGCCGACCGCTTCGTGACCGTTGATGCGCACGGACCCGCTCGTCGGTGAGACCAAGGCACCGGCCACCGCCAGCAAGGAGGACTTACCGGACCCGGACTCGCCCACCAGCGCGGTCATCGTCCCGCGCTCGGCACGGAAACTCACGTGGTCGAGGGCCGTGACGGTCCGCGGAGTTCCATCTGCGGTCGTTCCATCCGGATATTCCAGGGTCACGTCGGACATTTCGAGGGCGGAGCCGTCGCCACGGACTGCGGAGCGGCCTGCTACGTGTTCTGCGGTGTGCGTCGACATGTTTAGTTGCCTCCTAAGGCGATCAGCGGATCAATTTTGGCGACCTTGCGCACCGCAAGGAGCGAACCGAGCATTCCGAGGACCCAGATCCCGGCTGCGGGTAGAAGGGTGTTGGCGGCATTGAGCTGGAACGGCACTCCGTTCTGGGCGAGCCAGCCCAATCCGGCTCCCAGTCCGAGGCCAACCAGGGCACCGACCGCGAGGACGATAGCGGCCTGTCCCACGGCGTCCCGGATGAGGTACTTGCCACCGGCTCCTAGAGCCCGCAGGATCGCGATGTCCCGGGTTCGTTGGATGGTCCACACGGTCAAGAAGGAGACCGTCACCAGGGCGGAGATTCCGTAAAGGAAAGCCTGCATGGTCAGGAGCGAGCTGTGCTCCGATGAATAGGCGGGCAAACCTGAGAAGGAATCCTTGACCTTCGAGACGACCGTCTTGGACTCGTCTGCGGCGTTCTTCCAGCCGTCCTGATCCAGGTTGCCGTTGACCGCGAGAGCGGTTCCCACCACGGCGTCGTCGCCCGAGGACTGCACGTGGGCCACCTGCTGCCAGCCGGCGGTATTCATCCACGCCACGGGGCTGTGGCTGTAGTACTCGTCGGGCACCACACCTGACACCGTGAAGTCCTGCCCAGAAATGCTGACCTTCTTGCCGACGGAAGCACCTTGGTCGTCGGCGATGGACTGAGAAACGACGACGTCGTGATCGCCCACATCGGTGGTCCCGTCCACCGCCGCGCCCACCGCGTTCTTGACGATGTCCCCATTCGGAACACCCAAGACCGCGGCGCCGGCGCTACCGTCGGCCGCCAGCTGCGTCTGGGTAAAGCCGACCGGTGTCGCTTGGGAAACGCCGTCGGTGGAGGACCAGTCGTGAACCTGCTTTTCGGTGATTTGCGAGGCGGAGTAGTCGACCTTTGGATCCTCGGCGGCTCCGCTCGAGTTCCCGGCCACCGGCGCACCGAACGCGAAGCGATCCGGTCCCAAGGCCGTGAGGGCCGAAGTATTTTGTGAGGCGAGGCCGCCGGTCAGACCCGTGAGCATGACCAAAAGCAACGTGATCAGGCCGACGACCGAGCCGATCAGCGCAAACCTCCCCTTGGCGTAGAAGACGTCTCTGATTCCGACGAACATCGTGTTTCCTTCCGAGTGGATTTCGTTGGTACCCACTCTTCCGGCCCGGCCTCGCGCGCACATCGAGAGGAAGGGTGAACCTGCGATCAACCGTTCGGTTGATGCCCCCAGCACGACGCACGGCTACAGTACTGACGTGAGCACTTCGTCATCCGAGAGGCCCCGCACTGGGCAGAACCGCGTCCTGCAGTTCCTCCGTGTCGCCTTGCACGTCATGTTCGCTTTCTTGCTGATCTTCGGCCTGGCACGGTACATCTGGGGGTCCTCGGACACGCCCGACGCCGCCCCGGTCACCTGCGCCGTCGCCGCCTCAATGCTGCTGGGCGCCGTCTACCTGGTGGGGACCGTCTGGGAAAACCGGTACGCCCGGGCGTTGAGGGCGGGCCGACGCCAACCGCAAGACACCCCGCGCCGCTTCGCCCCCTGGTGGCTCGCGTGCGTGGCCCTTCTATGGCTCGCCCTATTGCTGATTTCGGGAAACTTCGTGTGGGTCGCATTCCCGCTCATGTTCCTGTTCTTGCACTTACTCAAGCCGTGGCAGGGCGTCGCCGCCGTCGTCGTGTTGTGGTTGCTCGCATCCCTTGTGCCGATCGCTCAGCTCATCCGGGCCGGCGCGGCCGACCGCATCAACGTCGGCAGTCTTCTGGGACCGTTCCTCGGCGCGGTTCTGGCGATCATCATCTTCACGGCGTACCGGGCCCTTCACGACGAAGCGTTGCACCATCGGCACGTTGCTGAGGCCCTTCGTCTGGCTCAGGCCGAATTGGCCGACAAGGAGCACCAGGCCGGCCGGCTCGAGGAGCGGGAGCGGCTCGCGCGGGAAATTCACGACACGGTAGCCCAAGGGCTTTCCTCCATCGTGCTGATGTCCCGAGCCACGTCCACATCGCTTGCCGCGCAGCGCACCGAAGAAGCCGCCGCCCGTCTGGACGCCATCGGCCAGACGGCCGCCGAAAGTCTCGAAGAGGCACGCCGGTTCGTTCGCGACCTCTCCTCCCCAGAACTCAATGAATCGGTGGTCGCGGCGCTGGGCACCATTTGTCAACGCACCGAGGAACGCGCCGCTGCCTCTGGAAAGGCGCTGCGGTGTGATCTGAGAATCGAGGGCGGCGATACCGATTCCCTGCCAGAACCCGTCAGTTCGGCGTTAGTCCGAGCGGCCCAAGGCAGCTTGGCCAATGTGCTCGAACACGCCCACGCAAGCATCGCCGTCGTGACCCTCGCGGTGTGGGACGCCGAGGTGACCCTGGACGTTTTCGACGACGGCCGCGGATTCAACCCCGAACGCGTGGCTCCGAACGAGTCCTCCCGCGGCTACGGAATCCACGGTTTACGACGCCGCCTGGAAACGTTGGGCGGAAGTCTCAGCATCGATTCATCACCCGGCGACGGCACCGTCCTCGGAGTCCGCATCCCCCTGACCTCGGCACATGCGCCGACCCCAACGACAGGAGAAGCATGAGCTCAACCGTCAAGGTCCTTCTCGTGGACGATCATCCCGTGGTTCGTGCGGGGCTTCGCGCCCTGTTGAACGGCTTCGAGGAGGTCGCCGTCGTCGCCGAGGCTGGCGACGGCGAGACAGCGTTGCGAGAAGAAGAGCGGCTCCGCGGCACGGAGGACGCCGTGGACCTGGTCGTCATGGACATTCAGATGCCGACCATGGATGGCATCACCGCGACGTCGAAGTTCAAGGAGCGCTCCGGGCCTCCCGTGCTAATCCTCACGACCTACGACACCCAGGCGGATATCGTGGCCGCGGTGCGCGCCGGGGCCCTGGGCTACCTGCTCAAAGACGCCCCGGAAGAAACCCTGAGGGAAGCCGTGGTGAACACCGCCGCGGGCAAGACGACGCTCGCTCCCGAGGTCAGCGCCGCCCTCATGGCCACGATGCACGATCCGGCCCGTTCGCTCTCCGAGCGTGAGACCGAGATCCTTCGGCTGCTGGCCACCGGGAAAAGCAACCGGGAGCTTGCCAAGCAGCTCTTCATCTCGGAGGCCACCGTCAAGACGCACTTGGTGCACATCTATGGAAAGCTCGGCGTCGAAAACCGCACCTCGGCCATCGCCAAAGCGCGAGAAAGCAAGCTGATTTAGGGGCTGAATTATCCTTGGGTTCCGTCCGCCGAACGCTGTTCGTGGAGGGCTTTGCGACGTTCGTATTCCCGCTTCAACCGTTGCCGCGGATCGGACTGCGCGCTCCCCTGGGCGGGACCCACGAAGATGAGCATGGTCCTGACCAATCGATTCTGAATTCGGAATCCCCAGGAGAAGGAATCTTTTCTGTCTTCGCGGCTCATGGCAACCTTTCAATGCTTTGTGCACAAAATGATTGTGCACAAAGCATTGTACACAACGTATTCTTAAGCTCCAGCCCAGTTTTGGGCCACGACGGGCCTACGATGGGTCCGCAGCACGACTCCAAAGGATGAGGGGACACACGATGCACGGGCAAGATCTCCCGGAAGAAGACCCCTTAGCTTTAGAAAGCCAGGTGTGCTTCGCCCTCACCTTGGCCTCGCGGAGCGTGATCGCGGCCTACCGTCCCGTGCTCGAACCGATGAACCTCACGCACCCGCAGTATTTGGTCATGCTTGCCTTGTGGGAACACTCCACGCTCTCCATCAAGGAACTCGGAAGACATCTCAGCATCGACTCGGGAACCCTCTCCCCGCTGCTGAAACGCCTCGAAGGTCACGGCTACATTTTCCGCAAACGCAGCCCCGACGACGCTCGGACCGTCAAAATCTCCCTCACGGAGAAAGGCAAAGAACTCCGCAAGGAGGCCGAGAAGGTTCCCGGCACCATGATGAAACGGTTGGGAATGGACGAGGCCGAGGTCAGGGCCCTACATGCCTCCATGATGAAAGTCATCGCCGCGGCCCAGAACCCCTCGGATCCAGGCGACGCTTAGAAGCTTCCGCTCGCGCCGCCGCCGGAGAAGCCGCCGCCACCGCCAAAAGATGAGCCGGACGTCGAAGAGTCCGAACCGGGCGACGAACCCGCTCCGCTATACATCCCGGGGCTACTCACATAGAGCGGCAACCATGCAGCGAAGCTCGGCGCGTACTGGGTCGTCACCTCGGGATCATCCTCTGGGTCGAGCTCGCGGCCCTCCCGACGGGCTTTCTCCTTGCGACGTTCCCGTTCCTCAAAGTCGGCCGGTTGGTGCCGATGGTAGGAACGGTACTTCCGAAAGGCCCGACGCTGCTCCTTCGTCACCTTTTCGCCGGGATGGGATCGCTCGTACTCGGCGATTTCACGGTCGGCGCCTTTCCTGATCTTCCGCTCCCGACGGATCGCCCACAGCACCACTACGGCTGCCATCAACACGAGGCCACCCGCGATGAACCACCCGTAGTTTCGCGCCCAAAACCCGCGATCCGAGCCCACCGCGTGGACACCGTTGGCGTCGTCGTAAATCGCGGTGGTGGTGTCCGTCAGCGCCTGGCTCGGATGGTCGTCCTTGAGGCCGGGATCGAGAATGTCATCGAGCACCGTTTGCGCGTCGTCATCCGTGAAGGTCTTCTTGAGGCCGTCGGCGACTTCAATGCGCGTGTGACGATCCTTCATGTCCACGGCGATGAGTGCGCCGTTGTCCTTGCCGTGGTCACCGACACCCCAGTGGCTGGCCGTATCTTTCGTCCAGTCTTCCCAGTCGCCGTCCACGCCGTCGACGGTCACGATGGCCACTCGCGCGCCGTCGCCGTCGTTATTGCGCCGGTCGATCAGCTCGTTGAGCTTCTTCTCTTCGTCCGAAGACAAGATATCGGCGGCGTCGGAGATATTGCCATGGCTGGGCCGATCCGGCACGGCGGTCTTCTCCCCGCCACAAGCCGACAGGACAAAGAGGGCTACACACAGTAAAAGGGCGCCCAAGAATGATCGCTTCCGAAGCATGGTGGTTCCTTCTCGGTTCGAAATACGTCGCCCTCCAAGGATAGAAGGCGTTCGTCAGGGAACCGGGAATTGCCGCGTTAAGCAGCCGTGTGACCGTCCGAATTGTGAGCCCCAGACTGCGCGGCACGGAGGATTCGAGCGGCTTCGGCCACGCGCTCCTCGACCATCACGACGCGACGCTCGACCGATTCCGCTGCGGCCGCCCCCTTCGCTCTCGCACCGTCGCATCGCATCATCGCCAGGGCCTCGGCGCATTGAGCCAAGGCATTCCCGGCCTTGGACAGCTCCCGGTGGAGGTCCGAATAGTAGCCCTCGGGCGACGCCGGAATATCCATGGTTTCGCTCGGGGCGCTTCGCTGAGCACTCGTGGCTATAGCGCGCACTTCGGGAAGGAGATCTGCGAGACGGTTGGCCGAGGGCACGAGGACATCGAGGACTTCGTCGTCGTTAAAGCGCTCCAAGATTTGGTGAAAACGGTCCAGGCCGCGGCGGAACCTGTCGTGGGCGCGGCGCCAAACTCCCTGACCCATGTCCGCACTGTCTCGACGTCCTTGCACGAAGTCTTTGAGTCCCACGAGCTGCCCCTCCTTCCGACCGTCCAGGTTAGGTATACCTCACCAGAATACAGGTATTTCGTCTTATTGACACCCTGTCACTTTAATTCTCGGCACACATGATGTGGTCATGTGCGATGCTCACTGTGTAGAGGTAAGGCGCGAGCTCCGTCACACGGCGGATCTTCAGCTCGTCGCAACCTGACGTCATACAAGAGGTTCCGGAGGAATTTTCCGACGCCGAACGGCCTTTGAACTGTCAGACTTCTCATCTCCACACCTCGAAGGGATACCCACCATGGCAGGTTTTACCACTCGCACGATTCATGCGATCGAAGAGATCGATAAGGGGGCCGTCACGCCCCCGATCTACACGGCCTCGACCTTCCTTCAGCCCACCGAAGGCGGGGAAGGCGAATATGAATATCAGCGAGGCGGCAACCCGACGCGCGACGCCGCACAGGCCACGTTGGCCTCGTTGGAAAACGCCCAGCACTCTTTCCTGTACGCGACCGGCATGGCCGCCACCGCAGCAGCCCTGGGAACCCTGCGTTCGGGCGACACCGTTCTGATGAACCTTCCCGTCTACGGCGGCAACTACCGCTTCGCGACCATCGAGTTGCCCAAGCGCGGCGTCGAACACCGTTTCCTGCAGGACCCCAATTCGCTGACCGACGAGGACTTTGACGACTCGGTCAAGGCCGTCTTCCTGGAGACCCCCGCCAATCCGACCTTGCGCGTTTCGGACATCCAGCGCATCGCCGAACTGGCTCACCGCAACGGCGCCATCGTGATCGTGGACAACACCTTCCTCACCCCGTACCTGCAGCGTCCGCTGGACCTCGGAGCGGACATCACCGTGCAGTCCGCGACCAAATACCTGGCCGGTCACGGAGACCTTCTGGGCGGCGTCGCATCCACCAACGACGATGCCCTGGCCGAGGAACTCTTCAAGGCCCAGCTCATTTCCGGCGGTATCCTCTCCCCCATCGACTCCTACCGATTGCTCCAGAACGTCAAGACGCTGGCGCTGCGTATGGACCGTCAGCAAGAGAACGCTCGCAAGATCATCGACTTCCTCGAGCAGCACCCGGCCGTCGCCGCAATTCACACACCTGGTTCCTACAACGATGCCGAGGCCGAGATTCAACGACGTCAGGCGGACGGGCCCGGCGCGGTATTTTCCATGGAGCTCGCGGAAGGCAAGGACGTTCGGGCGTTCTTGGGCCGCCTCTCGGTCTTCGGATTCGCCGTCAGCCTTGGCGGCATCGAGTCCCTGCTCTGCTTGCCGGCGAGCATGACCCAGGGCGCCTACGCCGATGAAGACCTCGCCCGATCCGGCATTGCCGAGAACCTCATCCGCGTCGCGGTGGGCATTGAAGACGCCGAGGATCTCATCGCTGACCTTCGCCAGGCCCTCGATGCCGCATAACAGCCAGAGGAGAACCACGATGACCCCACCCACCAGACGGCGGGTGCTCGGCATGGCAGGGCTCGGCGCACTCAGTTCAGTGTTGGCGGCGTGCTCTTCCGGGGAATCCTCCTCGAGCTCCGGAACCTCCGGGACCGACCTCGCGACGATTCAACGCAATGGAACCGTGCGCATCGGCATGGAAGGCACATTCCGGCCGTACGGTTACCACGACGCCTCCGGCCAGCTCGTCGGTTTCGAGAAGGAAATCGGTGACCTGATCGCTCATGATTTAGGGGTCAAGGCACAGTACGTAGAAACCCAGTGGGACTCGTTGATCGCGGGTGTCAATGCCGGACGGTACGACCTCATCATCAACAATCTCTCGGCCACCGACGAGCGCAAGGCACAATTCGATTTCTCGATTCCTTATGCCGAAAGCCAGGGAAAGGTGGGAGTCGCGAAGGATTCGCCCCTCAAGTCCACCGATGAGATCGCCGGACATTCGGCGGCCCAGACCGAGACCTCGAATTTCGGCCAGGAGATGGCGGCTGCGGGCGCCAATCTGGTGCCCGTGACCGGCTTCGACGAGGCCGCGATGTTGGTTTCTTTTGGCCGCGTGGATATGACCGGCAACGACTTCGTGACCTTCCAGGCGTTCTTCGAACAACGTCCCGACCACAATCTCCGATTGCTCGACGGCAACCTCGGCGACCCCTCGGAGGCCGCCGTGCTGATGGGAAAGGGCCAAAAGGAGCTGAAATCCGCCATCGATCGATCCTTGAAAACCCACCTGGACAACGGCGATCTGAAGAAGATCTACGAGAGGTACGTCAAAACGGACCTCACTCCCCCGACTACTACCTCGTGAGCTAGGCGCACCCATGAATGACATTCTGAATCTCTGGGCACAGTCTCTGCCCCAGCTATTGATGGCGACCATCAAAGTCACCATCCCCCTGAGCATCATCGCGTTCATCCTTGCGTTGATCGTCGCGGTCTTGGCGACGTCGATGCGCATGGGCCGCGTCGTCGTCTTGCAGTGGATCTCCCGCTTCTACGTGTGGCTCTTCCGCGGAACGCCCATCCTGGTGCAGCTGTTCATCATCTTCTACGGGCTCCCGGCCATCGGCATCACGCTCTCGGCGTGGACCTCGGCGATTATCGCGTTCACCCTCAATACGGGTGCCTACGCTGCGGAAACGCTCCGCGCCTCCGTGCAGTCCATTCCGCGCGGGCAGTTGGAGGCAGCCAAGACCCTGAATTTCACGAGCTGGCAGACCCTTCGACACGTGATCGCCCCGCAGGCCATGCGCATTGCGCTCCCGCCGTTGGGTAACGACCTAATCGACCTCGTCAAGGGCACCTCCCTCGTCATGGTCATCACGTTGTCCGATGTGTTCCAGGTAGGCCGTCAGATCGCCGCCACGAATTTCCAGCCGCTCGCGCTGTACATGGAAGTTGCGGTCATCTACTTGGTGATCTTCACGATCCTCTCCTTCATCCAGAGCCGCGTCGAAAAGGCATCCTCGCGCTACGTCAGGAGCACCAATGCTTGAGCTAAACACCGTGTCCAAGAGCTACGGGGAAAACACCGTGCTGGACGACGTCGACCTGCGCATTCGCGACGGCGAAACCACCGTGATTCTGGGCCCTTCGGGCTCCGGTAAGTCGACTCTCCTACGCATCATGGATCTGCTCGAGGTCCCCGAATCCGGTTCCCTGCGCATCAACGACGACGCCGTGACCTTCGGCGGACGCATCAGTGACGCACAGATCCGCTCCATACGCCGTCATTCGGCGATGGTTTTTCAGGGGTACAACCTGTTCCCCAACCACACTGTGCTGAAAAACGTGGCCCTCCCGCCGGTGCTCAACGGCAAACTCTCGGCGTCAGAGGCCGACGAACGCGCGCGTCAGTTATTGGACAAGGTGGGATTGGGCGAGAGATTGTCCGAGTACCCGGACAACCTCTCGGGCGGCCAGCAGCAGCGCGTGGCCATCGCCCGCGTCTTGGCCCTGGCCCCGGATTATCTGCTCTTCGATGAGCCCACCTCGGCGTTGGATCCCGAACTCGAGGCGGAGGTCATCAAGGTCCTGGTGGACCTGGCGCACGAGAACCGCTCGCTGATAGTAGTCACGCACAATATCGCCTTCGCGCAGAAGGTCGCCGACCGAGTGATATTCCTCGACGACGGGCATATCGGTTACGACGGCGCCCCCGCCGAATTCTTCGCGTCAGATAACGAGCGTATCCGCCGTTACCTGAGCACCTTCTCGGCGATCTAGACCGTTCCCGACGCACAACAAATAGGGCGTGTGCCCGCGAGTTCTCGCGGTGCACACGCCCTATTTCCGTCCGGTCACTGGCCTGTGCTGGCGTCGTCTAGCAACACCGTGCGCCGGGATGAGATTCCTGATGGTCGGTCAGCGAACGCCAATACTGCCTCTCGCTCAGGGGCGGTTCGATGCACCCAGAGCGCCGGTGATAATCCAGGTACCGTTCGTACTTGTCGGCCCCTAAAACACCCGAGGCAAACCGCGCGACGGCCGACGACCTCAAGCGTTCGATCACCCTGAGCTTCGGGTTTCGCTGTTCCTTGAAATCCGTCATGATGCTCGCCCCGCCGGAATGGCTTCGGGTGTTTCAGACTGGCCCGCCGAATACGCCGCCCACTCTTTTTCCAAGGCACGTTCGGCCTTTGAGGGGATGAGCCCCGAGGGCGCGTAGATGTGCGACTCGACGAACGGATCTTCGTGGTCCTGGCCGCGATGGCCCGAGAACGCGCGAACGGTCACGATCACCGCCGTCACGACCACGATCAGGGTCAACACCACAAACAAGATGGACAGCGACCCCTGAACGAAGGTATTCCGGACCACGGCTTCGATTTCGGCCGTCGATTTGGCGGTGCCGAATTTCTCGGCGCCCGAGTCCAAAGCGTCCTTGGCCGCGGAGTAATTCGCCCAATAGCCCACCTTCGGATTGCTGGAGAAGATCTTCTGCCACGAACCCACCACGGTCACGACGACGTCAAAGGCCAGCGGGAGCACTATGATCCACAGATACTTGAAGCGCCCCTTCCGGGCCGCAATCGCGAGGCAAACCGCCAGGCCTACCGCCGCGAGCAATTGGTTGGCGATGCCGAACAACGGGTAGAAGGTATTGATTCCGCCGAGGGGATCCGTCACGCCGAGGATGAGGATCGACCCCCAGCCGAGCACCATCACCGCGGTGGTCAGCCACGCACCGGGCCGCCAGCGAGGATCGCGGAACTTCGGCATGAAGTTACCCAAGGTATCCGAGAGCATGAACCGTGACACGCGAGTTCCGGCGTCGACGGCGGTCAGGATGAAGAGCGCCTCGAACATGATCGCGAAGTGGTACCAGAAGCTCATGAGATTCAGTGAGGGAATCATGGAGTGCATGATCCCCGCCATACCCACGGCCAAAGTGGGTGCGCCGCCGGTTCGCGAAACGATGGTGGTTTCGCCCACGCCCTGCGCCGTCGCACTGAGCTGATCCGGCGAGACGTCCACGCCCGTTAGGCCGAGGGAGTTCACGAAAGCCGCGGCACCCTCGACGGTTCCGCCGGTGGATCCGGGACCGGAATTCATGGCGAAGTAGATGCCGCGGTCCACGGTGATGGCGGCAACCAACGCCATGATGGCCACGAAAGATTCCATGCACATGCCGCCGTAGCCGATGAACCGCGCCTGACGTTCCTTCTCGACCATCTTGGGGGTGGTTCCGGAGGCGATCAGCGCGTGGAATCCGGAGAGGGCGCCGCAAGCAATCGTGACAAACAGGAACGGGAAGAGAGACCCGGAGAACACCGGTCCGTCCGAGCGGGAGGCGAATTCGCTGAAGGCCGGGACGGAGATCTCCGGGCGAACCACGATGATTCCGACGGCCAAGAGGATGATGGTGCCGACCTTCATGAAGGTCGAGAGGTAGTCCCGAGGGGCCAGCAAGAGCCAGACGGGCAGGACCGCGGCGATGAAACCGTAGATGATGACGAACCATGCCAGCGTCACGCGGTCCAGGGTGAACAGCTGCGCACCCAACTCGGATTGGCCGACCCAACCGCCGACGATGATCGCGGCCATCAGCAAGACGAAACCGATGAGCGAAATCTCCATGACCTTACCGGGCCGGATATACCGCAGGTAGACACCCATGAAGAGGGCGATCGGAATCGTCATACCGACGGAGAACACGCCCCACGGCGACTCACCGAGCGCGTTGACGACCACCAGCGCGAGGATCGCGG
The DNA here is from genome assembly GCF_003989425.1 of Kocuria sp. HSID16901. NCBI lineage: Bacteria > Bacillati > Actinomycetota > Actinomycetes > Micrococcales > Micrococcaceae > Kocuria > Kocuria sp. HSID16901. The sequence goes on along the minus strand of NZ_RBLM01000001.1, from coordinate 40,070 downwards.
TAATGATGATCATGATGGCGAGCGTCGCGATGATGGCCGCATAACCGCCGACGACGCCGAGTTCCTCGCGGGCCATCTGCCCCAGTGAGCGTCCCCCGCGACGCATCGAGAAGAACAGCACCAGGTAATCCTGGACTGCCCCGGCGAGAATCACGCCGGCAATAATCCAGATGGTTCCGGGCAGGTACCCCATTTGAGCGGCGAGCACCGGCCCCACCAAGGGACCCGCCCCAGCGATCGCGGCGAAGTGGTGCCCATACAAGACCCGACGGTCTGTGGGCATGTAGTCCTTGCCGTCTTCGTTGTACTCGGCGGGGGTGGCCCGTCGGTCGTCGGGCTTCAGGAGTTTGCGCTCGATGTACTTCGAATAGAAGCGGTAGGCGATGAAATAGCTGCACACCGCCGCGAAGACGAACCAGATGCCGTTGACGGTTTCCCCGCGCACGAGCGCGACCATGACCCAGCTGAATCCGCCCACGAGCGCAATCAGGATCCAGACCAGGACCTTTTTCCACGTCCACGTGGAATGTTCTTTCTCCAGAACGTCGGGGTCAACGTGATTTGCCGGCTCCTCGACCTTGGGTCTGGTCGGGGAGCCGGCCGCGTTGGCAGGTGTGCTGCTCATCGTGAGCCTCCAATGCCTCGGTGATGTGAGTGAAAATGCGATTCAAATCATCATGACATATGAGGAGGGACACTAATTGAACTATTTCAGCTCATCACCACCACGGTCTTGCCGCGTTGCTCGGGTGAATCGAAGTATTCGTGGGCGGCAGGAACGTCGTCGAAAGCAAAGCGCTTTTCCACGGCCGGATTGATCAGCCCGTCGGTGATCAGTCGCCAGACCGTACCCGCCATCAGCCGCAAGATCTCGCCCTTTTTCTCCGAGGTGCGGGCCCGAAGAGTGGTCCCGCGAACCGTCGCCCGCTTGCTCATGAGGGCGGCCAAATCCATGTTTCCGTGGCGTCCGCCCTGCACCGCGATCACGGTCAGCAACCCATTGAGGCTGAGCGAGGCCACGTTGCTTTCAAGGTATTCGCCGCCGACGACGTCGAGAATCGCCCGAACTCCCTCGCCGTTGGTCTTTTCCTGGATGACTTCGGCAAAGTCCTGCTCGCGATAGTTAATGACCACGGCCCGGCCCAGCGTGCGCGGGGCGTTCTTGGCCGCGTTGGCCTCGTCTTGCCGGGCGAGAAGGTTCTCGACCCACTCGACCTTTTCCGCACTGCCCACGGTGGTGAACACGTGATAACCGAGGGCCCGGCACAGTTGAACGGCGTGTGCGCCGATGCCGCCGGTCCCGCCGTGAATGAGTACCGACTGTTCGCCGTCGCGCTTTTGAGGCCCATCCGGGTTGAGTCCGCCGGGGCCGAAGAGGTTCGACCACACGGTCGCCGCGACCTCGGGCAAAGCCGCGGCCTCCTCCAATTCGATATTGGCCGGCGCGGGGAGCACCTGCGCCTGGTCCACGACGACTTGCTCGGCATATCCGCCCCCAGCCAAGAGAGCCACGACCTTCTGCCCCTCCTTGAGGAACGATGTGCGAGCGGCTTCCTCACCCAGCGTGCGGATCGTCCCCGAGACTTCCAGGCCATAAATAGTGGATGCCCCTTCCGGAACGGGGTACTTCCCCTGACGCTGCATGGCGTCGGCCCGGTTCAGCCCGGCGGCGACGACGTCGATCAACACATCCTGCGGCCCCAATTCAGGGGTCGACACCTCCGAAGCCGTCAGGACCTCGGGCCCGCCGTGCTCGCTTTCAACGAATGCCTTCATGCGTCACCTTTCATCGTGAGGTCTACGCCTTAGACAAGGCATAGGACCGAGCGGTAAGATCTACAATCGTGCTCAGGGAGCATCCCCAGTCTAGGGATGTCCCCTCTGTCGAGGAAGCTTGTCCGAGCGGCCGAAGGAGCCGGTCTTGAAAACCGGTGTGCGGTAACCCCGTACCATGGGTTCAAATCCCATAGCTTCCGCCAACGTTGAGGCCCCCGGGTCCCTGATGTTTCAGGGTTCCGGGGGTCTTTTTTTGTGTTCCGGGGCGGCCAGATTCGGGGTGGGGGGGCGGCGGTTATCCGTTTTGGTGGCGTTAGCCCGTATCGGCGGTAGTGGCCCCATCCAGTGGCGGTTGCCTCGCCCCGCGGTGGCGCTTACCCGCTTCGGCGGCGGTTACCCAATTCGGAGGTGCCCACCGCTATTAGGTGACGGTTAAAGCACCACCTAATAGCGGTAGGCGCCACCAAAGCGGGGAAACCACCCCCGAACGACGACGCCCAGCCACCCACCAAACGCGGGTAAACGCCACGGTAGCCGGGCAAGCCCCACTAAAGAGCCGCTCCCCGTCAACGACCGGCGCGGGCCAACGTCACATAACCCGGGAAACCGCCCCCTGAGAGCCGCTTCCCGCCAACCAGACCGAGGACGACCAGCAACCCCCGATGGGAAACCCCCACCAGATAGCCACTTCCCGCAACTAAGCAGCCGGGAACCGCCACCCAATAGCCGGTTTCCCACCAAAGACCCCGTTTGCCCGCTCGGTTCGCGGGGCGGGGCGCCGACGTCGTCGGCAAGTTAGATCTGCTGGAGCAGACCGTTGAACCCTTCGGTCGTCGACGGGTGGGTGTAGATCGCGTCGCGCAATGCGGTGTAGGGCAACTGGTGCTTCATGGCGAGGGTCACCGTGTTGATCACTTCCTGGGCATCGATGCAGAACAACGTGGCACCCAGGATCTGTTCGGTCTTCCGGTCCACGACCACCTGCAGGAATCCACGCGCCTCGGCGACGGCCTTCGGGCGGGGCATCACGGCGATATCCGCGACCTTGGCCCGCGCGACGGCGACATCCCACCCTTCTGCTTCAGCCTTTTGACGGGCGTCCTTTTCGGAGAGGCCAACCCGGGCAAACGGCGGCGTCAAGAACGTGCAGTTGGGAACCGGCCCGCGATTCGCCAGTGAACGGCCAGTTTCCCCCTTGCCGGCCAGCAGCTGATCCTTGACGATGCGGTGGTCGTCGTAGGACACAAAGGTGAATTGCGGTCCGCCGTTGACGTCGCCCACCGCCCACACGTTTTTCGCGCTGGTGCGCAGGAAGTCGTCGACGACGACGCCGCGCGGACCCGTCTCCACGCCCGCGGCTTCCAGGCCCAAGCCCTCCGTCCGCGGCACTCGACCGATGGAGATCAGCAACGCATCGACCTCGAGAGCCTGTGCTTCGCCGTCGACGTCCAGGTTGAGCGTGAGCGGCGCCTCCGTGGACTGCGGGGCATCAACCGACGTCAGCGACGTGCCGAACAGGAACCGCACGCCATTTTGCGTCAAGACCTCTTCGATGGCTTCGGAGGCTTCTGAATCTTCGTGCGGAACCAGGCGGTCCTTACCGTTGAGAACCGTGACCTCTGAGCCGAACTTCGCGTACATATTCGCCAGTTCCAGGCCAATGAAACCGGCGCCCAGCACGGCCATCCGGCGTGGAAGCGCGTCGCGGTCGATCAATTCGGTGCTGAACAGCACGCGAGGATCCTCCACCGGGTTCTCCGGCAGGCCATCGATGGTGGGGACTCGAGGCGTGGCTCCCGTATTGATGATGACGTTCTCGCCGGTGACCTCCAGTTCGTCGGTTCCCGCAGTGACCTTGATACGACGTTCGCCCACGAATTCCGCGCGGCCGTCGATGACCACGGCCCCAGGCTTCTCGACCATGGCGAGGTTTGCGGCATTCATCTTCTTCCGGAGCGCTTTCTTCCGCTCCATGGCCGAGGAGTAGTCGTCTGGGCCGGTCGCGGATCCTGGGGCCACCGCGGAGTGAAGGTCAGCGTCGTGCAGCAAAGTTTTCGTGGGGACGCAACCAATGTTGATGCAGGTGCCTCCGTACATGGCCGGGGATTCCTCGATGAGCGCGACGCTACGGCCCGCATTCGCCAGGCCCATCGCCAAGGTCTTGCCCGCCTTCCCAAACCCAATGACGACCGTGTCAAAGTGGGTAGATTCGACCTGATCCAGAGTAGTCATGCGTTGTTCCCTTCAAACTTGGTACGGACTGCACATTCACGCAACGCTTCGAGAATCGATATGATTCCGGTCGCCGTCACTCGAGTATTGATGCCACGATGTCGTTGGAATCCGCCACGGTGCCGGAACCGAATTCCAGCGTCGCGTCGGCCTCGGCGGCAATCGCGGTGCCCCACTGCACGGAGGAAAGCTGCAGGCCTAGCACGTAGATTCCCGCGGCTTCCTCACCGGATGCTGACACGAGCCGATAGGGCGGCGGCGTCACCTCAAGCCCCTTGGAAGGCACCGGAGCGGGAGCATCCGAGAAGTGCATCTGGTGCGGACGGGCCAGTCCATCCTCGAAGAGCCGCCCAATCAACGGTGACGTGCTGACGCGGACGTCGTTGGCGGGGGCAAGCGCCTCCACCAGCCAGTCTGAATGCACCGGTTCGTCGCGCACCCACGGGGACGAGGCGATGAAGCACCCTTCCCCGTCGTCGGCGCGGAAGACGGGGTCCGGCCCGAGGAACCGCAGCACTCCGGCCCTGGCGAGAGCCGCCATCTGCTGAATGCGCAGCGCCGGCGGTCCGGAGGCGAGCCCGTCCACGAGGCTCCCAAACCTCCTTTCCAAGCCGCGCACCCAGGATTCATCCGAAATTCCCCGGTCTCGCACGGCATACTTCACGACGGCGCGCGCTTGATTCAAGGAACCGATGGCCATCTTCAACGGGCTGTCTTCCCCACGAATCGAAGCGGACACGTCACGATCCAGGAAGTGAACCAGCGCGGCCGCGTACTCTTCGTGGCTCTCGAAGCTCTCTCCTTCAAAGGGGCGAGTCAACCGCTCCGGCGTCAGAATCCGGTTGCGGGGAATGCGTTCCGAAACGAGCCGGTCCATCTGGTTCCACCAGGTGACGTGATCGACGTCGGACAGTATCTCGTCCACGCGATCCAAGAATTCGGCAGGGTCCCCCGAAATGTCGTCTGGACTCACGCGGACGAGAGTCTTGTAGTAATTCCACTGGGCGTCGCGACGGATCAGCGGCCAATAATCGACCTCAAAGTCCACGAGGCGACCCTCAGCCCGGGCCCTCTCCTGGGTTCGATCGACGTAGGCGCGCGTGAAGAATCGGTTCTCGGTGGATTTCGGGTAATAGGTTTCGAGGAGGGCTTTGGCACGGTAAGGGGTCCCGCGTCGAGAGCCGACCCACACCTTCGGCTCACGACCGCTGGGTCGATAGATGAGCCGTTCCGAATTCTCAGAGTCGGGCTCAAAGGTTCCGCCGCGGCCCTCCGTGAGTTGGGCCAAGACATCGTGGAAATTTAGTCCCATGCCGCGCACCAAGATGTTCCGGCCGGCAGGCAAGCCTTCCCAGCGGACATCGGCGGGAACGGCCGGAGGCCAATAATGCAGTCCGCGACTTTCGGCGAATTCCATGAGATCGCGCTGGTCGTCCCGGAGGCGGGCGTCGGTGTGTCCCAAGGCCAGCACCACGGAATGCGCGGCCAAGAGGACGCCGTCGCCGAGCTCCACCTGATAGGGCCTGCTGGATTCCGAGTCGGCGGTGGTGACCCGGACGGCCTCCTGGGCATAGGTGGTCAACCGAACATTGCGCGGCAGCCCGGAACGCAGCCGGGCGAAGACATCCGTCAGGTAGGTTCCGTACAACTTGCGGGAGGGGAACCCAGTTCTGGTGAGTTCCCGCACTTCGGCCAGATCTTCATCGGAGAGCCCGATGTACGGGAAGGACGGGTCGTCCGCGACGCCGCGTCGCCATGCCTCAAAGGTCAGGCCGCTGATCTCGGGGATGGGCTCGGGATAAGAACTCCCCGCCGTCTTCACCGTGGCGTCCGAAGGAATCACCGTGGGAAAGAACGACGGCGTATTCATCAAGAACAGTCGGGACTGATCGGTCCGCCAAACGTGCCCGGCACCGGGAGGGAACGGGTCCACCAGGTGGATGTCGAGGATCTTGTGGGGGTGAGATGCTGCGTGCGCCGCGATCCTCTCCACGATCGAGAGACCACGGGGACCCGCGCCAATCACCACGATTCGATGTGTTCTTCCCATGATTACCAGAGTACTGCCCCGACTCGCGGAGGGCCTTTTGACCCGGGACGCCGATTATCGCTAAGCTAATAAGGCTGTTATGCGCCGGTCCGTGTTTCGGACGCGCGAATATCAGCGAGGAGACGTGCCAGAGCGGCCGAATGGACTTCACTGCTAATGAAGGGTCGGGGTTAAACTCGACCGGGGGTTCAAATCCCCCCGTCTCCGCCAATGTGACCCCCTAGGTTTTCGGATGTCCGAGGCCCTAGGGGGTTTTTCATTCCCACCTGCCCGGCGGTCCTCTCGGGGCCCCCACGAGGCGGAAGCACTGCCGCCGAAAGAATCCTCTAAAATCGGGGAACAGGACGGCGGCGTCCCCTCAGATCCTCCACCGACGCCCGGTCCCCTTGCACTGAACCCGTGCCACTAGGCCTGGACCTGACTCCGGAGGTAGGAACACGTGACGTCACGCGTAGCCGGAATCTATTCACCCCTCCTGAGCTCGGGAGGAGGTGCCGAGGCGACCGTCCTCCGCGCCGCCCAGGCGCTCGACGGTGGAGGTCACAGGGTCATCGTCTTTTCTCCGGGCGACGTCGACCGCGAGCGCCTCGAACGCCATTTCGGGACGACCCTGGCCAGGATCCAGTTCGTTACTCTGCCCGACGAATCAGCGCGGTGGGCTTCATTGCCGGTGGCGATTCGTCAGGCCCTCCTCGACCACCGGCGCACACGTTTTCTCCGCTCTTTCCGCCTCGGGCTGTTCGTCAACGCGGCCTTCAAGAGCAATATCCCCGGCGTCGGGGCCCACAACGTCTACTACACCCATTTTCCGCACCATCTTCGTGCGGCCTCGAACCAGCGGGTGCGATCCGCGTACTTGCGGTCGGTGAATGTGGGGCGGCGACTTGCCCTCCACCCCGGGCAGTCCACTGTGATGGACACGTACGACGTCGTCCTGGCCAATTCCGAATTTACGCAACGGAATATCGCCGCACGGTGGGGGCGCGACGCCCGCGTGGTATACCCGCCGTGTGAGATTCCGGAGACCCTGAGCCAGGAACCCCGCGACAAAACCATCGTGACCCTGGGACGTTTTCAGCCCGGCTCCCCCGGTATTCCGCACAAGAGTCAAGCGACCATGATTCGCGCCTTCCGAGAGATGCCGGATCTGCACCACGCCGGGTGGCGGCTCGTCCTCGTGGGCGCGCTCGGGGACGACGACGCAAGCCAGGACTTCTTCCGCTCCCTCATCGACTGTGCCGCTGACTCCCCAGTGGAGTTTCGCCCGAATGCTTCACGCAAAGAACTCGAGTGCACGTTGAACGGCGCCTCCGTGTACTGGCACGCGCAAGGCGTGGACGGGGACCCTGTGCGGCACCCGGAAACCCAAGAGCATTTTGGGATTGCGGTGGTCGAGGCGATGGCTCACGGGCTCGTACCGCTCGTTTATGGGTCGGCCGGTCCCCATGAAATTGTTTCTCGCCTCGACCCGGCGCTTGCGTGGCAGAGCACCGAAGAACTCAAGGCCATCACACGCGACGTCATCGACGGTGGTCAACGGTTCCATTCCGCCGTCGAAACCTACCGGGCGGCGAGGTTCTTTTCGGCGGAACGCTTCGATCGCGACTTTCTCACGGCCTGCGACGTCGATCCATCGCTTCGTACGCGCCCGTGACGATTTCTCCCCACTGGCGCACGAGGTTTTCCGGGAAGAATTGGCTAGCCACCGACTGCGCCTGATGGCCCATCTCCCGGAGTTGTTCGGGGCGGCGCAGAGAATCCGCGAGGGCCTGGGCGAAGCGGTCTTCCGTCATCGGACTCACCAGAACGCCGGCCCCTTCCGGCAGCAATCCACGCACGCCAGGTGAGCAGTCGAAGGCCACCGTAGGAACACCGGCCCGACCAGCCTCGATGATGGTCATCCCGAATCCTTCGTCCCGGCACGTCACGAGGTTGACCCTGGCGGTTTCGTAAGCCGCCTCGACGTCCTCGGTGGGCCCCTCCAGAACCACGCGATGGCCAACATTGGATTCGCGGATCTGCCGTTCCAACGCCGTCCGCTCCGGGCCGTCACCGTAAATCCGGAGCTTCCAGTGGGCCAGATCCGGGGCCTCCGTCACCTGGGCGAAGACGCGAATCATCAGGTCGAAGAGCTTCTCGTCCACGTATCTCCCGAGCGCGACGGCCTCCGGGCGGTCGTGTGCCGAGGTGCGATCCGTGGGACGGATGGGGTTTCCCACAGCCCAGCTCGGGGCATCGATGATGTGCGCGAAGAGCTCGGCGTCGCCGGCGGACAGCGCGGTGAATGCATCGAGGCCCTCACCGAATTGCCCCTCGACCATCTCCCGGAGGTTCGGCTCCACGTCCAGGCTCTCGTACTGTGCGTGATGCTGACCGATGACCGGAAATTGTCGGCCCCGCAACGATATCCCCAGGCCGTCCAACGCCAACGACGCCGCCGCGTGCGTCACGACGACGACGGTCTCGGGGCCCAAAGCATCGAAATACGCCGCGGCCCGACGTGCCACGCGGTGTCGGTCCCATCGTTTCAAGGGCCATCGCGCGGCACCGGCTGCCCGCGCCGGAATGCTGTGGCCTTCCCCGCGCACCAACGGCCGGAAATGCAAATCTTCCCGTTCAAAGACGGTCGTGGTGGGGATCTTGGGGGTGCGCGTTCCCGGTTTGACCGACACGTGCTCCACGTCCAGCCCGGCTTCTTGGAGCGCCAGGCTCAGCGTCTCGGTGGAAACGGCTCCTCCGCTAAGTTCGGGAATGCGGTGGCAGACGAAGACGACGCGTCGGCACCTCTCCGGCCACGAACGCAACTCTGCGGCGACCTCGTCGGGCTGAGTCATGTCTTCAGGTCCTTTCGGAGGCGTCATGGGTTCGTGACGAAGGCGCGCAAGACGGCGTCGGCGCCATCCAGGGCGGCCCACGGCTTATCCAGGGTCAGCACGGCGAGTCCTGCGGGAGGAAACCCGGAGGAGGCGTCCATGACAGCGTCGTAATCGGATTCGCGCGATGCCAAGTGGAGCACCGACTCCTGGACTGCGGGGAAATGCGAAATGACTAGGAGGGACTGAACCGTCTCAGGGGTCCTGCCGATCACCGACAATAAGTCGCGCGTCGGAGGGTTATAGAGCCGGTTCTCCAGGCTCGCGGTCGGCGCTTTCTCCCCCAGCGCGTCGCACACCCACGTGCACGTTTGGCGCGTTCGCAATGCAGAGGACGAGGCAATCATCTCGGGCACGACGGATTGCTCGGCCATCCACTGGCCCACCTTCGGCGCGGTCGCGTGGCCGCCTCGTGTCAAGGGGCGGTCAAAATCGCTGGTCCCCCAGGGCGGCTCGGCCTCGGCATGCCTCATAATCATGAGAATCTTGGCCTGGGAACGTGGGTCGATCAGGGGGCTCATGGTCTTCAGTCTACAAACGTGGAGTCAGCACGATGCCGCTTTAACGCAACAAGCCGGCCGGCCTCACTCGTAGACCGACCGGCTGTGCGGGGCACGCTCACGGCGCGCCGACCACCATTAGATGGAATACTCTGGGGCCGCCCAGACGACGACCTCGGGGTGCTCGTAAAAACGGTAGCCCTGGCCGCGCACGGTGCGTACCGTGTTGGACAACCGGCCCAATTTGGAACGCAACCGACGAATGTGGACGTCGATCGTGCGCTCATTGGGGGTTTCGTCCGCGTCGCGCCACAACGACTCCAAGAGCTCTTCGCGCCCCGCGGTCCGGCTGGAATTCTCGACGAGGTAGTTCAACAACTCGAATTCCTTGTACGTCAGGTTCAAGACCTCGCCATCGAGGAATACCTCGCGGCGTGACAGGTCGATCAAGACGCCGGCCGGTTGATTCGGCTTGGATTCGGAGCTGGGCATGTGCCCCAATGGGGAGGCTTCGCCCTGGGTCTTGGGAGCGGTGGGATCCCCCAAAGCATCGCGAACGACGTCGAGGTCGCTCCCTTCTGCGCCGGCAGGAGCGATGGCCACGGCGGCGTAGGACTCGGCCTGCGGAACTAGGGTCTGGGCGTAAGAACGAATATCCTGCACCATCCGAACCAAGGACGTGCCGTTCTGGGCGGCGACTTCTTCGCTGAGGCCGATGTACAGCACAAAGCCACGGGCTTCGTTATCCGTGGTTACCGGTCGCACGGTGGTTCCGTTCTCGGCATGATGGGGCGTGGCGGCGGGACTCATAGTGCGCAACGAACGATAATCCGTAGGTTCTCCCACGGCACCGCGGCCGGTAACGGCGGCCTGACGCATCGCGGGATTGGTCCCGTTCGCTCGATTCCGCTGCGAGATGTGCACATACCCGGGTACGCCTGGCATAAGATCCCCGTTTCTCCACAAACTAGAACCACGGCTTCGACCGTGGTGATGGCCCGGCCGCGGCGAGTGACACGGCCGTGCGAGCCACGACCGAACCTCCGCCATAGGATCATGCGTTCATTCCGGTTGGCGCGGACCCGCCGTTCCATGCTCTCCCGATTCACAGGTTCCCGCAAGTAACAATCATGCGAAGCGTCCACATAATAAGACCAATCGTCTCAAATATGCACAGATACGGAGATTGCCTGCATATTGACACCCCGCCTGAATCGAAGAGATTCCCGACTTTCCCCCAGAATCGGGCCAGTCCGCCGGCATTCACCAGGCGAGGAAATTTCTGCAAGCACATTCACCACCCAATGTCAACATGTTCTGAACGCATATTTTTGGGGTCCCTCAGACACCCAGGACTTCCCCAGGAAACCGGGGTTTGTCAGAACAAAACTCTCGAGTACGAATTCCGGCCCAGCCGGCACCAACCCGTTTGTTCGCATAGCGCAATCACACGAAGCCCACAGAGAGCACGCAAAAGCCCCTCTGGCCAGCACCGAAGTGCGCCAGAGGGGCTCCCAAGAGTCGGCGTGCCAACTCATGGTCAGTGGTATTTGTCACACCATGCTCGGATGGGGCTAATCAACGACGCCGTACAGCCGATCGCCTGCATCGCCCAAGCCCGGCACGATGTACGCGTTCTCATCCAATTTCTCGTCGCGTGCGGCCAGAAAAACGTCCACGTTCTCCATGCCTTCCACGCCTCGCTCGAGTGCGGCAAGACCTTCCGGCGCACCCAAAATGCACAGGCACGTGATCTGATCGGCTCCGCGGTTCCGCAAGAACTTAATGGCCTCGATCAGCGTGCCGCCGGTGGCCAGCATCGGGTCCAGGACATACACCTGACGTCCGGTCAGATCGTCGGGCAACCGTTCCGCATAGGTCACGATATCCAGGGTCTTTTCATGCCGGGCCATGCCCAGAAAGCCCACCTCTGCGGTGGGAATCAGACGAGTCATGCCTTCGAGCATGCCGAGTCCGGCACGCAAAATGGGCACGACGAGCGGCCGCGGCTTGGCGATCACGGACCCCTCGGCTTGAGCCACCGGCGTCTGCACGGTCTTGGGCTCCACGCGGATCTTTCGAGTGGCCTCATAAGCCAAGAGGGTCACCAACTCATCGACCAACTGGCGAAACTGTGGTGAGGTAGTTTCACGATCCCGCAAAACGGTGATCTTGTGGGTAACCAAAGGGTGATCCAGAATCTTGACTCGCATGGCTCCCAAACTACCGCAGAGAATGTATCCATGACGCACTTTCCACAGCTCCACGACGAGTGGATGGGATTGGCCCTGGCCGAGGCCCGAAAAACGGAAGCCTCCGCAGATGTACCCATCGGCGCAATCGTCGTGGATTCGACGGGCCAGATCGTGGGGCGTGGATATAACCGCCGTGAGGCCGACGGCGACCCCGTGGCCCACGCTGAAGTCATTGCCCTTCGCGAAGCCGCCGCCCATTTGGGCCGGTGGCGCCTGGATGACTGCACGCTCGTCGTCACCCTCGAACCGTGCACGATGTGCGCCGGGGCGACCCTGCTCGCTCGCATCCCTCGCCTGGTCATGGGCGCGTGGGACGAAAAGGCAGGGGCCGTAGGCTCGGTGTTTGATGTTCTGCGCGAACGACGTCTCAACCACTGGGTCGAGGTATTTCCTGAGGTCCGGGCCGCGGAATGCGCTTCGATGCTTCGTGAGTTTTTCGCAGGCCAACGCGATCTCCAAAACACCGAGTGGAAGGGTGCAAAGAATCACAAGGCGTAGGCCCCTCCGCCACTAGAACTGACCGGTCAGTTCAACTAAGGTCGACAACGTCCTCCCATAGCCCCGTGGGCCTCCTGCACGTTCCGTCACGTGAACACTCAGTCCCTTTTGGGCGCCTTCCTCAGATGACTCATCGCTAGGAGTAACCCCGTGCTCGAAGTCTCCGACCTTCAGTCGAAGGGACGCCACGCTCCCCTGATCTATCCGACCTCCTTTACCGTCGAACTCGGCGAAATAATCCTCGTCCAAGCCAACACCCAGCTCGAACGTTCGGCACTGTCTCTCACCTTGACCGGCCGCATGAAGCCGAGCGACGGCGTCGTCTCGTGGAACGGGAACCCCGACGGCAAAGATCTGCGGAAGATCGCCGCGATCGTGGATGCCCCCGACATCAACGAGATGGAAAGCCACATGCGTGTGCGCGACTACGTCTCCGAAATGCTTTCCTATATGCCACACCCTTTCCTGCGGCGTCCAAAAGCGAGCGCCTGGCTGGAAGACAACGGGCTCGAAGACCTCGACGACCTGTGGGATGAGCAATTGACCGGTGACCAGCGCATTCGCCTTGTCACCGCCTTGGCGCGCCATGATGAACGCGCCGATCTCTTGGTGTTCGACACCCCGTCGCGCCACGCGAACCACACCTCCGCGTGGCTTCCTTCCCTGTTCGATCTGGCACGCGATGAGGAACATCCCCGAACCGTCGTGGCGGTGGTGCCCCACATCAGCGACTCTTGGCACGGCCTTCGCGCCGTCGTCGGCGAACCCACCAGATCACCCCATGTACCGACCGATCTGAGCCTCGATGAGCTCTTTGACCCCCAGCAACTTCAGGAGACGCGCGCGTGACCGCCATTCGACTCGCCCTCAGTGAACTCAAGCGCATGACCGGCGGGGTTTTCCCCAAGCTCGTGATGGTTGCGCTGGCCTGTGTCCCGTTGCTGTACGGAGGGATCTACCTCTATTCCAACTGGGACCCTTACGGCAAGGTTGACCACGTCAGCGGCGCCATCGTCATGGAAGACGCCGGCGGCAAGGGCCCCAATGGTCAGCAGATGAACACCGGACAGAGCGTCAAAGACAAGCTCCATGACTCCGGTAATTTCGACTGGCACGACGTGTCGGACCGCGACACGGCGGTGGACCAGGTGACCAAGGGCGAAACCGACTTCGCCATCGTGATTCCCAAGGACTTCACCCAACGACTCCTCTCGACGTCCAAGTTTGCTCCGGATCAGAACGGGAAACCGGGCACGGTAGATCCACAGCAGGCGGGTCTGGAAATCGTCACCAACGACGCCAATAACTACCTTCTGACGAACATCGTGGCGAAGGCCGGAACGACAATTCGCGACCAGGTGGCCTCCGAGGTCGGGGACCAAACCGCGCAGCAAATGCTGGCGAATTTCACGGACATTCACCAACAAATGTCCAAGGCAACCGACGGTTCTCAGAAGGTTTCCGACGGCGCCGTCAATCTCTCCTCGGCTGTGAACCAGCTCAAGGACGGCACGTCGTCCCTCGCGAGTGGTGCCCAACAACTCAATGAGGGCGCACATTCGCTCGTGGACGGCGAAAACCAACTTGTCGACGGCAATGCCCAAGCCGTTTCCGGAGCGAAGCAGCTCGATGACGGCGCCCAGCAGCTCAACGGCGGCGCCACGACTCTCGCCCAGGGGACCCAGGGGCTAGCCGACGGGTCCGCGCAGTTGAAGGACGGCACCTCAACCCTCGCCGGCGGCTCATCACAGCTCGCGGACGGGACATCGAAGCTGTCCGACGGCGCCGGCCAGCTCTCCCAGGGAGTCTCCTCCCTGAATCAGCAGGTTCAGGAATCGGGCATTCAGAATCTGGGCAACGATCTGACCACCATGTGTCGCGATCTCTCGTCGGTGAATACCTCAGAGCCGAGCGGCCGGCTCGGTAGCGACGTCTCCAACGCGGTGGTTTCCGAGGTCGGATCCGCGACTACGGAACAGGTCAATGCGCTGGTCAAGCAGGGTATTTTGACGCAAGACCAAGCGGACAAGGTCGTGGCCTCGGTGTCGGGGCAGGCCACCAAGGACCGCGTGGCCAACGCCGCGACGGGTCAACTCGATTCCGTCGAGAACACCGACCAAGCAGCCGCGTTGCAAAAGCTCCGGGATTCCTCGTGCGCCAGCGATGGCACCTCAACCGTCGCCGGGAAGATCTCCCAGCTCACCGGGGGCATCGCCCAGCTCAACGACGGAGCCGCAGGAGTTGCCGACGGCGCCAAGAACGCCAACGACGCCGCCCAGCAGCTTTCCTCCGGGGCCAGCACTCTCGACCAGAAGACGGGCGAACTCGCGGACGGCGCTACCAAGGTCAACGACGGCGCTCAGAGCCTGAAGTCCGGCGCCGGGACCCTCGCGGGATCCACGGGCCAGCTGGTTCAGGGCTCCCAGACCCTCTACGACAACCAGGTTTCCGCTCGCGACGGCGCGCAGAAACTTGCCGACGGCACCGACCAAGCGGTGCAGGGTTCCTCGCAAGTTGACGAGGGAGCGGGACAGATCCAGGGCGGCTCAGGACAGCTCGTGGACGGTTCGCAGAATCTGACCAAGGGGCTCCGGGACGGCACCAATAAGGTCCCCAACCTCGACGAAAAGCAACAATCCTCGCTGGCATCGGTCATGTCCGACCCCGTGACGGACGACCACAATTCTCTGGCCTCGGCCCGAAATTACGGCGAGGGCATGGGGCCGTTCTTCATCGTCTTGGCGCTCTGGATCGGTGTGCTCATGTCAGGCCAATTCTTGCGGGCCAGCAATAGTCGAGCCTTGGCTTCCGGAACGTCGAGTTTCCGCGTGGCCCTTGGCTCGTGGGGACCGTTCGCCGTCGTATCCGTGGCGCAGACGGTGGTGCTGTTCGCCGTCGTCCTCTTTGGTCTCGGATTCGAAATGACCCATCCGTGGCTGACGTTCTGGTTCCTTCTCCTGACCTCTATGACCTTCAGTGCGCTGGGACAAGGGTTGATCTCCCTGTTCGGTTCACCTGGCAAACTCATGGTGTTGATCTTGCTGATCGTTCAGCTGGTGACCTGTGGTGGCATGATGCCGTACGAGACGTTGCCGGAGCCGCTCAAGTGGCTGCATCACGTGCTTCCCATGGGATACGCACTGACCGGTGTCCGACGCCTGGCCTACGGCATCAATGAAGGATCGGTGCCTATGCTGGTACTAATCCTCGTGGGCTTCCTGATCCTCGGCGTCGCGATTAGCCTCCTCGGTTCCATCAAGAGTCGGACATGGACGCTCGCCAAGCTGCACCCGGAGGTTGAACTGTGACGACGCACCGCACGGTAGAAGATGCGCCCCCGTCGACCATCAAACGTCGACCCGGCAGGACGTCACGGACGCAGCTCAAGCTCTTTGAATCGGCCATGGTCATCATGAGCGAGAAGGGTCCCACTGCCACCACGGTCGACGAGATCGCGGCCAAGGCGGGCGTTTCCAAGGGCACGGTGTACTACAACTTCGGCTCCAAGAAGTCGATGGTGGATGGCCTGCTCCGATACGGGGTCAAGCTGGTGTTGGAATCCATCGACGACGCCGTAGAAGACGTCTCGGATCCACGGGACCGCCTCCTCCGGGCCACGATCGCGGCCCTGCGCTTTTTGGAATCGCAACCCGGGTTCGCGAGGCTCGCCGTAGCGGAAATGTGGCGCCCCAACGACGTCGCCAATTCCGAGGTCCTGTCGGAGCAGCGAGGCGTCATCATCGATCGAGTCACCGAGTTGGTCGAGGATCTGCGCCGGTCCTACGAGCTATCCCCGACGCCGGACAGCACCTCGATCGCGGTCGCCATTTTCGGCGCGACGTTTATGCTCGCCATGGACCGGGAGATGAACCATTCGACCCGGACCACGCAAGACGCCGCCCGCGCCGTGTCTAAGCTCGTCGACGGCTACATCGTGGCGTAGGCCTTGGGTGATCAAAGCAACAGGTGTGCGGCTACGATTATGAGCCCCTCAAGTTGAGGAGTCCCCGCTGAATCGGTAAAGTAACCGAAGTTGGTGACGTGTCCGAGCGGCCGAAGGTGCGACACTCGAAATGTCGTGTACGGTAACCCCGTACCGAGGGTTCAAATCCCTCCGTCACCGCCAGCTTGAAGGCCCCTACCGCCCCGGAATCCGGGTGGGTAGGGGTCTTATTTTTACCTGAACAAGGTGTACTTTCCATGCCAAGGGGAAAATTCATATTTGAGGTATGGTCTGGCAGCCACCATAGATTGACCACCTTTTCCGGGACTTCGCCGCGTCAGGGCAACCAAACCTTTACCCTCATGACGAAGCGGCACCCCCTCTTGAGGGAACCGGCCGCCCCGTTCCGCTGACCGGTGAAGTTATTAACATGTTCCGTCCCGCCGCACACGGCACGAGCCAAGATGGGTAGACTCGCATCGCAGTCCATCGCATCATCGGCCACCTCGAAATGAGGGCCGTGGAGGTTTCATGTCTGAGTTGTCGACTCCCGATATTCGTACCGTCAACGCCGAACAGGTCTTGGCCCACTTACCCATGAGGGCAGCGGTGGATGCACTGAAACAGGCACTAGCGCAAGGTTTCGATCCCTCGCGCGCCCACCCGCGCACTTCAGCGGAGTTGAACCGGGGCGAGTTCCTCATGATGCCCAGCGAGAACGGCGACTACGCCGGCGTCAAAATTCTCACGGTTGCCCCCGAGAATCCCCAGCGTGGCCTGCCAAAAATCCAGGGACAGTACCTCCTCTTCGACTCTGAAACGATGGCACCTCTGGCACTCATCGACGGCGTCGCTCTCACGGCCATCCGTACGCCCGCGGTCTCCGCTTTGGGAGTGGATATCTTGGCCGCCCCCGATGCCACCGATCTTCTGGTCTTCGGCACCGGCCCCCAGGCCGAATACCACGTTCGTGCGGTCGCCGCCGTCCGAGAAATTTCCCGGGTCGGCATCGTGGGGCGCAGCGGAAATAAAACGGATCGGCTGGTCGCGGCCCTCAACTCCGAAGGATTCAACGCCCGAGCAGCGTCAGAGGACGACGTCGCCTCCGCCGACATCATCACCTGCTGCACCTCAGCCAGCGAACCCCTCTTCGACGGGGACTCTGTGCAGGACGGCGCCGTGGTCGTCGCGATGGGTTCTCATAGCCCAGACGCCCGGGAAACTGACGATGCATTGGCCCGCCGAGCAGCCTTTTACGTCGAAGACGTCGACACCGCGATGCGTGAAGCGGGCGACGCCGTCATTGCGGTCAAACGCCATCTCATCCGTGAGAACGACCTCCGCGACCTCTCGACGATGGTTACCGAGGATCGCCGCACCACCGCTCGCCCGGCACTGTTCAAGACCGTGGGCATGGGCTGGGAAGACCTCGTGACCGCAAAGGCTCTCTTCGAAAACCTCCCTGGTTAGTTCTGACCCACCGTATTCGGTGGCTTTCACCTGACATGAAGTCCTTCCCCCTCGATCGCATCGCCCAGGGTCTCCCCGCGCGCCAGCTCATTCCCACCATGACCGGCTGGTGGCGAGATGAATCCGTGACCCGCGCCGTGGTCGAAGCACCACCGGGGTCTGGAAAGACCACCGTCATCCCACCGCTCATGGCGGAACTCGCAGCCCGTCCAGCCGGCTCAGACGGAGCACCGAAAAAGGTGCTGGTCACACAACCACGAAGGATCGCCGCGCGGTCGGCCGCGCACCGTCTTGCTCAGCTTTCGGGAACGGCCCCCGGGGAGCTCAGCGGGTACACGATCCGTGGGGAACGGAAGCATTCGGCGTCGACGCGCGTGGAGTTCGTGACCACCGGTGTTTTACTTCGCCGTTTGATCCGCAATCCCGAACTCGAGGACGTCGCGTGCATCGTGCTAGACGAGGTCCACGAGCGACACCTTGACTCTGACCTCGCCGTCGGGATGGTCACGCAACTCGCTCAGATGCGCGACGACCTTTCCGTTGTTGCCATGTCGGCGACCCTTGATGCACGGCGTTGGGCCGACTTACTCGGGTCTGAGGACCAGCCCGCCCGGATCGCTTCGGCCGAAGTGCGCACGCACGAATTGACGGAGTCGTGGGCACCGTCGTCTGAGCCCGCCCTCGACATCCGCGGCGTCACGCCCGGTTTTCTGACGCACGTTGCGGAGACGACTGCATTTCACTTGGGTTCGACCGACGGCGACCTCTTGCTCTTCCTCCCGGGGTCCCGCGAAATCGACAAGGTGACCGCTCTCCTCCGCCAACGTGTGCCCGACGACGTCGAGGTGCTCCGGCTGACGGGGCGGACTCCGTCAGCCGAGCAGCAACGCATCATGTCCGAAGCGGGGTTCGGGACGCGCCCCCGCCGGATCATCGTTTCGACCAACGTGGCCGAATCCGCGATCACGGTCCCCGGAGTGCGCCTCGTCGTCGATGCGGGGCTCGATCGCCAGCAGCGTTTCGACACCGTTCGCGGCATGAGCGGCCTCGTCACCGTGGGTGCTTCTAAAGATTCGATGGTTCAGCGCGGTGGACGCGCGGCCCGCGAGGCTCCGGGGACCGTGGTGCGATGCATGAGCCCGGCCGAATTTTCCGCCCGGCCCGCCTCCGCGCCGCCGGAAATTGCTACGAGCGATCTCACCTCCGCCGCCCTCGATCTGGCCTGTTGGGGAGCTCCGGGAGGACGCGGTTTGCGACTTCCTGATCCCCTTCCGGAGCGTGCCTATGCACGGGCCCGCAAACTGTTGCAAGCCCTCGGAGCAATGGACGACGACGAACAAGCCACGGCTACGGGTCGCCGCCTCGCCGAGGTTCCCACCGATCCTCGGCTTGCGAGGGCGCTTTTCGATGGTGCCGACATGGTCGGGGCGCGGGCCTCGGCGGAAGTCCTTGCCACCATTGGTTCGGATGATCGCGCACCGGGAGCGGATCTATGGGCATCAGTCCGCAGCTTCCAATGCTCAGGGTCCGGGTCGTGGCGGCGCGAGGTCGACAAATTGATGGATGAAGTTGAGGCCCAGCCCACCGGCGAGCGCGCCACGGAAGAATCCACCGCATGGGTGACCGCCCTCGCCTTTCCCGACCGCATCGCCCGACGACGTGGCGGAAGCGACGAATACCTCATGACCTCCGGCCATGGGGCTGCCCTGCCCCCTGGTTCGGGACTCACGGGTCAGGAATGGTTGGCCGTGGCCGAAGTTGCCCTGGTCAATGGTTCGCCCGTCATTCGTGCGGCCGCAGTACTCGACGAAGAAACTGCGATGCTGGCCGGCTCCGAAATGCTCCGCGAAGAAGAGGTTGCCACCTTCTCCGAGACACGCGGAGGAGGCAGGATCATATCGCGTACGGTTGCGGCGCTAGGGGCGATCGAACTCTCCTCGACGCCGCGGCCGCCCTCCCCAGAAGCAGGCCGTCGTGCAGTGCGGGACGCGATCAGGCGCACGGGTTTTGAACGATTCCTCGCGCCCTCCCCGGCCTTCGAATCGCTCCGGGCACGCATGGGCCTGCTCCATGCGATCTACGGCGATCCGTGGCCACGAGTCGATCTCGAGACCCTCGCATCCTCTGCAGATTCCTGGCTCGGCCAGGCACTTGACCGCATCGCAGCAGGTGCCGCACCGGCTTCTACCGATACGGTTTCGGCGCTCAGAGGGCTCCTGCCGTGGCCAGAAGCGTCCCGAATGGACGACCTCGTTCCGGAACGGCTGACAGTTCCCAGTGGTGCTTCGGTCCGTCTGAACTACCCAGCCCCTGAAGAACACGACCCGGACATCAGCCCACCCGTACTGGCCGTGAAATTACAAGAATGCTTCGGTTGGGCATCGGGACCGACGATCTGTGACGGCCGCGTACCGGTGGTGCTTCATCTACTGTCTCCGGCGCGGCGACCGCTCGCCGTCACCCAGGACCTCACCAATTTCTGGACCAACGTGTATCCACAAGTTCGCGCGGAGAACCGAGGCAGATACATCAAACATCCTTGGCCGGAAGACCCTTGGAACGCCACGGCGACGGCGAAGACCAAACGCGCTTCAGGAGGCTAGACACGCTCCGTTGAGCCGATTCGAGGTCCAGCGGTTGAGCCCGTACGGCGCAGCCGGCCACACGAGTTCACCCCTGCAACGCCAGCGCGAACGGCAACACGCCATCGGCACCGGCCCGATGGAGCTCACGACCGGCCACCGTCATAGTCCAGCGCGAGTCCACAAGATCATCCACCAAGAGCACCGGCCCCCGAAGCTCGGCCAATCCGGCGGCCAGATCCGCTCCCACTCGGAACTTTCCCCACACACTGGCTGCGCTAAATGCACTGTTTCCGCCTCGACGGTCGGTGGCGGATTCGCTCTGGGGAGCGAGCTCGAGTTGTCCCAGGTACGGCAATCGCCCGGCGGCGGATAGCCCCTGGGCCAGGGAGTCCACAAGCTGGGGTCGCGATCTCGACGGTATGGCCACGACGGCCGAGGGGCGGCGCGACCAGTCCCATTCGGCGAGAACCCCTATGCAGGCTTTTCCGACGTCTGCCGGAACCTCGCCGTCGATGGGATGGCCGGCCTCGTCCGCGGCGAAGATTTCCCGAAGCCGGTTGCCCCACCCGAGATCGGTGAGTCTAGCCAAAACACGGCCTCGTTCCACCCGCTCCGCCTCGGGGATCTTGCCCTTGTGATCGATTCCGAGCTTGGGGAGTCCGCTCGGCCACTGAGCCCGCGGCTCTATCGGAACGCCGACCTTCACAAGACCGTTTTTGGCCCGACGAGACGATTCCACGTCGATTTCGCTCGGGTACCACGGACCTGCGCAGACGTCGCACCTCCCGCAGGGTTCCGCGGTGTCGTCGTCCAGCTGGTCGGCAAGGAATTGCATGCGGCATTGGGTGCCCGCTTCGTAATCAAGCATGGCCGTTTGCTCACGACGCCGTGCCTCGGCGATGCGTTCGTACCTTTCGGCGTCATAGGCCCACTGACGACCGGTTGCTTCCCAACCGCCTTGGACGCGCTCGACGGCGTCCTCCACGGAAAGAACCTTGAGGAGTAGTTCCAAGGAGGTTCGTTTCACGTTGACGGCTGACTCTAGTGCAGCCACGGATAACGGCCGACCAGCGTTCTGAAGCGCCGCGAGAACCGCCTCAGCGTTCTCACGAGTGGGCATGGAAGCGGTGGCGAAGTACTTCCAAATCTCCGGATCCTCACGTCCAGGCAGAAGCAAGACGTCGGCACTCTCCGTTGCGCGCCCCGCGCGACCTACTTGTTGGTAATAAGCAACCGGCGACGACGGCGCTCCCAAATGGACGACGAATCCAAGATCCGGCTTGTCGAACCCCATGCCGAGGGCGCTCGTTGCGACCAATGCCTTGACGTCGTTACGCTTCAGAGCCTCCTCGGCCTCTTCGCGCTCTCCGGTATCGGTGCGACCCGTGTAAGAACGAACCACATAACCGGACTCCGCAAGAATGCGGGCTGTGTCCTCGGCGGCCGAAATGGTCAGGGCATACACGATGCCACTCCCGGGAAGGTCTTTTAGATGCTCCAATAACCAGGCGATCCGGGACGCATTGTCTGGGAGGTTCAGAACCCCCAGACGCAGGCTTGCCCGCGACAGGGGCCCACGCAACGTGAACACCCCTTGCCTCTCGGAAGCTGCACGGTCGCCGGAGGTTTCCGCGTCGCCTCGTTCTTGAGAGGGGAGCGTGACCCCAAGCTGTTCCTGAATATCGGCGACGACTCGGCTATTGGCCGTCGCCGTGGTCGCCAACACCGGAACCCTGGAGGGAAGTCGGCCAATCAGGTCTCGTATCCGGCGATAGTCCGGTCGAAAATCATGGCCCCAATCCGAAATGCAATGAGCCTCGTCAATCACCAGGAGGGAACAACTTTTCATCAGGGAGGGCATCCACTCGTCCCGGAAACGCGGATTGTTCAGACGTTCCGGGCTGACGAGCAGTACATCCAATGTTCCCGCCTCGATGTCGGCGCGAATCTCATTCCACTCGGTCGCATTCGCCGAGTTCACCGCGGCTGCGCGAACACCGGCGCGTTCGGCCGCCGCCACTTGATCACGCATGAGCGCAAGCAGTGGCGAAACGATCAGTGCTGGACCACCACCGAACTTCCGCATCAAGAGTGAAGAAATGAAGTACACGGCGGATTTGCCCCAGCCAGTTCGCTGAATCACCAAGGCACGTGCTCGTTCCTCCACGAGCGCACGAATGGATTCGAACTGTCCCGGGTGGAAACGCGCGTCGTTTCGGCCAGTCAGAGCGCGAAGGTGGGCGACAGCTTGATCGTAAAGCTCGGAATCCTGGGGTGCGATGCTCATGCCTCCATCCTGACAGAGTCAGGGTCCGGCACAGATCACCCTGTGGATATCGTGGATTCCGCTGGGTTTTGGCAAGATTTGCACAGCCCCTACCTAGGTTCCCTCCAGTAGACTGTCCTCGGCGTTCCCCTCTTCTCCGACACAAGGTAAGTGCATGTCAGTCATCGCAGTTCTCGATAGCCATCTGCCCCATCACCTTTCCATGCTCAACGCGATCCCCGCACCGACCTTGAACCTGTTGGGATTCAACCTCGAGGACATTCTTGCCAACGCGGGTCCCTGGGTGCTCGGCCTCGTCACGCTGATGGTGTTTATCGAATCCGGTGTGCTATTTCCCTTCCTCCCGGGCGACTCCCTGCTGTTCACGACGGGTCTTCTGCATCAGCAGTTGGGCCTGAACCTGTGGGTCCTTCTCGTATCGGTTTCCGTCGCCGCCGTCCTCGGCGACCAAGTCGGCTACATGCTCGGGCACTTCTTCGGTCGCCGTCTGTTTTCGGAAAGGGGCAGAATCCTCAATTACGCAAACTTGGATCGCGCCCACGCATTCTTCGACAAGTACGGCGGCAAGGCCCTCATCCTCGCTCGCTTCGTGCCCATCGTTCGCACCTACGTCCCGCTGGCCGCGGGCATCGCGAAGTACCGCTACGCCGACTTTGCAAAATGGAACATCGTCGGTGCCCTGCTGTGGTGCTTCCTCTTGACGTTTGCCGGCGTTTGGCTCGGAAACGTCACGTTTATCCGTGAGCACGTGGACATGATCGTGATCGCTCTGGTTCTCCTCTCGATCATCCCGATCGGCGTCGAAGTGGCCCGCGAGCGGAACAAGGCCAAGCGTCGGGAAGCCGAGCTGTCCGACGGACCAGCATCGAGCGAGCAGTAACTCCGACGACGACGTCCTCAGGACACCACAAAGCGGCGGCACCCTCAGCGGTGCCGCCGCTTTGTTGTTGTATTAGCCGTGTACTTGGCCCACTATCGGCCCGATACGCCACCAGGCTCGGTGAGAATCACCCGGCTCCAGAATCGTGAGATTGCACCCCGAGCGGAAGGCATCGGCCGGCGCGGTCATCGGTTCAACCGCGACGGCCCGGCGACCAGGCACTCCCTCCGGCTGGTCGTCCGTGTACACCTGAATCCAGTGAATCGCGGGACCGCACTCGAGGAAGACTCCATGTCCGCTGTTCGTGGTCAATTCACAACGGAAGCTGCCTCCTCCGGGACGAGCGATTGCCCCAAAGGCATGGTCAAACCGTTGCTGCCCCATCAGTCGCCCATCGCGAAGATCGAATTCCGTTCCGTGTACCGTGCGGACTTCCATGGGGAGGAGTCTCTCCGGATCCACCTCAAGATATTCTTCGGCGGGAATTTTCAGGCTCCATGTATCGAGGGCCTCGGGAGTCAGGCAATCTCCACCATCGGCCACCAGATACGGGTGGCCAGCGACGGCGTAGGGCGCGGGCTCGGCGCCCTCGTTGGTGGCCTCTACGGACCATTCCAAACCACCCTCAGCCAACTCATACCGGGCCTTGAGGCGCACCTCGAACGGATACCCAGGCTGCGGAACTAGGTCCAAGGACAGCGTGACGGCGTCAGAAGACTTCTCGACGACGTTCCACCGCTCCCACAGAGCGAGTCCGTGAGCCGCGTTGTGGCGTTCCGGCTCGGTCAAGGGGAGCTGGTGGGTCCGTCCCCCAAAGGTGTAGTTGCCGTCCCGGATTCGGTTCGGCCACGGAGCCAGAATTGCTCCGTTACACCCTTCTCGGGGCCCACCTGGCGGGGTGGTTCGCACCAAGGACCCCGAGGGGCCCTCCAAAGAGACCAGGCTGGCACCCACCTCGGCTATCGCCGCGGTAAACCCATGGCCGGATATCTCGTGAAGGGCCCCCTGATAGGCGCCGGGCACTAGTCCAGTTTCCCTTCGCCTTCTGCCTTCTTGATGTCGACTGCCTCGGCGCTGGCGATGATGTCCTCCTCCGGAACCGGAGCAAGCCGATCCCAGACGAAGAACAGCACGCCCGCCACGAGCATCGATGCTCCGGTCCAGAGGTTGATGTGAATGCCACCGGTCTTCGCGACGTCGTCGGCCGGGTTAATGATTCCCATCAGGGTCACCAAAACCCCGTAAATCAGGAAGAGACCACCAATGATGCGGCGTAGGTCGGTCCGTCGGGTGTACTGGATGAGATCTTTCTTCTCGCCTTCGCTCAATTGCACAAGGTCGGGAGTCTCAGAAACGTTATCGCTCATCGTATTTCTCCTAGTCAGTGCGAATTCTTAGAGGAATGGGAGGTAGAGAAGCACACAGAGGACCAACGCCGCAGTACCAAGAAGGGCCGGCGAGCGGTACCACACGGCATCGCCGACGGCCACGTCGGATTTAACGTCGACCGTACCCACACCGTAAACCAGGCCTTGAAGCTCACTCAGCGGCTTGGGCTTCGACACGAAGGTCACCAGCACCGACACCACGATCACGGCCACGAAGGAGTAAATAGCTCCGTACATGGTCTCCGCCGTCGCAGAGCCGAAGAGTGACTCGTCGTTGAGGTAAGCGATCCAGACGATCGTCGGGGCGATAATTCCGGCGATATAACCCCAGAGCCCTGCAGCGGGAGTCATGCGTTTCCACAGAAGCCCCAGAATGAATACGGCAAAGAGCGGCGCATTGAAGAACGAGAAAAGCGTCTGCATGTACGTCATGATGTTGCCGAACTGAGCCGCAAGGAAAGCCGTTCCGATGCCAATCACGACGCCGATCGCCGTGACCCATCGACCAGCCGACAGGTAGTAGCCGTCCGGCATGTTCGGCTTGATGTATTCCTGCCAGATGTCGTACGTGAACACCGTGTTGAAGCTAGACACGTTGGCGGCCATACCCGCCATGAAGGATGCCATCAAACCGGTCACGGCAACGCCCAAGACGCCGGACGGAAGGTACATCTGAATGAGCTTAGGAATCGCGTCGTTATAGGTCAGCGAACCGTCCGCGAACTGGTTACCGATCGTCGCGGCGGCAATCAGACCCGGCACGACGACGATGAACGGAATGAACAACTTGGGGAACGCACCAATCAGGGGCGTGCGTCGGGCCGCCGACATGTTCTTCGCAGAAAATGCCCGCTGCACCTCGGTGAAGTTGGTGGTCCAGTAGCCGAAGCTCAGAACGAATCCCAGGCCAAGCACGATGGCGAGCCAGTTGGCGCCGATCGGGTTCGTGACGTCGCCGATTCCGGTGCCTTGCCACGCCGACAGATGAAGCCTGCTGACGCCCTCCGTATTCATGAGGGCTTCCTTCAATCCGGACCATCCGTGCACGCGGTGCAGTCCAACGACCGTCAGCGGAACCAGGCCGGCCACGATCACAAAGAACTGCATCACTTCGTTGTAAATCGCGCCAGACAGGCCACCAAGTGTGATGTACAGCAGAACAAAGCCCGCGGAAACCACGATGGCGACCCATTGGGGCCAACCCAGCATCGCCTCGATGATGATGGCCATCGCGTAGAGGTTGATGCCCGCAATCAAGACGTTGGAGACCGCAAACGCAATCGAGTTGACCGCGTGGGCGGCCTTGCCGAAACGGCGCAGCATGAATTGCGGCACCGAGCGGACTTTAGAACCGTAGTAGAAGGGCATCATGACCAGGCCGAGGAAGACCATGGCCGGGACGGCGCCGATGATGTAGTAGTGCAAGGTCGCCATGCCGATTTCGGCACCGTTCGCGGCCATGCCCAAGATTTCTGTGGCGCCGAGGTTGGCCGAGACGAAAGCCAGGCCCGTGATCCAGGCGGGCATAGACCGACCCGACAGGAAGAAGTCCATGCTGGTTTTGACTCGTCGCTTTGCCGCGATACCGATGGCAAGCACGGTCGCGAAGTAAAGGAAAAGCATCAGGTAGTCGACCCATGAAAGGGACAACGGGATGCTACTACTGGCATCTGCAAGCAACATCGCTTGCCTCCTGGAGAGTTCGATCGCGCACACTATTGTGCGGAGATGTTCGTAATTGTTGAATTTTGCATTCAGCCTACACGCAGGAACGGGGGTGTCAACCCCCAAATCTCGGCACCATAGCGCCTAATAGGCATCGACGCATGCATGTTCATTACTGTTCGATTCGATGGCATACTAAGACCAGACTTGAACGCACAACGGCCGGAAGGAGTGACGATGCTCGCCGAAGAACGCCGAAAACTGATCGTCCGCGAAGTCCAAAAACACGGCACGGTTCATGTGCAGGTGCTGGCCGAGAACCTCAATGTTTCGCCAATGACCGTCCGTCGGGACCTAGCCGACCTTGACGAACAGGGGCTCCTCAACAGAATTCATGGTGGCGCAGAATCCACGAAGTCCACCCTTGAGCCCGCCTACGCGGACAAGATGTCCCGTAACGCCGGAATAAAAGCAGGCATAGCGCAGCGCGCCGCCGAGATGGTCTCATCCGACCAATCACTCGGGTTCTCCGCGGGCACCACGTGCACTCGACTGGCTCAAGAACTCACCAGCCGCGCGGATATCTCCAATCTGACCATCGTGACCAATTCCCTCCCCGTTGCCGAAGAATTCTTCACGGCGGAACACTCCGCCGCCGGCAACCACCCCGACAATCCTCATCACGTCTTACTCACCGGCGGGCAGCGCACACCATCGGATGCCCTGGTCGGCCCGGTCGCCGACCTTGCCTTGACCAACCTTCACGTGGACACGCTCTTCATCGGTGCTCATGGCGCGGGGATCTCAGGACTCACCACACCCAACCTCGCCGAGGCCCGCACCAACCGGGCCCTCATCGAATCGGCACGGACCGTCGTGGCCATTTTCGATCACTCCAAATGGGGCACCACTGGACTCGCCGGATTCGCCGATTGGCCGGAGGTCGACGTCGTCGTGACCGATTCCGGACTTCCCGCCGTGGCCCACGACTTTCTAGAAGACAACGTCAACAAGGTGGTCATTTCCTCATGACACAGCCGAACTCTCCCCGCATCACCCGCGGGCAACTCGCCGACGGCCGAGAAATCTTCTTCTTCGATGACACGGAGCCGTATCTCTCGGGCCACAAGACGCGGCAGATTCACGATCCGCGTCCCCTCGACGAGCGCACCATGCCACCGCATGAAGCGGCGAGCGTTCGCGTGGACCCGTTGACCGGGCACCCCGTGGCCATCGCCGCACACCGCATGAACCGCACCTTCCTACCTCCCGCTGACGAGGATCCCCTAGCCCCCGCAGGTCGCGGCACCGTTCCGTCAGAAATTCCTGAAGCCGAATACGACGTCGTCGTTTTCGAAAACCGCTTCCCCTCCCTCCAGGGCCCCCTCGAGATCTACCGGGACGAGCCGCTCTTTGAGGAGACCTCCCCCGCCGGCCGATGCGAAGTCGTGTGTTTCACCTCGGATTGGGAGGGTTCCTTTGCCGAACTGGGCCACCGCCGCGCAAGAACGGTCATCGAGGCCTGGACGCACCGCACGCGAGAACTCTCCCGCCTCGATGGGGTGGCCCAGGTTTTCCCGTTCGAAAACCGCGGCGAGGAGATTGGGGTGACGCTTCACCATCCGCACGGGCAGATTTACGCGTACCCTTACGTCACTCCGGAAACCGCCGACGTCGCACGTCAGGCCGAAGAATGGGCGGAACGCACCGGAGGCGATCTCCTAGACGATGTGCTTCAGGCGGAGCTCAAAGATGGTACGCGCATCGTGGCAGAAACCGCCTCATGGGTGGCCTATGTTCCGTTCGCGGCGAAGTGGCCCGTGGAATTTACCGTGATGCCTCGACGTGCGGCACGGGATTTCACGGAACTCACCGATACCGAGAAGGATGAGCTCACCGACCTGTATCTGGACCTCTTGGGCCGATTGAACCGCTTCTTCGACGAGGTCGACCACCTTCCCTACATCGCCGCGTGGCACCAGGTGCCCGTTCGAGGCGGCAAACACATCTCGAGAATGCGACTGCACGTGTTTTCCCTGCTCCGAGCGCCCGGGAAGCTCAAGTACCTTGCGGGTTCCGAATCGGCCATGTCCGCGTGGATCAACGACACCACGCCCGAACGCATTGCTCAACGACTCCGGGAGGTCGCGCCGTGACCAACCTTGAATGGATTGACGCACCATCCGCTCACGAGGCCACCGCCGCGATTCGCGAGGCGTTCGTCTCCGCCCACGGCTTCCAACCGTGGGGCATCTTCTCGGCACCTGGCCGGGTCAATCTGATCGGTGAGCACGTTGACTACAACGGCGGCACCGTCGTCCCGCTCGCACTTCCCCATCGCACGTACGTCGCCGTCTCGCCGCGCGCCGATGGCGTCGTCCGGGCCGCCTCCGCCCAAGAAAACGGGGGTGCAGAGTCGGTGTCCCTATCCCAGCTCACCCCGGGGAGCCTCTCGGGTTGGCTAACCTATGTCGCGGGGGTTCCGTGGGCCATGAGCCAGGCGGGCCTCGCCGGTGGTGACGACGGTCAGATCGCCCCGGGGGCAGAGATACTCGTGGATTCTGCGGTTCCGCTCGGTGCCGGGCTCTCCTCTTCAGCCGCGCTCGAATGCTCGGTTGCTTTGGCCGTGGACTCCCTGTGCACGCGAGACCACCCAGAACGCGATCTCCTCGCGGCCACAGATGAGGGGCGTGGACGACTCGCAGCGGCTTGTATCCGCGCTGAAAACGAGATCGCCGGGGCTAACACGGGCGGAATGGACCAGTCCATCTCGCTACGAGCCCATGAAGGCTCGGTGTTGACCATTGATTGCCGTGATTTCTCGTCCCGCCCTATTTCCATCGATATCGCCGGGGCCGGCCTGGCCCTCCTCGTGATCGACACCCGGGCCCCTCACCGCTTGGCCGACGGTCAATATGCCCACCGACGCTCAGGTTGCGACGCGGCGGCGAAAGCCCTGGACGTGCCGACCCTGCGCGATGTGCTCCCCGAGGACATCACGGAGGCGGATCTCAGCACGGCATTCGAGACCTGGGAGAACACTCTCCGCCGAGGCGAAGTCGTCATCCCCGAAGGTCACGACGCCGACTCCTTGACCGGGCTCGTGCGGCATGTATGGACTGAGGTGTTCCGCGTCGAACAGTGCAAGACGCTATTCTCCTCGAACGTTGCGGCCGAAAATCCGGCCTGGTTGCGCTTGGGAGAGCTCCTGGACGCCTCGCACGCTTCCCTACGGGACGACTACCAGGTCAGTTGCCCCGAGTTGGACCTCGCCGTCGATGCCGCGCGTGAAGCTGGAGCCTTGGGTGCCCGCATGACCGGTGGCGGCTTCGGAGGCTCGGCCATCGCCTTGGTACGGGCCGAAGATGTCGCTGCAGTGGCATCCGCCGTCGACCAACAATTCCGTGCCGCCGGGTTTAATCGCCCAGCATTTTTGGAAGCGGTGCCATCAGAGGCAGCCCGCCGAGACGTCTGACCCATCACGCACACGAGGACGCCGCGCTCCCCACCTCAGGGGTAGGGGCGCGGCGTCGTCGTTCATGGACCAGCCGGCAGGGTGTACAGCTGGCTGGCGTCATGTGTTTTCTGTGGGTTTTAGTCCCCTTCGTATGCGCAAATGGCGTCAACCTTGGCAGCCGACGACGAGTTTGGGTCGAATTCCAGGTCCAGCCAGGCATCGACCAACGTGCGGGCGAGCTCCAAGCCAATCACGCGCTCCCCCATGCACAGGACCTGCGCGTTATTGGACAGCACCGACCGCTGCACCGAATAGATATCGTGAGCGGTCACGGCGCGGATCCCCTTGACCTTATTGGCCGAAATCGCGACGCCCAGGCCCGTGCCGCAGATCAGCAAGGCCCGGTCGGCCTCGCCGGCAATAACTTTTTCGCCGGCCGCAGTCGCCACGTTGGGGTAGTACGTCGAATCGTCCGTTCCCGTGACGCCGACGTCGAGAACCTCATCGACGCGGTCATCGGCTAGGAGGTCCGCTTTCAAAGCTTCTTTGTAGTTGTATCCGGCGTTGTCCCCGCCAACCACGATCTTCAGTCCCATAGTGTGCTCCTCTCGACATCCGGCATAACCGCCAGCCACGCCCCATTATTTCGATTGGGGTCGCCCGATGCACTCTCTGCACGGAATTTCTCGCCGCGCCGCATGATGTGGACCGTTCTCGCTAGGATCGACGAGAACCCTCCCTGCGAAAGGACGATCCCTCCGTGACCGAATACCCCGCCTTTGCCGAGCCCGTTGACATTCGTTGGTCCGACCAAGACTTGATGGGCCACGTCAATAATGCCCGCATCCTGACCCTCGTCGAGGAATCCCGCATTTTGTGGCTGCGTTCCCTCAACGGTTGGGTCAGGGAAATCAACCCGACGGTCGTGGCTCGCACGGAAATCAATTACCGCAAACCGGTCCTCTACGGCCCCGAATTGGTCATTGAACTCGGCGTAGGGCGAATCGGCAGCTCGTCATATTCGATCACTTTCCGAGGTGTCCAGGAGGAATCCGTCGTGTTCGACGGCGTCAACGTCTTGGTCGGCGTCGATCCTGAGAAGCTCGCTCCCCGCCAACTCTCGGCAACCGAAGTTGAAATTTTGGAACGCTTCGGAACCTTCGACCCGGAACACCCGACCGATCTCTCACTGCCGCCCGTTTCTCGATAGTCGGAGGCGATTCCCGAAACCTCTTTGTGTCGTGTATCACTAGCGCGTATGCTGTGGCGCAATATCTCCACGGCGAGTACGCCAACGACAACGATGAGGCACGCATGCTCCAAGGACGGCCGGCCACTACCGGCGATGACTACCCGCTCAACATGACGTCGCTGTTCCGCTATGCGGCACGAACCTTTCCCGATAACACCGTCACCTACCGTGACTTTGAGGGCACGTGGCACCGGTCGTCCTATCGAGAAGAATTCACGCGAATCGCCCGCATGGCCCATGCCCTGACGAGGATCGGCGTCGAGCCAGGAGACACCGTGGGCGTGCTCGACTGGAACTCACAGCGCCACCTCGAGTTGTATTTCGCGGTGCCTGCCCTCGCGGCGACAATGTTGCAGCTCAACCTCCGACTCGCGACGGAAGACCTCGGATATGTCATCGACCATTCCGAGGCCACGTGGGTGTGCGTCGATGAATCCTTGTTGCCCATGGCTGAAGCCCATCGGGACCAGGCAAAGATCAAGGGCTGGATCGTCATGTCGGATCGCCCGTCGAACGAGATCGAGACAAGTCTTCCCAACGTCGCCTTCCTTGAGGACCTCATGAACGACGAGTCGGAGGAAGACATCTTCGAGCGGATCGACGAGAAAACGGCTGCCTACGCCGGATACACCACAGGAACCACAGGGCGCCCCAAGGGCATCTTGTATTCCCACCGAGCCATGTATCTCCATTCTTTGGGCGTGGTCTCCTCCATGACGATGACGTATAACTCGACGGTCATGCTCGTGACCCCGATGTTCCACGTGATGTGTTGGGGCTTCCCTCAAGCTGCGGTGGCGGCTGGAGCCCGGATCGTTCTCCCCGGACGCTGGCAGGCACAGGATATTGCCGTATTGGGTGACGCTCTAGCACGGGAAGCGGTGACCGTTACCAATGCGGCGCCGTCTATTTTGACGCCCCTGCTCGAGTACTTTCGCTCCTTGCCCGAACCGCCCCGGTTGGACGGTCTCAGCATCATCTGCGGCGCCAGCGAGCCACCGCTGTCTTTGATGCGAGGCTTCAAAGAAGTGGTCGGCGCGGACGTCGTGCACGCATACGGAGCTTCGGAGACCTCTCCCCTGGTCTCGACGAACCGGGAGTTGCCGCCCGCCCTTCAGCAGCTAGGAGAGGATGAGGCCTGGGACGTCAAACGGTCACAGGGCCTTCCCATGCTGGGCGCCGAAGTCAAGATTGTCGATCTCGAAGGTCGGCCTCAACCGCACGACGGCGAATCGGCCGGCGAGTTGCTGGTTCGGGGCCCGTGGATCACGACGTCGTACGTCAACCGGCCGGATACGCAAGACTGTTTCGATGATGGATGGTGGCGTTCAGGCGACGTCGGCGTGATCGACGCTCGCGGCTATATCAAGCTCACGGATCGCCTCAAGGACGTCATCAAGTCCGGCGGGGAGTGGATTTCCTCGATCGATATGGAAAACACCATCGTGGATCATCCCGATATCGCCGAGGCGGCCGTGATTGGCGTGCCCGACGAGACCTGGGACGAACGCCCCGTGGCCTATGTGGTCCCCCGCCCTGGAACGAATGTCACAGAGGCCAGCGTGTATGACCTCCTCGGGGCGCGATTCGCCAAGTGGCAGCTGCCCGAGCAAGTGATCATTGCCAACGAGCTCCCGCGCACTTCGGTCGGGAAGCTCAATAAGCGGCAGATGAGGGCGGACTTCGCCGCAGGCAAAGAGAACTGAGACTTCTTTGACGTGATTCCGAGCTTGCGTCGCGGCCCTCCTCAGGCCCTCCACAGGGTCGGTTCCTAGTATCGGAAGTACCTCATAGGTGCGAGTGATTGATGGAAGGACGGCCCCCGATATTCGGGGGCCGTCCTTTCGTGTATGGAGTTGTGGGTCGAAACTACGTGGTCGAAGTCCCTGCGACGTCGACGGCGCCGGTCCGTGCCTCCGCCTCGGAGACAGTTTCCCCACCGAGGGGAACGCCCTTCCTGGCTCCGCCGGCAAGATCCATGACAACGCCAATGACGGCGGCCACTACCGTGGGAACAAACCAACCGAGATCCTGCGCGTGCCCAGGCGACCACCCAATCAACGTCGTGATGAGATCCGTGCCCACGTTGAGTGAGCTGAGGGTCATGAGCGCGGCCCACAAGGTCGCCACCGTCAAAGCCAAGATGTAGGACCAGTGAAGGCGACGGCGGATCAGCGGTTCAATGAGAGTCAGCAAGATGAGCGTGATCGCCGGCGGGTACAGGAATCCCACGATGGGCCCCGCGATGGCAAGCACCGTCTCGAGTCCCGTCGTGGAGACCGCGAAGGAAATGAGGCAGAAGATCACCAACCATGCACGGTAGGAAACCTTGGGAACCAATTTATTGAAGTATTCCGAGGTTGCCCCGAGCAGGCCCACTGCGGTGGACAAGCATGCCAGGAGAACGATCAGACCGAACACTACGGTTCCCGGCGTCCCCATCGTTTGAGAGGCGGCGTCGGCCAACAACGCCGCGCCGTCCTGATATCCGGCGCCGTTGGGGATGAAGTTTCCGATGTATCCCAGCCCCAGGTAGATCAGGCCGAGGAATGCACCGGCGATGATGGCCGAAAGCCCAACACCGCGCACGAGCTTCGGGCCCGCTGGGAGACCCTTATGACGCAGTGCGGATACGACGAGAATTCCGAACGCGAGAGCTGCGATGGAGTCCATCGTCAGATATCCGTTCACGAAGCCGGCGGGACCAGCATGAGTCGCGTAGTCACCCGAAGCTTGTCCCGTGTGATGGTCGATCGTGAAGATGCCGAGAATGATCAAGACGGCCAGCAGGATTAACAGCGCCGGCGTCAAGTACTTGCCCAGCTTGTCGACGAGACCATTAGGGTCCAAGCACATCAGGAAAGCGACGATAAAGAATACGGCGGAGAACCCGGCCGCTGCACCTGTGGATTCCCAACCGAAAACTGGGGTTACGGCCGAAGAGAAGCTCACGGTGGCCGTACGTGGCAATGCGTAGAACGCGCCGATGGACAGATACGCCAAGATCGGGAAGATGAGCCCGAAGATCCGGCCGCCTCGTCGGGCTAGGTCTTGCACGTCGTTGCCGGTAATCGCCACGGCAATCACCGCGAGGACGGGAAGCAAGACGCCCGTACTAATGAAGCCAATAATGGCCGGCACAAAGTGTTCACCGGATTCAACGCCTACGATCGGCGGAATAATGAGATTTCCCGCCCCGAAAAACATTGAAAACAGCATCATTGCCGCGATGGCAATGACCCACCCGGACTTACTCTTTGGTTCTTGCGCTGTATGCGCCATGTGGTCTGGCATTCCTTTGCGTGCTCGTGATGATGGGCTGGGTTGCACCCCTTGCCCCCAGAGGGGACAAGGAATAAGGCTACCCGCGCACCGCCCACGGTGAGAATAGAGAACCGTGCCTATCTCGACTTCTGAACACCGGCTACAGCGTCCGGACATGGGTTTACGGTCCTATGAGGACTACCGTGGAAGCAAGATCTCT
This sequence comes from Kocuria sp. HSID16901, assembly GCF_003989425.1. Taxonomy (NCBI): domain Bacteria; kingdom Bacillati; phylum Actinomycetota; class Actinomycetes; order Micrococcales; family Micrococcaceae; genus Kocuria; species Kocuria sp. HSID16901. The sequence continues at coordinate 5,475 of NZ_RBLM01000001.1, read as the reverse complement.
TCCTGCGAGGAAAGGTAAATCACATGAACCGCATTGCCATTACTGGAGCCACGGGTTCCATCGGCCAACTCATTGTCGCCGAAGCCGAGAAGAAAGATCTTCAGGTCGTCTCCCTGAGCCGGTCCACCGGTATCGATTTGTTGACTGGCGCTGGTCTCGAGGAGGCTTTAGCCAATGTCGACGCCGTCATCGACGCATCGCAAGTCGGCGATCCGACCTCCGATGACCCTGTGACGCCGATTCTTACCGGTGCGCGTCACCTCATCGATGCGGCGAAGTCCGCCGACGTCGGGAGATTGGTCATGCTGTCCATCAACGGAGTGCAAGACAAAGGTCTCCAGCAATTTCCGTTCTACGACGCCCGCGCGCAGCAGGAAAAACTGGTCGCCGACTCAGGTCTCACCACCACGATCGTGCGTAGCTCGCAGTGGTTTGAGTTTGCATTGAATCCGGCGGCGGTTACGGAGAACGACGAGAATGTCGTCGTTCAAGACTGGAACATCCAGCCGGCCGCCGCTTCTAGCATCGCCAGATATCTTGTCGAGGCCGCCCTGGGAGAACATGGCGACGGCGTCGTGACGGTGTGCGGACCGGATGCCATGCGGCTCCCCGCCCTCACCGAGGCCGTGCTGGCTCATCGGGACGATGCGCGACCCGTTGACATTCAGGATCCTCCCTTGGCCGGCCTGGGCGACGGGACGCTACTGGCTCCGGAGGGTTCGGATCTCGTGGGGCCGACCCTGGATCAGTGGCTCAATACTTCGCACTGACCAGGACGATTACCGGCCGACGGGATGCACATGGAGCTGATTCGATGAATTCTTTCTGGTGCATACAAGGCTTCATTCAGTGCCCGCACAGGGTCGCGACCTAGAGTCGTAACTACCTCATAGGTGCGAGTGATTGATGTGAAACGGCCCCCGGTGTACACCGGGGGCCGTTTCGCGTCGCCAGGTGCATTCGACGGCCTAGCCGAAGAATCCACCCTTACGCTTCCGACCACCACGTGAGGTTCCGAAGAGTCCGCGAACGAGTTCACGGCCAAGCTGGGACGCTACGTTGGTGCCCACACGCATCATGGCGTCGTTACGCTTTCTGCGTTCCCGCTCTTCATCCTTTTCCCGCTGAGCCTCAGAACGTTCCCGTTCCTGAGCCTCACGCTCGTCATCGCTCGGCTGCTTCTTTGAGGCGGGAGCTTCGGATGCTTGTTCCTGGTCGTCGCTGTCGCCTTCCTTCTGCTCGGTCAATTTCTCGAATGCCGAGTAGGAATCCACAACCTTCGAATATTTCGGCGCAAGCTCGCTCCCTTGAACCACCTTCTCCAGGGTGGATGGGGAAGCCGGTGCCATGCGGGACTGCGGGGCATACATACGCGTCCAAGCCACCGGGGACGGAGCGCCGGTATCCGTCATCACCGTCACCACGGCTTCACCGATGCCAGCGGAGGTCAGAAGCTCCTCGAGATCGTATGCGGACTTGGGGAACGTTGAGACGGTAGCTTTAAGGGCCTTGGCGTCCTCTGGCGTAAAGGCGCGCAGGGCGTGCTGGACGCGGTTGGCCAGCTGACCGAGGACGTCTCCGGGGACATCTTTGGGCGTTTGCGTGATGAAGAAGATTCCGACGCCCTTGGACCGGATGAGCCGCACCGTCTGAGTCACCGACTCGAGGAAGGCCTTCGACGCACCGTTGAACAACAGGTGTGCTTCGTCCAGGAAAAATACGAGCTTCGGTTTGTCGACGTCGCCCACTTCAGGAAGGTGTTCGAAGAGATCCGCGAGAAGCCACATGAGGAATGTCGAAAAGAGCTGCGGCTTCGACTGGAGGTTAGATAGCTCGAGCGCCGAGATGATGCCGCGTCCGTCCTGCGCCGTACGGAGAATTTCTTGGGTGTCGAACTGCGGCTCGCCGAAGAATTTGTCCATGCCGTCTGCCTCGAGGCCGACCAATTTGCGCAAGATGACGCCAGCGGTCGCTTTCGAGAGCCCTCCAAGCTCCGACAAGGCCTCTTTGCCTTCTGCGGAGGTCAAGAACTGAATCACGGCCCGCAGATCCGCGAGGTTATAAAGCTCCAGCTCATGTTGGTCGGCGTAGTGGAAAATCAACTGGAGACTCGACTCCTGCGTCTCGTTGAGTTCCATGACGCGGGACAAGAGGATCGGCCCAAAAGACTGAATCGTGGAGCGGATCGGCACGCCGGTGCCTTCGCCACCGAGCGTATAGAACTCCGTGGGGAAGGACTGCCCCTTCCACTCCTGGCCGATGGCCTGACTCCGCTTTTCCAACTTTTCGTTGCCTTCGCCAGCTTCGGCGAGCCCGGAGAGGTCTCCTTTGACGTCGGCGAGAAACACCGGGACGCCCTGGGCAGATAGTTGCTCGGCCATGGATTGAAGGGTTTTGGTCTTGCCCGTGCCGGTAGCACCCGCAACGAGTCCATGCCGGTTCATCATCGACATCGGGAGGCTCACGGGAACCTCGGGATGAGGTTCCCCTTCACTCATCGCGGCGCCAAGACGCACCACGTCCCCGTCGAACTTGTATCCGTTCGCAATCTTTTCGAGCTGTTCGTCTGTAGCCATGACAGACACGTTACCGACCAGAACCTCCATCGAGGCGTCGTCTTACCTTAAATGTGGAAAACCATTGAGTACCTCGGAATCTGGGTCCGACAAGAGACGGCGCGCTGAATCCCAGATATTCTGGCGTGATGCAGGCACCTGCCCGCGATAATCCGACGCACCGTGGAGGCCCACCGTGAAAAAGATTCCCGATGTCTTCCTCGTATGCCTGTGCGTTTTTATGGTCGCCGTGGTTGCTGAGTTCATCATGGCCAGCATTGGCGGCGTCAATCCGTGGCTCCTCGTAGCCATCGTGGTGCTGTCGATCCCCGCAGCCATGGCGGCCGTTTGGTGGAGAAATCACAGGGACAACTAAGCAAAACCCTTCTCAGTTCAACGCATATTCACCTTAGAGTTGGACCATAGAGCCACCATTCGGGGATATTCCCCGTGCTCTGTCCAGAAGGAGCCCAGCATGTCCCTCCAATTGAATCCCTATCTAACCTTCACGGGTGACGCTCGCGCCGCGCTGAACTTCTACCACGAAACGCTTGGCGGCGATCTCACCGTTTCGACCTTTGCCGATTTCCAGGCTCCCGTGGACGAGAAAGACGCGGACAAGGTGATGCATGGTCAGTTGGCAACGCCCCACGGCCTTCTCATCTTGGCTTCCGACGGCGGAATTATGGACGCTGTCCCCCGCCAGATCGGTAATCCGCAGGTCGAGGTTGCCCTTCTCGGTAGTGCACAAACGGACGAGCAGGAAGCACGCGGTTGGTTCGAAGGCCTCTCGCAGGGCGGAGAAGTCACCATGCCGTTAGAAAAGGCTCCGTGGGGCGATGTTTTCGGCTCGTTTACCGACAAATTCGGCGTCCGCTGGATGATCAATCTCGAGGCCCCCAAGGCCTGAACGATGACGATCTGACATGAGATGGGGCGGCGTCGAGCCAAGAAGTGCGACGCCGCCCGGCCTTGGATCATCGGAAAAATTCGTCGCCCGTAACAAGAACGGCGATAGGAGGGGTGAATCCCCAAGGCATCGGCGATCGGTCCACCGCAACAACCCGCTCGCTAACCCCACGTCATGCGAGAAGTACGGCTTACCTGCCGATGCATACGAGGCTACTCCTGGCCCGTGACGACAACTCGGAGAGCTTGCGGTCCACCCACGGCCTGTGCGCCACATCACCCATAATCAGAAGCGAATCCTTCACATGGAGAGAGTCGCCAGCAGAAAATCGTTGTGACGAACATCAAATTTTGGGGCGGGCTGCTTCACCTCATACGCCGACAACAGCCCGGGCACTCGATCACGAAAAGAATGCTTCCCGCTCGGAACGCCTCCGGCTCGCAGCCTCTGGAACTCCGGTTTCCGCAGGCCGGCCCCGCCTTGCTTCCGACGCCGTCACGCCGATGGCGGCATAGATCAGCAGTGCAACGACGCCGCCTAACGCAACCAGACTCGTCACCATCAGTATCGACATGAGACCAACTAAAGCCATCTTCTAAACCTCCTCTTAGTGTGTCTGCTTGTCACGCTAGCTCTCGTGGCCTGCTCCGAGCAGTAGAGATGGGTCTACTTCCCCACCGGGGCACCATGAAGTTGCCTCTCTTCCAGGGGAATGGCGGGAAACTCGTCGGTGCCAGAACATAAAAAACCGGCCCCGACCAGTGTTTCCACTAGTCGGGGCCGGTTTCATGGGCGGAGGATGGGGGATTTGAACTGCCACGGGCAAACATGCATCGTAGAGCGTCATTCGACGTTCTGAGGCTTGAAATCAAGGGGCTTCAGCTATGCGAACTACATCCAGATACCTAGAAAATCAGCCCGATACGTCGGCGGCGTTGCAAGGATTGTTGCAACAACTTGTCCCCGTTGATGCGGCTTTCACGTGATGAACGGCGGGAGCTTGTGGGGGAGTTGTCCAATGCGGGCATGTCCACGCGGGCTATCGCTCCCGTTGTCGGTGCCCATTTCGACACTGTGGCTCGTGACGTAAAAGCAGGTGTCGTAAATACGACACCTGAACCGCGGGAGACGTTCGAGGATCACTCAGGCGGTGTCAACCCCGACGAGGCCGTCGACGAGCGGCCCTACGGAAAGCCCCCTCGGTACTCCCAAACGAAACTGCACAAGCGCCTCATAGCTTTTGGAACGTTGCAGGCCTATCAAAACCCCGCACGAGAACCAACACTCCTGAGGATCACGCCAATTGCGCCCTTCTGCGCCCGATTTGATCGGTCCAAATTGACTTGCGCCAGTAATTCTCCTTGCCAAAATATTTCAACTTCCACGGAATATGGCCATTCGTCCCACTCTGTCAGACGAGCCGGCATAAAGCTCGCAATATCTCCGATCACGATATTTAAACGACTATCCGAGAACCTGTAGGAAGCTAGAGAAGTACGAGCATTCGTCCTATCAATAGAAATCGCTTCAGCTAGCATGAAACCCGAGTCAGAAAAAATGAACGCCCGGAACCTATCATCCTCTGATAACACGAAAGCACCCTTGGCTTCCGAATCTCTTAGAATAGGCATAACAGCTTCCGCGCACCGACCCGCGCAGTACTTGCGAACCTCATCAAAATGTAGCGATGCAGACTCACTCGAAGCGGATATTAGATATTGACTAACTCGGTCGAAATCATCTTGAAGTTCTGTGTTTCCCATACCATTCCTCACTAGAACAATGAACGCATGAACAGCGCCAAAGTGAAGTCTATCACTCCGGCGTCACACGCCAATCCCTCGGGCGATACGCGTCTCAAACCGCATAATCATGCAGAAAAACTCACGTCACACACGTGAGACACGGTAGAAAACCTTCTGGGCGGATCTTCGTAAACCCGTAGGGGTGAAGTAGGGGGCCGGGAGGGGTAACCCCCTGGGTATTTATGCATGTGCCGAATGTTTATGC
>NZ_RBLM01000020.1:0-854 GCF_003989425.1 Kocuria sp. HSID16901 | reverse complement strand
ATAAGAGAGCAGCTGCGCTGGGCAAAAGTGTGAGTGGAAAGTGATATTGTCCTTGCCTTGGAAATAATAGGAATTGGTTTCCGGATACAACCAGAACTGCTTCCACGCGTCCTGATCGCCGGTGCGCTGTGCCCACTCAAACGAGGCAGACAAGTAGCCGATCACAGCATCAAACCACACGTAGAGCTTTTTCGCGTTGTTGTTTTTCCAGCCCTCAATCGGTACAGGAACGCCCCAGTCAATATCGTGGGTCATTGCACGCGGGAGCATATACGCCAGCAGATTCTGCGAAAACTTCAGCACGTTCGGGCGCCAGCCTTCTCGGGTTGATAGCCAGGTACGCAATGCGTCGGCAAGCGCCGGCAGGTCCAACAAGAAGTGTTCGGTCTCGCGGAAAACCGGGGTTTCGCCGTTGATCTTAGAAACAGGATCAATCAAATCAGCGGGATCGAGTTGGTTACCGCAGTTATCACACTGGTCGCCGCGAGCACCATCGGCGTTGCAAATCGGACAGGTTCCTTCAATATAACGGTCCGGCAAAGTACGTCCCGTCGACGGCGAAACCGCCCCCATGGTGGTTTCCTTCACCATGTAGCCGTTGTTATATAAACCTTTAAATAGTTCCTGCACCGTCGCATAGTGAGTCCGGGTAACTGTACGGGTAAACCAGTCATAGGACAGGCCCAGACCACGCCACTCTTCGCCTATCTGCCGGTTATCGCGGTCAGCCAACTCACGCCCGGAGACGCCTTCTTTATCAGCTTGCACCAACAGCGGAGTGCCGTGTTCATCAGTGCCTGAAACCATCAGGACATTGTTGCCACGCATTCGCTGAAAGCGCGCGAATACATCGG
>NZ_RBLM01000019.1:0-998 GCF_003989425.1 Kocuria sp. HSID16901 | reverse complement strand
AGGGTGAATCCGGTGATATTGTTTCGTGATTTTTGTCCATAAAACATCTGGGTCAATCGGCTGCGTCGGTGGCTGGGCATGCGAGATAATCTACCAGGCTTGGGCTGGGGTGATGTGCATCTTGCACCTGAGACGTCCTTGGTGGCGACGGCGTGTGTTGTAGACGTTGCGGTAGGCGACAATCAGCTGTTGGACCTGCGCCAGCGTCGTCGGGTTACGAGCATCCAAAAACCTGGTCAGGGTTTGGTGCGAGCGCTCATCTTTGCCTTGCGTCGTGGGAGCAAAGCCCGCACTTGATTGAACTCCCAGGCTGGCGAGCCAGCGTTCGGTTTGCGACAGCCGGCCGCGATGGTAGGTGGCAAAGGCATCACCGTTGTCAGACAGGACTTCTTGGGGAAGTCCGTAAGCATCAATGGCTCCACTTAGCGTGATGCGGGCATCGGTGCCGTTTTCTGGAGTTCCAAAAGCTTGGGAGCCGACGTCGAAGCGGCTGGCATCGTCGACGACTTGGTAGATAGTCACTTGCGTGTGAGCCACATCGAAGAGTCTGTAGGTAAACGCATCTATCTGCCACAGTTCATTGCCTTCTCTCATGTCAAAGTGCATGTAGGACTTACGCTGTCTTTTCCGTGCATTGATGTCAGCGATGCCAGCCTCGTGCCCCCCTTGTGCGATTACAGCTCGTGACGGTGGTGGGTCGTAGCCGAGTTCGTCGAGGAAGAAATAGAAGGGTGACCATGGGCAGGAAGTCTTGGCCGCGGGCTTTTAACGTACCGCGAGTTTGCAGGACCTGTGGTCGAATCTTGTCATCGTAGACCCGTCGCGGGTTCAGCGGTGCCGTGCGATCCGGCACGATGCCAGCCCGCCCGCGTTCGGCGATACGTGCTTTGATGTTGTAGTACGTCTGCTTCGATACGCCGATGTTCTTGCAGAACTGCTGGACCGTGATGCCCTCACGGATGGGGTCGAAATCCGCTATCTTCTTGCGGAGAGTAATG
>NZ_RBLM01000018.1:0-1110 GCF_003989425.1 Kocuria sp. HSID16901 | reverse complement strand
TGTGCTGTCCAGGCAGGTTGTTTTGGATTCTGCTGATGGGTGGGGCCCCGATTGCGGAGTGGTGCCTGTGATGATTGTAGAAGTGCAGCCAGCCTGGTAGCGCCATGCGACGCTCGGCTTCTGATCCGTAGAACCGGGCGTAGGCCCAGCCGTCGGCGAGGGTGCGGTGGAAGCGTTCGATCTTCCCGTTGGTCTGCGGCCGGTAAGGGCGGGTCTTCTTCGCCGTGATCCCGAGTTCTGCGCAGGCATCGCGCCAGGCGTGGGACTTGTAGGCGGAGCCGTTGTCCGAGAGGACACGCTCGACGGGGACACCCCGGGCGGCGAACCATGAGACAGCACGACGCAGGACGCCGATCGCCGTCTGCGCTTTCTCGTCAGAGCAGATCTCGGCGTAAGCAACACGGGAGTGGTCGTCGATGACGGTGTGGACGAACGCGGTGCCCAACCGGGGCTCATAGCGGTGGTTCCTGCTTTGCAGACGGGTCGCGGTGGCCTCCCGGTTGCGTTCGCCCTGGACGCGGCCGACGAACCGCCATCCGCCGCCGTCGGGGATGTTGCCGAACTTCGTGACGTCGACATGGATCAGCGAGCCGGGATGGTCGTGCTCGTATCGTCGGATGGGTTCTCCCGTGACCCGATCGATATGGCTGAGCCTGTTGATTCGACATCGCACGAGCACTGCGTGGATGGTCGAGGCGGGCAGTCCGAGTTCACCGGCGATCTGGGCCGGGCCGAGACGGCCCCGCCACCGCCGCTTCACGATCCGCTTGACCACGGGCAGTGGCGTCTTCGTCGGCATCGATCGCGGCCGACTCGAACGATCGGTCATCCCGGCGGGGCCCTCCAGCCTCAGCCGAGCCGCCCATTTTCGGGCCGTGACGGGAGAGACCATGAACATCTTCGCCGCGACCTGCGGCGACCAGCCGTCCTCGACGATCAGGCGCGCCAGGCGGAGTCGAGCGCGCGGGGTCAGGGCAGCGTTAGCGTGGGACACGAGGGCCTCCTGGTACGTGAAGCGGTTGAACTCAACAGCTCCACTTCACAACCGGAGGCCCTCACCTCTCAGCTGTTCACGGCCGTGTCGCCGAAACAACGTCCCTGGACATTACA
>NZ_RBLM01000017.1:0-1435 GCF_003989425.1 Kocuria sp. HSID16901 | reverse complement strand
GGCTCTTCACAATTCGGGGTGTAGGTGTGGTCTGAATCCGCCGGCTTCGAGGAGTGCGCGGGCGATGTAGTTGGTGAGGTTGCGGAAGCCGAGGGCCAGGCCACGCAGGTGCTCGAGGCGACCGTTCACGGCTTCGGTAGGTCCGTTGCTCGTGCGCGGCCGGTCGAAGTAGGCCAGGACGTCGCAGGCGCGTCTGGTCAGGGTGCGGCCGAGCTTGCGCAGTTCTACCAACGCCTCAGGCACACTGTCGGCGAGGGCGTCGATCACGGAGCTCATCTCGACGCGGCCGGCTGCCCGGTCGGGGTGACGGTAGGCGGAGATCATGCGCTGGTAGATCCCCCAGGTGCACTCGACTTGCACGTGCCGGTCCCCAGCGAAGAGCTTGTCAAGGCGCTCGTGCTGGCGGTCGGTGAGCAGGTCAGCCCCGGTGTGCAGGGTCCGCCGCGCGGTGTAGAGCGGGTCGCCCTTGCGTCCGCGGTGTCCGTGCAGTTCCTGCTGGACTCGGCGGCGGCACTCATCGAGAGCGTCCCCGGCCAACCGGATGACGTGGAAGGGATCCATAACCGTGACGGCGTCCGGCAGCTCCTCGGTGGTGGCGGTCTTGAAGCCCGCGAACCCATCCATGGCCACGACCTCGATCCCATCGCGCCAAGCCTGGTCCCGCTCGGCCAGCCAGTCCTTGAACGCCTTCTTCGACCGACCTTCGACCACGTCCAGCAGGCGTGAGGGCCCGGTGCCGTCCCGGACCGGGGTGAGGTCGATGATCACGGTGACGTACTTGTCACCGCGCCGGGTGTGCCGCCACACGTGCTCATCGACCCCGACGACCTTGACACCGTCCAGGCGGGTCGGGTCCTCGATGAGCAGACGCCGGCCCTCAGCCAGGACCGCGTCGTTGGCGGTGTTCCACGCCACGCCCAGTCCTTCGGCAACTCGGGCCATCGACAGGTGGCCGACGACGATCCCGACCAGACCCCACCGCAGGCCGGCGCGGGAGATCTTGGCCCGCGGCGGCGCCGCAGCGGTGGTGTCCTGACGCCACACGTGCGAGCACTCCTTGCAGCGGTAGCGGCGCACGGTGAGCACCAGCGTGGTAGGGCGCCACCCGAACGGCTCGTGCGCCAACTCCCTGCTCACCGTGTCACGGGGCACGCCCTGGCAGCCGCACCGCCTGCACCAGTCGTCCGGCTCCACGACCCGGCACGCCAGCACGGACCGGTCAGGCTCGAGCAGCTGGCCGGTGACCTCCAGACCGAGGCCGTCGAGGCGGGTGAAGGTAGTCAGGTCAGGGCGCGTGAAGGTAGCGTCAGGCACGTCGAGGTCTTCCGGACGGGTTGTGTGAGAACTCCCATCATCGGAAGACCTCGACCCTCACCCCGACACCGACGCGCCGCCCCAGGTCGCACCACAGCTACACCCTCATCTGTGAAGAGCC
>NZ_RBLM01000016.1:0-1493 GCF_003989425.1 Kocuria sp. HSID16901 | reverse complement strand
CTCACGTCACACACGTGAGACACGGTAGAAAACCTTCTGGGCGGATCTTCGTAAACCCGTAGGGGTGAAGTAGGGGGCCGGGAGGGGTAACCCCCTGGGTATTTATGCATGTGCCGAATGTTTATGCGTTGTGTTGTGGTACACGAAAGGCCCCGACCACCATGTCGGTGATCGGGGCTATCCATGCGCTGTTTCGTGTTAGACGGTCAGCGTGATCTTGGCGATGCGTTCGGGATGGATGGGCGCGAACCCGAACCGCCACATCACACGGTAGAGAACCTGGTCCCTGGTGAACGCTGCGTCGGTGGACTTGGCGACTTGAATATCTCCCAGCGAGGAGAGAATATCGTTCTTATCCAGCGCCAGAATCGTCCCGGTGGGCATGAGGTTCGAGACGGTCACCGGGATGCCGAACAGTTGCTTGCTGGTCTGTTCTGCCGGGTTGCCGAGTAGCAGCTGTGCCGAGTCTTTGCCGGTCTTGAGGTTACGCAGTGCGCCCCAGCTGGCCGGGTCCATCACGATATTGGTGGTGGTGGCACCGTGGGTCTCAATGGTCGTGATCGCATCGGAGAGTACGTCGAGGTCTGCTGCGTTCATCGCTCCGGCATCGGTAATGCCAGTGATGTTCAGTAGCCCGGTGGGATTGTCCGGGTTGTTCAGCAGTGCGTTGTCCGCTTTGATGGTCACGGCCCGGCGCATGGAATTGGAGATGATCGACTCGGTACCGGCGTAAGAGACGGCTTCTCGGGAGATGGGTTGCAGTACCGCTAGTTTGCGGGTTGAAACCAGCAGCTCGGAGAGCTGGGTATCCGAGGCCGGGATTTCGGTACCTTCGGGCACGAATCCGACCGTGGGGTCTTCGGTGACGTACGGGATGCGTACGACTGGCTGGTCGCCTTCGATAGGTACCGTGGGCGTGGTGATCTGGTTGATCAGCGCGTCGGGGACGATATCTGCCGGGGTGAACGTGGCATCGGGATAGAGGGCCTTGGGGCCGTTGGTGGTAAGTTGCACCATAATGTTTGACTCCTTGAATTGTGTTGCGGAGCCGTTAAAGAGAAAAGGAGCGGCACCGCACATGAAACGTTTGTTTTCTTGCACGGTTACCGCTGGTAATTCGTGTTCCCCGCCAGGGGGTACCTGGGTCGACAATTCGTACCACGGGTATTGATTGTCGACCCAGGTTTTATTGTATCAGGCGGTCACAAGCGGAAGCTTTCTTCCCAGTCATTATGGTCACCACTCGACTGATTATTGTTTGGGTGTTGATCTGGGAAGGGTGGGATAGCCTTTTTTACGCTGAGTCCCAGGTTCTCTTGGGCGGCTTGAATATGTTCTTTGGCTGTCTCAATATTGATGTTGCCGTTTTCGTCGCGCACGGATTCCAGGCTCATCCCGGACAACCAGATCGCGGCGGGTTTGACGATCCCTGCTTCTGCGGCCAGGCGTTCAACCTCGGTGGTTTGTAGAGTTTCCACGCGGGCGTTGGCAGC
>NZ_RBLM01000015.1:0-5417 GCF_003989425.1 Kocuria sp. HSID16901 | reverse complement strand
CAAAAATATTTTCGGCGGCGACCTACTCTCCCACACACCTACCGGGTGCAGTACCATCAGCGCTAAGAGCCTTAACTACCGGGTTCGGAATGAGACCGGGTGTACCCCTCTTGCCATAACCACCGAAAAACCTTCAACCACAACCACACCACCAACAGTGCAGCCGGGAAACCTCAAACAACACACCCCACAACAGGGTTGTTATCCCAAAACCATACAGTGAGCGCGACACACCACAACAAGTCCCACTACATCTTCATAGCAACAAAAACACTATTTGTGTGATAAACCTTCGGCCTATTAGTACCAGTCAACTCCACCAGTCTTCAGTCCTGGCTTCCATACCTGGCCTATCAACCCCGTCATCTACAGGGAGCCTCACACCCCACATAAGGGGCAAGGAGAACTCATCTCGAAGCAAGCTTCCCGCTTAGATGCCTTCAGCGGTTATCTCTGCCGAACGTAGCCAATCAGCCATGCACCTGGCGGTACAACTGACATACCAGAGGTTCGTCCGTCCCGGTCCTCTCGTACTAAGGACAGGCCTCCACAATTCTCCAACGCACGCAGCGGATAGGGACCGAACTGTCTCACGACGTTCTGAACCCAGCTCGCGTACCGCTTTAATGGGCGAACAGCCCAACCCTTGGGACCAACTCCAGCCCCAGGATGCGACGAGCCGACATCGAGGTGCCAAACCATGCCGTCGATATGGACTCTTGGGCAAGATCAGCCTGTTATCCCCGAGGTACCTTTTATCCGTTGAGCGACGGCCATTCCACAATGAACCGCCGGATCACTAGTCCCGACTTTCGTCCCTGCTCGACCTGCCAGTCTCACAGTCAAGCTCCCTTGTGCACTTACACTCAACACCTGATTGCCAACCAGGCTGAGGGAACCTTTGGGCGCCTCCGTTACTCTTTAGGAGGCAACCGCCCCAGTTAAACTACCCATCAGGCACTGTCCCTGACCCAGATCATGGGCCGAGGTTAGACATCCAATATGACCAGAGTGGTATTTCAACAACGACTCCACCACGACTAGCGCCGTAGCTTCACAATCTCCCACCTATCCTACACAAGCCACACCGAACACCAATACCAAACTATAGTAAAGGTCACGGGGTCTTTCCGTCCTGCTGCGCGAAACGAGCATCTTTACTCGTACTGCAATTTCGCCGAGTTCATGGTTGAGACAGTAGGGAAGTCGTTACTCCATTCGTGCAGGTCGGAACTTACCCGACAAGGAATTTCGCTACCTTAGGATGGTTATAGTTACCACCGCCGTTTACTGGGGCTTAAATTCTCCGCTTCGCCGAAGCTAACGGGTCCTCTTAACCTTCCAGCACCGGGCAGGAGTCAGTCCGTATACATCGTCTTGCGACTTCGCACGGACCTGTGTTTTTGATAAACAGTCGCTTCCCCCTGGTCTCTGCGACCCATACACGCTCCCCACCGCAAGGGCAGTTCACGCTCAAGGTCCCCCTTCTCCCGAAGTTACGGGGGCATTTTGCCGAGTTCCTTAACCATGATTCTCTCGAACGCCTTAGTATTCTCTACCTGATCACCTGTGTCGGTTTAGGGTACGGGCAACTAGAACCTCACGCCGATGCTTTTCTCGACAGCATAGGATCACCGAATCCCCCCACAAACGGGGGTCCCATCACATCTCAGGCACACAGGCCGCGCATTTAACAACGACCAACCCTACATGCTTAGACCACGACAACCACCGCGTGGCCCGGCTACCTTCCTGCGTCACACCCGTTAATGCGTTTACCGCCCCGTATCAGGTCCCATGCCAACAACACACCAGCACACAAAGTGCACCAAACATGCTGCCAGGATGGTTAGTCTCAACGGTTTAGTATGGACGGTTCTTCGTCGGTACGGGAATATCAACCCGTTATCCATCGACTACGCCTGTCGGCCTCGCCTTAGGCCCCGACTAACCCAGGGAAGATTAGCTTGACCCTGGAACCCTTGATCATTCGGCGGATACGTTTCTCACGCATCATTCGCTACTCATGCCTGCATTCTCACTCGCGTACACTCCACCACACGTTCACACGGCAGCTTCACCGCAGTACACGACGCTCCCCTACCCAACAACAAAAAAGTTATTGCCACGACTTCGGCGGTGTGCTTGAGCCCCGCTACATTATCGGCGCAGAATCACTTGACCAGTGAGCTATTACGCACTCTTTCAAGGATGGCTGCTTCTAAGCCAACCTCCTGGTTGTCTCAGCAACTCCACATCCTTTCCCACTTAGCACACGCTTAGGGGCCTTAGTCGATGATCTGGGCTGTTTCCCTCTCGACAATGAAGCTTATCCCCCACTGTCTCACTGCCGCGCTTACACTTACCCGCATTCGGAGTTTGGCTGACGTCAGTAACCCGATCAGGCCCATCAGCCAACCAGTAGCTCTACCTCAGATAAGCAACACGCGACGCTGCACCTAAATGCATTTCGGGGAGAACCAGCTATCACAGAGTTTGATTGGCCTTTCACCCCTACCCACAGCTCATCCCCTCCATTTTCAACTGAAGTGGGTTCGGTCCTCCACACGCTCTTACACGCGCTTCAACCTGGCCATGGGTAGATCACTCCGCTTCGGGTCTAGACCGTGCCACTGCAACGCCCTATTCAGACTCGCTTTCGCTACGGCTACCCCACACGGGTTAACCTCGCGACACAGCACTAACTCGCAGGCTCATTCTTCAAAAGGCACGCCATCACCCCAAAAGGCTCTGACGGCTTGTAGGCACACGGTTTCAGGTACTATTTCACTCCCCTCTCGGGGTACTTTTCACCATTCCCTCACGGTACTGATACACTATCGGTCACACGAAAGTATTTAGACTTACCAGGTGGTCCTGGCAGATTCACACGAGATTCCACGAGCCCCGTGCTACTCGGGTATCAACACCAACACCGGCACAATGATTTCAGCTACAGGACTCTCACCCACTCCGGTTCACCATCCCAGATGATTCGCCTATCACCACACCAAGCATCACCAGCCAAGTAAGAACTGGTACGCATTGACCCCACAACACCCATGATGCAACCCCTTACCGGTATCACACACCACAGGTTTAGTCTCATCCGCTTTCGCTCGCCACTACTCACAGAATCATTATTATTTTCTCTTCCTGAGGGTACTGAGATGTTTCACTTCCCCCCGTTCCCTCCACACACCCTATACATTCAGGTGCGGGTCACTACCCTTGACAGGCAGCGGGGTTTCCCCATTCGGAAATCCTCGGATCACAGCCCAGTTATCGGCTCCCCGAGGCATATCGCAGATTCACACGTCCTTCATCGGCTTCTTATGCCCAGGCATCCACCGTGCGCCCTTAACGATTTAACACACGAATAATCACCACAAAGACATTCACATAGAACAATACAACCCACCACACCACAACGATGCGGCAGATCATAAGATGCTCGCGTCCACTATATAGTTCTCAAACAACAACCCCACACCAGAAACACCACCACACAACCATGCAGCAACACCCCTGGAAGGGACAACCAAGACAACAACCCACAGGTTCATTGCCTCAAAACCCAACAGTGCGCTTCATCCACCACCAACACCACACACGCGGCATCAGCGGAACGAACATTGTATTCCACCCATGAGCAAACCACCTGCACAACACTCGTGCACAGCATGGCCAACCAAAAGTTGAGCTCCTTAGAAAGGAGGTGATCCAGCCGCACCTTCCGGTACGGCTACCTTGTTACGACTTAGTCCCAATCGCCAGTCCCACCTTCGACGACTCCCCCCACAAAGGGTTAGGCCATCGGCTTCGGGTGTTACCGACTTTCGTGACTTGACGGGCGGTGTGTACAAGGCCCGGGAACGTATTCACCGCAGCGTTGCTGATCTGCGATTACTAGCGACTCCGACTTCATGGGGTCGAGTTGCAGACCCCAATCCGAACTGAGACCGGCTTTTTGGGATTAGCTCCACCTCACAGTATCGCAACCCATTGTACCGGCCATTGTAGCATGCGTGAAGCCCAAGACATAAGGGGCATGATGATTTGACGTCATCCCCACCTTCCTCCGAGTTGACCCCGGCAGTCTCCTATGAGTCCCCACCATCACGTGCTGGCAACATAGAACGAGGGTTGCGCTCGTTGCGGGACTTAACCCAACATCTCACGACACGAGCTGACGACAACCATGCACCACCTGTACACCAGCCCCGAAAGGAAACAACATCTCTGCTGCGATCCGGTGTATGTCAAGCCTTGGTAAGGTTCTTCGCGTTGCATCGAATTAATCCGCATGCTCCGCCGCTTGTGCGGGCCCCCGTCAATTCCTTTGAGTTTTAGCCTTGCGGCCGTACTCCCCAGGCGGGGCACTTAATGCGTTAGCTACGGCGCGGAAAACGTGGAATGTCCCCCACACCTAGTGCCCAACGTTTACGGCATGGACTACCAGGGTATCTAATCCTGTTCGCTCCCCATGCTTTCGCTCCTCAGCGTCAGTAACAGCCCAGAGACCTGCCTTCGCCATCGGTGTTCCTCCTGATATCTGCGCATTTCACCGCTACACCAGGAATTCCAGTCTCCCCTACTGCACTCTAGCCTGCCCGTACCCACTGCACACCCGGGGTTAAGCCCCGGGCTTTCACAGCAGACGCGACAAACCGCCTACGAGCTCTTTACGCCCAATAATTCCGGACAACGCTTGCGCCCTACGTATTACCGCGGCTGCTGGCACGTAGTTAGCCGGCGCTTCTTCTGCAGGTACCGTCACTTTCGCTTCTTCCCTGCTGAAAGAGGTTTACAACCCGAAGGCCGTCATCCCTCACGCGGCGTCGCTGCATCAGGCTTGCGCCCATTGTGCAATATTCCCCACTGCTGCCTCCCGTAGGAGTCTGGGCCGTGTCTCAGTCCCAGTGTGGCCGGTCACCCTCTCAGGCCGGCTACCCGTCGTCGCCTTGGTAAGCCATTACCTCACCAACAAGCTGATAGGCCGTGAGCCCATCAAAGACCAGTACAAACCCTTTCCACCAACAGAGCATGCGCCCATTGGTCATATCCGGTATTAGACCCAGTTTCCCAGGCTTATCCCAGAGTCCAAGGTAGGTCACTCACGTATTACTCACCCGTTCGCCACTCATCCACCCGGTGCAAGCACCAAGCTTCAGCGTTCGACTTGCATGTGTTAAGCACGCCGCCAGCGTTCGTCCTGAGCCAGGATCAAACTCTCCGTTAAAAAACAAACAAAGAGAAAAACCCGAGGCTCAACAAAATAAAACCCCAACAAACAACCATCACGGGGTGATGATCAAACGTTCATCAGGTCATGCTGAAACCAACAAGAATTTCTACAAAAAACATTGGTACAACATTCTATAAACAAAGCACACTATTGAGTTCTCAAACAACGA
>NZ_RBLM01000014.1:0-10248 GCF_003989425.1 Kocuria sp. HSID16901 | reverse complement strand
CCATACGCAACTTCGCCTCACGTTTGATATCAGCCCGGCGGCGATTCGCCTCTGCACACTGTTGATAAATCACGGCGCCGAACGCCAATAAACCCGTCAATGCATTAGCCCAAGCCGGCACCGTACCCCAGTCCCACATGATTCCGCTCCTGTCTATCCATCTGCATCGAGAAGACAGACTGAAGGGCCGTCAAGACGAATCCTGACGGCCCTTCCGAAGAAACCCCCTTGATGGGAGCATCCCTGCGCGGGTGGGGATTATGAATCACGACGGATTCATACCCGCATACGCAGGGTCTCAGATCGCTACCTCGCGACGCGACGTTTCTTCTCGATCTCTCGATTTAAGACTATCGATACTGCGCTCATAATACCAGTTATGGGTACATACGAATAGATCATCTGGAGACATTTCGAAGTCAGCTACCTGTACGAATCAACACTGACCAATCGCTACAGCATCACGCAATGCACCCAAATCTGGGTTGGCATAAAGCTTGGTTTCACCGTTGGTGACACACTTTTCTTCACTGGCATAGGTGTAGTTGATCCTAATCTTGATCGTCCCGCTATCAGCGCAATGGTTATAAGTACCCCGCTCATAGTATCCGTCATCCTGGCCGCCGATATTGCTAGAGAAATCGGGAGACCATCCACACGTAGCTGCAGACGCGGGAGCAACCCCAATCGCAGATATACCCATAGCCACAGAACAAGCAACAAGTGCAGTCGAAATAGACTTTTTAAGTTTAAACATGTTCACCATTCCTTCAGCAGGCACCAATGGCAGAAGCGTATTTAACCTTGGACCCGTTTTCAGTAAACCCAAGTACCGTATCTCCGGGGGTTACGCATCTCTCTTGGTCACCATCATTGGCGGTCTCTACCTTGATCTTTACGTTGCCGCTACCGCAGTGTCCATAATGAGCAACTCGACCCTCACCCCGACACCGACGCGCCGCCCCAGGTCGCACCACAGCTACACCCTCATCTGTGAAGAGCCCCTTAAAGGGGTCAGTAAGCTTCCAAGAAGTTCCCGATGCCCCCTAACCTCCGAAGCACGGCATCGTGAACGCAACACCCCATCCACATGGGACTGCCCAGAGGTGATGCGCACAGACTCTTTATCTCGACAGCAAGACTCGTTTCAGGAAGCTCATGGTTAGAACCACTTCCCGTCGGTCTTCCCTGACGACTTCTGAGGACGGCGATATCTCGAGGCGTAGGTGGAGCCACTCTCGATATCTTCCTTGCTCTGCCTCATCTGGCCATGTGCGCGGCGCAGTTCATCGCTCCAGTCGATTTGAGCTTTCTGCTTCTTCTTCGCTCTGCTATGCGGTTGACCTGGGCGTTTAGTCTTCTTCGACATGATCCGCGAGACCTCCTCGATCGATCTAACTCGACTCTACGAGGAAGAACGCGACGAAATCAGGGATTCAGCGGCTTCATGTGCGCGGTAATCCATGCCGAGACAAACGCTTGCTCCACCTGGCCTTGGGCGACGATCTCCACGAAACTAGCAACCGTCTCATCTGACTCAAACGCAAGGTAATAGCCATTCACGGCAAGGAATAGGTCAGCCGCACCGATCGCCGTTCTCTTGTTCCCATCCATGAAGGGATGATTACGAGCAAGACCCATCAGCAACGCGGCTGTTTTATCCGCCAGACCGGGATACACCTCAACACCCATGAACGACGCCCACGGTTTATCCAGCGCCCCGAGGAGAAGATTCTCATCTCGAATGGGTGCATCGAGGACGCTGCAGTGAAGTCTCACCACGTCCTCACGGGTGAGAGCACGCCAAGGACTCAACGATCCTCAAGGAGCTTGTTCACGCCAGCAAGACGCTCCTGGGACTCCGCAATGAGACGATCCATCTCCGCAGGAGACAGCGACACCGGGCTACTCTCCGGATACTGAACTGCCATGACACGCTCCTTTCGTCGAGGCCAAGTCTACGAGGTAACGATGGATGCTGAACAGTGGTTCAAAGACCCGCCATCAGCATGACAGGCAACGCGATGACGTAGAGCGGGCAGAACACGAAGGAGAACAAACACCTCGACAAACGGAGATATGCCATGTGCATGTTCCCAACGGCGTCCAGCTCAATTATCCCGTGGTCATAGGCCCAGTCTCCCGCTTTTTCCAAGACCACAAGGAGAACGATATAAGCGGCTAGTGCGGCTAAAGAGAGCAGCCACAAGGCCAGTTCACTCTGCAGATTGCTGACTTCAGCACCAAGCGCCAAGATCGGATATGCGGAGAATCCAGGTAACTCACTTGGAGAAAACATCGCTGCGATGACCAACAGGATGAGCAGCAACCAGCAACAGTTTCCGATGACATCGGCATGAGCGGGTTCGTGCAACCACGATGATGCCGTATCGAGCCATCCGGTATCTGCTCCAAACCAATCGACGATTTCCTTCAACCTAGCCAGAGGAGAGAAACCAGATCCCTTGGTATGAGAAGACAGCAAGAGAATCGCACAGATGGAGCAAACCAACATCCATGTGCGGCTGATAAGTCGTGCCTCTTTAAAAAGAGCAACTCCTGCACTCACGATGCTCGCAATAACGACAGAACCACTCATAGACTCTCCCACCCCATAGTCCGTTCATGACAGCTATCACGGTATATCCCAGGATAGTGCGATGATAGGTGTCATGACATCTCATGACTCTGAAACTTCCCCGGAAAATCAAGGCATCAAGCAGGGCGTCACGCAAGCCTTCACGATGAAGGAAGCCGCAGATGTGGCAGGTGTCAGCGTGAGCACCCTTCGCCGCCGCCGCGATGATCTAGAAAAAGCCGGCGCGGTGATCTCTGAATCAGGTTGGCAGGTTCCCATGACCGCCCTCATCGCGTGTGGACTCATCAAGACTGAAGGTCCTGGACGCGAGGATGCTGGACGGAGAACCTTACGATCAGAACCAGACCACGACGAGACGGAGGCTCTCCGCGCCGAAATTCAGGAGCTGCGCGAGTCCATCTCCGAGTGGCAACGTCGCGCAGAGGTAGCCGAAGCTGTTTCTAGGGAACGTGCCGTGACGATTGAAAACATGAAACTCAGCGCGGAGACAGAACGCATGGCACTGCGAATGATCACGTCAGGTCAGAGCGGTGCTCAATCTGGGTACCAGAACCAGAGCATGGTGCCAGATGAAGGGCCTTCACGAGATACCCGTCAGCAACAAGATCATCGAGAACATGCGGAACATGGAGGGCTTCACGGGGTTTCAGATCAGGTATCACGATCATCGCAAGATACCCACATGGAAGGCTCCAACCGTGAGACGCCTCCGCGTAAAGGATTCTTCGGGCGGCTATTCAGCTAGGGTTCCTCCTCCGTATCTGCTCAGATCGCGGTGCCATTTTTTCCGGCCGTCCAAAATCTGCGCCGCCTCAAAATCGCTCCGAGCCCAAGCCCCGCCGTCTTTTCGCCGCGCCGCAAATCGCGGAGTCCTCGCCGCCCGACCTCCGCGCATCCGCGCCGCGTCCAATCAGCGCGCGAGGTCTCGGAGCGCCGAGCTCTGAGATCGTCGTTCCGTCCTCTGCGCTGCGTTTTTTCGTCTCGTTCGTTTTCTCGCGAAGCGACGACGCGCTTTTATAATCTGCGAATCGAAAACGCTGATTGAGTGCTCGCGAAGGTCTCGAGGAGCGAGGAGCTCTTTGATTCATCTCATCGGTTCATACCTTTTCATCAAGGCCGCTTCGATGTGAGAGTGCTCGGCGTAGGTGGACAAGAGGACGAGAAGATCCTCGGCGCGGGGCACGTCGGCGAGAAGCTACGGTCGAGGCCGCTATGAAATGGGCATGGCGTGGAGTCAAGGGGAGGAGAACTCTCCTTGCGCTGATCCGATCGAGGAGATTGGGCACGTGACGGGTCGGTCACGGCATACATTCCGCGTTGTGTTTAGCAACGAGGATGTTGTCGATCTGGTTCATAATGTTAAATAATCTAATTGAAGGGCTACTCTATAATTCTCTTGGAATCGATCAAGGTACCCTTTGCGATAATTTTGCACTCTCAGTGACCCTGTTAGAAGACATGCTCTAAAATTTTAAAAGCGTCGAGTCGAGGCGTTGAGTATCGAGGTAGCCGGTTACCATTTGCCGGCGTCGTTCTCTCGAAAAATCCTCTGACTCCGTCTCGGCTCGACGTGTTCATGTCAGAGGGTTCCAAGACCAGATGGAGGGTCTCATGAAGGGTGATCATGACGAAGATGAAGGGTCATCACGAGTCAATCAGATCCTTGATATGGAGGCGAACGAGGAGGACGACTCCATCCTTTGCCACCTCCTAAGGATGCGCGAAGAGGAACGGTACTAGGTGTCATTGGGAAGCAAGTGGAGCCTGCTCGTCGCGAGCCGTGAACGTGTCCGGCGAACGAATAAACACTGAATCATTCGGCGCACAGGATACCTATTGTAATTGACTGATAATCCCTGACCTATCGATCAATTCTGTCGTATCATTCTCATATCCGCTTCAAATCGGAGCGAGTGGGGAGGAATAAATGATCAACCTGGATAATATCCGTATCAAGGAAATCGAACAACGCAACATGCAAGTTGAGATAGATCAGGTTACTGATTATCTATCCAAAAATTGGCGTGGTGGGGATCTGTACATGTTCGATGACAACGGTGAGAGCAGGTCCGTTCGAGATCAGGATTTCTGGACCTGGCGAGACGATCTCCTCGCCGAGTCGGATCAGAACATCGACGACATCGAAAAGCTCATGACGATCGAGGAGCTTGAGGGCTAGGAGCTTTCATCGGTCACATCAAGGAGTTGGCGTTGCTCGTTGATCTGCTCATCAAGATCTTCGATTCGGCGCTGGAACCACGCAGAAAACTCTGAATCATTGACCGTTCCATGTGCACCTTCTTCATCTTGGAAGGAGCAGATGATCCCGAGTTCCTGCTGCGCCGCGAAGGCGCGATCTTCAAGCTCCTCGAGAAGTTGCCTATGGAACTCCAACTGGGTGAGACGGTCGCGCGGATCTCCATGATGCGTCATGACCTAAGACTAGCCATCATGTCTAAGAAAACTGGGAAAATTCGCTAGGTGGAGGGTATCGTAACGAGTACACGAAGCTAATACGAGTCTCATACAGATGGGACATCCCAGGTTAGCTACAACGCAAAGACGGGTCGATGCTCCGTCGCCAAACATCGCATCGACCCGCCATGATCATCAACTATGTAAAGCGATGATCAACGCTGCAAGAGCCCTAAGGATCGGTGCGATCTCCTTCACGAGGTCGTGCCACCTTGGGGTTCTTCTTTTTTCTACCTCCATCCGTTTCACCCCCTCGATTCGGAGGTCTATCGGATGTTTCCCAGTCTACCGAACTTCATAAACCATCAGCGGGGTGGTGCTGACACGACACCTGACTAGCAGTTCCAAATCAGGGATAAACTCCCTATCTTCGGGAAGTTTTGGTCTTGAATAAGCATGATCGGGAATAAGCAGGAATATAATCGCCACTTATCCACAGAACAATGTGTATAAATTTTTTCTTAGAGCAGAAACAGGAAAGCGTCTCAACGCGCCGTAAGACGCCCTCAGAGCGAGCAAATCGCTTCGACGTAGCGCGATTACGTCGAGACGATCAAGGCCCTGTCGTAGGATACGACATTAGTTAAATCTTTCCGTAGATTCGATCTCCATCAACTTTGAGATGTCATCAATATCCTGCTCAATCTGAGCCAAGAGCTCATCACGCCACGGCCAAAAGTCAGCATCTGCAACGAATCGCTTCTGCCCTTGGTCATCGAGGATACTGAAGTTTCCCTTCGGATATTTCGCTACGAGATCTATCACAAACTTGTCCATATCGAGAATGTCGCCCCGCCGTTTGACCTGTTCATTGAGAACCTGCTGTAGATTCATGACCTAACCCTTCGTATCGTCGTTTTAACTCGCTACTACGAAGGATAATGCAGATTCTCTAAGAGAGTCATAGACATCATCTAGTTATTTAAGATTCTCTAAATCTGATCTCGTTCCTCTTCTGACTTGAGAAGGCACTTCTTATCGTAGTACGCAGCTTCAGCCCGAGATAGTTTCCGCGCTTCGCGCTCTACATATCCATCCCTATTCTTCGGTTTATAGAAACCAGGTTTTCCACCCGTCTTGAGCTTCCCGTTCAAGCGTCTCGTCTCTATATAACGATCAGCCGTCTCTTCCTTGATCCTGCTCGGGTAAGCCTCTCGAAGCTCACAGAGCGTCGACCAGGTAATAACCTTGATCTCGCGACCATTCTTAGCTTTTTTCCAATGCCAAGGAATCTCTATCTCATCGACCCCGCCGCAGTTCACCCAGTTGTACATGGTTGCGGTCGAAATTCTCAGGAATCGCGCCGCCTCCGGGATCGTGAACTCCGTCTTCCTGACACGCTTCCTTGCCTTTGGGTTTTCCGTCATGTCGTCAGTATCCCAGGACTTGAGAAGAGGCATAAAGGTAGTAGAACTTCGAGAAGGAAAGCTAGTTCTAGTGCCTTGTTCGTTCTGGGCGTCAGGGTCAGATCGGTTGAGGAGGTCGAGGGGAGTCGTTGAGAGACGTCTGAGCGAAGTGAAGTAAGTTGCCTAGGCTAATTGAAGGAGCGAGGAGCGGTGGGCGTCGAGCTGAGTGCGGGAATCGATCCTTCTGAGAGCGTACAAATGTCGTACTCCTTGAAGCCGTCTCAACCTTCTTCCTCGAAGCCTCTTCCATCAGGGCAATAACGTCGCGGTAAATGGTTCGCTCATTGACGTTGAGGCGCTTCGAAATCGCTCGTTTAGAGAGACCTTCTTCGAGAAGAATCCGGACGCTCTCACGGCGCTTGAGTGCTCTCTGGATGCGAACTGCTAGCGACGTTTCGCGACCTTTTTGGAGCTGATCCAGGATCTTCACTCGATGCCTCTGCTGTGTACGCTTCCCTCCGAGCGAAGCCTCCTCTTTGGTGTACCAGGAAAGGCCACTACGCGATGTCGCCGACCAATATTGACTAATGGATCTAGCAATAGTGCGCAGCTCCTTATCGTCTAAACCGTACGAGAGCCAAGGAGGCGTGTGCGGATTAGTACCTACGGAATCCGTCCATATCTTCTTGTCCATGATCCCGTTCGCCTCGTGTAGGAGATCCAGACACCATTCTTCGGTCACAGGACCGGAATGAAGCCGAGCATGCTCGGTCACTGCGAGGAAGAGCCAGCAGTTCCGAAGGATCTTCTCACCGCCAATTTCATAGCGGAACGGTCGGAATTTTTCGTTTGGCCCGACTCGCGGACCACGATCAACACCGGCCACTCGCTCAACCGTTATTTCTTCACCACGAGTCTTCTGTGTTCGTTGCAGTTCCACACCGACCATCTGACAAGCATCTTGGAGCTGCGTCAGCAAGAACTGCCGGTCATGGAGCCAGTGCCATGAGTACGCAGCATCTTTCAGACTGTAGAAGGGATTTCGCGAGAGATGCCTGGAGAAATGCGGGTCTGCTCCTAGCGCCTCGCCCATCGCCGTCATGATGCGTTCCATCCATCGCAGGACGAGCCGATCTGCCTTTTTCACCGGGAATCGAAGGATCCAAATTGCTTGATAGTTGCCACGGTGATGAGCACTAGCGCGAAGCCCAATAAGGTTAGGAGCCAAGGGAAAGCGTCTCAGCTTCTCGAAGTGCTCCGGCTTGTCGACGTCCATGACGATGAAGGCTCGATAGTGAGGACCGTCGAAGGCGATGTACTGATGAGAAAGAAGGTTCTCCCAGGTCGTTTCCTTATACCGATTCTGGTTGAAGGAGTTCGCCATATGGGTGATACGAGCACGCAACTTGTGCTTCAGGAACTCCAATTCCTCACGGGCGATACCTCCACCAGTACCTATCGGATCCATCTGCTGAAGACCGTAGGAGACATCGTCGAACCAGACAGGAGACAGGCCAGACGCCGACGAGTCAGTTATTTTTGGGTGTCTTCTATCCAGGACGGAGAGTTGAGTATGCAATGCGAATTCTTCTCGGTTGACTTTCTGACGCCCGCCTAGCTCTTGCCGTAGCTCAACACGGACCGCTCGTTTCTCGAGCTACGAAGATTCTAGCGCAGATCGAACGAGACCTACAGCACCGCGGACACGCGTCCGGATACGACGAAACCCCGGAGGACGGCAATCCAACCGGGGTTTCTGAGACCGCTACGTCAGCGGGGGAAAGTCTAAGGGGATTCGCTACCCGGAAACCCCGCCTTCAGAGACGATCTCTCGCTAATTAGTTTAACTCATCTCAACCAAAAAGTGCACCTTTATCCGTAGCTAGCATGACTCGAGGAACTTACTAGGTATTAGAACTTCGTTTTAGAACTTCCGACGCACCTCGTAGAGTCTTAGAACTTCGTACGTTCCTACTCGTTCCGTGGCGGCTTCTCCCATGAGGTTCCTCCTTTGAGGCGACCTTTCGACGTCTTTGCTCGATTCGCGTAGTCGGTCGATATTTGAAGGATCTCTCGGTCGTGCACGAGCATATATCCACCGGGAGACGTGGTAACGGGATACCGACCTTGCTTGAGCCAGGTACGTAGAGTGGATTCCGGTACTCCAGTGAGCCTTGCTGCCTCCTTCACGATGTGAAGGTCTTCCCGTTTTTTCCGCTTCGTCATGGCAACAAATCTAGTCGAAGAGCCTTGCCACGGTGTGTGTCGAATGGTTCTCCAGCCTCGACCTGTCATGGTCATATCGTCGCGTCGTCCTCGGGTCACTATGGCCAAGGGAATCCTGCAGATGATGCAGTGGGACTCCGTGACTCAACGCCAAGGTTGCGTGGGTATGCCTCAAAACGTGCGGGGTGACGACCTTTCCAATGTCCGCCTTCTGGCTGATGCTTCTCAAGGTTCGCGCCGCGTCGGTTCTTTTCCACGCCGCGCCTGTTCTCGTGCGGAAGATCGGTCGTGATGCCTCGTCTCCGCGTGCGATTTCCTGTCCGGTAGCGCCGGTCAGTTCTCTCAAAACGATTCTGAGCTTCTCCGGAAGTGGAACGATCGCGGTTTTCCCGCCCTTGCGTCGAATTCTCAGCCTGTCAGCGCCGAAATCCGCCTCTGTCGTGTCGAGCGCCTCGCTGATACGGACTCCGGTCTCAAGAAGCAACAGCACGAGGGCATAAGCACGACGTGAATGTTTCTTCGCCGCCTCAAGGAACTTGATCGCCTCGGAATTGGTGAGAACCTCACTGGTGGAATGATCCTTATCCACGGCAGGGCGCCGAATCATCGCGGCAGGGTTCCTGTCGATCAGGTCCTCACTCATCGCATACCGATACAACGCAGAGATCGACGCAGTCCGTCGAGCCAAGGTCGAGGGCGAATCAACCTGCTCCCGAGCACGCATGAACACATTGACGTGTTGACGGCGTACCTCAAAGAGATCCATCCCCATCGTCTCGATGAACTCAAGGAACAGCTTCGTGTCAGTTCGATACGCCGCCCTGGTCGAGGGTGAGGAGTACGAGGCGAGCCATGAACCGATGAGCTGGGCGTGATGAAACTCTTCGCGCCATGGGTCACGAATATCAGGAGTAGTCACATCTGGACCCGGGTCAGTTCGCTTTCGTCTACTAAATCCTTGTTATCGAGTCGGTACCTGGTAAGGACTTCGTCTCCACCAAGCCTCGCTGATAGAGAGCCCTCGATGCTCAAGCTCCAGCCAGCGTTAGATGCATCGTAGAAGTTAGCTCCGACGCTGTAGACGGTTCTACGGGGCGGATACGGATCCTTATACGCATACAGGAGTTTGAACTGCACGCTGTGCACGCCAGGTGGAACGACTGGGAAGACCTTGCGTGATGCCATCCCGGCAATGTTTTCCTTCGCCAGCTCATCGTTACTAGGCACCGGAGCACCTCTCAAAACCCCAAGAGAAATTTCCACGTTATAGATGGATCCTGAAGAGCGATTACTGATCCACACGTCGAACGTACGAACACTCACGACCACCTCGGTGTCTCCACGAGGATTCTCTTGAATCGGTCCATCCTCTTGCTCGATCCAGACAGAGACTTTTTCAGCCTGTGCGCGCTTCTCCTTGAGATCGCGTTCGGCCTGATCTGCTTCTCGAAGGTTCCGCTCCCTGGCGATATCGGCCATACGCAACTTCGCCTCACGTTTGATATCAGCCCGGCGGCGATTCGCCTCTGCACACTGTTGATAAATCACGGCGCCGAACGCCAATAAACCCGTCAATGCATTAGCCCAAGCCGGCACCGTACC
>NZ_RBLM01000013.1:0-13326 GCF_003989425.1 Kocuria sp. HSID16901 | reverse complement strand
GAACGGTCGCCTCGAGCACCTGCGTGGCCTGGCCCTCGGCTTCCGCAACCTCACCAACTACATCGCCCGCGCACTCCTCGAAGCCGGCGGATTCAGACCACACCTACACCCCGAATTGTGAAGAGCCGGTTTTCGGGACGCGCCTCACGGTCGGAATTCTGGTGGGTGTGGTTGTTGCTCATTGTGGTGCCGATTGTCGTCGGTTTTGTCCTGGTTCACCTGGGCGCCAACGTATTTCCGTCGTATGGTGAATGGACGTATTACACGGCTCCGGGAGAAGCCGCAACGCAGCGATATGAAAAGGGAAACGAGGCGTTCCTCATTCCGGCGCGAATCATACTCCTGGGATTGTTGCCGTTGTTCGGAATTTTGATAATTGCATTGGGCGTGCGCCGACTGCACGATGCGAACTTCAGCGGATTGTTTTACTTGCTGTACTTGGTCCCTTTGGGAGGTTTGGCCGTGCTCATTATGGAGATGCTGCCCGGTAAGCCGGAAGGTGCACGATTCGACGCCCAGCAATCCTCGGTGCAGCAGTACGGGCAGCCGCCGCAGGCATCCGGTCCGAACGTCAATCAGCCCATGCGCTAGTACCTCCTGCGGAGAAAAACCCGCCGGCCCGCCAGGGGACCGGCGGGTTTTCTATTTGCCTCGGGCGGTAATATTGAATTCGTTGCTTTGTAGGTCCGTGAAATTTCCTACCGATGCGTTGACTCTGCATTGGGGTGCAACGGACAGGGCGGTGACCGATTTTCCGTCCTTGGACACTACGGTATTTCCTGCGCATCCGTCGGTGAAATGTACGTCCTGTTTAGTGGAGGAAATCGACGACAGCATTTTTGACGGCTCGCCCTTGGATGGGCTGACGAAAAGCGGGTTGAGGGTATCCGGGCCGCTCGGCCAGATCGGGTATAGGGAGATATTCAGTGAAGACTGATTGACCGCTCTGTCGGGAGCCTTGACCTGAATGTCAGTGAGGCGCTGTGCTGGGTAGGCCGTGGAATGGGCACTTTCGTCCGTGGTGGCATCTTCGGTCTTGTCTCCCACGGACTTGACCCAGTCTTTGAGGTCTTTCTCTGAGGAAGAGTCCATGTGAACCGTCGCGGTGACCTCGGTCGAATCATTAGCGGGGATCTTGAGATCTTTGAGTTGCCAACCGCATTTGGCTTCGAGCCCGGTAACTGAGACCTGATTTCGTTGGGCGGACGCGCCCTCCCAATCCACCGACGGGCAGGATCCGCCATTGACTCCGGGAATGACCTCGAGGAAATCGCCAGAGAGGTCCGCTTTCTGGGCGGAATAGGTAATTTTCAGGCGAGCTGTCCCGGAGTTGGGATCGTATTCTGCCGAACGCTGCACGGATAAGCCGCTTGGCAAGGGCGAGGCGGGCTCACCCTGGGCGGCAAAGGATTCCTTCGGCTTGTCCTTGGACATTCCCGGACCCCAGATGAGAGCCGCGACCACTGCAAGCACCAGGATCACGCCTGCGCCGCTCAACAAGAGAACCTTGTTGGTTAACCACGCCGGGCGGCGGTTGGCTTCCTCAGGATGGGAGGGCTCTTGATCCAGCGGTTCGTCGATGTCGGGACGCGCCATGGGACGGACGATCGTCTTCTGCCCGCCGTCCCCCAATTCGGGAGTTTCTTGCGGGACCGCCTCTTCGGCTTCGCTCGGAACCGCGTCTTCAGTCCCTGAGTCACTTCCTTCCGCATCAGGGACGATACCTCGGTGTGCGGTGGTGGGCTTTTCTGCCTCGTCGAAGTACATGGGCTCGGGGAGGGGCGCCAGCGCGTCGAGGTCTTGGTATTTCTTGGCCAGCACGCGCGTTTTTCCGGCGGCCTCCGCGGCGGAAGGCCGATCTTCCGGATTCTTGGATAGCAAGCCCATGAGTTCTTGCCACAGTGGTAGCGGAAGGTCCAACCGGGGTGGTTGGGAGCTGACGTGACGGTAGGCGATCGCGAAGTCGGTGCCCGGTCCGGCGAAGGGCGTTCTCCCGGCCATCAGTTCGTAGAGCATGATGCCTGTGGCATACACGTCGGCGGGACCTCCCGTGACCCCTGTCGTGATGCTCTCCGGGGAGAGGTAGTACGGGGTGCCGATGATCCCGGTGGAGTGGCGGGTGGCCGATTCGGTCAACGAGGCGATGCCAAAGTCGGTCACGCGCAGGACGCCGTCGAGATCGCCTTGGGTTTGTTGGGAGAGGAGGACATTTTCCGGTTTGACGTCGCGATGCGCGATGCCGTGCTCGTGGGCATACGCGAGAGCATCGAATACCTGAGTCACCGCCAGGAGCGCCGCAGAGGGTTTAAGCGTCGAATGGTGGGATAGATATTCGCTGAGGGTGCCGCCGGGCTCGTAGTCCATGACGATCGCGAGACGATCCGCCTCGACGACGAGGTCTCGGACCCGGGCGATGCCCCGATGGTGGAGTGAGAGCAGAAGCGAGCGTTCGTGGATAAATCGCTCGACGAGTTTGGGATCCGTCCCGTGTTCCGGGTGCAGAACCTTGGCCGCCCGTATCTCTCCGGTGAGGGAATGCGTTACGGTCCACACTTCGCCCATGGCGCCGGAACCGACTTTCTCTGCAAATTCGTAGAATGCGCCGAGCGGTGCTCCCTGCTGGATTCCCTCCACTATTGGACCCCTGACTGAATACCCGCGATGTGCCGTGACAAAGCATACGCGACGAGGCTCATCCGGGCCCTGCCTTCTCGACGCCGATGTTTTTTACAGACTGTGACTGAGGGGCACCGGTTTCACTCAATAGCTGCTCGGGCGCTTGTGGCAAGTTGAGATATTTTCATTGTCAAGCAAAATACCTTCCCTTGAATATTGAATATTATGTCGTGATTGATTCATGTAATCTAAATCTCGCAATGGTTGGCCGATTAGTGTAACGGCTAAACAATTTCAAAACTTGTCGAAAAAGGATGGGATGACATGTCAGGACGCGTACTTAGCAGTGAAGAGGCCAAGCAGGCCATCACCCAGATTCAGAACATCATCGACGGTGGACTGACTGACCAGATCCAACAGCTCGACACCCAGGGGCAGCGCCTGTCCGAGCCGAACGTCTGGGACGGTCCGCTGGCCGAGCAGTTCCGCTCGTCGACCTGGCCCGAAACCAAGACCGCCCTGGAGAAGGCAAAGCAGGAACTCGACGAGCTCCGCACGCAGCTCCACAAGATTTCGACGGATATCTTTACCGCCGGCGGCGGCGCGTAAGCTCCGCGCCCGTTCCAGCAAGGTGGGGCTGATGTGATGGGTTGGTTCGAACGGCCTCGCACCAGCCCCATTTTTGCTGTTCCTATCTACTTAAAATAAAAGTTGAAATGCTAGCTTCAGGAGAAGTGTCCCGTGTCTGATGCCCTCAAGGGAATTGGCAGCGATGTCAAATTCGACTTTGGCGTTGCCGAAGACGTCATCTCGGCGTTCAATAACTGTGCCCAACTGATCGATGGACAGAAGTCTTCTCGGTCTGGTGATGTCGAGACGGGCAAGAAAGACTTCAAGGGACATTTCTCCACTCTATTTGCGGAGAATGCCAGGACCGCGGCCTTGGACGCGGACGAGCTGTGCACGCAATTGCGTCAGGTTGCGACGTCTGCCGGTGAACTGCGGGACTCGGCGAAAAAAGAAAACGAACGCCGTCGGCAGGCCAGGGAATGGACCCAAAAGCGGGAGTCGCGGAATGGGTTTCAAAAGTTTGTTGATGACCAAGTGATGGACCGCTTCACCGACAGCGATGAGCCTCCGGTGGGGCCGCCTGATACTCCCCCGCACCAGCCCCAGGCGGCGGCTCCCCCGAAAAATCGAGAGACGCCTGCCCCGGGCTCTTCCGGCGGTGGAGGGGGCGGCGTCAGCTCGGCCGTTCCGGGGAACCTGCGCTCTTTTGCTCGTGGTTCCAGTGGGAATAACGAGGCCTTGGCCAGCAAACCAGGAGAATTGGGCGGCAAACTTTCGGACTTCGCGAGCCAATGCGATTGGGGATCTCTCAACGCCGATGAGTTGATGAAGGACTTCGAAAAGTGGCTCGATCTCAATAAGGATGACGTCGACTGGGCCAATACGGTGGCCGACGCCTTCGAAGCGGCGGGCGGCGATGGAAACGTCAAGACCGTCTCCGATGCGGCCCTTCAGGCGTCCCTTGAGGCCAACGGTGTCTCCGCGTCACGTCAGGATCTGACCATCAATCCCCCGCAGGTCAAGGGCCATCCGCCGACGTCCGGATACGCCAATGACCCGGTTAACACAGCCACCGGTAACTTCATTGAGCCCGAAACTGATCTCGAGTTTTCTGGGGCGAGTGCTTCCCTGGCGCTGACCCGTATGTATAACAGCGTCGAGGTGGTTCAGCCGGATTCCTCTCGCGGGGTATTTGGCCCGGGGTGGGCATCCATTCTTGACACGACGTTGCATCTCAACGATGAGAGCGCCACGTGCGTTTTGGACGACGGCCGCCATGTGCTGTTCCCGCGTGAAGGTTCCGGTTATGGTCGGGCCGACGGCGAGCCATTTTGGTTGGCCCAAGAGGACTTTGACGGTCACATTCTGTCCGAAATGACTGAGCTTCTGGCACAGCACGAGGGCCAGAAGAACACCTCCCGCTCCGGCTGGGTGATTCGCGATAACGAGGGTGGCTGGTCCGCATTTACTCTCAGTGGACAGTGGCTGGGAGCCGGATCCGGCCCTGGAGCCACCATTGCGGCGTTGCGCGATCAGGACGGGGAAATTACCCGGCTTATTCACACTCGTGGACGATTCATCGATATTGAGTACCTTGAGGGGCGAGTGGCGGTGGCGAGGGCCTCCGACGGGCGTCGTCTCGAATACTTGTATGACGAAAACACGAATCTGGTGCAGGTCCGTACCGAGGTCGGTACTCGCGAATACCGGATCGATGAGCAAGGACTCATTGCTGCCGTCGTCGCCGAAACAGGCGTCGTCGAGGTCACCAATACGTATGACCAGCAGGGTCGGGTGACCGGTCAGGTTTCCGAACATGGGCGTCGGATTCGGTATGGGTATTTGCCGGGTCGTGTCACGGTGGTTTCGGACGAGGACGGTGGCAATTCCAACACGTGGATCGCCGACCAGCGTGGCCGAGTGGTGGGAATCATCGATACGGATGACAACCGCCAGTCCATGGCGTACGACAGCTTCGGTAACCGCGTCTCCGTGACCGAGCGTGATGGTTCGATCACCGTCCGTGGTTTTGATGAACGTGGACGGATGACGCGTGAGGTGACTCCCGAGGGTGGGGACTTCACCTATGGATACGATGAGCAGGATCGTCCGACGACCGTTGTCACCGACTCCGGCGCCGTCGTGCAGTACGAGTATCAGGACGACGTCGAACGGAACCCCTCGGTCATCGTGGACCCTGCCGGCGGGCGCAGCAAACTCACGTGGGAGGACGGGCTCCTGAAGCAGGTTCAGGACCCGGAGGGAGTGTCGGTTCGTTTCGGCTACGACTCCTTGGGTGACCTCGTTTCGACAACCAATGCCGCCGGGGACACCGCGCGATTGGTCCGCGACGACGCGGGCCGCGTGATTGAGGCTATCTCGCCGTCAGGTGCGCGCACTGCGTACGAATACGATGCCCTCGGATTGCTGACGTCGCGCGTTGATGCTGACGGCTCGCGCTGGCGGTTTGAACATGGCGCCGGGGGCCGAATCACGGCCATCGTGGATCCCGCTGGTGCCCGCACCGAATTTGAGTACAGTCCTTCGGGCGACCTGGTGACTACGGTCGATCCCCTCGGACGTCGCATGTCACGCGTCTTCGACGAAATGGGCAACGTTGAGTCGCTGATCCTTCCTGACGATTCGGCATGGACGTTTGTTCACGATGGGCTCTCGCAGGTCCGGAAGATTGTGGATCCCGCCGGTGGTACATGGCTGCGGGACTATGACCGCAATGGTGCGCTGACCTCGGTGACCGATCCGACCGGCGTGACGGAGAGCGTCGACTACGACCGCACCGCGCGCTTTGACCAGGTCCGGGACGCCTTTTCCTCGGTTCGCACCGACTACGACCAGTACGGTCGACCGAAGAAGACCACCGATGCCGACGGATCAGTGGAACTGATTTCGTACGACGAGTGCGGTCGACCCGTGGAGTTGGTCGACGCCGAGGGTGGCTTGACCAAGATCGAGTACGACCTCGCGGGCCGAACCACGGCAATCACCACCCCCGGAGGCAAGACATCTCGCTTCACCTACGACGCGTGTGGCCGTCCAGAGACTGAGGTAGAGCCCGACGGTGCCGTCACGCGCCTGGTCTACGACGCCGACTCTCGCGTGATTCAGCGGATCTTGCCGAGCGGCGACGTCGAGTCGGTGACTTACGACGTCATGGGTCGGGTTGTCGAAGCGACCTCTGCCGCTGGCAGCACGGCAAAGTACGGGTACGACAAGGTCGGGAACCTGGTCTACGTATCCGACGGACGTTATGGGCAGCGCCGGTTCTCCTATGACGAGGCCGGCCAGCTAGTTCAAGCAATCAATGGCCTGGGCGGAAAGACTCATTTTGAGTACGACGCCCGCGGTCGACTGGTCCGCGTCACCGACCCGATGGGTGCGGTGAGCCGTCGCGTGTACAACGAGATGGACCAGGTCGTCGAATTGGTGGACCCGGCCGGACGTGTCACCACCGGTGGTTATGACGCAGCCGGCCGTCAGCTCTGGCAGGTCGAACCGACCGGTCAACGCACGGAGTGGGCTTTTGACGAGGCGGGGTACGAGAAATCCGTGACTGTGGACGGCCGGTTGATTGCCGAGTCCATCTGCAATTCCGAATCACGCGATGTCGTACTGAACGACTACACATGCCCCGAGGCTAAGGCCGTTCACACGCTGAGCTACGACCGTCTAGGACGATTGATCCGCCGTGACCTGGAAACCCAGGGAGAACGTACCTCCATGGCATGGGGATACGACGCCGACGGCGCTCGCACCTTCATGGACACCCCCGTTGGGCGCACGACGTATTCCTACGACGACGCCGGCCGCGTGGTTTCCGTTGATGCGCCTGAAGCCGGCGAAATCACCTTGAAGTACGACGCCGCAGGTCGCTTGGTGAAGTCCGTTTCTGGAGCCGGTGAGCAAACCTGGGAATACCGGGACGGGCAGATGGTGACCCACCGGAGGGTTTCGCAGGAGGGCGAGTCGAGCACAACGCAGGTCTCCTACGACGCCGCTGGTCGGGTGGCTTCGGTCGATGAGTCTGACGGTGGTTTGACGGTCTACTCCTACGATGAAGCGTCGCAGCTGGTGGGGTCAAAGAACTCCGGTGCCGAGCATATGGACCGCACGTGGGTCTATGACGTGGCGGGGCGTTTGGTCCGAGAGTCACGCGATGGTGTGGAATTCTCGTACACCTACGACGTGGCATCGCAGTTGTTGTCGGTTGTGGGTTCGGATGGTTCGGAAGCGTCGTTTGTGTATGACGGTTTGGGCCGTCGGGTTCGTGAGGTTCGTGCGGATGGTTCTGTGCGTGAGTTTGCGTGGGGTCCGACCGGGTTTGTGGAGTCTGTGGCCACTGAGGATGCTGATGGTGGATCGGTTTCTGCGGTGGATGTGTGGGTTGATGTGACGGGTGAGCCGCGTCGGGTGAATGGCACGGGGTTGTGTTGGGATTCGGCGTCGGTGGTGCCGGCATTGGCTGGTATTGGCCAGATGTCTGTGGTGGCTTCTGTTGCTGGTGTGGCTGTGGGGGATTCGTGGTCTGTTGCGGGGTGGAAGCCTGCTCGTGTGACGGAGGTTTCTGATCCGTGGTCGGTTCCGGTGGTGGGTGCTGATGTTGCTGGTTTTTTGGGTCAGGGTTCTGCTGTTGGTCTGACGGCCGGTGGGGCTTTGAGTTTGGGTGGTTTGGAGTGGATGGGGGCTCGGGTGTTTGACCGGGGTTCTCGTGGGTTTTTGTCGGTGGATCCGTTGGATCCTGTGGTGGGTGCTGGTTGGTCGGGTAATCCGTATTCGTTTGCTGGTAATGATCCGGTGGGTGCGTTGGATCCGTTGGGGTTGTCTCCGATGTCGGCGGATGAGTTGCATGCGTATACGGAGGCGCATAAGAGTCCGTTGGAGAAGGCTGCTGGTGCTGTAGGTAACTGGTGGAAAGATAATTGGGAGTATGTGGCCGCGGGGGCGGCGATTGGTCTCGGCATTGTGGGTACTGCGTTGACGTTTACCGGGGTTGGGGCGCCGGTAGGGTTGGCGTTGATGGCCGGATCGGGAGCGATGCTCTCGGGTGGTATATCGCTTGCGAGTCAGAAGGCGCAGGGTGACGTGGATTGGGGCCAGGTGGGTAAGGATACGTTGATTGGTGGTGTATCTGGTCTTGCCGGTGGCGGTGCGGCTATGGCGGCAGGCAAGATAGCTGGCGGTGCTATTTCGACGGTGGGAAGCAAAATTGTTTCATCCGGTTCGGTCGTGCAAAAGATTGGGACGGGCGCGTCGAAGGCTTGGGCAGCTACCAAGAACTTCATAAAGAAACCAATTCCATTCACGAAGGTGTCAACACCCGGGATCAATTGGGTTACCAAGGCTGGAAGCGGCATCGAAGCTAAAGGTCAAGGGGTCGTGCAGAAGGGAATGGAGGTAGCTCAACAGCATCACTTCCGGCGGACCCTACCTGGCCAGATGATTGAGGGAAGCGTTGGGAACTCTGTCAACAATGCGCTTAGTTATGCAACCGGTCCTGGTCCGCATACACCGGGAGGCTTAGTTGGTTCGGCGGCAGGGGGAGTGGCAACAGGCTCCATGTCTCCCGTATCTGGAAAAATGCTCAAGGTGGCTTCTCCTAAAATTATGGGGAATATCGGTCCCGATGGTTCGGTAATAAACCGGGCCTTAAGCTCTGAAGCATCGACGGGAGTTACCAATTGGGTCGGTAGTAGAGGCATCGACTATGGATCCGGAGTTAGTAACTATTATCTAACGGACCACCCAGGAGCGGACGGAGGCTCGTGGCATGATGCCAATCAGGCGGGACTTAAAAGCGCTGCTAAGGGACAATCCAAGGCGTTTTCGAAGCAAATCATTGATGCTAGATAATATAGGATGATGATGTCTAAATCAAAGAGCGCGAAAATCGCTTGGAAGGATAGACCGCTTTCGTATAGGATTTTCAGAACAATCCTGAGTGTTCTAATATTTCTCTGTTTTATTGTTGCGCTCTTGGCATTTCCGGGAGTCAATATAGCAAATACGGTAGTAAATAAATTCTACCATCAGAATATAACCTGTACGGTTGAAAGCTCAAAACTGACTGCGCAGTCCGGCAGTGGAAATGTATCCGCGACAACTAAGAGCATATATATCAGAACCAAGGAATGCGGGTTGGTGGTCATGAGTAACACACACGAAAATCGTTCACTGCAAGAGGTGTCGGATGCTCTAAATAATAACAAAGGTAATAAGGTTGAAATGCAAGTAGGTGGATGGCAATTGCATAAAAATGAACACACCGCGTATAGAATTAAAATATGATTAGAATGTGCCATTCGAGCCATTTGCCAAACCTAGAGATTCTACGATGAGGCGATAAATCCAATGCCCAAAGAAAAAGTGAAATGGTGGAAGCTGATTGTCTATAGCTTGCTAACTGCAGCATCAATGATATTCATTATTTGGCTAATGGGGTAAGTATGCGAAATACACAGTAGCATATGCCCAACCACAGGAGATCCACTGAGTTCAGGCACCCTGGTATAGGCGGGTTCTGGTTGGTCGGGTAATCCGTATTCGTTTGCTGGTAATGATCCGGTGGGTGCGTTGGATCCGTTGGGGTTGTCTCCGATGTCGGCGGATGAGTTGCATGCGTATACGGAGGCGCATAAGAGTCCGTTGGAGAAGGCTGCTGGTGCTGTAGGTAACTGGTGGAAAGATAATTGGGAGTATGTGGCCGCGGGGGTGGCCATTTTTGGCGGCTTCGCGCTGATGTGTAGTGGAGTGGGTGGCATTGCCGGTGTGGCGTTGATGGCTGGTGCTGGGGGTCTGATGTCTGGTGGCGTTTCGGTAGCTTCGCAGAAGGCGTCTAACGGGTCAGTGGATTGGAAGAACGCGGGTAAGGACGCATTGATTGGGACTGCGACCGGTGCGGTGGGTGGTGCTGGCATGGCAGTTGCTAAGGGCGCCACGGAGGGCATGACTTCCGGTGGAACTCAGCTTGCGAAGGCAATGGGAATTAACGCTGGGGTTAACGGGGTGGCTGGTGGCGCGGGGTCCACAGTTCAGTACCTTGCGACGCATGGAGGCAGGATCGAAAACGGTCGAGACTTCGCGGGAAACGTGGTTGGAGGTACGGTGGCGTCTGCTGCTGGGGCCAATTTGGGCCCCGCGAGCGGTACACTCGCTAAGAAAATAGGGCCGACAATCAAAGGTAGCTCTGTTTTCAAGGCGGCGCCGAATAACATCACTAAGAACATCAACTTTAACGCCAATGGAAACGTATCCACATCGATCAAGACTCTTGGAACAATGGGGGTTGGAGCTGGAGGGTCAGTATTGTCCGAGGCTGATGCTGGGCGAGACCTTAGCGGCAAAAATGCTTTGACATCGGCTGCAACGTCCGGCGTATCTGCAAAAGTTGGTGACAAAGTTAGTAAGAATCCAACAGTTGGCTATTACACGAATCAAAGAGGCGTCAATACGCTAAAACAAATGCAAAGCATTGCGCCGAAGAGTATGAACGGACTGACGAACGTCTCCCAAACGAATACGAGAACGATGTACGGGTCCGCGGTGTCTGGAACAATCATTGGTACATCCATTGGGTACGGAACCGACAAAATCCAGGACGGCTTAGGACTCTAAATGCCAAGAAGGATAAAAAACTCCATAATTCCATTAATTACAATAGCAATTGGAATGATACCGTGGAATCATATTAACATATCGATATTTGCCGGAAAAATATTAGCGTGGGTTGCCGGAGCCACTATTTCAGTTGCACTATTAGCGGTGTTTCGCAAGACGAAATTTGCGCCATTTATATTCTTTGTTACGATCGCGACTACGTTTGTATACTCTGCGCTCGGCATACGAGTCGAAGGCTGGCCCACCAACTTGCCGTATCTCATGGGAGTACTATCCGCCATCTATATATTCAATATTATATTTGGAGACCCAGAAGATAAAGGGAGCTCAAGGGGTAACAAGAAAGAAAATCATGCAGATGAACGCATAAAAATCAGCCGTGAAGTCAAAAAGAAGGTCAGCTTTGATGGAGTCACAATATCCTCAAAAGATCAAGTAAAAAACCAAGATGCTGAAATTAATCTGGAATATATAAGTCTGGATGATCAATTTGCAAGTCCTATGGTCTCTTTCCAGAGTGGGTCTCTCCAAGCTAAATTCGATTTGGACGAATTGTCTGACAGTCAATTTCCTCGAGGAAAAATCGTTGATGCATCGAGTTCCACCAGCGAACCGGCATTCGTGACCGTCTACCAGCACTGTCACGAAGGGACAGACTTAAGTAAATTAGGAAATGGTATTGGTTATAACAGCGTGGTTTTCTACTTTCCAGAGTCCTCGAATAATACTATTATGGCGTTAAGCGTCAAGTCGACCGAGACCTTCCTGACTTGGATTGACGATGTAATGGGCACCGGAGAATCTCACGTCTAAGCTGAACAGGGAATAATACTAAATTCCTCACCTCAAGGTAACCATTGGATCCCATGTTTACGGGCCCTATTTGATCTCTGCGAAGTGATAAATCGTTTGATTTAGGGGAGCTATGGGTTATCTATTTTGGGATTCCACCATACTCGAGCTGCCGGAATGCCACAGACCTCGATAAAGCCATTAGATCTAATAATGTTATACGCGCAAAATAGGTATCAGTTGCCTTGGTGCAATCGAGCTTGAACATATTGGCTTCCAATCGAGGCTAAAATTTTAGTCATCTTGTTGATTGCTGGAATAAAAATCTAGCTAACAGAACTGGAATATGCACAATCGAAAATTCAATCGTAGCAACAGGATCAAATGGAAGGCCGGGAGAGGTTAGCCGTACTAAACTCTCTAGCAAGGGCTGCCCTGACATCTCCGAAGACAAAAGTAGTTGGAGTAAGAGAGATTCTTAGATCCAGGCGACACGCCTTATTTCTGGGAAAAGGGACAAATTCTCAAGCGACCGCAAACAATTTGAGTGGATGCTACATGGCAGGGCGGCTAGAGATCTTGATGGGCGGTTGAAGGCTGAGGGCCAAAATTTGCGGTGCAGCATTAAAATGACCGTACGGAACTCGTGATAGCAATCTAGTGAATAGCTGTGTTGGAATAGGTCGAACGGGATTGATAATAGTCTTGCGATAGTCATGATCTGACAGTATTGATTGAACAACGTACCTAGATATATTTCTGATCTAATGTAATAAATCCATGTTCTGATTTTGGAAAGACATAACTTCTGGTTTCTGCGGTGGATGTGTGGGTTGATGTGACGGGTGAGCCGCGTCGGGTGAATGGCACGGGGTTGTGTTGGGATTCGGCGTCGGTGGTGCCGGCATTGGCTGGTATTGGCCAGATGTCTGTGGTGGCTTCTGTTGCTGGTGTGGCTGTGGGGGATTCGTGGTCTGTTGCGGGGTGGAAGCCTGCTCGTGTGACGGAGGTTTCTGATCCGTGGTCGGTTCCGGTGGTGGGTGCTGATGTTGCTGGTTTTTTGGGTCAGGGTTCTGCTGTTGGTCTGACGGCCGGTGGGGCTTTGAGTTTGGGTGGTTTGGAGTGGATGGGGGCTCGGGTGTTTGACCGGGGTTCTCGTGGGTTTTTGTCGGTGGATCCGTTGGATCCTGTGGTGGGTGCTGGTTGGTCGGGTAATCCGTATTCGTTTGCTGGTAATGATCCGGTGGGTGCGTTGGATCCGTTGGGGTTGTCTCCGATGTCGGCGGATGAGTTGCATGCGTATACGGAGGCGCATAAGAGTCCGTTGGAGAAGGCTGCTGGTGCTGTATGGAATTGGGTGGGGGATAACTGGGAGTACCTAGCCGCAGGGGCCGCGATAGTTGGCGGTGGATTTTTGATGGCTACAGGGGTTGGTGGACCCATTGGGAATGGCGATGTGGTCCGGCGGATTTAGTGTTGCTTCGAAGAAATTCACCACCGGAGAAGTTAACTGGAAGTCGGTTGCTGTGGATACTGGGTTGAGGGCTATGGGAGGGCCGATTGCTAAGGCGGTTGGGCTAGTGGGAAAGCGGCTCTTCACAGATGAGGGTGTAGCTGTGGTGCGACCTGGGGCGGCGCGTCGGTGTCGGGGTGAGGGTCGAGGTCTTCCGATGATGGGAGTTCTCACACAACCCGTCCGGAAGACCTCGACGTGCC
>NZ_RBLM01000012.1:0-24613 GCF_003989425.1 Kocuria sp. HSID16901 | reverse complement strand
ATTGGTCAGAAGTGGATTCAGGCTGGTTATGAGCGGGGTTATGGGTATCCGGTGAATGATGAGCAGTGTGGTTTGATCGGTGGCGGTTGTTTCCAGGCTTTTTCGAATGGTCAGACGGTGTATTGGACGCCGAATAGCAATGGGGCTCATACCGTGAACACCCGTGGTGCCATTGGGGAGAAATGGATGAACGCCGGTTTTGAACGGACCTACGGGTACCCTCTGACCGAGGAAGTGTGTGGGCTCGTGAACGGCGGTTGCTTTCAGACCTATTCCAACGGGTACACGGTGTATTGGACTCCCATCGGCACCGGGACGCACGCCGTTTATACCTGGGGCGAGATCGGCAAGGAATGGATGAGCGCCGGCTACGAGCGGGGCTACGGCTATCCCACGACGGACCGCAAGGCCGTGGGCGGGCAGTACACGCAAACCTTCTCCAACGGGAAAACCTTGACGAAGGCGAGCTAGCCCCTCGCCATTCCATCCCGCGGGACGCCCAACGTTGTGACGGTGGGCGTCCCGCATTCGTAGAGGCCTGACTAGTCTTGATATATGAGTTCTCGCAAAGTCACCGTGGAAATTCCCCTGCGTTGGGGAGACATGGACGCGTACCACCACGTCAATAACGTTCACGTCGTACGCATCATGGAAGAGGCACGCATCGCCGTTTTTGGTCCGCCGCCGGCGGCACCCGGGACCGAGGGAGTCGATGCCCCCATCCCTCTGTTTACCCATCTGCCCGAGGGCACTCAGGCCCTGATCGCCGAGAACCACGTCAAGTATCGGGCGCCGCTCCCGTACCGCAGGACTCCTGCGCGGGTCGAGGTATAGGTGGATAAGATTACCGCCGCAAGCATTTCGGTCCAGTACCGAATCTTCGACGGGGAAACCGGTCAGCGATGCGTGGACGCCTTCACGGTGCTGGCTTTTTACAACGCACCCGAGGGGCGCATCGTCCGTGTCTCCGCCAGTCAACGGCGCTTGCTCGATGAGGCGACCGGGGAAGCATAGCCCGCTCCCGGATCTTCAGGAAATGACGACGGCCCGGCACCTCCACGCGGGAAGTGCCGGGCCGTCGTCGTGCGCTGAGCCTACCGGGGCACGACGGTGATCACGGGATCGCCGAGGGACAGCGGGCCGGATCCGGTGGCGGTGACGCTCTGATACTTCGACGTGTTGGTCACGAGTACGGGCGTGATGGAGTCGTAGCCCGCCTCGTCGATCACGGAACGATCAAAGGTCAGCAGCTTCTGGCCGGCCTGGACCACGTCACCTTTGGAGACCTCCGCGGTGAAGCCGCGGCCTTGCAGGTTCACGGTGTCGATTCCCACATGAATGAGCAACTCGACGCCGGAATCGAGGCGCAGACCCAAGGCATGCCCGGAGGACGGCGTCGCGATGACCGTTCCACCTTCTGGGGCGACGACGGTTTCGGCCGTGGGGCGTACCGCGACACCCTGACCGAGCTTGCCGCCGGCGAAGATCGGGTCGGGGACCTCGGAGAGCGGAACGACGGTTCCTTCCAACGGCAATCCCACGGTCACCTCGCCGGTCAACGTGGCCGTCGCCGCGGCTGCCCCAGCGGGGGCCGCTCCGTGCGCGGCCGAGTGTTGGGGAGTTCTTGCCGGTTCGGACTGTGCGAGTCCGGCCTGGGTCTTCTCCTCGGTGGGAACCTCGTCCGCGGGGACGGTCTGCTTGGCCAGATCTTCCTCGCGCTGAGCCTTGGACCGGAACCCAAAAATGATGACGCCGGCCATGCCGCCGAAATACGCGACGGCCAAACCAATTGCGAAGAGCGGCACGGGCTGCATCGCGGGGATGGACAGCAGAGAGGTGAACGCGAACGCGTAGGACTTCACGCCGAGGGAGGAAATCAGCCCACCGGCGATCATCGCGGGCACGAGGATCAGCGGGAAGACTCGCTTAAACCGCAGAACCACACCGTAGAGCGAGGGCTCAGAAATGCCGCCCAGGAGGCCTGAAATAGCGGCACCGGTTGCCACCTGGCGGAGTTCCTTATCCTTGGCCGCGCGGATCGCCACACCGGTGACCACGCCGAAGACGGCGAAGTTGTAGGCGGCCATCGGGGACTGGATGAAGTCGTATCCGAGGGTCGAGAGGTTGGAGATCATGACCGCGTTCAACGGCCAGTGCAGGCCCAGCGGGACCATGAAGAGGTACGCGCCGGCGACGACGACGCCCACGATTGCGGGGTTAATGCCGTTGAGCCACTGGAAGACGTTGGAGATGCCCAAACCGAGGTTGACGCCGATCGGGCCGATGACCAGAGCGGTCAGGGGAACCATGATCAAGATCGAGATCATCGGGACGAAGACCATGTGGAGCATGTTCGGGATGATCTTCTTGAGGAGTCGCTCAAGCGGAGCCAACACAGCCACGGCGAAGAGCGGCGGGAATACCTGACCCGTGTAGTTGAACAGGTAGAGCGGCACGCCCCATTCGCCGATGTGGAACAGCGTGATGTGGTCGGCGCCGTCGGCCATGGTGGCCAAGCCTCGGAAAGCATCCGTCATGAGGGCCGCCGGAATGGCCGCACCAACCCACATGTTCGCGCCGAGGCGTTTGGCCGCGGTCGCACCGATGAAAATGGGCATGAAGTTCAGAACGGACAGGGCCGCTCCGAGAAGGATGAACCAGAACGGGAATTGGGCGCGCCAATCGTTGAGCATCGCGGAATTGGCGGCGTCGTCACCCAGTTTGGGCCCGTTGACGAGGTCGACGTTGACCACCTGGCCAGCGAAGTTTGTGTATTGGCCGAAGACTCCGAGCTGCTGCAGCAGCACGATCAAGGTGAGGATCATCGAGGAGCCGAGGAGGGCCCACAGGACCGGGCGGAACGAGTCGGAGAGGACGTCGAACATGCGCGTGATGACGCCGCCCTTGGAGCCTTTGGTGCTTTGCGCGGCGCTCGAGCCACCCTGTCCTTCGTCTTTCGCCATTCCGGGCAGTGCGGACATTTCGTCATAGACGTTAGCGACCTCGTTGCCAATGACCACCTGGGTTTGGCCCGACTGCTCAATCACGGACAAGACGCCGTCCGTTTTTTCGATGGCAGACTTCTCGACCTTGCTCTTGTCGTTGAGCGTGACCCGAAGGCGCGTTGCGCAGTGCGTGAAGTAGGCGACGTTGTCCGCCCCACCCAGGCCCGCCAAGACGGACCGTGCCGTCTTTTGATAATCCACGATGACTCCTCGTTGAATCCTCCGGCCCGCGAGCCGGAATTGGACACAAAAAAAGACCCGAGTCGCGAGGTTTCATCGGGAGGACGCTCGAAGAAGGTGCCTACCTACGCGGGTTCCGGGCGAACGTGCCGCTCCAGGTGCGCGATGAAACCATCGGCCGATGCCGATGGCG
This sequence comes from Kocuria sp. HSID16901, assembly GCF_003989425.1. Taxonomy (NCBI): domain Bacteria; kingdom Bacillati; phylum Actinomycetota; class Actinomycetes; order Micrococcales; family Micrococcaceae; genus Kocuria; species Kocuria sp. HSID16901. The sequence goes on along the minus strand of NZ_RBLM01000012.1, from coordinate 21,235 downwards.
CGACTCAGGTCTTGCCTGCTGTGTCAGTAACAACCCTGAAGGTCCGGCGCTGATTGCCGAACCGCTGAAGATACTACTCGCACGTTATAACCTGCGCAACGGTACTTGTCAGACCAGGTTTGAAGGGAGCCGGCTTTGTTATAACGTGCGGTTCGGACTAGACCTCCCCAGAGGCCACCCCAGCTCGGAAGGCCACGGGCTGGTGATGACGCATCCACCGGCGGTGGACCCAGAAATTGATCTCGATGAGTACGCTCCCGACGGCGGCGATGATGAGCGCCGCCGCAAGTAGCTGAGGGCCGGGGAGCGTGAACTGGTGATACGTCAGGGAGATGGGGATCAGTAGGACCAGCACCAAGGCCATGTACATTCCCAGCAGGAGCGTCCAGCGGGCCGCCGAGAGCGGGCGCGACCCGACGCAGAGAATCCAGAGGCCTACCAGGACCAACACGATGAAGTTGGCGGTCTGAACGTCTCGGGTCGGCGGCATGCCATCAGGAGCCAAGAATTTGGCGTAGTAATTGATCCCCACGACGCAGAGGGTCACGACGACGGCGCTGGGCACCGCAAAGTGCAACGACCGCCGCAGGAACCCCCCGACGTAGCGCCGATTATTGGGCAACATCGTGAGCACGAACGAGGGGCCACCGATCATCAGCAGGTCGGCGGTCGAGTACTGGCGGGGCAGGAACGGGAACGTCCACGCCAACAGGCCCAGGGCCAGCCCCATCATGATTGCGAAGGTCGTTTTCGTCAGGAAGAGGTTGGTGACTCGCTCGATATTGGCAATAATCTTTCGGCCCTCGGCGAGTACCGACGGGAGGCGCGAAAACTTGCCGTCGAGGAGCACCAAACGGGATACGGCCTTGGTGGCAGGGGCAGCGTTGCCCATCGCGATGCCGAGGTCGGCGTGCTTGAGGGCCAAAGCGTCATTAATGCCGTCGCCCGTCATGGCGACCACTCGTCCCCGCTCTTGCAAGCCGGTGACCATGTTCTTCTTCTGGTGTGGAGAGACCCGGCCAAAGACGTGGTGGTTGAGAGCGGCTTCGGTGAGTTCATCGCCGTCTTCGGGGAGTGCGGAGGCGTCGACGGCGTCGTTCTGAAGGTCCATGCCGGCCAAACGCGCCGCAGCGGCGACCGTGGCCGGGTTATCCCCAGAGAACACTTTGAGGTCGATGCCTTGTTCGGTGAAATAGGCCAGCGTCTCGGCGGCATCAGAACGGACCTGCTCGCGGAAGGTCAAGAGGGCGACGGCTTCCCACCGGTCGGGGAGTTTCTGGACGGGCCGTTCGTCGTCGTCGCGGATCAAGGCATCCGCGGAAGCCAACACCATGGTGCGCATACCCTGGCTCGCGAGCTCTAACGCCCGGTCCAAAGCGGGGCCCTGATCGAGTAGGACTTCAGGAGCTCCGAGGAGCCAAGCCCCGGACGAGGCGAATTCGAGGCCAGAAAAACGGTTCGCTGACGAAAAGGCGAGGCGCCCGCTGGGCTCGACGCCTGCCGTGGTCTCAAACGCGGGGGCGAGAGCCGCTGCGGTGGGGTTGGCGTGAGGATCGTGCCCGAAGTGAGCGAGGGCCTCCCGTGCGGACTCGGTGAGTTCGTTGCCACCAGCCAGCGGATGAACCTGATCAAAGGTCACGCCGCCTTCAGTGAGGGTTCCCGTTTTGTCGAAGCAGACGGTATCCACCCGAGCCAGGACTTCCACGGCCGGCTGCTCCTGGATCAGAACCTCGGCTCGGGCCAACTTCACAGCGGCCACCGCGAAGGAGATCGTCGTCATGAGCGCGAGCCCCTGGGGCACCATGGACGCCACCGAGGAGACGGCGACCACGAGAGCATCGCGCCACTCTCCGGTTTCGAAGGCATGATGCCAACCACCGACTGCTTGCATCTGACCATTCAGGACGATCGCGATGATGGGGATCAGCCCGATAGAAATCCATGTGACCACCCGCTCGGTCGCGGCCCGTAATTCTGAATTGATGGGGGCGAATTGCCGAGCTTCCTTGGCCAATCGGGAGGCGTGGGAGCGCTCGCCGACGGCAGTCACGCGCACGCGCCCGGATCCCCCCACCACGGACGCCGCGGAGAAGACCTTGTCACCGGGCTGCTTGACGACGGGGTCGTTTTCCCCGGTCAGAAGGGATTCGTCGAGGTCGAGCCCGTCCGCGGTCAAGACCACGGCATCCGCGGGGACCTGATCGCCACGAGAGAGTAGGAGGACGTCGTCCAAGACGATCTCTTCGAGCTTGACCTGAACAATCTCGCCGTCGCGGAGGAGCCGTGCGGGGTCTTGACGCAGCAGGGCGATCTTGTCCAGTTGACGTTTTGCGGAAAATTCCTGGACGAAGCCGATCACGATGTTGGCCAAAGCCGCGAGGGAGAAGAGGAGGTCGAGCCAGCGGCCGAGGACGATGATGACCGCGGCACAAGCCCCCAGCGTGAGGTTGAAGAGGGTAAAGAGGTGGGTTCTGACGATGGCCCAAACGCTACGTGAGGTGGTGTTCGGCTGGTGGTTCGTCAGCCCGCGTGCCGTTCTCGACGCGACCTCATCCGAGGTGAGACCTGTGCGAGCTAGTTGGGCGTCATCTCGCGAAAGCTCGAGCGTCGCATCCTGGGGCCGGGCAGCGGGCATCGTTCTCCTCGGGGGTTGCGGCTTACAACTTCCAGCTTACGGGGGCCGGCCCGGCAGACGGGGTAGAGAGGGGTGGAGTATTTGGAGACCAACAGTGCCGTGCGACTCATGGTGAATGGCCCATGACGTGGGCGGATCTCCGGCGTCGTCGGAATCTGTGAGAAGACATGCTCGGAGAGGACTCGGGGTGCTGCCCTTGCGGTGGCCGTCGCGACGTGGAGGGCCACCGCAAGGGTCAGGCGGATTGATGCTCTAGCCGAAGTGCCGAGGCAAGGTACCGGACCAGGCCTCGCGTAGTTCCTCGAGGCCGATGCTCGCGATGCCCTGGAGATCCAAGGCGTCGTTGACGGCGTCCACGACGCCGATCCGAGCGAAGGCGTAACCACGGGCGGTGCACATGTCCTTGAACCGCACCTCTTCCGTCCGAGGCACCGAACAAATGGCCCGGCCCTGCGATTCGGAGAACAGCAGGGTGAATTCGTCGACGCCGTCACGCTCGGCGACCTCGCCCAGTCCGATGCGGGCGCCGACGCCGAAGCGGAGGCAAGAGTCTGCGAGGGCCGCCGCGAGGCCACCTTGGGAAAGGTCATGTGCGGCATCGATCATGCCGTCGCGCGACATGTTCACGAGGATGTCGCCCAGGAGCTTCTCTTGAGCCAAATCCACCTTGGGAGGGAGGCCACCCAAGTGGCCCTTCATCCGCGCCCATTCGGATCCGTCGAGCTCATCCGCGGTGGTTCCCAACAGGTAGATGGCGTTGCCGTCCTCGGTGGAAGCCCATCCAGAAGGCGTCCGCCGGCCGACGTCGTCGAGAACGCCCATCATCGCCACCACCGGGGTGGGATTGATGGCGCGACCACCCGTTTGGTTGTACAGGGACACGTTGCCGCCCGTGACCGGTACGCCGAGTTCCATACAACCGTCGGCCAAGCCGCGTACGGCCTCCGCAAACTGCCACATGACCTCGGGGTCCTCGGGGGAACCGAAGTTGAGGCAGTCGGAAACCGCAACCGGGCGCGCACCGGAGGTCGAAACGTTTCGGTAAGACTCCGCGAGGGAGGCTCGGGCACCTTCGTACGGATCAAGATAGGCGTACCGGGGGTTGGCATCCGTCGAGAGGGCGACCCCGAGGCCGGATTCCTCATCGACACGGATCACGCCGGCGTCGTCGGGCTGGGAAAGCGCGGTATTGCCTTGGACGTAACGGTCGTATTGATTCGTGACCCATTCCTTGGAACACAAGTTGGGCGTGGACATGAGATCGAGCACCGCCTGCCCGAGCTCCGCGCCGGCCGGACGGTCCACATCCGCGGCCGACCCGGTGAACCGGTCCGCCTGCGTGGTGTCCTGCCAGGAAGGGCGCTTGTAGGGGCGTTCGTAGGTGGGGCCTTCATGGGCGACGGTGCGTGGATCAACGTCAACGATCACCTCGCCGTTCCATTCGATGACGAGCCGACCGGAGTCGGTGACCTCGCCGAGGACGGAATATTCGACGTCCCACTTGGCCATGATTTCTTCGAATCGGGCCATGTTTTCCGGGGTCACCACGGCCATCATGCGTTCCTGAGACTCGGACATCAGGATTTCGCCCGGGGTCAGGGTGCTATCCCGCAACAGAACCTTGGTGAGGTCAACGTGCATCCCGCCCTCACCATTGGAAGCCAGCTCCGAGGTGGCACACGAAATCCCAGCGGCGCCGAGGTCCTGGATCCCTTCGACGACCGACCCCTTGAAGAGTTCGAGGCAGCATTCGATGAGCACTTTTTCGGCGAAGGGGTCACCCACCTGAACCGCTGGACGCTTGGAGGGCTTGGCGTCATCGAAGGATTCGGAGGCCAACACCGAGGCCCCGCCGATGCCGTCTCCGCCGGTGCGCGCGCCGAAGAGAATGACCTGATTACCAACGCCGGACGCGTTGGCGAGGCGGATGTCCTCGTGTCGCATGACGCCCACGGCCAAGGCATTGACCAACGGATTTGCCTGGTAGCAGGGGTCAAACTCCACCTCACCGCCAATATTCGGCAGGCCCAGGGAATTGCCGTATCCGCCCACGCCCGCAACGACACCGTGGACGACGCGCTGCGTGTCCGGGTGGTCGATGGCACCAAAACGCAGCGGGTCCATCACGGCCACCGGGCGGGCGCCCATCGAGATGATGTCGCGAACGATGCCGCCGACGCCGGTTGCAGCACCCTGATATGGCTCCACATACGAGGGATGGTTGTGGGACTCGATTTTGAAGGTCACGGCCCAACCGTTGCCGATATCCGTCACACCGGCGTTTTCGCCGATGCCCACCATCAGGTCTTTCTTCATCTCCTCGGTGACTTTGGCGCCGAACTGTTTCAGATGAACCTTGGAAGATTTGTAGGAACAGTGCTCGGACCACATCACCGAGTACATCGCCAACTCGGCGGCCGTGGGGCGGCGCCCGAGGATCTTCTTGATGTCTTCAAATTCGTTGTCTTTGAGGCCGAGCTCGGCCCAGGGGAGGTCCGTGTCCGGTGTGGAGGCGGCGTGCTCGACGGTGTCCAGATTGAACTGCTGGTCATTCATGATGCGTGAAAATCCTTGGGGTCGGATCGAAAGATCAGGCGGCGGCGATCTGGCGGATCAGGGACGTGAAGATGCTGAGGCCGTCGGTGCCGTATCTCATGGCGACGTCGCCCGATCCCGAAGCGGAGGGGCCGAACCCGGGTTCGACAGCGTGCTCCGGGTGAGGCATGAGCCCGACGACGTTGCCGCGCTCATTGGTGACACCGGCAATGTCTTGGCGGGAACCGTTCGGGTTGCCCCCGACGTACCGGAAAGCCACACGGTTCTCTTCCTCGAGGGCTCGAAGGGTCGCATCATCGGCGACGTACTGACCGTCTTGGTTTTTCAGCGGCACGACGATCTCGCCGCCCCGCTCCAAGTCGGCCGTCCAGGGTGTCTGGGTGGTCTCGACCCGCAGCCGCTGATCTCGGCAAATGAAGGTCAGGTGATCGTTCTTGATCATGGAACCCGGCAAGAGATGCATTTCTGTGAGGATCTGGAAACCGTTGCAGATGCCGAGTACGGGAAGCGGCGAGGACCCTGACGTGCCCGAAGCCGTCGCGGCGTCGTAAACCTTGGCCATGAGCGGGGCTTTGGCAGCGATGGCGCCGGCGCGCAGGTAGTCGCCATACGAAAACCCGCCGGGGACGACGACGGCGTCGACGTTGAGGAGATCGGTGTCTTTGTACCAGAGCGGAACGGGAGTTCCCCCGGCGAGTCGCACAGCGCGGGCGGCGTCGCGGTCATCCAGGGTGCCCGGGAAAGTGACGACGCCGACCCGAACATCCGCGAGGCGCTCGTCGGGGTTGTTTGCGGAGAAATCCGCGATCAGGGGAACTTCGGTGGCGGAGAGGGACTGAGTCATGATTAGTCCTCCGCGACGGAGACGTTGACGACGTCTTCGATGACGGGGTTCGAGAGGATTTCCTCGCCGGCCTTGCGGGCTTCGTCGAGATGACGCTGTGTCACGTCGCCTTCGACCGTCAGCTCGAACCTTTTCCCCTGCCTGACTTCCGTGAATCCGCTGATGCCGATATGCGGCAGTTCGCGGGCGATGGCCTTGCCCTGCGGGTCGAGAATTTCTGGCTTGGGCATGACGTCAACAATGATCCGGGGCATCCGTCGCTCCTGTACGCGGGTTGGGTACGCGGTTGGTGTAATTGGGCGCGCGGGCACCGGTGCCGTCTCACGTCGGACACGAAGTACCAAGACGCTCCGCGAGCTTGCTACATCAGTTTAGCCGTTGTTGAGGCTCGTCGTAGCCGCGAAGGTTCAGCTGTGGATAACCGATGACGGTGGGGTTATTAAGAACCGGACCCCGAGATTGATTTGGGTCGAGCAGGATCCAACACGGATTTCGGATCGAAAAAGTCCGGCAGAGGTGATGGCTTACCTTCGATCGCATGTTTCAGCGAGATGCCATCGACGTTGATGCGAGCTTCGCGCAGGTAGTTCGGACGCAACTGTCCCCAGGCCGGGGTGGAAGCATCCACGTTGAAGTAAGCATTGAAGCCCTGCGATTTGAGGTAATCGAATTTTGGACCGGAATAGTCTTCGACTTTGGCGATATCCGCGCCGAACGGATAAATGAGCAAATCGGTTGCCCCAATGAGGGGTGCCACTTCTCGTTGCCATTTTTCGTTGTCTTCGCGAATCTGTTCCAGGGGCGACGTCGTGAAATTGATGTGGCCCCAGGAGTGGCTCGCAAACTCCCAACCGCTGGCCTTGATGGCGTCAGCAACGTCCTTCGCCTTTTTCTTGTCTTCGGCCAGGTTCTTATTGCTGTCCTTATACGAGTAATCCGACGTGCGGTATCCGAGAACGCCGTTGTATCCGGTCATTGCGATGACGCCCTTGGCGCCGTCGTGGGAGAAATCGGGGTGCTCTTCGAGGAATTCATCCACGATGGGCAGATGATCGTACGCTCCGGTGAGCTTTTTCCCGGAAGCATCGTGATATTCGTTGACGACCTTGCCGTCCTTGACGGTCAACCGGTCCGCGAATCCGTCACCGTTCATGTATTCGTAGTAGGACAGGTCGTCAAAGGAGATGACCAGGGGCTTCTTGCCCTCCGGAATATCGAGCTTCTTGGGTGTGACGGCACCGTCTGGAGACGCCGTATAGAGCTGATGGGGGCTGACAAGAATGTATCCACGGTCGTATGTCTGTTGGAGGATGCTCTTGAACTCTTTGATCGTGACCATGTAATCGAGGTAGCCGTTGGCGTCCTCGTCACCATCGAAGGCCCGCTTGGGATCGGCCACCAAGGAATGGAAGAACAGGTGGGATACCGCCGCGTTGTCTGGCCAGGTCACTAGCTTCTGGGAAGGGCTGGGGGAGGCTGAGGACGAGGCCGCAGCGGAGGAGGGCGACGCCGAGGATTTGCCCGTATCGCCGCCTCCCGTCTGGCCGCATGCGCTGAGAAGAAATGCCCCAGCAAAACCTGAGGCGGAGAGGATGGTTGCACGACGAGAGATGGACACCGGAAATTACTTCCTAACGATATTCGGTTTCCTCCATGGCCACTCCAGATTTTCATAAGCTGAGTGATATTTGGGGATGTGCGCAAATATTGCTGGGGAAAATTTTAAGGTTTTTTGGTCCGTCTTATGGCGTGGTATTTTGCCTTGCGCCCGCTTCCATTTTCCCTCTGGGTGGCTAGGCTTGTTTGCCCTCGCGGAGAGTCTCGGCCTGGTGGATCCTCTCCAGGAGTCGTTCGCGGAGACCAACGGAACGGGCCGCAAATTCGCGTTGCATCGACACATACTGCTTCTTGCCGTGCGCCGTCTCGATCTGGATCGGTTCGTAACCCCACGCCAAGAGATCGTAAGGTGCCGCGCGCATATCCATCTCGCGAATCTGCCACGACAATTCGAAACTGTCCATGAGGAGGTCCGAGTCCACGATGGGAAGCAGCTTGTACGCCCATTTATAGATGTCCATATTGGCGTGGAGGCATCCCGGCTGTTCCAGGTAGCGCTGGTCCTCGCGGGTTGGCTGAATGTCGTTGAGTGGCCTGGCCTGCGGTTGGAAAAAGCGGAAAGCATCAAAATGCGTGCAATGGATCCGGTGCGATTCGACGACCTCGTCCGTCCCCTCAGCGCCTAGCCGGAGCTCCAAATACTCGTGGCGGATGTCTTGTTCTTCCGAGCGGTAAGCCATCGCCCATTCGTGCATCCCGAAGCACCCGAAGTTGCCGGGTTTGGCCGAGGTGCGCGTGAGGAGGTCTCGCGTGAAATCGATGGCGGACGAGCGTGCATGGTGGAACGCGTCAAGGTCCGCGATCACCGCGTGGTGGCGTTGATGTGCGGCGTCATCGGCCGAAAGCCCCGCAGCCTGAAGTTCGCTCTCAGTGGGCCGACGGTAGAATTTCCAGTCGGCCCTGTCGTCGGCGTCGAGCAGGATGACACCAGGCCCGGGGTGCCAGCGCGCGAGCTGACCTGGCTTCAGCGTGTAGTACGTGAAGAGGAAATCTTCTACCGGGTGCTTGCGACCGTGATGACGCCGCTCCAGGAAGGGCTCCGTATAGATCGCCGCCCGTTCGCGGTGTTCAACCGCGAGGGGACGCCACTGGGCACCCGCCAAAGCGACGGGCGCGACGGAGGTGGGGCCAGCGGCGTCGTATAGGGCCATAGGTCAGCGCCCGGTGCCTCCGTAAACCGTAGCTTCGGTTTCCGAGTCGAGGTTGAATGCGGTGTGGACGGCGCGCACGGCCTGATCGAGGAGGTCGGCACGGGTGATCACGGAGATGCGAATCTCGGAGGTCGAGATCATGTCGATGTTGACCCCGGCCTTGGAGAGCGCGTCGAAGAACTGGAAGGAAACGCCGGGGTTGGATTTCATACCGGCACCGACGAGGGACAGCTTTCCGATCGCGTCGTTGTATTCGATGGAGGCAAAGCCAATGTCGTCTTGGACCTTCTCAAGGACCTTGAGCGCTTCATCGCCCTGGTCCTGCGGGAGGGTGAAGGAGATGTCGGTGCGGGCCTCCGAGCGAGTGGAGACGTTTTGCACGATCATGTCCAGGTTGATCTGGGCGTCGTTGAGCGAACCGAAGATCTTTGAAGCGTAGCCGGGCACGTCGGGGACGTCGACCACGGTGATCTTGGCTTGGGTCCGGTCGTGAGCCACACCGGAGATGAGGGGCTGTTCCAAGGGGATCTCCTTCGTCAGGTCGTGCCCGTCGGCATCGGCATCGGTGGAATTGGGGATGACCCACGTTCCTTCGAGGTCACTGAATGACGACCGGACGTGCAATTTTATCTTGAAGCGGCGAGCGTATTCCACGCAACGCAGGTGCAGGATTTTGGCACCATTGGCAGCCATTTCGAGCATCTCTTCGCTGGAGACCTCATTGAGTTTGTGGGCCGTGTTCACGATGCGTGGGTCTGCGGTAAAGACGCCGTCCACGTCGGAATAGATTTCGCAGAAGTCTGCGCCGAGTGCCGAGGCGAGGGCAACAGCCGTGGTGTCTGAACCGCCTCGTCCCAGCGTGGTGATGTCACGGGTTTGCCGATTCATTCCTTGGAATCCGGCGACGATGGCGATATTCCCCGCGTCCAAGGATTCGCGGATGCGATCGGGGTGAACCTCGACGAGACGGGCGCTCCCGTGCACGCCGTCGGTGATGATTCCGGCCTGGGATCCCGTGAATGATTGTGCGGTGGCGCCCAGCCCGTGGATCGCGATGGCCAAAACGGACATGGAAATGCGTTCGCCCGCGGTGAGGAGCATGTCGAGCTCGCGGCTGGCTTGCGCGCCGTTATTGACCTCGGCGGCGAGGTCCAAGAGTTCGTCGGTCGTGTCGCCCATGGCGGAAACCACCACGACGACGTCGTGCCCTTGGTTTTTGGCCTCGACAATACGACGGGCGACTCGTTTGACACCCTCGGCGTCCGAAACGGACGAACCGCCGAATTTCTGAACGATGAGGCTCATGGGTCTCCCTTGCGGAACTGGTCTCTGGTGGGCTCCCGATGGTCTGGAGCTACTCGTCACCGTGAGGCACGGTTTGAGAATCGAACCTCAGATTAGTCGGTCAGTGATCATTACGCTCATACGTGAACGCAATCCCACTATGTGACACGACAAGACGCGGTGCGGGCCTTTACCGCGTCACAGTTGGGACTCAAGTCACCTTTGAACGGTTGCACTCAATGTTTCCCCGGGACATGACGACGCTTACTCGGCCCAAGGGTTGGCAAACTTCTCGCCACGACGCGGGGTGGGGTATCGACGGGGCACCGTCGGTTCCTCGGGCGCCTCGAGGATTCCGGTGCTCGATTCTTGCGCAGTCGGGGCGTTCTGGTCCGAGGGCCGCTGGCCGTCATCCCTGGATTGGGTGACGTCCGAGTCGGAAGCCTCCGGTTCGCTGGTGTCATCGGCGTCATGGTTGTGGTGACTACCTGTGGATGAATCCTCGCCCTCGGGAGAAGCGGAAGGTGCGAGGGATTCTTCGGCAGATGTTTCCGGTGCGTCCCGCTCGTCTGCGGTCGTGTCGGCGGGCTGGGGATCCGGCGGTGAGCTTTGCTGGGCTTGCCGCTGCCCGGCCGTGAGGATCCGACGTCCCTCGAGGGCCCTTCCGAGGGTTATTTCATCGGCGTATTCGAGGTCGCCACCGACCGGAAGCCCCGAGGCTAGCCGGGAGACCGTGATGCCGATGGGGGTCAGCATGCGCGAGAGGTATGTGGCGGTTGCCTCGCCTTCGAGGTTGGGGTCCATGGCGAGGATGATTTCTTGGATCTCCTCGTCGGCCAGTCGCGTCACAAGTTCCCGGATACGCAAACGGTCCGGGCCGATGCCCTGCATCGGGTTAATCGATCCGCCCAGTACGTGGTATCGACCGGAGAAGCTCCCCGTGCGTTCGATGGCGGAAACATCCTTGGGCTCTTCGACGACGCATATCAGCGATCCGTCGCGCCGTGCGTCTCGGCAGATGGAGCACTTCGGCGTTTCCGAGATATTCCCACAAATCTCACAGAAGGAGACTTTGGTTTTGACCGTCGTAATAGCCGAGGCCAGCTGCGCCATTTCGTCGGCGGGCGAGTTGAGGATGTAGAACGCGATGCGTTGTGCGGATTTGGGCCCGACGCCGGGTAGTCGCCCCAACTCATCGATCAGGTCCTGAACGGCTCCTTGATACATGAATCCTCGCTTCTGCGGCGGATCGGATGGGTCCGCCGGATTGTTCGTCGTCTGTGGGGATCAGCCCCGATGATGCGGTCGTTCTTCCAAGACTCGCCCTCCGAGAATGGTCTCAATGGCGGCTTGACCGAATACTGCGGAATCCTCGACGTCTTCGTCTTGTGAGGATGGCTCGAAATTCTCCCAGTCGTCCTCGGGCGGCTCGGGAGCATTCGGGTCGACGGGAACGTCACCGTGACGTCCACGAACCATCTGCTGCTCGGGATCTTGCGTGGACCCGGCGGCGATGGCGGCCGCGTGCCTTTCGCGGAACGAAAGCTTTGACGCCTCGACGCCGGAGGATTCTTGCGTTCTTGAGGGATCGGCCGACACCGAATTCTCGGGTGCGTTACTTTCCTCAACCGAGGAATCGGGCCCAGGGGCGCCATCGCCCTGTTCATTGCTGTGAACCGCGTGTAGGTGGCGTTCGGACTTGTCCGTGCGGCGTGGGGATGGCTCTGAGACCGGGGCGTCATCCGTTCGGGTAGAGGTGCCGCCGACTTCTGTGAGATGCGGTGTTCTTTGGCCCCACTTGGAGGGATGCTCGCTGGCGCCTTCTTCAGACTCGGGGCCTGAGTATCTCCAACCGCACGTGCGACCATCGACGGCCTTGCCGGGAGCGCCCGCACTGCGGGCCGCCATCGACCAGTCATGTGCCGGTTCGGATGTCTCGGGTTGGGCAGGGACCTCCTGGCCATTTTCTTGGGCCGGTGTCTCGGAAGATGCGGTGTCGGCCTCGGTCGCCTCGCCACCTGCGGGATCGACGGTGGAGTCGTTTCCACGAGAGGGGGCCGTAGCCGTGTCGTCGGAGATGACTCGGAGATGGCCGTGAGCGTTCTCCTTCGCCGGAGAAGATGCCGAGCTTTCGGGGGCTGCAGTGTCTGGCGCGGCATGGCTCGTGGTCGATTCAGTGGACGGGTCGTCAGAGGGGATCTGGGCGACCTGCCAACCGCTGAAGGACTCGCCCGATTCGTCGTCCGACCATTGGGGGTTTTGCGGTTCTTCGGTGCGAGGCGTTCCGTGCTGTTGCCAGGCACTTTCACCGCCTCGGGGTCCTTCGGGAATAGTCGCCGATTCTTCCGCCGTGGAAGCCGGGCGCTCTCGGTTCTGAGGCGCGGGCGCAGAAACTGACTGCGCTTGCTGCGCGGCCTGGTTCCAGGCAGCGTCGGTGGGCCAGTCCTCACCATCGGCATTGGCGGAAGCGACGGTTTGGCGGCGCGGCAGCTGTTGTGTGGGGCGGTTCGGTGCCGGATCTGATGGGTCTACGGTGCCACCGTCCGGGCCGCCGCTGGGGCCGTCGTCCAGTGCAACGCGGCAGTCGATCCCCAGCGTGTCCTTGAGCGCGCTGGAGAGTGCCGAGGCGAAACGTTCCACGCGCGACTGGATTCCCGGTCCCGTCGAATTGACGTACAGGGTTCCGGCCTGGAAGCGCGTGGGCCGACATTCCCGGAAGGTCGCTTGCCCGACCTTGGAGTATTTCCCGACGGAGGTGATGATGTCTGCCCACGAGCGCTCGATCATGGTCACCTGATCGTTGCCGTCCGACGGCGTCGTGTTGGGTTCGGCCTGGACCGGTTCGGGCGTAGCAGAGCGTGAAACGGCGGGCTCGGGTTGGTTCTCCGATGGAGCAACCGGAGCGGCGGGCGAGGCCTGCGGCTCGGCCGATTCAGTGCTCTGTGGGTTCGAGGTCTCCCGGTTACCACGAGCCATCGACAAGGCGGCTTTCTTCCCAGCGGGTTCCTGGGTGGACGGGGCGTCCTCACGCTGGGAAGCAAGATGCTCGGCAGGGGTTTCTGGGGTGGTGACGGCGGCTGGGTCGTTGTGTAACGGGGCCGGCACGGCACCGACTTCGCCCATGTTGACGCGCCGTTCCAATCGGTCCACGCGGGCGTTGACGCCGCGTGAGGAGTCGTCTGCGGTGGGTAGGAGAATTCGGGCGCACAGCAACTCGAGGTGAAGCTGTGGGCTCGTGGCGCCGGTCATGTCCGTGAGGGCGGTATTGGAAATGTCGGCCGCTCGTGACAGTTCCGAAGAGCCAAGCTGGGTGGCTTGCGCACGCATCCGGTCAATCTGGTCCTCGGGCATACCGTGCAGAATTTGGCCGGCAGAGTCGGGTACGGCCTTGATGATAATGAGATCTCGGAAGCGTTCGAGAAGGTCTTCCACGAAGCGTCGGGGATCTTGCCCTGTCTGGATCACTCGATCCACGGCATGAAATACGGCGGGGGAGTCGCCTGCGGCGAATGCGTCGACGACGCCGTCGAGCAACTCCGCGTGGGTGAAGCCGAGGAGTGCCACGGCAAGATCGTAGGTGATGCCGTCGTCATCGGCACCTGCCATCAGCTGGTCCAGAACGGATAGAGAATCTCGCACGGAGCCGCCACCGGCGCGCACCACAAGAGGCAAAACGCCCTGCTCGATCTGCACATCTTCTTTGGCGCACAGTTCCGTGAGGTATCCGCGGAGAACCTCCGGGGCGACCAAACGGAAGGGGTAGTGATGCGTTCTGGAGCGGATGGTTCCGAGCACCTTATTGGGCTCGGTGGTCGCAAAGATGAATTTGATGTGTTCCGGGGGCTCTTCGACGATTTTCAGGAGGGCATTGAAGCCTTCCCTCGTGACCATGTGGGCCTCGTCGATAATGAAAATCTTGTAGCGGTCGCGCACGGGGGCGAAGGTCGCGCGTTCTCGGAGATCGCGGGCGTGGTCCACACCGCCGTGGGACGCTGCGTCCATCTCGATGACGTCGAGGGAGCCTGCGCCGTCGCGAGCGAGGTCTTGGCATGACTGGCACACACCGCAAGGGTGAGCCGTGGGGCCCTGCACACAATTGAGACAGCGGGCCAGGATTCGTGCGGAGGTGGTTTTACCGCACCCGCGGGGGCCTGAAAAAAGATAGGCGTGGTTGACGCGGTTCTTTTGAAGCGCGGTCATGAGGGGCGCGGTCACGTGTTCTTGCCCGATGACGTCGTCAAACGTCTCGGGGCGGTAACGGCGATACAGGGCTGTGCTCACATATGAAACCCTACTGGTTCCGACTGACACTTTAAGAAGCGTCTTCCAGTCTGTGGATGCAGCGCCCTGAATTCTCGCCACATACGGATCCGAGTCTTTAACGAATAAGACCCCTCGCGCACCCGTCAGAGCCTAAATACCCTTGCTACCTTCCGGTCCTGGGGGATTTTCTAAGATGACGCCACGCGAGGGGCTTCCGATAGTTTAGCCCAGGCGACGAGTGCTGTCACACCGAGAATCCCGTGGCGTGTGACACCTTTCGATCCCACAAGTTGTCAGGGCCTCTGGCGCATGTGTAAGCTCGTATCCGTTCGCTTTCGTGAGGTCTAGTAAGACCGAGCAACGCCTGGAGGATTCGCCTAGCGGCCTATGGCGCACGCCTGGAACGCGTGTTGGGTTCACGCCCTCGGGGGTTCAAATCCCCCATCCTCCGCCAACAGGAAAGGCCCCTGACCAGTGGAAACACCGGCTCAGGGGCCTTTTCTTATGTCCGTTTGCAACAATCCTTGCAACAAACTGTCCCTAGTCACCCATGATCGCGGACAGCCGGTCCACCGCGTCGCGTTGCATCGACGGCATCACGTGACTGTAAATGTTCATCGTGATCGCGATCGTGGAGTGCCCTAGACGTTCCTGGACTACTTTTGGCTGGACCCCGGCCTGTAACAGCAACGTCGCGTGTGTATGCCGTAGTCCCTTGAGAGTGACGGTCGGTAGGTCTGGCATTGATTCTTGTGCGGCCTTCACTCGGTATCGCCAACGCCGACCAACCTCATTCGGAGAACGCAACTCGCCGTCGAGATTCCCGAAGATGTACGCCCCGGCCTTACCGAACTCGAAGCTGATCCGGGCGCGTAGTGTCTTCCACGACTTCAGGGCGGCCACGACGTCGTGGGGGAGATCAACTACCCGCGATGAACCTGTCTTAGTGTTCTTCACTTGCCGCGCTGTAGCAGTGTCAGCGGCACGTCTGACAGCTATGCGACTGTTGATGTGGTCGAAGTCTTGCCAGCGGAGCGCGAGAGCTTCTGAACGGCGCATACCCGTTTTAGAAATCACAAGCCACAGTGTGTAGAGGTCGTCCTGGAAGTCGTCGCGATCCCATGTGAGGAAGTCCCGCAACTCGGTCGCGGTCCAGGTGGTGACCTCGGATTGCGCGGCGCGTATCTCTTTGGCCTTGGGCGGCTTCACGGTCGATTTACGGGCCGGGTTCACCGTGATGTACCCGTCATCGAGGGCGGCGTCGAGGATCGCGCTTAGGACGTTGTGAACCTTATTGACGGTATTGGGGGAGAGGCCCCGACCGTCAGCGTAAGCGTCGGCGCGCCCGTGGTCTAACAGTTCGGTGTAGTGCCGGTTGATCCTGGTCGCAGTGAGGTTCGCCAGGTCAATCTGCCCGAGTTGCGGCACAACATGATTGCGAAGAATTTTTCGGTACCCGGCGATTGTTGAAGGGGCGAGGCGTAAACCGTTAATCCATTCGCCGGAAAACTCGCCGAGAGTTGCTTTCCTGGCTTTGACGGGTTGCTGTTCGGAGAGGCGTTTTACGGCTTTATCGAGGCCATTCTGTGCTTCATTGGCGGTCTTGTAACCGGACTTTCCTTCGAGCTTTGTCTTCCCGTCTGGATGCTCTCCATCGACGGGCACACGGAGTTGGTAGCGCCAACGCGTTTCGGTTCTGGTGCCGCGCCCGTTTTTGGCTTTGACCTTGTATTTGTACGAGGTGACGGACCCACCACCGTAGCGGCGCTTCGCCTTAGCCCTTGGCATCGTGGTCTCGTTCATGTTGAGCGTTTTGCGCCGCGAACGCTGCTCCCATGTGCTCGTAGAGGGCGGTCATATTTTCAAGCTGCAGGCGAAGGTCCTCGTTCGTCTTGAGCTGATCCTCAATCATTTTCTCGTAGCCGCTCACAACTGATTTATAGGTGCCAACGGTCTTTTCAAGTTCTGTACCGAAGTCCTTCCGACTCTGCTCGTTCTGCTTCTTGAGTTCGAATGCTTCTGCAACCGCGGGGGGAAGAACCTCGCGCCAGAATACGGAGTCGATACGATCGGTGCGTAGGTCTGTCCATGCGAGTGCCCACAGCCAAAGCGCTCCTACGGGCTGATTGCCGAAAGCAGTTACATCGGCGTTGTCATTCTCCGTGGCCTGAAAATCGCCCGGCCACTCGGGAAGAAGCAAGGTGATGGGAAGGACGTTCAGCGCGGCGGCAAGAGACATTAGATCGTCCACGTCGATCCTGCGGCGGCCTTCTTCCAGTCTGGTCAATGAAGTGGCCGTCATCTTGCTATCGCATAGACGTTTGGAGAGGGCCGAGATGGTTAAGCCTTGTGCGTCTCGTAGTCGACGGACGTTGTGGGCAACTGTCCGTCCTGTGGGGCCTGGTGCAAATTTCTCGGATGCCATGCTCCTAACTTTATCAGCTTGAAAATTTTTCCTACCCACTTGATTATCTAGACACAAGGGGTTAACCTTGTCTCAACAGGGTCTCAGATGGACCATTTTATTTATCAACTTGAGAGAGGTGTCGAATGACGCTGGACGAGTTAACGGCAGATGCTAGAGCAGTCGTTCCCGTGAATGACGTACTTGGGTTAGTGCCTCTAGACCGCAGAACCATTTATAGAGGCATCGAAGACGGAACTATCCCCGGAATCAAAATCGGGCGGCGTGTGATGATCCTCCGCATTCCGTTCTTGCGGATGCTCACCGGCGAAATCGTTGAGACCGCCGCGTAAGCGTCACGAACCGAATGACGGGAGCGCGCAACGCACATCACCAGACGAATGGGCCTCGCCGAACTGGTCGACCAGATCATGATCGACACCGCCGAGGCCGGATATCCACTGACCAGAACTCAAGCGAAGGAGTTATCGAAATGGTTCAAGTTCCACCAGGCGGAGGGAAAGCCCCTCCACTCGGACCCGGTAGCAGACGAGGCCACCGACCGAGTTCTCTACCAACAAGCCCTTACCAAGGCTCGGACCGATCCGGGCATGAAAAAAGCGCCTTCCGCATCGCAAGACCCGCCAAGATCGTCGATGCAAAAGGCGCTAGTTCAATCACTCAGCAAGGAGTAATTCATATGAACAACAGTACCAGTCCCCGCAACCCGGCCATCCCGGCGATTTTCACCCGGCAGATGGACCCCTCCACGGGCAAGCCCACCGATATTTACACCGGCCCGTCAAGCCCCAACGGTATCGCCACCGTGCACATCTTCGACCCCGGCCAAGGACTACCACTACGAGTCGAATACAGCACCGACGTTGTTTTTCCCGACCTGAACCATCACGACATGATCGAAATCGCCGACGAACTCGCCGTCTTTGCTGATCGTTGGAGCGCAGATGTCATCTTCGGGTCCAACGGCGATATCTCGGAGGTGGCCGCGTAATGCGCATCATCGAACTGATCCAAGACACCGACATCGACGGCACACCCTCGTGCGTGTGGCATGGTCCCCGCAACCAATACGTGTGCATGGATGCTGTCACCGAGCACCCCGATCAACGCCCCGGCCCCGAGCACGTGGTCTACGAGATCGAAGGCTACCACGACATGACTAGCGACGAATTCGACCAGGTTGTCGCGAAAGTCCAAGAATTCAAGGCCCAGCACCCGGCACATCTGGTGCGGCCCTCCGTATTGCCTGCCTACTACCAGCACGATGGGATCGACGGGGACGAGGGCTACTGGTACGCCCACCGTGTGAACACACCGGAGTTGTTCTGCGAAGCCATGTACGACCCGCACGACTACGACGAGTTGCGGTACGTCATCGAGACGAACCAGAAGAATAATCCGATGACCTTTGAGGAACTGTCCGAGTTCGTGGTCAAGATTAACGAGTTCTTCGCTGAGGCGGCGAGCCACCGGGCTGATGTGGAGCAGGTGGGCCAGTGAGCGTGAACTATCTCGCCAGCGTCCCGGAGGCTGTGTTGGTTCACGCGAACACGTGCGCTACCAGCCCTGTTACGGAGGTCAACAGTGCGTATCTGACCGGGACCGTCATAGGGCAAGCCGAAGGTAAACAGGCCTTACATGAGGCCCTGGAGGCTGACGCTCGGCACCGGGCGGAATCGTTCGCCACAGCCCTTGGAGCGGCCCCCACGTACCCGTGGGAGCAACCCCAATGGGACCGGCGCAGACTCCACGGCCCTCGACCGGAAACTCTCACCGGGACGTGGGTACCGAAAGCGAATCCCGAGTGGGACACCACCGGCCCCTGGCCCACGTTGAAGCCGGGTACGTATTACCGGGTCCCGGAGATCATCGCGCAGGCCGCCTAGGCCACACCTCTATTAGATGCCAGACCGGCGACACCTCTAAACCGTCGTCGGTCTGGCACCACACACCCTTTTTCACTGCATCCCCCATCACGGGAAGGACTAAAAGCTGTTGAACACACACGATGAAGCACGCACCGAACTGCGTATCACTTACGCCCACATGATCGCCCCACACCGGCAACGCTGGCTTTGGGCGCACGAAGGCCAAGGTGTGATCCCCTTGGGTACGGGCACGATCATGGCCGGTATCGGCGGGGAAGGTAAATCCACCTTCGCCCTAGACCTGGCCGCGCAACTGACCCAAGGTGAACTATCCGGTGACCTGCACGGGCACAAAGAGACTGTGATCATTTTTGGTCCCGAGGACGACTGGCCCACAGTCATGGTCCCCAGACTCACCGCCGCCGGTGCCGACCTCGAGAGGGTCGCTCAAGTCCAGGCCGCGACGATCACCGAGACGTTCACCAATGAGCGGGAATTGCTGTTCCCGTTGGATATCGCCTTGTTACGGCAGGCCGTGATCGAGACCGGGGCCAGGTTGATCATTATCGACCCGGCCCCGAACCTCATGGACGGGGACATGAACAAAGTCCAAGACGTCCGCCGGTCCTACGGCCCACTGATGGCCTTGGCTCAAGAGCATGATCTGGCGATTATCCTGATCAATCACTTCGGCAAGGGCGCGGGCAACGTCGGGGCGAAACTGTCCGGTTCTCATGCGTGGCGAGACCTCACCCGCTCCTACCTGGCGTTCGCTTCCGATCTGGAGACTGGGGAGCGGATTCTGACGCAGGACAAGAACAACTATGGCACCGGGCGCGGTTCGTGGAAGTTCACTCTCGAGTCGGTTGATGTGCCCACTGAGGACGGGTTGACGAACGTCGGGAAGGTTCGTTTCCTCGGCGCCTCAGAGGTCACGGTCGGGGAACTGATCAACCGTGACTCTGTGGACGTCGAGGACCAGGAGGACCGCAACGCGGCCCAACAGTTTGTCTATGACTTCCTGGTCAATACCGAAGCGCAGGAAGCGAAGGCCGGGGCGGTGATCAAGGCGGGTCTTGCCGAAGGGTTCTCCACCAATGAGATCAAGGATGCACGGCGAAGGTCAAAGAATCCGAGAATCCTATCTGCGAAGTCGGCCTTTGGTGCCGGATGGGTATGGCAGATCGACCCCGAAGGTGGCACCGAAAGCGCCCAAGGTGGCGAAGGTGGCGAAGGTGTCAGCACATACGGTGCCCCGCCACCTTCGAAGACCAGTGCCCAAGGTGGCGCGAAGGTGTCACGCGCTCAGGATGTGCCATCTTCGCCACCTTCGAGTAAATCGGTGCCACCTTCGAACGGCCAACAGTGCCGCCGGATCGAGTGCGAGGTCCCCGTCATGGACGGTTCGGACCAGTGCGCCCACCACGAAGAAATCTCCCAACGCTACGCCACCATGAAACAGCAATGGGACCAAGACCAGAACGGAGACGCCGCGTGAGACACGAACGGGAGAAAGACACACGAATACGAGTCCGTGACTACACCTGGAACCCCCGCGAAGAGGCTACTCGAGGTGTGGTCATCATGCGCGGTCAATACATCCAATGCTTCATCCCCTACGACGAGGTTGCGACCTACGCCGACAAGATGATCGACCTTCTCGAAACTCACGAAAGGAACTCGGCATGAGTCATATCAGAGTCCGCCCCTACAAATGGCGGAATAAAGACGGCTCCGTCCAGACCGGAGTCGGAATATTCAACAACTCACAATTCAAAGCATTCATACCCCAACGAAAGGTATTTAGCGTGGCAGATGAAATCGTCGACCAAGGCGAACGCAACGAAAATCGCACCCCACAGACCCCCGTCACCAATACGTCACCTCCACGATGTGCTTGCGCCGATGACGGGCACGTACCCGGCTCCGATTGTGGCCGCATCATCCGGCAACTACTCACCGAAGTCACCTCACTGACCAAAGAGCGCAACGCTCTCCTAACCCACATGGACACCCCCACCACGGAAGGCACCAAATGAACCGGCCCAATAAAGAAACTGCCCTGAAAATACTCTCCCTCGCCGACCAGCCGGTCACAGCGAAAGAACGTGACGTACCGATCCACAGCAGCGACGGACAGGTCTACACCATCCTTCCCGGCGCAACACAGGAAGCCGTGTTCCTCACTACCCCCGAAGCTCTGGGCTGGACCCAAGCTGAACTCGACGACCCCACCATTACCGAATAACCCCACAGGAGACAGACTCATGAGCAAAAACACGACCGACCAGACCATCGAACAACCAACCGAAGACCAGCAGATGACCCCGCCAACACACAACCCCCAGGAGCCGGTGGGCACCGTCCAAGACGAACAGTCCGAACGGGAAGAGACCGGCAACAAGGCAGCCGCTGAGGCTAAGAAATACCGGCTGAAACTCCGAGAGACCGAAGCCGCCCTAGAAGCTGCCAACGCCCGCGTGGAAACTCTACAAACCACCGAGGTTGAACGCCTGGCCGCAGAAGCAGGGATCGTCAAACCCGCCGCGATCTGGTTGTCCGGGATGAGCCTGGAATCCGTGCGCGACGAAA
>NZ_RBLM01000011.1:0-31169 GCF_003989425.1 Kocuria sp. HSID16901 | reverse complement strand
TACGGGTGATGACTCCACCGGAGGCAATGGCTCAAACCCCGGAGATAACGGGTCTGGAAACAACTCCGGCTCCGGTGATACCCCGGTCGACCCTGGTAACGGTTCGGGCTCGAACGGCAACGGCGGGTCTACGGGTAACGGCTCCGGCAACACCGGAGATGATTCCTCCACGGGTGATACCCCGGTCGATCCGGGTACGGGTGATGACTCCACCGGAGGCAATGGCTCCAACGACGGCTCGAACGGTAACGGCTCCGGTGACACCCCGGTCGATCCCGGTAACGGTTCCGGCTCCAACGACGGCTCGAACGGTAACGGCTCCGGTGACACCCCGGTCGATCCGGGCAATGGTTCCGGCTCCAACGACGGTGCAACGCCCGTTGACCCCGGTCACGGGTCCGAAACCAGTACCGGAAACGGATCAGAGCAGGCGCCTGCCACCCCTCAGCCCACTGAGACTCCGCAGGCCCCGGCTCCGCATCCTGCACCGGCAGCAGAGACCCAGGCTCCCGAGCCTGCAGTGCAGGCACCGGGTGTATCCCAGCCTCAGCAGCCCGCAGCGGAGAATCCTGCACAGCCGAAGGCTCAGCATGCCGCTGAGCCCACCCCGGCCCAGGCCGCACCTGCCGTCCAGCAGCCGGTGGCACAGCCCGAGACCACTCAGGCAGTCCAGGCACCCGCACAGGGACAGGCCACTGCCGAAGCCGCCCAGGCACCGAGTGCAGCTCAGCCGCTGCACACCGGGAATGCGGGTACAGCCGCTGACGGTCAGGCGCTGACTGTCGCAGGGTGGATCACCGCTGGTATGGCCCTGGTCGCCGCTGGTCTGGCAGGCCGGACCTACCTGCGCCGCAAGGCTGGAAAGTAAGCCACGGCCATGACAACCAGACGCCACCGTCAGGGCAGTCGGACCCGATGGGCCGCAATCGCGGCTCTGGTCCTGGCTGTCCTGGCGGTGGTCCTCCTTCTTTTGGGATTCCTCGCCAGTCGCGGCGGGCTTCCCTACTGGATGGCCCATCCCTTCGATCACTCCGAGACCACCACAGGACAGAACGGAGAAGCCGTCCACCAGCAGGACGGCAAAGTCGGACTCACCGACAGCAACGAGAAGTATGCGCCGACACCGGCCAAGTCATACAGAAACGCGCAATGCTCTCTGGCCCCTGAGCACCAGGCCCAGCCAGGACCGGACCAGTGGGAGATTCCGGCCCTGGGCCAGTCCGCTCCGCTACAGTCGGCCCAGCCGACCTCGTCCGGGTCAGTGGCCCTGCCGGATGCACCGGCAGGCATCATCTACGGACCAGCCGCTCCCCTGGATGCATCCACGGGAACGACACTGCTGGCTGGCCACGTTGATCACGGTCCCGGTGATCTCTCCCGGACGGGCGGCGAGCTCTCCCCCTGGGGGCATTTGCACGAGCTGAACCCCTGCGCCCATGTCTACGCCACCGGCCCCGGCGGTGATGTCCACGAATTCGTGGTCACCGATCTCTATACCGTCGATCAGGACAAACTCACCGCCGAAACCGAGTTGTTCGACGCGACGGGGAAACGCCAGCTGGCGATGGTGACCTGCTCGGGACCAACCGTCAACGACGCCGGAGGAGCCTTCCAGTTCAACTACCAATCGAACCTCGTCGTGAAGGCCGCACCGGTCCACAGCGACGACACGGCGGAAGGAAAATAAATCTTGTGTCCCTTTTTAAGATATGATCGGGATCATGCGACGCAGCCAGCCACGGACGAAAGAACCCACAGCCAGGGGTCCCCGGATACTGATTCCCGAGACACTGATGGCTGCCGTCAGGGCCGACGCCGTACGCAGCGGCATCTCCCTCAACGCGTGGTTCCGACGGCTCGCCGCACGGGAAACCGGACTCACCGAGTACGACTTCCCGGACCCACCGAAAGACCCATAAACGAGAAGTGGTCCTCACCTTCGTAAAGATGAGGACCACTTGAAGAACTTTGAATCCCGCCGGGACGCCAATCTAGGTCGGGATTCTCAAACGACCAACAGGAGCTGATCTATATGCACCGCCCAAGAGAGAAGCAACGCAAGGAGCTTCCGTACGAAACCCTTCAAGCGACTCCAACAAGGGAGGTGCGCTATGTCTAGTGTAGCAACTTCGCCGACAAGTTCTACTCCCCCCCAGCACGCCGGGTCATGGGAGGAACAGCCACGCCCAGACGACGCGTTCCAGCGGCAGCGTTTGCGGGATCATCACCGGCTAACGCGCTTCGACGCAGGTGTCACCAAGCATCACTGCGCACGCACCAGCGACGACCCGCGCAACTACCCGTTCATTCAGATCAACGCCGCCGACTGGAAGAACTTCGTCGTCGTCGATGTCGACCACGCGGATGCCTACGAACGGATCCTCTACCCCGGCATCCCGAGACCGGACTGGATCATCACCAACCCCGCCAACGGACACGCCCAGGCCGGGTGGGTGCTCGATACCGTCTTCACGGGCGAGAAATCCGCACCAGGCCCCGCGTTGTTTTACCGGGCCGTGGCGACGGCCCTGACCAACGCGGTCGGTGGTGACCACCACTTCACCTGCCACATCGTGCGCAACCCCTTCGCTGATGCTCCGACCGGTCCTGTTGAATTCTCATCCCGGACGACGCCGTGGCGACTCGGTGAGCTCAAAGCCCACCTCACCGGCTGGACCGACCCAGCCCTGGCGGCGCTGGGATACGACGATGACCAACCGGCCATGTGGAACCCGTACCCGCCACAGCGGGTCCGGCACGAGCGAACATTGACGGCAGGCTCCCCCACTGCTGGCCGCAACTGCCACGTCTTCTACCGCACGCGTTCTGCGCTGTGGCGGCTGGCAGACCGTGGCCAGGACATCCAATCTGCCTCCTACGAGATCGCACACCGGCTCAATGATGATCTGGGCTCCCCATTGGGGCCTCGTGAGGTCGATGGAATCGCGGCCTCCGCGATCCGACAGGTTAAGAAAGGCAACGGGCGACCGGCCACCACAGACGGGCCGACCAACCCCTGGCTGGCACGGCTGGGAGCCGCAGGAGGCCGCGCACGCACCGCACCGAAGATCACCGCCGCCCAACAGAACCTCGCGGCGGCACGCCGAATCCGTGAGCACGCCAGCCGACGTCGCGCACAGCAGGCCTGGCGACTCCGACGCGCGGGAGAAGTCGTCGCCGCTATCGCCGAGGCACTGAAAGTCAGCACACGCACCGTGAAACGGTACCTGGCCGCCGCCCGCATCCAGCACCGTCTGAAGACTCTGGCCTGGGTCGCACGCGGGGGTGACACACACCAAGCTTCAGGTGTATCAGCACCTCCCCTCGCTTGGGTCAAGCGGCTCCCCCGGCCACTCCTGCGTGCCCTCCTGACCCTGCAAGACTTGGCTCAAGCGCCTCCAGGATCCCCCACTCGGGTCGAATAGCCCCTTTTCATTGTCCCTCTTGTTCCTGAACCGGCGGGTCGATACACTCATACACACACGCACCAACGCACACACGCACGCACCGAGTCAGGGAGGGAACCATGATCATCGCGATTACCAACACCAAGGGCGGGTCAGGTAAGACCACCACTGCCATGCTTCTGGCTGAAGCGGCAGCACGGGCCGGTCATACCGCGCAAGTCCTCGACGCAGACCCACAAGGATCAGCCACTGATTGGGGACAAGAGGCCGAAGACGCTGGGGACCCCATCACCCGTTATCAGGTCACCACCGTGAACCGTTCGTCATTGCCCAGAGTCGCAGAACGCTCGGAGGCCGAATGGATTTTCATTGATACTCCCCCCGGTGATCCAGCTGTTATCGACCAAGCGATCCACCTGGCAGATTTCGTGATCGTCCCCACCGCCCCCTCACCTGGCGACTTCTACCGGACGGTCTCGACCATCCAATCTTTGGGCGATACGCCGTTGGCGGTTCTGCTGACCATTTCCCACTCTCGGCGCAAGAAGCTGCACGATCAGATCACCCAGCTCTGCGATGAGATGGACCTGGTCAGATTCGAAGCCGAGATTCCCAACCGGGTCGGCATCGCCGAAGCGTGGTTCGCAGATACACAGAAGCTGGACCTGGCCGGATACCAAGATGTCTACACCGAGCTCTCGACCGCCCTACGAGCACACATGCAACGTGCATAACCACGCACGCACACACTCACCAACGCACACACGCACTTAATCAAGGAGAACATCATGGGAAAGAACAACGGCCTCCAGAACGCCCTCGGCAAGAAGTCATCAACCCGAACCTCGAGCAGTGTCGCCAGCAGCTTCTCGGCAGAGGCTTCACAGCCTCGACCCGACGTGCGCATGACCGTGGACATGGAAGGAGACCTGCACGAACGGCTCAGGAGGGAAGCCCTCGAGAACAAGATGGCCACGCCGAAGCGGCCCGGCTCGACCGTCAAGGAGCTACTGAACTACTACCTGCGTCGCGGCATGGAAAACTGATCATGCACACATGCACACACGCACAAACGCACACACTCACATGAGTGAGCATGTGCGGGACTGTAGGCATCGGAAGCTCTGTTAAACGCTCCTCGGCTCGGTTAACGTGGATTGTGAAGTACGTCAACCCGACAGGACCCGAGCTACATGGCACGTCGCAAGCCCACCACCATCGACGGACAGACCGATCTGTTCGAATTCCTGACCCCGGAATCGGAGGAAACACGAGATGAGCGACTACGCAGCTATCGCGAAGACCAACTGGAAGCGGCTGACCCCGAGCCAGTACGAAGCCCTGGAGCACCCGGAGGTGTTCTTCCAGAACCTGGCGGACCAGGCCGAGGAACAGATCAATCAGATGCAGCTGAGCCTGCAGGGGCAGGACAGTCCGCGCGAGGACTTCCTGGCCAAGTGGGGGAGGCTGAACGCGGCGAAGCAGCAGGCCGAGGAGATCGTGATCTCCGAGGTGCTGACCCCGCCGAGGGATCAGTGGGAGACCGACCTCGAGACGGAAGAGGACGAGAGCCCGGACCCGACGTGGACCGCGATCAACCAGCGGATCGCCCAGCTGGACCAGGAAGCGACCGAGGCACCGGAGTAGACGAAGACGCCTTCATTCCGGCATCGCCGGATGATCTGGCTCCTTCGGGTACCCAGGCCCGTTTCCAGGCCAACCTCGCCGCGATCCAGACCCTTCGTCGGATCGAGGCCGAGGACAGGGCCGCCACCACCGAGGAACGCCAAGAGCTGGCTCGCTGGGGCTCCTGGGGAGCGACGGGACTCTCCGAAGTCTTCAACCCCGCACGGTCAGAGTTCGAGGCAGAACGCGAAGAACTGCGCCAGGAGCTCTCCGAGGACGAATACCGGGCCGCCGAGCGGACCGTGCTCAACGCCCACTACACCGACCCGAGGGTCGCTCAGGCGATGTGGCAGGCAGTCCAGCACCTCGGGTTTGAGTCCGGGCGGGTGCTCGAACCCGGCTCCGGGTCCGGGACGTTCATCGGAACCGCTCCCGAGGGTGCGGAGATGACCGGTGTCGAGCTGGACCCGGTCACAGCAGCGATCAGCCAGGCCCCAGAGTGGGGAGAAGAGTTCCCGAACCGGTACATCGGGCCGGCTGTCCACCAAGGCAAACGGGTCAAAGACGACCACAACAAGGCTGGGTACCGTATCGATCCGCATGGTTTCACGACCCAAGTCGACGAGGCTGACGTCCTCGACGCATGTCGCCGATTCATCAACGGGGAAACGATAAACATCCACGCACCGGACAACGTACGGGCACAGGAGGTGCCTGCATGACCTCGCAGGAAAAACCCATAAATGGGCTTCACCCTGAGAAGCAATCGGAGCCGCCCAGCCAGCTGCGGCGGGCAAAGATTCGATACCTGGTCATCGCCATCGGAGCCTGTTGGTCATCCGCTCTCGCGCTGCTGGCAATCGTTTGGCTGATGAAAGCAGGCGAGCCGATCCCTCCGGGCTCGGGGTGGTTGATCCGGGCAGGCATCGGTACCGGGGTGCTGACTGTGCTGGGGTTTGGAATGGTGGTCTTCCTCGACCCGAGACGACGGAATACTTTCGTCACGGTGGTTTACATAGTGACTGCACTGGCCGGACTCGCCGCATTATTTATTCTGCTGTTCGCCAGCGGCTGGGGCTACTGCGGTGCCGACGGCGTTTGCCATACCCCCTACCCGAGACCCATGTAGGGACTCAGTAACCCGATCATCCCCTGCCCAATATGGCCGGGGCACCTTCCGTACGCATCATCAAAGGAGAACCGCCATGCCAAAGACTAGTTTCGCAACGTGGACGACTGTCGCAATCTTTGCCGTTGCAGACGCGATCACCCTCTGGGCCGCATATACTACCATCAGAGCCCTCCTCACAGCAGGCTCTTCCGTTTGGGTGATCATTCCGCTGGTTGTCTTCGGGGCATGTCTCGTACTCATCTGCTCTGTCGTCTTCGCCCGTTGGATCGTGCAGACTTGGTGGAGCGAGCACCGAGGAATCGGGAAGAATCAACGAGTGATCTATGCAGAAGCTATTGGTGATCCTCGCGACCCGAGCAACGGCATCAGTGCTTGGGATCTCGCGAAGTGAGGGACCCGCTTCGATTTCTCTCAGCCGCCGAAGCCGCCGAACGGCTCGGAATCCACAAAGTCACCTTCTACCGGCGGCGACCACAACCCCCACCGGATGCGATCATCGGCTCCACCAGGGGATGGTTACCGGAGACCATCGACGCCTGGGATGCCACCATGTCAAAACCAGGACCACGACCAACGGCACCAAACATCCACGACCGCGAGGCCAACCAGTAGCCGCCACCGGATGATCCGAGGCAACAGAATTATTTTCATAACCTTGCTTGCCAACTGCCATGGCTTTTGGCATAGTGGGGGTTGTGAAACGAGAAATCAGAACAGAACTCGAAGAACGCACCCAACAGGCCCAGGCCGCCCAAGAAGAGGCGCTTGGCCGAGCCCAGGCACTGAACGATGCCATCGTCGATGCCCTGAACAGCGACGTCCAGGAACGCGGCGACCAGCGCATTATCACCGACATCACCGGATTCAGCAGAGAATATTTGCGGACGCTGACGCGGACGTACTATCGCTCGATCATTCGGCGCGGGCAAAACGGCGAAGCCTGGATCTCTATGCCCAGCAATAACGTCCACGCCCACGTTGACTATGAAATTCGTGCCGAAGACAAGAAGACGGTGCTGGCACGCGTGAAGGGCCAGCAGTTGCTGGATGAACGCCAGGATCAGCTGACCCGGTACCGGGCAGCAAAGCGCGGACGAACGAACATCGCCCTGGTCGACGTCAGCCTGTGGTTGTCATGAGTCACACCGCAGGCGCAGCGCCCCAGCCGGGAAAACTGAAGCGTCGTCCTATCATCCGATGGATCATCATCGCCACACTTCTGTTGCCCATACTGGCGGGCCTGTTCCACGCCGAGGATGTCAGCTACCCCTACGTCGCAGGATTTGCCTTCGGTACCATCGTGCCCATAGCAATCCTGGCGATTCTGACCGTGATGCTTACTCGATGGGTTGCCACCAGAGCTAAGGAGTAAGAACTATGAACAATCATCTGGCTACGCATCCGAATGGCACAGCCTTGTTGATTACGACGGGGCTTTTGGCTGTCCCGGTTGCCGGATTCAATCTTCGGTATTTGAATGCGGCCTACTCGCCATACATCCGCAAACAGAAGGGCCTGACAGGATAGGAGAACTGACATGAATCTTTGGATCAAAATACTTGCCGTCACTGGCGTAACGGTACTCAGCGCTGTGTGTTTGACAGGTGCCCTGGCATGTGGCACTTGGTTTCTGGGGCACCTCTCAGAACTCGGTAATGCACGCAGTGTTATGAACTATCTTTCCTTGCCGGTCATTGCGGTGTTACTGGGAATGGTTGGGTACTACGGTGTCTTGGCTCTGGCCGTAATCGTGCGAATCCCTAGCAAGGTGGCGAAATGAGGCTATTTGCCCCGATCAAAAATCGCCTTGAAAAAATCGAATCTGATCTCAACGCGGCCCGGCCTGATCAAGCGCCGGAATTCGATGAGCAAGACAACCGAAACAAGGCCAGGAACGCCGCACTCGCTCGTGGCGTGCCAGAGCGCCTCCTCGATGACAAAGAACCCGCACTGACCGACCAGCAGATGCAGGAATGGGCTGAAGCACTCACTCGCTCACTCGAAGCGAAAACAGTGCGCAGGTATATTACCGACCTTCATCAGCAACTGACGGCCGCTCGTACTTTCCCTATCGTGACCAAAACCCAGGTCCGGAGAGTTCCGCGTCTGGAGACACAGCTACACATCCTCGGCCTCGCCGAATACAAGATGAATCGGGGCGAGTGAACCTTGCAGTCTCTACAGCAACGCTTCGCTGACACCAAGCCCTACGAGATCGTTGACCGCTGGGAAGACCTACAAGGACCCATCACAGGAACCATCACATTGCCGCAACGTTTGTGCTGGGCACCGTACCGGACCCTGGACTTATCCACCATCGGTGGCCGACGAGTACTGGTCCGGGAAGTCATGGAGAACGGCACCAAAGAAGACCAAGCCCGTTACCTGAATCCAGAGATCATCCAATCCGTGTGGAATGAGATGCTCCTACCCCCAGCAACCCGGAAACGATGGGCAACTAAGTTCCCCGACAAGCTCTCCAGGGTCGGCAAGCATGACTAGTCGGGATGACGAACTTGCCTTCCAGCGAGAGGTCACCACCGTGTTGCTGGAGAATCTGTCCCAGCACGGGTTCGTCCTGACCGGTTCGGGAGCACTGCGAGAACACGGGATCATCAATCGTCCGACCGAAGACGTCGACCTGTTCACCAACCCGCAGCAATCCATGAATTTTCAGGCCGCCACCTGTCGAGCCGTCCAGGCGCTGAAAGAGACAGGCTACGACGTCGAGATTGGTCGTGACCTCGAGACGTTCAAAAACATCACCATCACGCGCGAGGCGCAGAGCGTGCAGGTCGATTTCGGAGTCGACTACCGGGGCCATGCACCGGCTTACATGGACGTGGGTGCTGTGCTGGATATCGATGATGCTGTGGGCAGCAAGGTCAGTGCTCTCTACGGGCGTCACTATCCACGCGACTTCCTCGACGTCGACGCGATCAGGCAATCAGGCCGTTACAGCGACGAAGAACTACTCAGTGCTGCTGAAGCGCAGGACCCAGGTTTCGACCGGGCATACTTCTCCCACATTCTGGCAGGCGCGAAATACCTCACCGTCGAAGAGGTCGGAGTCTATGGTATTGATGCTGGCCAGTTTCAACAGATCCAACACCGGCTCCAGGAATGGGCATCTGAACTTGCAGGCACCGCAGGGGTGGAACTGGACGAAATTCGCTCCTTGCGCCGAGCAGATTTCCCGAGACAGCAACAGCTCGGGGCGGGCAATCATGCTGAACCGGGCCACAACGCAGCTACAGCTCCGGTTCAGGACCGGACTCAAGACGGCGATATCGAACTAGATGGGTAGGGGCTGCGCGCCCCTAGGACCTTGCGCCAGGGAGGCCTCTGGAGGCCGGCCCCGGCCATTGCTCCGCTACCGCTCCGTCAATGGCCGGGGAGATAAACGCCGCGATCAGTACAGGTAGGTGGATGCGGAGCGTGGCTACGACATCGACGGAGAGGTGACCTGGGTATGTGGTTGGGGAATTACGAGCTTCCAAAGAATTCAGAAGGGCTCAATGAGCACCGAGGAACAAGTACGGCGAGTCAGCGCAGGGTCATTGAAAGACTGGGCCGGAGGCTTCCCGAGATCGTCTTTGGTCTCTACTGCTTATCCGTTGGAGGACGACCAGAGGAGTTAGACCAGCTCTCCGAGTGGAAGGCCGGTCTCCTGATTCACAGTCTGCAATCCGGTGATCCTGCCTCCGTCGCGGTCTCCCGACCCATGGCAGGCACCGTCCAGAGTCTGCTGGAATTCAATGGGTACCGGACCACGGCACCCCACGAACCGGAATCCGACTCGAAAGACTGACGACGTCGTCGTCAGGTGCTCACCTGTCCTCGTCGGACCGTTCGTTTTCTGCGGTCAGTACCCTGGAAATCGTAGCCACCGAGACACCGTATTTTTTTGCCAAGGCGCTGATCGTCCAGCGGCGGCCTGTCTCAGGGTTGATGGACTCCCGGTCACGCACAATGTCCCGGATCAACAGTTTGTTGATCTTGCGGGGTCGACCGCCCTTGTGTCCCTTGCGGCGTGCCGCTTCCAGTCCGGCACGAGTGCGCTCGAGGATCAGCTCGTGCTCTACCTCGGCAAAGATACCGGCCATTTGCATCATGACTTTGCCCATCTGGGTTCGGGTGTCGATGCCTTCGGACAATGACACGATGCCCACACCACGCGCAGCCAGATCGTCATAGAGGCTGGCCAAGCCCGAGAGCTTCCTGCCGAGGCGGTCCAGCTTCCACACGACCAGCACGTTGCCCGGTTGTAGTGCCTTCAAGCACGCCTCGAACTCGGGGCGTTTCATTGTGGTGCCAGAGACACCCTTGTCCGTCCAGATCGCGTGACAACCGGCTTCCTCCAGTGCGTGTATCTGGAGGTCCGCGTTCTGGTCGGCGGTCGAGACTCGGGCGTAGCCGAGGCGGACCGCGACGTCGTCGGGGGAAGAAGGCAGAGGCATGTGCACGAATCTACCCGAGCCGGAGCCGAGGGCGCGGTCATCCGGTGTAGAGGGAAATGATGAAGAAGGTGATCATCACGACGGCGACAGTGACCAGTCCGACGCGAATCCATCGTCTCCACTGGTCCCGTGTCTTCAGCGTGGCCCCTGAGTCGTAGCGGTCAACAACCAGCTGGGTCAGTCCTTCCGATGCCTCATCGACGGCGCGCACGGGGCTGAATGGACCGGGCTCACCGCTCCGCCGACCGTGGATCATCGAGACGGTGCGTGCGACGAGAACAACGCCCCAGGTCACAGCACAGAGCATCAACACTCCCTGGAACAGGCCAGGGTCGGCGTACCAGGGGCGCGACAAGATCACCAGGATCAAACCTTCACCAATTTGTCTCAGGCCGGAGATCAGGTTCATAGCCCATCGGCGACGATCCAGGATCGAGTCTCGGATGAGTTCGACAACGCCCAGGACGACCCCTGCGAATCCTAAAGCTCTCCAGAACGCAGTTAGCAGCGGCAGATCCAGCGGCAGCTGTGTCGAGACCAGCCAGAGGCTGAAGCTTGTGAGGAGCGCCATTCGCAGGACATCCGGCAAAGAGATCGGCTGCAGGGCCGGGGCGCTGATAAGGGCTCCAGGACTACGGAATCTCAGTTCTCTGCGCACGATCCGGCACAGAATGGCGCAGACGACGAATCCGACGAAGAGCAGTTCCGCGTTTCGGGCTGGTTCCTCCGGGATATTGCGATTCATGTGGTCGATATCGCCGATGACTTGGGCTAAGGCTGTCAGCATCAAGACGCCGCAGGTGATGATTGCCAGCCGAAGCAAGAAATCGGACAGCCACAGAACTCCGGTGGCTTTGGAAGACCAGAGTGGGTGCGGCAAGCGCTGAACGTTTGTTGTTGTCACCATCGGGCGTCCTCCCATTTGGACCGTGTTGCAATTTTCGAGATCAGGGACCGGCTCAAGCCGAAGATGCGTCCGACTTCCGCGCCGGAGCGGGTTTTCAGCATCTCTGCCACTGCTGCGTTGCGCACCTCTGCCAATCGTGAGGATTCTTCGGCCAGGCGGGTCTGGTGCTCGCTGACCAGTCGGGCCACGCCTTCCGGGCCGCCGTACTCGTGCGACCATCCTTCGGGTTGATGATCCAGGGACGCGAGGAATGCCTCGGGCGAGGTTCGCGGATCGCCGTTGGTTGTTTGTTCGGTTTCAGGCATGACCCAATGTTGACCCTGGGATCCACGTGTGTCAACCCCAGGTCAACATTCCGGCGACGTGCGGATGCGTCAAAACCCATGGCAGCGGACTGCATTTCCGTAAACGGGATTATGCAAACCCGGTCAGCCGAGATCACGATGTTCCAAAATAGTTTCCAAAAACCTCCGTTTTTGTATAGACGCAGCACGCTATAGCGTGTAGCGTGAGGGGTATCGAAAGGATGAGTGACATGAGTAACGCGACTCTTTACACAACACCTGGATGCCCGCAATGCATGGTGACCGAGATCGCTCTGGAGAAAAACGGCGTCCAGTACGACGTCGTGGATCTGGCGACGAACGCGGAAGCCCTCGAGCGGGTCAAGGCGATGGGGTATATGCAGGCCCCGGTTATCGAAACGGATGACGATCACTGGTCCGGTTTTCAGCCGGACAAGATTGCGGCCCTGGCGAAGGCTGGAGTCTGAGGAAGGGGCCGCATGGAGCAGTATTTGTCGGTTCGAGATGCTGCCCGATTGCTCGGGCTGAGTACCAGCAGCCTGTACCGGCGAGGGATGCCGGTCCCGGATGTGAAGATCGGCCCGGTCTCCGGGTGGCATGAGCAGACGATCCTGGACTGGGACCGGGACTGGCGGAAGCAGGACGAGGACAGGAACCACGGACGGAAGGATCAATGATGGCCGGATATACACATCACTTCGCGACCACGGGCGAGGTCGAGCCCGCGCTGAGGGATGAACGAGAAAATGTCAGCGATTGGGCTCAGAAGATGCACCGTGACGAGGCGGTGGTCTCCGAGACGGACATGAACCTGATTCGCCGAATCTATCTGGAAAAGGCGTCGTTGTATGCCGAGACTGCACGCATCCATGCGGCAGTACCGGATGCGGATGACCAGCCGTTCGCGGAGGAGCGGCAGGCGGAGTACAAAGCCTATAACCGACTCCGAGACGCCGTGCCCGATGCCGACGACGTCGTCAACCGGATCAATGACGAACCTGTCAGCTGGGACGAGTATCAGCAGGTAGCACGGGAACGATTCGAGGCCAGCAACCAGTGGCGGGAGGCGCGGGAGGCGCTTTATGCGGCCTCGACGCCGCCGGTCGGGGACTACGATTTCGACGCGATGCGGCTGAACAGTCTTGATCCGGCAGACCGACCCAAGGGCGAGGCCGAATTCGCCCGCCAGTGGACAGAGAACCTGATCGAAGGCACCGGGAGTCTGGACCAGGCCCGCGATCACCTGATCGAGGTCTGCCAGTGGGACCGGTACCCGGAGGCGCTGGATGCGCTGGACGGTGCTGATATGCGGGCGCACGCCCACATCGTGGAGCAGGCAGTCGATACGTTCAACACGAAGTTCGATCAGGAGAACGAGGTCGCGTTCAGGCAAGAGTTCGGACTCGACCGGGAACGGGGCCAGGAAGACATCTCGGCTGAGGAAGTGGCCGAGCTGCGCTCCGTCGTCTCCCACGACTTCCCGTCTGCGCACCCGGCGTACGGCCAGCTCGGACCGGACAGTGGCTCCCAGCAGGCAGGGCAAGGGACATATCCGAGGAACGATCTGGACGAGGGCGTCCAGCGCTGACCAAAGACAAGGAGAAGATCACCATGGCAACACCGACCAAGTTTGAGATTGATTTTGCGTGCGGGCACACCGAGACCCGTGATTTGTCCGACCGTCCAGCTGGCAAGCGACGCGGGTTTGCGAAGTGGTTGGAGTCGAAGGACTGCACGGACTGCTTCAAGAAGGAAAAGGGACAAGCTGATCTGGACGAGTTGTTCGAGGAAGTCGAGGACAGAAAGAAGAAGCTCGAGCTTCCCGATCTGGACGGGACGGAGAAGCAGGTCAAGTGGGGTGAGCTGAACCGGGACAAGCTGATTATGGCTGCGCATTCTGATCTGACGGAGGGTGAGGATGCACAGATGGATGACGATGAGTTCGACGAGCGGATTCTCGACCCGGCGCGGAAGGTGACCTCTGCTGGGTGGTGGATGGACAACAAGGATTCGGAACCGGATGAGTTGGAAGAGCTGGTGACGACGGCGTTGGACGACGTCGAGGTTGATACCGGTACCGAGAACAATCTCTGATGAGGAAGGTACAGACGATGCTGTTTCACGATCCCATTGATCGGTTGGGGGACGGAGTGAAGGCTCTGCGAGGTCAGACTGTCGATCTTGGGCGGGTCGAGCGCGGCCCGTTCTTTGATCCACTGATTGTTTCGGGAGACAGGGTGCCAGAGCTATGGATTGGAGAGATACGAAGAGGAAAGGCAGAGGGAGGCCATCATGGCGAATGAGACGAGCCTGACCGTGATCGGTCGATTGACGGATGATCCGCAACTGCGGTTCACCCCGGACGGGCAGGGAGTAGCGAACTTCAGGGTCGCATCGAATGCCCGGTTCTTCGACAAGGAGGACCGGGCGTGGAAGGACAAGCCGCCGATCTTCATTGATTGCGCAGCGTGGGGCACGGAGTTCGCACAGAACGTGCACGAGTCGTTGCACAAGGGTGACCGAGTCAGTGTCACCGGTGACCTCGAACCCAACGTCTACAAAACCAAAGACGGGGCGGAGGTTCATGGGTTGAAGTTGCGTGTCAGCGACGTCGGAGCATCACTGCGGTTTAACCGGGCTTCGGTCACTGATGGCACGATCAAGAGCTAGCGGCGGGACGAGATCGAAGAGGAGAGACCATGTTCGATGACCCGCCAGTGGTGACGCAGAAGAAGTATCGATCCGTATTCAAGAAGCTGGGAAAAGACCAGCGTCTGAACTCGGGAATCTATAAGATGCCGGAGTGGTTGGAAGCAGCTATTGATACCTACCTCACGGACTATCACGCGCAGGCACCGATGGACACGCGTGAGCGCCTATTGGTTCGGGCGCGTTACGCTTCCGGTTCCGACGAACGCGACCGTGGGGCATTTATCCGAGCAACGGGCCGGCTTGTCGCAGCCGTTGTTGTTTGCGGCACCGTTGCGGCGGCCGTGTTCAACTTCGGAACTCCAGGATCGGAGACAGCGAAGTCCCTTCTGCTTACGTTCTATGGTTTGGCTATCGCGTTCTATCTCGTCATCATGTTCCATGAGCGGATGGGTCCTACGCCGACTTCTCAGGTCACCGAACTTGTTGATGTAGTGATCACGGATCGTCTTGAATGGACGAGGAATGGGCGACCGCATTAGCACGCGCTGACAGGAATTTGCTGGTTGCGGCGGCGACGGGGTGGAGGGCACATTGAGTGCCCTCCACCCCGTTTGTGTGTTGGGTGCCGCACGGGTTGGTTTTCCCCTCGACCACATGTGCACGACTTCCCCCGACCCCCACCGCTTCGCGGTCGGGGGAACTCGCACACATGGGGACGACGGGACCCAAAGGGTCCACCCGCCCACAGCCAACAAGTCACCTTCGCGCATAACGGTTTGAGCCGTTCTGTCGTTGTCTGTGGACGGCTTCTTGCACGACGACGCCGACCCTGGCCCCTTAGAGGGGCCTGTGGGTCGGCGTCGTCGTTTCGTGTTGTTTTCAGGCGCTCTCGGTGTTGCTGGGAGCTTGACTGTGCTCCGTGGAGTCTTCGCCCGTCGTGGTGTGTTCTCCGCTGGACTTTGCCTGGTGCTTCTTTGCTGTGGTGGTTGTCTGTGAGCTTCGCGTTGCGCGTTTGCGTTTGGTTCCTGGTTCTTTCAGGCCGATTTTTTTTAGTTCTTGTTCGGTCCAGGATTTACCGGCCACGTCGTTCCACACGGAGGCGTATTGCTTGCGCGTTTCTTCGGCTCGTTTCTGTGCTTCGTCGGCCTCGGTCGCGGCGTCGATGAGTCGCCGCACGTGGGTCATTCGGTCTTCGGCGAGTTGTTGTGCTGTCTCCATCATGTTCGTTGAGTCGTTCATGGTTTCAGGATACGTGGGTCCGCTGTGGCGGACCAGTGGGTGATGGTGTCCGGTGCCACGGAGTGGCACCGGTGTGTCACGCGGAGCGTGACCGGCGTGAGACGCCTGATTTGGTGCCCCGGCGGAGCAAGCTATACATTTAGGTGACCTAAATGGCTTGATCCTCTGGACGGAGCCAGCGGATGGTGACACACTGATGTGTGTAGGCCACCAATGAATTGGTGTAAGTGCTTCGCATGAGAGAGGTGATCTTGATGTCAGCGTCGGATGGTGGACGTGGGCCGTTCCGCAAGCGGCGTCGGTCAAACATCGACGGTGCTCGAAGCACCATCAAGGTCACTGTTTCCGAGGTCGAGCGCGCGGCGTTGTATCGACTGGAGAGCGAGACTGGACGTAGCGCTCAGACGATCATGCTCAGTGCTGCACTGGATGGATCGGGGGAATCGACGGTCGACCGTCGAGCCCTCGCAGCTGAGCTGATGATGGCACGGCAACAGTTGGCTGCTGTGGGCAACAACCTGAATCAGCTTGCTCGTCATGCGAACGCAACCTCAGAGTTCCCGATGGAAGCTGAGCTGATGACTAACGAGATTCGCGATCAGTTGCGCACGATTCGACAGACTCTGGACAAGCTGGAGTAGGCATGATTCCGAACATCACCAAGGGAAAGAAGATGTACGGTCTCGTGTCCTACTTGCTGGGTCCTGGTAGAGCGAATGAACACACGGATCAGCACATCGTTGGCGGATCGAGTGCGATACTTTTTGAACACGCTGGCATCGACTTCACGGTCGGAGACACCAAGGCTTCTGTTGGTGAATTGGTCCGAGATCTGGACGCACCGTACCGACTCCTGGAGGAGAAGAAGGATCGCCCGCACGTTTTCCATTGCTCATTGAGTGTGGCCTCCACGGAGGGCGACCTCAGCGATGAGAAATGGCAATCCATCGCCGAATCGTTCGTGACTGAGATGGGGTTCGTCGACGGGACGAAACCCGACTGCGAGTGGGTCGCGATCCGGCACGGCAAGTCCAAGAACGAGAACGATCACGTCCACGTTGCCGTGAATCTGGTTCGGCCGGATGGTACACGCGCGACGACTCACAACGATCAGCCACGAGCTCAGCAGGCAGCACGACGCATTGAACGCCAGTACGGGTTGGATGAGCTGAAGACCGACCGCTCCAGGGCCGGATGGAAGCGGGGCGAATGGGAGAAAGCTCAGCGCGAAGGTCGCGATGATCCAGAGCGTGTTGCACTCCGACGCATGGTCCGAAATGCGGCGACCGTAGCCGAGAACGAGGGCGACTTCGTTCGTCGATTGCGCGCTTCCGGTGCGGTCGTCAAACCGTATTTTTCAAAAGACGATCGATCCAAGATCGTCGGGTATAAAGCTGGTCTGCGCCCCCGCAAGGGACAGAAGATGATTATGTTTGGCGACAAGAAGGCCCTCGGCGGAGACCTGCGCCTCGACCAGTTGCGGAATCGATGGGAAGAGACAGAGCAGACCCGTGCGGAAGCCGTTGATGAATGGAACGCTGCTTACGAGGGCAAGGCCACCGTCCACCGAGGTCACAAGGAGTGGCGGTTCTACAAGGAGTCATCGAATCAACGTCATCGGACTCCTAGCTACGACGACATCATTGATGCCCTGAAGAACCTGTCGGGAAGCAACGATCAACGGGGCTGGGAAGAATCCGCGTCTGACTTCAGCGCCGGATTCAACGAATGGGCTGAGCACGAGGACGATCCTCGCACTGCACGGAATCTGCGCGAGGTTGCCGATACTTTCGCAGATTCAGCAGGCCACGCCACACGACCCAGGTCATCCGTACCTTCCGTCCAGAAGCCAAACAGTGGGTACTGGATTTCCATGATGGCGATTGCACGTAATCCGAACGGACGCGCGGCACGCATGGCTATCTTGAAGCAGATGCTGAACACGACCGAAGCACTGTTCGATGCAGAGAAGGCACGGGGAGACTACAGACGGGCGAGAAACCTGAACTCCATGGCCAATCATCAGCTGGCGGAGGTGATCAAGCGTGAGTCGCGTTATGTGAGCAAGCTCCAGCCAGCAGGACGTGCTACGGCGTCGCAAGTTGGTTCCGAGGTCACGCAGACGATGAACAATTGGAAGACCCGTGGCGGACCTTCTACGGCTCCAGGCGGACCAGCACGAGTACAGCGTCCCTGGAGCACTGATCAGTCCCGAGACAACTCACCAGAAAGGTAACTGTCATGAGTGAGCACGGAGATGCAGCAGACGATTTCTTCAACGAATCGACGAACGTGGCCATGATGCAGGCTCAACGAATCGTCGAGACCATGTCGCGTCGGATCGAACAAGCTCGGCGCGACCGAGAACAACAGGCCAACGAAGCTACCCGTGGCACCGAGCAGCAGATTCACGAACGGCGTGATGCAGCCCGGGACCGATACACCAAGGTCCACCAGTCGCAGTGGTGGGAGTCGACGCCCGCCCCAGAGATGGGGCGGACGTTCGAGGAAGCCCTGGCATGGCGGGACCAAGATCCAAAGGCACGTGTCGCGTGCGAACGGATCGATTCGGAATTGCAAACCCGCTACGGGGTGTCGCTTGCTGACATGGAGCGGCGACTCGATCAGATGCGGGCAGATCGTGATCGCGAGGACTTCCAACGCGACCAGGACCAAGAACGAGGCAATCAGTACGACTCGGACTCCAGAGAAAAAGAGTCCGAGGCGAACACCTCAGAAAACGACGCCGACGCCAGCACCAGAGCCACTGAGGCCAAGGCCGACCGGGACCAGGCCGAAACCGCCTGGGATTCCGCTGAAGCCCACGAACAGCGTGCCAGCTTTTACGACCAGCACTTCGACGCGGAAACCGCCGAGTCGGCCAAGCTCGCTGATCAAGCACAAGCCCATCCTGCACGAGAAGCAACCAAGGATGCACCGTCACCTAAGAGTAAATCGTCTCGAGGTCAGGCTCAGTCACGATCCAGGGTCAATCGTCAGGAAATCGAACGATAAACCAGACACGAGGAAGGGGCGGCCACCACTGAACGTGGTGGCCGCCCCTTCACTGCATCAGATCACTGTGGGTCGAACAGGCCCCTCGGTGCTGGTTCGACGGGGAACGCTGCTTTGCGTGTTCGGTCTTTGTGTCCCTCGTCGACCGAGCACGCTCGGAAGGGACCGTCACCGGCCATGAGCACACGAAGGTGGTAGTCGGCATGGTCTCTCCACCAGACCGACATCCCCGTCGATGGGTCCTGGCGCAGATGCTCCCATGCTCTCCAGATTGCCTCGAGCCGTTGCACAGCTTCTGGGTGTCGCCACCACTGCGGGCACCAGAACCGAGTATTTCCGTCGATGGGCCGGTTATAAGAGGGGATCAGATGCTTGGTCACGAATTCCTCGACATTGGAGAAGAACAGCTCCGGCTGTTCCTCTGCTTCCTCTCCGAGGTCTGGTGCCGAGAACGTTGGTTCTTCGGTGGTCATGCGGCCGCCCTCCGTTTCGCCGGATCATACTTTGCCAAGGAGGCTTTGATCTTCTCGGCGTCCTTGTCCTCGTACCAGGGACAGGTTCGTGTCAGCACTGCTGGAGCACCGGACGCGAACACAATGGCCCGGCCTCGTTCGAGCGCGGCCAGGTCTGATACGTCCATGGTTCGCTCTTTCTTGTCGTCGTCCCGGCTGGTGCTGGTCCCTTGTTTGGAGGTCGACTTCGAGATCGAGGTATACCGGTAATCGCCGATCAACTGGCTCAGCTCACCCAAGAACTCGGCCTCCGATACACCGCCGCCATAGACCTTGACGTTGGCCGCGGACCACAGCTTTCGCATTCCTTCACGCCCCCAGACTTCAATACCCTGTGACCAGGATTGAAGGATGGTGTCGATGACGATTCCTCGAGACCCGTAGTGGGAGTATAGATTCGGCAATTCTGCCCACCGGCAGACGTTTGCGGCCTCATCGAGCATGGCCACCATCGGAGTCCCTAGCCGTCCACCTTCGGAGACCGCCAGCTCCTCAGCGGCCTCGACCGTAGCCACCGTCAGCGCTGTCACCAGTGGGCCAGCTGTTCCGGCCCCTTCCTTGGACAGTGAGTACAGGGTGTTTCGTCCCCGGACGAATTCATGGGGCTTGAATTCCTTACGGTGGTCTTGGCCTTGCGGGGTGATCCAGCGAAGCACGGAACGATTCGTCAGGCACGAGGCCATCTGACGTGCTGTTCCGAAGACACCACCGCGTTGTTTGTCCGGGGAGAGGATGACCCCGTTGACCGACTGTGAGACCTGGATGTAGTCGTTTTCTTTGAGAATCTGGACCGATTCGTCATTGCTTTCTTTGTTCAGCCATTCGTAGACCTTGGTGATGGGGTGGCTCTCCAGGGCGGCCGCCAGGAGCAACCCGGCCAGAAGGTCTTTACCGGCAGAGTCAAAGAACGCGTCGGCTTTGGCTCCGGTGGCTCGGCTGCCTGCCGAGAAGTGGGAGGCCAGATTCTGTGCTTTGACTTCGTCAGTGACATAGGACAACGGATTCCACCACCAGCTCGGTTCCTCGCCAGCGACCTGCTGTGGGTCGAAGACGAAGACATCCCCGACGTCCTCGCGGACACCACGGGTGCTATCAACGATGTCGCGCTTGTTCGACGTCGCAAGCACCGCTCCTGGAGCGGCCAGAATTCCCGGAACGGCACGGGAGGTTGTTTTACCAGTTCTTGGTCCCCAAATATCGACGCAGACGTCCTCCCATGAGGAATACAGCATTCGCCCGGACAGCGTTTTTGCAATGGGAAGACCTGGAGACTCGACACCCATTCGCTGGGCTTTCTTGCGTGCTTGCTTCTCCATCATGAACCCGACTTCGCTGTCGTTGCCCATGTGTCGACCAGCGGCGTCGACCTTTCGCCGGTTGGAGTGGGATTTTTTGAATAGCAGCATCCATCCACCAACAACGATCCCTGCCAGTAGAAGCAGAGACACGATGGACATGACTGTCGACGAGGTCGTCCACTCATATTTGCCGCTCAGTGTGCCGAAGACGGCGCCCAAAGGCGACGCTTCCGGGATCTCGCGCCCGGTTATGGCCCGTCCGAGCCAATAGCCTGCGTAGATCGTGCCTACGGCCAAGACGAATAGGCCGATCAGGCTCCACAGCAGGACCAGCTTGAGAGTATCCGATGATCGCTTAGCAGATGGTGCACCCATGAATCTCTCCTTGCCTATTCCTCACCGATCTCGGAATCGAGCACGGCATTGGTGACTTCATTTTCTGAATACACCTGGACCTGGGGCTCTGATTCTTCCCACCGTTTGATCGTATTGTTTACGTCCGAGTCGATCTCAACGTCGGTCAGCTTGACCGTCAGTGGGATACCTGGACGTCCGCCGACCTTGATAAGGAACTTTCCGACCCCAGGAGCCGTACGCGGTCTCTTGATAGCTCGCTTTTTTCCCGTTCGTTGATCGGTGACGACCTTTTTTCGGTCCTGACGACGACGGACCCGCGACCATGAGCCCGGGTCAGCCCAGGACATCATCGTCTCTTCCTCCGTCCGAGACATCTTGACCGAGTCGGACAGCTTCTGCATCTCGGCACGAGGCAGAGCGCCTGTCACCACACATCCAGCACGTTCGATGAAACCCTTTGCTGCCTTAATTTCCTCTTCGGTCGGCAACGCTTCCAAGTCTGAAACCGTATGAGTGATCATCGCTTGCCCTACGCCTTCAAGGCGGTTCATCCGGGTCAAGTGGTCGATACGATCCACCATCTCGGGGCCGGAACGCAGAGCTCTCCAGAGCTCGTCCAGGACGATGAAATAGTGCCGATTGGGGATGCGTCCCAAATCGGCCAGCACCCCAGCCAAATTCACCGACGCGAACGTCGTGGACCAGCACGCCAGCAAAGCGCCGGCCTGTACATCCTTCTTCGAGTCGCGAATGCCCGAAGTATCAAACACCGCTGGACGATCCATCGAAAGCTTGGCTGTTGTCTTCTCGGAAAACATTTTTCCAAATCGACCAGAGCCGTTCAGTGACTGCAACGATTGAAGCAGGCTGTCTGTACGGTCCTTGTACATCTCTTCACTACCACGATCCATCACGACTTCACTCAGCGCAGCAGGACGTGAGTTGATCAGGTCGATTAGATCACCGATCACCGGTACGCCCTCGAAGGTATCCTCAAGCAGAGCCACACCACGGTCGAGGACGTTGTACTCGTTCTCCGTAACCTTGCCCTTACGCAGAATAGAAATCAGTGCGGCACACAGCTCGACTTTGCGCTGATGTGCATCGACCAGCAGCTCTTCACGCTGCTTCTCCGGCAGATCAGGCAACACTTCCGTGAGTTCGCCCGGGTCGAGAATATTCAGGTGGCCCTTTCCTGGAGCCAGCTCGATGACCTCCCCGCCCATTTCCCGTGCCAAGTCGACGTAGTCGGGACGCAGGTCGCCGGGAACCAGCGGAATGATGCCTCGCCCGTTCATTCCCAGCAGCATGTGCCGGATGTATGTCGACTTTCCGTAGCCGGGAAGAGCCAAGGAGAACATCGAGGGGTTCGTGATGATTCCGGCTTCAAACCACGCAATCGGGTCGAACCCAATCGGTGCCCCATTGGTGATGCACGGTCCCATCGGCGCTCCCTCAATAGGCAGTGAAGACCCTGATATCCATGGCCACAGACCGCAGCACTGCATGGATGATGAACGCCACTCACGGGGAACAGTCGTCAATCCTGACCATCCACCGCCAGAAACATAGTGCCCGCGTCGGTTCGCAGCAGGAACGAAACTCTCACCTCGCGCTGGACGCTGCTCCGCTTCTC
This sequence comes from Kocuria sp. HSID16901, assembly GCF_003989425.1. Lineage (NCBI taxonomy): Bacteria > Bacillati > Actinomycetota > Actinomycetes > Micrococcales > Micrococcaceae > Kocuria > Kocuria sp. HSID16901. Next base: position 8,623 of record NZ_RBLM01000011.1, on the reverse strand, counting down.
CCTGCTCGGGCTTCCTTGTCTTTGTGAATGGAATCTTCATTTTCATTACACCGCCACTCGCGTTGTCTGGGGGAACAAAGTGTGTCTGGGAAGCATCACGCCTAGGGGAAGCGTTGCCGCGAAGGCGGCATCGTGCCACCCGTAGCACGGGCGCAACAGCAACCGTGCTGAGGGACCCATGTCATGCTCCATAGCGGCCACGGCGTCTTCCAGGTCTTCCTTCTCCGAGACGGTGATTGAGGAAATCAAACCGAAGTAGAGCAACCCTGCCCCCTTTGATTCTTCATTCGCGGTCGCTTGAGCAGCACGCAAATCATCTGCCGCACGGGCTTTGCCACTGGATGCCCTCACCTGGGCCTGGTTCTTATCGCGCTCGACGACCGCGGCAGTTTGTCCGGCGTCGATGGGCCGATACAACATCGTCACTCGCTTGCGATCAATGCCAGGATGTGGCGCGACCAGAGCAGAGAGCACGTTCGAGGTTGCCTGTCCTCGAGGGGCTTCGACCATCGACCAGCACCGAGAGATTCCTGAATCGTGTCGAAGCGTCTCCCACTCGGATTCCTGCATGGAGGGGCCGACGTCTTCCCAATTCAGCTCGACGGGTTCTTCGGCGTACATGGCGTTCTCGAACAGCCGTGCTGATTTCGGGTCGTAGGCGATGCGCACGGTCTCGGCGATTTCTTCGGGAGTCATCGGTGTTGCCACACCGGCCCCGGTCGATTCCAACCGCGCACAATATGCAGGGACTTTGCTCGATATGTCCCGAACGACCTCTTCGGTCTTGCGCTTGCGCATTCCTGGGCGAGGTGCTGCTGCAAATGTCAGCGTGACCCAGCACCGGATGTCGGCCATGCCTGAAGGGTAAGAGACGCTGGCCTGCTCGAGCATCATGCGAGCCATCGGCGACGCCGTATCCGAGACCGAGTGCTCGATTTCCTGGCGCAGCTGGTGCCCCGAGCCAGGAGAAGTCTCAACCGTGGCCGAGCACCCAATGAGCCCTGTTTCCCTGCCCAGTGAGCTCAGGAATCCGCCCCAATTGGCAACCCACTGGTCAACTGATTCCTGGTCGACCAACGCGGCCCCATCTGGCTCGACTGCAATGGCAATCGAGTACGTCGAGGTCGATTTGATGTGAACGATGCCGAAGGGCCGGTCCAGCGCGTCGGATGCATGGATCTCACTGGTTGCCGCGACTCCGGGAATTGAATAGTTGGGTTTCCCGGTCGCCGAGAGTGGCCCGGACCGGTACCTGTTCCGTTTCAAGCGTTTGTTGAACATGAAAACTCGCCTTTCGATGAACCGCGTTGAAATACTGACGCCGTATTTGTCAGTAATTGACATCAACACCACGAACAACATCCCGACCACGAAGGTCAGAACCGCCAGCAGATAGACGTGAGCCAGCAACAAGAAGATCGTGGTGAGAATGACCGCGAAGAACAGCAGCGTCGCAGCTACGGACAGCGGTCCGAGACCCGCCCGCGCTGGAACTCGCCAATTTCCGTATGTCGGTTCCGTGTATTCCGTATCAGCGGCTGCCACTTGGACCCTCCTCCGGGTTAATTTCGCTGTTCACTTGATCGTTGAACTGCCTGCCGGCCTGATATCCCTTCCGACCACCCTGACCTGCGGCTCGTCCCGCACTTTTCATACGGCTAGCCGCCGTTGATCCTGCACCGGATGGTGACGGACCAGAGGACACGGACGATGATGGTCTCCGTGAACCAGAAGCGGACGGCTCCTGGGTCGACCCCTCAGCCGCTCGGGTCGACCCCTCAGCCGCTCGGGTCGAGCGCTGAGCTCCGCTGGGAGACTGCCCAGCCTCCGAGGAGCCAGCACTGGAATCTGTGCCCTTGGTAGCCAAACCACTAGATGACTGCGAAGCCTCGGCTGCACTGCTGCTTCCTGTCGGTGACTCAGCTTGGGACGAGACAGCTTCCTGTCCCTTGCTGACGGCGGCCTTTCCAGCTTCTGCTGTCTTTGCCGCAGCCATCGTCCCGGCGCCTCCAATCGCACCAGCTGCCGAGGAGGAAGCTCCTGCACTGGTGACACCTCCACCTGGTGAACCACCACCTGGTCCCGAAGGTGCTTTCTGCGCACCTCTGGGCGCATCGGAGGGTCCCCCCTCACTCTTCGAACCGGCTGTATTAGCACCGGAGGGGCTGGCACCTGGGGTGCCTGCACTTTTGCTTCCGGCTCGACCGATATTCGCCGCACCCGATGCCAGCGCGCCACCGGCAGCACCGGCGAACATCGCGCCGCCACCGGAACCGGCAGCAGCCGAGACCGCTGGGACGGCGAACTTCATCAACGCGGGAAGAGCCAAGATGGCCATGACCATCAAGGTCAATCCTGTGATCGAATCCAGGAACGCAGCGGCTCCGCCTTCGGCTCCCGATTTACCTGTGAACGCACTTCCGGTCAGTTTGAACGCCGCCGCATAGATCAGTCCCGCCACCGGTTTGTAGAGGATGAAAGCGATCAGCCAATTCAAATGTTGCTTGGACATCTGCGATCCGAACGGGGTGTTGGTCGCGGAGAACGAGACAATCAATGTTCCGGTCAGGATCACGATCAGTGCCCCGCGCAGAATAATCAGCGCGACCTGAATCGCGGCTCCGATCAGCGTGATCAGTCCGAAGACAATCATGATGATTGCGGAGGCTTCGGCGCCACCCCCGGCTTCCCCGCCAGGGAAGATCATCGTTTGCATGGCCTTGCCGAAGTCTTGTCCATCGCCGAGTGCCTGATCGATGAACCATTGGCCGGTGCTGTTGGCAAATTCCACGCAGATGACGATGAAACCGATACCGGCCCCGGAGACCAAGGCCAGGGTCAGCAGTGATTTCGTCAGTTCTTTCAGAGGTTCAGCTCGTCGGGTCCATACCATCTGCCCTGCCGCGTAGATGACGGAGAACACCGCCAATAGCCCCACGAACCAGGACAGGTGAGAAGACATGAACGAGATGACGTCAGACTGTTGGGTTGCCCCGGTGTTCTGGTCGAAGGTTCCCAACGATGGAGTCGGGACCTTCATCCAGAACGTCGACAGTGCCGTAATGGCATCTCCGACACCTTTACTGATCTGCTCTTGCCACTGACCGATGATTCCGTCAGCGGTTTCCTCGACTTTGCACGAGACATGCCACGGCCAGCACATCGTTTACGGCCCCCAAGAAATGAACTGCGACTGGTCTTCGACCTGGCGGACGCTGGTATCCAGGCCCTCGGGAACAATCAGCTTCCACTGTCCGTCATCCCACTTCAAGGAAATGGACATCTCGGCCTTCTTGCCGTTGGAGCCTGCCGAGACCAGCAACCTCAAATCGGCTTGATCATCCTTGTAATTGATGAACTTGTACCCGCGCAGATCGAAAATCTCGCCGCTGGGACCATCCTGGTCCATCTGGCTCAACGCCTTATCGCGGGCCGGTGATGCAACAGCCATATCTTGCAGGTAGGTCCGCGCCGTGGCCTGGTCGTTGAGCTGGATAGCTGACCAATAGGAGGCATTCAGAGCACCAGCCGGTGAATGCTGAAAGCATTCCCTCAACGGCTGATCGGTCTTCGGGCCAGCCTTGTCCGACTTCGGCCCAACCCACCCTGATGCGGTGGTGATCCACTCGGTATCGGAGGGAGCATCCTTCATCACGGCTTTACTATCGGAGGAACCGGCATCACAGGAGCCTGCACTGCCGGAGGCCGAAGCACTGGCCGTTGAGCTACTTGATTCGGTGGCGGCTTGGTTCTTCTTGTTCCCGTTGGGCCACAAGACGACAACCAGCGCGATGACCAGAACCGCGATGATTGCTCCCGCTACCCACAGCGCCCATGTTTTCAAGGAACCCTGCTTCTGTGCGTCGTTTGCCATGGGTCAGTCTCTCCAATCCGTCGTGGTTGCCTCTGCGAATGCGATTAAATGAACATCCGGACGACCTGGGCTGCAATCGTTGCCAGGATGCAGCCCACGATGGTCAGGCCCAAGGCCATTCCGTGCTCCTGCGGTCGACCCCGCTGGTTGTCGATTGCCAGTTTTCCGCCGATGATGATGATTCCCAGCACGCCCAGAGCGGTCACGATCCAAACAGCCCACTTCAGGACAACGGTGAACTTCTCCGAGCCAGGGGGTGCCTCTCCCTGACCGGGGTCCGGTACATCGGCCAGCAGTGCACCGGCATGCTGGGTGAGGTCCACCGCTCCGGCGATCAAATCAAGCATTTCTCTGGGCTCCGTTCTCAGGCGTGCGTGCCTGCAATCGTGTAATGAGTTTTGTGATGGGCCTGGGCGAGGGGACCGCATCGGCGTCGATTTCGACGCGTAGGTCTTCGACCCAAGGCACTCTCAGTATTTCCGGGACGAGCCCGGAAAGTCTGGTGATTTCCTCGCGCAGTATTCGTGGCAGTTTTCCGGGAGAGTCAGCTACCAGAATCAGACCGCTGACAGCGACCGATATTTCCCCGCTGGCCCAGTCCTTGAGTGCGGCCTGGGCGGCTCGAAGCCCCTTCGTATTCGTTCGGGCGACCAAGAACACCGGGTCCTTGCTCTGTTCGGGCCACCGGTGCTCGGAATTCGCCCCTTCGCGTGACCATCCGGTCACCGTTGAAGCGCCCGAGCCGCCGTGGACTCCGACGAACCACGCGAGGGTGCTTACATCGCTGGCGTCGAACCGACCCAACTGGTCAGCTCGGTCGACTGGTTGTACTCCACGGAGACGATGTGGTCTCTGCTGCACCACGGGATCAATGGTCTCAATGTCTTCCTCTTCGACGTCGTGTTCCGTCTCGAGCTGCTCATCGAGTAGATCCCAAGGGTTTTCAGCCACGTTGCCACCTCCTCATACCGGCTTATACGTGTGCCGTGAGACAATTATACGCAGGAGTCACTCTGTGTTGTCAACGGATTCTACGTGACAAACGGATTTGATTATGTCTATAGTTGCATTATGGAAGGATGATCGATGAGCCAGCAACCGGACCCGAGGATCGAGGAGCTGTTTCAGGGACAGGGCAAGACCATGAAGATTGGCGCCGTTGCCGACATCTTCGACACCACGCCCCAGACCATTCGGCGCCTCATTGCCGCCGGTGCTCTCACGGCCTATAGACCAGGGCGGGACTACCTGTTCCTGACGGAGGATGTGCGGGAGCTGTTCTACAGCAGCCGGGTCGACCCGGAGACACTGGCCGAGGCCCATGAAGCCCACCATGCCGAGGGCAAGAAGCCCACCAAGGAGGACTAAGCGAGAATGCAGCAGGCATCGTCTGGATGGAAGGTTGTTCTGGCCGGACTCTCTCTCCTGCTCGTGGCTCTGCTTGCACTGCCCCTGTTCGGCTCTGATGAAGACAAGAAAGCCGACGCCGCCGACTGCACCCCCGAAGTCAGCAAGGAAGGCGATGACGGCAACACAGTCAATGTGCCCAGCGAATACAAGGAGGACGTACAGAAGGCAGCTAAAGAAGCGGGACTGCCCGAAGAAATCATTGCGGCTCAGATCAATCAGGAGTCGAAGTGGGACCCCGAAGCTGGAAGCTCTGTCGGAGCCCAAGGCATCGCCCAATTCATGCCCGATACGTGGAAAACCTACGGTCAAGGTGGAGACATCCATGACCCGCACGATGGCATCGCAGCACTCGGACGATACATGAAAGATCTGAAAGAACAGGTCAAGGACGTTGCAGGCGACGATGCCAACGAGTCCGCAAAGCTGACGTTGGCCGCTTACAACGCGGGTCCAGGAGCTGTGACCAGCAATCACGGCATCCCACCATTTCCCGAGACCAAAGACTACGTCGAAAAAATCACTGGCGGAGCCCAAATGAAGTTCACCGATGATTGCAAAGCACCTAGCGGAGCCAAGGCCTGGGACGGCGACCTCGGCGACGGTGAGTGGACCGTGCCCCTCCCTGATGCGCAAGTCACCAGCGGTTTCGGACCGCGCAATGTGCCTGGCCTGCCGGCCTGGGCACAACAGCACGTCGGAGTGGACTTCGTGGATGACTCCGGGCACGGGAAGATCATCGCTCCCACGGATCTGAAGATCACCGGCATCTACCGCACGGACGGTTGCCTGCTCGGGACGATGACCGGAGAACCCAAATTCCGGTTTGCCTTCTGTCACATGGATTCCTTCGACGTCGAAGCCGGTGCAGAGGTCAAGCGTGGCGACGTCGTTGGGCAAGAAGGCAACCACGCCGAATCAGTCGGCGGTGGAGTAATCAACCACCTTCACTTCGAAATCCACAAACCGGGCGAGGACTATACCGATTCATCGTTCAATCCTTACGACGGCAGTGCCATAGACCCGGAGCCGATTCTGAAGGAGAAAGGCGCATGGGCTACCAAATGAGAACACGAAACATACTGCTGGCAACCAGCCTGGCCTTCGTTGCGACAACCGCACTGAGCGGGTGCGGGTCAGAGGACGAACCAGCATCTCAGTCATCCAGTAGTGATACCCCGAGCCAGGCGACGTCATCATCTTCATCTGCAACGCCTGCTTCGTGCATGGACCCTTCGGTCGCCGACCGCTCCGACCCATCGGCGCTCGGAGCCGATTATCTGTCGATTGCCTGGTGCTGGAACCCTGCCGAAGATGACTCCCCCACCAGTACGACCCTGAGGGCAAAGCCTCTGATGAGCCCTGAATGGGCTGACCAACAAGTCAAGCCTCAGCGCAACTCGATGCAGGCGGACTGGAACGAGGCCCGGACTCATCACCGGGTCGCCGTGCCCACCGTGGCACCGGCCCGCGGTGATGCATCCGATGATGTCGGGGATGACAAAGCGATCCGCGCGTACAAGGTCGACTGGACCTGGCAGGGCGCGGATGCAACTCAGCATCCGGGCGGCACCGCCAATGTCACCGTGTATATGGAAAAGCATGGTCAGGACTGGACCGTCGTCGGTGCCCAAACCACCACCATGGATCAGGACGGATAGTCATGACCGACCGACAGCCATTGGATTTTCCCCGAATCACGGCCATCGCCCACGGCGAGGGTCGGGTCGATGTCACCATTAACGGGGTCACCCACGTCCACGAGCATGATGACAATGCCCAGGCCGTCCAAGCAGCTATGGATGACATCACCAAAGCTGCCCAAGACGTCGACCGGCCCGTGAAAGTCACCGCCCAATTCGGACTGACTGCACGAGATATGGTCGTCGACGTCGACGGTTCCCGTCGAGATGTCACCGCCGACTATGGCACCACTCGCCAGCCCTGGTATAAGCGCACCCGCGTCCTGATCGCCTTGATCCTTGTTGGTCTCGTCCTGATCGCGGCCACCATCGCGATATCTGTGGCGGCCACGCACGCGAAACGGGCTGATACCACCTCACCGTCACCGTCTCGGACCGCTCAGACCCTGGATTCAGCGCTTGCTGCCGGGACCAAACCAGCTGTCAGCCTCGACACTGGCTATACCGCTTATCAGACCGAGGACAACAGCTTCGAGGTCGTTGAGACCTCGACCGGGAAGCAGAAAACCTCCGATGATCTGGCAGACGACGAATCCGACGAAGAGTCCGTATCGGCAGAGATTCTGCCCAACAAGGACGATGGATTCTTGGTCGTGACAGGTAACCAGTACCGTCTGTGGACCCCGAACGATGGGCTCTCTGCTACTCGCTCATTCAACCCGGATCAGCAGCTGGTGGTCACCCGGCAGGGTCAGAACTACCTCATCCCGAAGGAGTCTTCGTCCCGACCGGACCGGATTCAGTACATTGAGGACCAGACCAGCAAGACCTTCGAGTCGCCCGCCGAAAAATCGTCGTTCTTAGGCATCCACGATGACAAGGCTCTCTGGGCGCATCTCAATAAGGGAGAGCCAGAAGTCATTTCGGCGACAGATACGGAGACCAAGGGTAAGAAGCAGAAACTAGCTAAGCCCTCCAAGGACGCCAAATTATCCCAATGGATCGGGATCAATAACCATGGTGAGGTCCTGACGGTGTGGAACGCTGATGGCGCTGACACCCTCTCCATCCAGGCAGCTGATTCTGACAAGATTTCCCACACTGTCCCGGTCAATCTTCCTGACGGGGCACCTTCGGCTCTCGATTCGACTGCAACCTCAGTCCTTCTTGGTGACCAAGTCATTGACGCTCACTCTGGCAAAGCCAGCGATGTAGATATTGAAACCGCCAAGGACGCCGAGCCACGCGTCCACGGATTCAGCTCGCATCGAGACAAATCGACCGTATGGATAGATACTGACCACGGAGTATCTAACGCGCCCTCTGAACTCACCAAAGCTTACGCACGGGCCACCGAAGACGGCGGCACGTGGGTGGGAACCACATCAAGTAACCACATCACGCTCGATCCTGAAAGGAACAAATCATGAGCGCCAAGAAAACGACTTCATATGCAGCAGTTACAGCCCTGGCTGCAACCTTGCTGGCCCCGGCAGCAGCACATGCTGCCGAACCAGCACCACTGACCCCAATCCACAATGTGGCCCAAGCCGATACCCCGGTCGATCCGGGTACGGGTGATGACTCCACCGGAGGCAATGGCTCAAACCCCGGAGATAACGGGTCTGGAAACAACTCCGGCTCCGGTGATACCCCGGTCGACCCTGGTAACGGTTCGGGCTCGAACGGCAACGGCGGG